>JBFXJT010000010.1:0-15486 GCA_050174575.1 Bacilli bacterium
ACCAAATAAGCAGCAAGTAATGGAATCAAGATAACAAATATTAAAATTATATAACGGTTAAGATGTTTTTTCATAAAGTGACTCCTTTGATAACTGGATAGCATTATACCATAGTTGTGAAATCTTTTCAATTGTTTTTAATGTTTTAATTGGAAACACATTGTAAAATATTTTTTTGAATTTTTCTTGCATTTTTTTGAATTTTGTTGTATACTATTAGCGAAAGGAGAAATTGTATGGATATTCAATGGTTTTCCAAAAATTTACAAGGTTATGTTTCTATTTATGAAACAAACATCACTCTCAACACCGTGGCATCATCTTATTTTAAAACAGCCTTTACAACTTTGATTGGCTATGATAAAATCAAGAATGTTTTACTGATTAAAGCATTAAACAAAGAAGAAGCCACTATGGGAAAATACACAGATAATGATTTGCATGCGATTTCGATCAAGCAAACTTACGGACGAATCAACGGAAAAAGTATTATTAGCAACATTCAAAAGTTTTTCCCATTGGATTTCACGAAGAAAAATCTGTATAAATTCCCGTGTGACTGGGATAATTCGCAGAAATTTTTGCGCGTTTATTTCGATAAGGAGGTTAATTAATGTTATTTCTTAGAACATTTTCCTCAATTGATTGGATTATGATGATTACATGGCTTGCTGTTTTTGTTATTACGTTAATTGTTGAACTAGAAACGAGCAATCTTACGACCATTTGGTTCTGCGTTAGTTCCGTTGTTGCCATTGTTTGTGGCGTCTTTTTTGCAGATCCATATCTTCAAGTCATTATTTTCGTTGTTTTGTCTTTGATTTTGGTTTTAGCAACCCGTCCTCTTACTAAAAAAATGATGCGAAGAGACATTATTAAAACCAATTCAGACCGTTTGATTGGGATGATTGGTATCGTCACAAAAGAAATCGTTCCTAATGAAATCGGGGAAATTAAGGTTGATAACAATTTATGGCGAGCAATCAACAATGATAATTTGTCGTTTGTTGTCGGTGAAAAAGTTTTAATTGATGCGATTGTTGGTATTAAATTAGTTGTTTCCAAAGTAGAAGGAAACAATAACGTCCAAGTATTGTAGATTTATTTATTATTTTTATTATAGAAAAGGAGAATATTAATGTTTAATTTTATTGTATTAGCGGATAATAATGGCCCTTTAATTGCCATATTAATTGTTTTGGTTATCGTTTTAATTGTTGTTGCTTCTAGTTTTAAAATCGTTTCTCAAGCGAATGCCTATGTCATTGAACGTTTAGGGACATATTATACTACTTGGGGAACTGGGTTACATTTCCTTGTGCCGTTCTTTTATAAGATTGCGAAAAAGATTTCCTTAAAAGAACAAGTTATTGATTTTGATCCACAACCTGTTATTACAAAGGATAATGTTACAATGCAAATCGATACCGTTATCTTCTTTATGATTACTGACGGAAAAGCTTATACTTACGGTGTTGAAAATCCTTTATTGGCCATCGAAAAATTGACAGCCACAACGCTCCGTAACATTATTGGTGAATTAGATTTAGACGCAACACTAACAAGCCGTGATCTTATTAATGTCAGAATGCGTGACATTTTGGATATCGCAACAGATCCTTGGGGAATTAGAGTCAACCGTGTTGAACTTAAAAACATTCTTCCTCCAAAAGATATTCGTGATGCCATGGAAAAACAAATGCGTGCCGAACGTGAACGCCGTGAATCAATTTTAAGAGCTGAAGGTGAAAAACGATCAGCCATCTTACAAGCTGAAGGCTTTAAAGAATCAACAATCTTACAAGCTGAAGCAAAACGTCAAGCTTTGATAAATGAGGCTGAAGGTCGTAAAGAAGCCCAAGTATTGGAAGCTGAAGGTGAAGCAAAAGCTATTTTAGAAGTTCAAACAGCCAAGGCAAAAGGAATCGAACTCATTCGCCATGCGGGAGCCGATCAAGCTGTATTGACTATTAAAGCATATGAAGCTTTAGCGGAAATGGCTAAAGGTCAAGCTACAAAAATTATTGTTCCATCAAATCTACAAGGATTAGCGGGAACTGTTGCTTCATTAGTTGAAATTGCAAAAGACAAATAAAAAAGATGTTCAAGCGGAAAACCGCTTGAACTTTTTCTTTACAATCCTCTTGGTTCATATTACAATGTTACTATCTAGGAGGGTTTCATGACTGAATTAGAGTTAGGGTTTATTGAATGGTTGCGGAGCATTGCTACCCCCACGACGGATGCTATCTTCGAATTTATTACTGCTCTAGCTGAGCAAAGCATTCTAATTGCTATATTAGTTATTATTTATTTCTTTTACTCAAAAAAGACTGGGCAAAACATTGCTTTCACCATTTTTGTATCAATGTTGTTGAATAATGCACTCAAGGGATTGGTCAATCGTGTCCGTCCTTTCAATCATCCTTTAGCAACGTTTGAACCAGCAAGAATGGAAACGGCCACAGGGGCTTCGTTCCCATCCGGCCATACACAGAACGCCACGGTTTCGTTTACTTTGTTTTCACGGTTATTTAAAGCGAAATCAGTCAAGATTGTTGCTTACGTCTTAATCGGATTGGTTGGACTTTCCCGTTTAGTTCTTGGTGTTCACTATCCGACCGATGTTTTAGCAGCTGTTGTTTTAGGGCTTGGTTCTGTATGGATTGGTTCTTATCTCCATAAACGATATGAAGAAGACTTCCAAAAGCAAATTGTTTTATACGGTTTAGTTGCTCTTTTCTTTTTACCGTTTGTCTTTATTTTTTGGCGTAAGGAATATAATGATATTGTCATCTATAAAGATTTTTATTCCGCATATGCTTTTTATTTAGGCTATATCATCGCTGTTTATTTTGAAAAGAAGCTTGTTGATTTTGATTGTTCGCAATCCATGAAAATTCGTTTAATCCGGACAATTATCGCTGTTTTTGTTGTTATTTTAGTACAGTTCGGATTAAAAGTGGTCTTCCCTCCTTATTCTATTTTCTATGACATGCTTCGTTATTTCTTGTTATCGGTTATTACTTTGGGGTTATATCCGATTTTAGCAAAGAAGTGGTTGTTTTACAAAGAACAACAAAAGGGTTAACATTCGTTAACCCCTTTTTTATTTGCCTAAACAAAACTTCGAGAACAGTTCGTTAATGATGGCATCATCGACCGTTTCTCCGATGATTTCCCCAAGAGCTTTCCATGACGCTGTTAAATCTAAATTAATGATATCAACTGGTTCATTGTTTTCTAAACTGTTTTTCGCATCCATTAAGCTGTTGTAAGCTTGCTTCAGCTTGGCTATTTGTCTAGCATTTCCAATGAAAGTACTGTCTAAATCCGATAAATTAGTAATGTGACATACTGATCTAATTTGTTCTTCTAAGCGATTGATGTCTTGTTCGTTAAAAGCAGATATTAATAAGTGGTTTGGTAGTTTACTCGTATCCAACCGCTTTTTTAAATCCTGTTTGTTAACAACTATCAATCGTTCTTTATTTTTGGTTAATTCTAAAATTGTTTCGTCATTGGCATCCAGTTCCTGACTGTAATCAAAGACCAATATAATAAGAGAAACTTGATCAATAATTTTCTTTGTCCGTAATACACCCATTTTTTCAATTAAGTCAACTGTGTCACGAATTCCTGCTGTATCATAAATATTAAGAATTAAACCGCCCAAATTGACAGTCGCTTCAATGGAATCCCGTGTTGTTCCCGCAATATCGGTGACAATGGCGCGATCTTCTCTTAAAAGAGCATTTAATAAGCTCGATTTCCCCACATTCGGTTTACCAATAATCGCTGTTGATATCCCTTGTTTTAAGATTGTCGACACTTGGCTTTTATTGATAATTTCCTCAATCTGTAATTGCAATTTATCAATAGTTGGTTTTAAGACCTCGATGGTTATTTGTTCTTCATCTTCGTATTCCGGATAATCAATGTTAACTTCAATTTTCGCAATACTAAAAAGAAGCTCATCACGAAACTTCATGATCATGTTTTTTACATCGCCTCTTAAGCCGATGTTGGCCATTTTCAAACTGCTTTTTGTCTGAGCATCAATAATATCGGTCACAGCTTCAGCTTGCGTTAAATCGATTCGTCCGTTTAGAAACGCTCTTTTGGTAAATTCGCCGGGTTCAGCTAAACGGCATCCTTTTTCTAAAAGCACCTCTAAAATTTGGTTTGTGACAAAAACGCCTCCGTGACAGCTTATTTCCACAATGTTTTCGCCCGTGAAGGTTTTTGGGGCCCAAAAAACAGTAACTAACACTTCATCAATGGCGTTTTCTTCATTCATAATCCGCCCGTAATGAACCGTTCTTGTCGATGCTTTTAATAAATTTTTTCCTTTAAAAACACCGTTAACAACTTCGATTGCTTCATCTCCGCTTACACGGATAACGGAAAGCGCGCTTTTCCCTGGTGCTGTAGCGACAGCAACGATTAAATCTTCCATATGTTTCTCCATTAACCTAAATAATAAAAATTGTAGTGTTTTTCGTTATTGATAACTACTTCTTCACGAATAAATATAATATATAACTCTTTGCTCACAATTAAGTCAATGCCCGTTGTGGCCAAGTAATCATAATTGATGTTGATGCCTGCTGCTGCATATGCTCTACTTACTAAATCGGTACAATAGAAGGAGTTTTCGCGGTTAAACAAAAACGTATAATTGTATGGTTTTCCGACTTGTTCGCTGGCAAATAAAACCATTTGTTCTCGTTCCTCTTCAGTCGTGTTTTTCGCTCTTAATCCAATAATAATCGGGGATACACCATCATCACCCAATTGTTCTTCAAATGTTATCCAATCATTGACCGCTTTAGAAACGACGTTTTGGTTAGCACTTGAACTGTTGCCTATGACTTCATAAATGTAAAAACCATCATCATCGCTATTAATAGTAGCATGTCCTAAATAAAACATGTTTGATAAAAACCCTGTTACCCAAGATATTGTTGGATCTTCGCGCATCGGATTACGGTTAGTAACTATGATGTCTGCTTGGGCACCAATAATGCGTTGATCTATATCAAATATTTGTCGGCTGATGTCTTCGTAATCGCCTTTAGGCGATACTTTATAGTAATGGTTTCGTTCTTCATTGTCCGTCGTATCAATCAATTCGCCCCTCGCTTTAAAATCATTGATTTTTTTGTTAGCAAAACCTATTTCCATAAAACCATTAATAAAAAAGACAATAAAAATTGTTAAAACAACAAATAATATTTTTTTAAACAGTTTTAAAAACAAGAACATAGATGACCTCATTTATTCCCTTTAGTTTATTATACTTAAAAATGCGGACTATTTCAATAATATTATATTTGTTGTTAATTGGTTTTGCCTATGGTATAATGAGATTAGTTCTATCCTGGAGGTGTAAAGATGAGTGATTGGCCACTTGTAAAGATGCAGGAATTAGCATCGTTAAAATTTAATTCCCAACAGCTTGAACCTAGTTTTAAAGAACAGTTCATTTTCAACTCTTTAGCTTATGAAAATGATTGGGTGACGCTCGAAAATGTTCGTGATGTCATCGCTAATAAAAAGGATTCCTTTGATCCGAAAAAAGCTTTAGTCATCGAAAACTTTGAAAAAGCCTTTAATTTTGTTATGGAAATGTTTCAAAACGGTCATCCGTTTGATGAAAACAAACTTAAAGATATCCATGAAATATTGATGGATAATTTAGGTATTGGCGGATTGTACCGCAATGTCGATATCTCTGTTCGCGGGTCTAATCATACTCCGCCAAGCCATGTAAAAGTTTATGATCGCATGAAGAAATACTTTGATACTTTAAACGAAGAACATGGTGATTTATTTGAGAAAATAGCTTATAGTCATTTACAACTTGTGAAAATCCATCCTTTTCTCGATGGTAACGGCCGTTGTGCTCGTTTAGTGCTTGCTTTTGAATTAATGACTCACAAGCTTGCTCCAGTCATTATCCCGTTCTCTGACAAAGAAAAATACTTTCAAATGGTTGAAGAATATAAAGTTGATAAAAACATTCTTCCTTTTGTCAACTATCTTAAAACATTGGAACAAACATATCTTGCATCATAAGGCCTTTGGGCCTTTTTTGTTTATATTATTTTACATTCTTGTTGGCTTGTGTTAAAATCATCAACACACGGAGGTTTTTTTATGTTTGGTAAACGAAGTGATGGCGTTCGCATCAAAAATATTGATCCTATTTTTAAAATTGTCCCCCATATTATGAAAGCTCGTCACGATTCACAAAACTCTTATCTCTATCCTGTTCTTTGTGATGCTCTTGATGACTTCATTGCTTTAGAAAAGCAAAACGGCGTTTCTTACAATTATATGCACATTGTCATTGCTGCTGTTGTTCGTTTAATCGCTTTGCGTCCACAGTTAAATCGGTTTGTTATGAACGGAAAGCATTTTAAAAGACGTTTAATTTATGTGTCTTTTGCTGTTAAAAAAACATTAAAGGATGAAGGAAAAGAAACGACAATTAAACTTCCTTTTACCGGTTTAGAAACAATTAAAGAAATCAAGGACAAAATTGATGAAGCTATTGTGGAAAACGCTCATGTGAAAGCTAACAACAACACTGACAAAACAGCCAAGTTCTTCACATCCGTTCCTAATTTTTTAATTAAACTAGCTGTTGGCACTTTAAAATGGCTGGACAAACATGGCATGCTTTCCAAAAAAATCATCGCTGCTTCCCCATTTCATACAACTGTTTTTGTTACAAATTTGAAATCCATTAAAATTGATTTTATTTATCACCATTTATATGATTTTGGAACAACGGGTATTTTTGTTAGCATGGGCAAAGAAAAAATGGAAGCTGTCGTCCAAGGTGAAAACGAAATAGTTGCGAAAAAAGTCATGAATCTTGGCGTTGTTACCGATGAGCGCTTTTGCGACGGTCTTTACTATGCCAATTCTTTACGTTTATTAAAACGTATTTTAGAAAATCCCAACACCTTAGCAACAAAACTTGATAAAGTCAATGTTGATATAGATTAAAAAAATCCCGTTCATTCGGGATTTTTTTCTGTTTCAACAGGTTTATTTTCAACGATTATTGTTTCAACTGGTTTTGTATGTTCGCGTGGTTCAATAATTAAAAAGCGGTTTGGTTCTTCACCAACACTATAAGTGCGGACATCTTTCCATGTTGATAATTTATTGTGAATGATTTTTCGTTCATAGGCGTTTAAATAATCCAGTTGGATCTTTTGTTTTGAACGGGAAACTTGCTTTCCAAAATCAACGGCCATGTTTTCAAGATTTTTTTCACGGCGTTTACGGTATCCACCAACATCCACCATAACTGTCTTGGGTTCTTCCTCTTCGTTATAATACTTATTAACGACAGTTGAAACAAGAATTTGTAGGGCAATCAAGTTTCGAGAGTTTTTACCGATTAAATATCCGTTAAAATCTCCCGCATCGATATTAAATTCTACATTGTCGCCACGAACTTTTTTCTCAATGAATCCTTGGATATTATTATTGTTCAAAATCATTTGAATATATTCTTTGCCGCGAGTTATTCCATCAGCATCCATGACAGCTTCAACTTCAATTTTACTGCCAATCCCTAAAAAACCCTTTTTCTCGTTAACAATTGTAAAGGTTAATTCTGATTCTTTAACACCAAAATCAGCAACAGCTAATTGTTTCGCTTCTTCAACTGTTTTTACTTCATATGTTTTTCTACGCATAATACACCTCTTATATCTTTGATTTTAAATGAGCAAGGCGTTTTTGGCTACTCTTGTATCCAAAATATCCTTGTAATGTGGAATAAAGGTTACCAACCAACCAATAAAAGCCAAGTGCGGCTGTGCTGTTATAAACAAAGAACATCATCATGGCGGTCATTCCGTACATCATAATTTTCATAGTCATTTCTGTTTGCTTTTGAACATCTGTTTGTGGAGGTTGGCGATAAGCAGGTAATGCTGATTGGCTATCTGCTTTTGCTTTCTTCTGGCGGTGGGAAGCTATTAACTGACTAACGATTTGTGTTGCTCCAACAAGAATCGCAAGAACAATAATCCCCCAATTTTGATATGTGCTTCCATCTCTGGATGCAAACAGGTCAATTCCAAAAAAGTTTGTGTTTAAAAACGAAAAATCAAATTGGTATTGCGCACCAATTGTCTTTGGAACTCGTTGCAATGTTTGATAGAAAGATATAAAGATAGGTAATTGGACTAATTGGATTAAACATCCACCCAACCCGACTCCATACTTTTTATACAATTGCATTAATTCCATTTGTTTTCTTTGATTGCTCTCTGGATCGGTTTTCCCGGCATATTTTTGCTCTAATTTTGCTTGTTCCGGTCCCATGAGTTGCATTTTTAAAGTCATATCATTTGTTTTTGCATAAATTGGCCAAGCTAAAGTTCGTACAATGATTGTTGCAAGTAAAATGACAATGCCATAATAACCAAAAGCAACGCTTTTTCCAATCAGCCACATTAAAGCAGCCATTGGCCAAACAAGAATATCGCCGATACCTTGGACTCCATCAATTGGGTTATATTCAACTTCGCTTGTTCCTGCACAACTGCTGAACAAAAATAATCCAATAATTATCAATGCCACAAACAAATATTTTTTATAATTTGCTTTCATTTCTTCTCCTCTGTAATATTTTGTTTTTTTATTTTATTTAATAATAAGTCAATTTGTTCTTTCTTTTGAACAAACGATAATTCTTTAGCTGTTATTTTTACAACAATCAACATTTTATAAAACGCTAAATCGTCTAATTGTTCCCTTAAAATTTCTCGTAAAACGCGTTTTTCGTAATTTCTTTCAACAGCCGTTTTAAATCTTTTGGTTGGTGAAAGGGCAATTTGAGCTAAAGGATTTTTGCTTGATGAATAATAAATGGCATAATACTTGTTCCCAACGCTTTGGCGTAACTTAATCAGTTTTTCAATATCATGGTTTTTCTTTAAACTGTATTTGTGATTCATAAAATGCCTCTTATATAAACAAAAAAAGACCACCCCGATTTATTGTGACATTCGAGTGGTCCAAGTTTTTTGTTTATACAGTTAGTCTGTAACGACCTTTTTGACGTCTACGTGATAAGACTAATCTTCCACCGACAGTCGCCATTCGGGCACGAAACCCATGAGTCTTGATATGTTTGCGTTTATTCGGTTGGTATGTTCTTTTCATACAGGCACCTCCTATATTAAACCATGCTTTCGATATTATATTATATTTTTTGTTTTAAGTCAAGTCTTTTCGTTGGGATTTTAATTTTCCGAGTTTAATAATGTGTTTATGTCAACTTTATAGTATAGCGGCGTCATTTGATTGTTTGCATCAGTGTATTCTAGTTTCAAATAAATTGTTTTTGGTTTGATGTATTTATAAACAGATGTCTCATACCAAGGATCAAGATCTTTTGGTGTGCAATAATTGTAAATGCCAATGTATGGGAAAATTTGTCCATCTTCTGTAATAATCCAAGACTGAAGGTTAACGTGATAAGGATTAGTAGTATCAAAGGTGATATCAATATTCGTATCGTATTGAGGAACGGAAACCCCATCATCGGTAAATGTAAACTTAACCTCTAAAATGCCTGGTAACTCAGCTAATGTTTTAAATTTATTATCATTTAATTCGGATTTTGTTAAATCAAACGCATCTTCCGAAAAGGCAAATGTTTTTTTAGTCACATTTGTTCCTTCAGTAATGTCATAATTAACTTTCACAAAGTATTTTGTATAACGATCGCCACTTGGGTATTCTGAACTGGCAACAACCTGATGGAAAACGGGTAGTGTTTTTCCTGGTCTTGTTGATTCAAAGAAGTAATTCATCATCCCTGCTTCATCTAAAGCGCTATAAGCATAGAAAACATTGCTTGGTGTTGCGGGCGAAATCGCATTGATGTAAGCAATTACGCGAAATTGTGGTCGTAATTCTGTTTTGCTTTCGTCTTCACTAACGTTAATCGCTGTCCCTCTAACAAAAATATAAGGATTTATTTCCGTATTGTATGTTGCTTTTGGATAATTTAATTCAATAACATAGTCTAAATCCGGAGTTATGACTCTCGCTAATAACAAAAGCCCTATTCCATAAACAATAATAACAATCAACATTGTTATTAAATTGATTTTATTGGGAAAATCGATAATTTGTATTAAAGTTTTGTTTTTTGTCTGTTTATTCATACTTTTACTTAACCAAGCGGTTATTTTCCTTTGCTTTGATAATTTTCATTGTTTCTATTGTACCATAAACGCGATTTATTGCAATGTTTTTTTGTCTTTCGTTTGGCTTTTTTCTTTCCACATTTCCGCTTTGGGAAATGTATTAACCTTTTGTGAATAACTTATCCACAACTTATCCACGGTGGAAAAGTGGGCATCTTTGTTTTTTGATGTTTTTTTATTTTTCGCTTTATTATTTGCTTTTTATGTGTTATTATTTAATGGTAAATGAACGGGGTGTGTTTATGGAAGACAGTTTGAAGCTTTGGCAACAAACGTTATTGACATTAAAAGAAGATCTTGACGAAACTGATTTTTTAGGCTTGTTTGCTGGTGTTAATGATGTTTTCAAAACCGAAAACAATTTAATATACATCATTGTTCCCAATGCATTGGTGAAATTCCGAATCGAAAAGTTTTATCAAGAAAAGTTGAATAAAATTTGTTCGAACATTATCAAATCCCAATGTCGTTTTAAATTTATTTTAAAAGAAGATGCCGTTGAACAGGAAAAAGTATCAATTACGACAAAAGACACCATTAATAAACGCCCTTTAAAAGCGGAATACACTTTTGATAATTTTGAAACCGGTGAAAGCAACCGTTTTGCTTTCCTTTCAGCAATGAAAGTTGCGGAAACTCATGATAAAATCTACAATCCTCTTTATATCTTTGGGGATGTTGGTTTAGGGAAAACCCATTTAATGATGGCCATTGGTCATTATATTCTCGACAACGACATTAATACAAACGTTGTTTATACAACGGCTCAAGAATTTACGGAAGATTACTTTATTCACACTTCTACAAAAAAAGGTAAAGAAAACATTGAAGCTTTCTACCAAAAATATCGCAATGCTGATGTTTTGTTAGTTGATGATATTCAATTTTTAGAAGGAAAGCAAGCAACTCAAGAAGAATTTTTTAAAGTTTTTGAAACATTGCACGGCTTAAACAAACAAATAGTTATTACGTCCGATCGTTCAACTACTGAGCTTAAAAATATGATGGTTCGTTTAAAATCCCGTTTCAATTGGGGGTTATCGGTGGATATTAAAGTCCCTGATAAATCACTTCGATTGAACATTCTTAAACGCAAGTTGTCTTTTTTAATTGAGAACCCGAAGGATGTCCCTAATGCTGTCCTTGAGATCATCGCTGATAACTTCACAAACAACATTCGTGATTTAGAGGGTGCTTTAAGGCGTTATATCACTTATTGTGTTTCGTTAAACATTCCTTTTTCAGTTGAAAATGTTTATGTTGCGCTTGATCGCTTCCTTCCAGAACGTGATTTAGAATCAAACAACAATAATGGGTACTTCGAGCTTGTGAAAAAAGAAGTTGCTACTTATTATCAAGTCCCAATCGGTGAATTAGAGTCAGCAACTCGCAAGCAACAAGCGACTTATGCTCGGCAAATGGCTATTTACATTTTAAAAAACGTTTTTAATCCGTCTTTAAAAACGATTGGTGAAAAATTTGGCAATCGCGATCATGCGACTGTTTCCCATTCAATCGATAAAATTGAAAGTTTGATTAAATCAAACAATTTAGTCAAATGTGATTTCGATATTTTAATTAAAAAAATCAAAAGTTGATGAGTTATCCACTTATCCACACTCCCTAATAATAAAAACTAACAAAAAATAAATATAAGAAGAGGAACTAAGAATGAAATTTGTAATTAATCGTGATTTGTTATTGCTTAACCTAACTTATGTAAGTCGTGCGTTATCCACTAAAACACCCATGCCCGTTCTCACTGGAATAAAAATTGAAGCAGTTGAAAATGGCGTTTATTTAACAGCATCAAACAACGAAATTTCTATCCAAACAATTATTAAAGATAAAAAACAAGTTCGAATCGAAGAAGATGGCGTTGTTGTTGTTCCTGGTAAATATTTTATTGAAATTATTCGAAAAATAGAATCAAAAGAAGTTGATTTTTCAACCTTTGAAGAAAATATTGTGAAAATCCTTGCTGACAGAAGCAACTTTACTTTGAACGCTCTTGAAAAAGACAATTATCCAATGATTTCTTTTGCTGATTCCGAAACTGTTGTGCGTATGGATGTTGGCAATTTAAAATCAATTATCCGAAAAACAACATTTGCAACATCTTTATCAGAGACGCGAGTTATCTTAACAGGTGTTTCTTTTGTTGCTGATGGCCGAAAACTAGAAGTAATTGCTACAGATAGTTTCCGTTTAGCAAAAAAATACTTAATTAACGATGTCGAATTTCCTAAAATCAACGCTGTTATTCCAAGCAAGAGTCTTGACGAGTTAAGTCGAATCATTGATGAGAACGAAACACCGATTGAAATTCATTTTTCTTCATCAAAAGCGCTCTTTAAGTATAAAAACATTTTATTTCAAACACGCTTGATTGATGGATCGTTCCCTAACACCAGCAATCTTATTCCTACAGACTTTCTTACGAGCATTAAGTTCAATAAAAACGAAATTATTGCCGCAATTGAAAGAGCTTCTTTGTTTACATCTTTAGATTCTTTCTGTATTATCAAATTTACATTGAATTCTGATAAAACAATTGAAATTGCTTCAACAACAAACGAAATTGGGGCAGTAAAAGAAGAGGTTATCCCACTTGCTTGCTCTAATGTGTTAAATTTTCAAATAGCATTCAGCTCTAAATACATTTTAGATGCCATTAAATCTATGGATTCGACAGAAGTCACCATTCATTTCACCGGTGAGATTAAACCGTTTATCATTACAGGTGATTACGATGTTAATTTGACACAATTAATCCTTCCTGTTCGTGTTTCTTAACAAGATAAGTTCCATATTTATGTAAATACATAAAAATTAACAACAAAAATAAATTAAAAAGGCACCGAAAAAGTGCCTTTTTTACATTTCTATTTCTTTAAACAAACTTGTTAGTTCTTTTTCCAACAGGTTTTTCGCATTTTGGTCATACCGCTCTAATTTTACCAAATCAAACGGGCTAATTCCTTCAGCTTGAAGGTTTTTTATGATTGATTTGTCCTGTAATGCCGGTAAAACAATGGCGTCCGGGGTAAATTCGCGCCCTTGTTCAATCAATTTCTCTAAAGAAACCTTTGGAGCACGGCGGTTTTTACTGTAACCATTTGGCACAATGTATTTTATACCCTCAATGTTAATGTCATTATCGATAAAATATTGAATAGTGTTGAAAAAACCACCCAAACCAAGGCTATCTAAGCCAACAACTATCAAAATTGTATCACTCATATCAAGCAATACCTCGGTTAAACGACTGCTTGATGGTGGAAAGTCGATTAAAATATAATCAAAATAGTTATTATACTCTTCAATGATCTTTTTTATTACTTTTTCTTGGTTTCTTTCCAACGTTAACTTTAAAGAAAGCTTGTCAGTGTTCAAAGTTTTGATTAAATAAAGGTTTTCTCGGACCTCGATAAGGATATCTCCTAGCTCTGCATGGCCAGCAATCAAGAATTCTAGGTAATTATCATTGCTTTCGAAGATTTTATCTTCTTCGCCGAAGATTTTAAAGATGCTGTTTTGATCATCTACACTAATAATTAATACTTTTTTGCCCTGAATAGCGTGGTAATGGCCTAAATAACCAATAAAAGTTGTCTTACCGACCCCGCCCTTCTTGCAAAAAGTCGAAATAACAGCCATTTAGAACCCCTCTCTTTCCAATTTTTCCGTAACTGCTTGTTCAATAAACTCAGAAACGACGACTCCCTTTTCAACCGAAGCTATTTTTAGTCGCTTTCGCAAATCACGATCCATGGTGGCCGTGTATTTGTCCCTTTTAAGGTTGGTAGTTTGGGCAACAGGTTGCGAAACAGTTGTTGTTCCTGTCCCTAGTGGGTTTTCTCGTTTTTTGAACGGCATTGATTTAGAATTCATTTTGTCCTCCTTCATAAAAAATTCAATAATTTATATGTATTTACATAAAAAAATAAAAACACATTTACAATTATACACAAATAAATAAAAATGTAAATACAATTTTACAAATTACCACAAAAACATAAATATGGTTTTATGTAAAAAAATAAAAACATAAATACGGTTTTACATCTTTATGTAATTAAGGCCTTGTTTTCTAGGCGTTTTACGCTGTTTTGAGAGATTAATTAATGTGCTAAATATCTTTAAACAGACAAACTGTACCAGGGAACTGCACTTATTTTTTAAACATCTTTACGGGACCCTTGAATAGCCCAAAATTTTTCGTTCTAATCGATTTTGACCCCGTATGGGTAAATTTATTAGACTCCCCACCCTGAAAACAAACCAAGCGAAAAAAATCAAAGGCCAAAAACGACCTTTTTATGCTGTTTTTGGTGTTTTTTTGTAAAAAAAGGGCTAAAAAAAGGGTTTTAAAGAACAACGAAGGTAGAAAATCGAACCATAAATATTTAAAACCATAAAAACACAAATACAACAAACCATAAAACCACAAAACCATAAATACAGTAGTATGTAAATATGTATAAAAACCAACTAAAATTGATAAAAATTCCCAAAAAATTTCTTTAGAGTTATAAAAGTAGATTTTTGTGTTTTGGAATTTACGATTATTATACTTTTTTTTTCGAAACAAAATCAATACGTAAATATGTAAATAAGCAACTATGGATTAAAAAAATTGTTTTTCGCAAATCTTAACACAAAAACAAAGAAAATAATAATCTTAGGTACTAATAAAAACAAATAAACCATATGGTTTTACGTAAATACACACTTAAATAAATTTTATGAGCTAAAATAATGATTATTAGCACAAAAGAAAAGAAAAAGAGTCAATATTTTTACTTAATATTAGGCCATAAATACATAAAACCATAATATATTGTAAAAAAGACAAGCCATAAACCCATAAATACGTAAACTTCTCATCGTTAATCCTCTCGATATTTACTATTTTCAAACATTTATTGGTTTATTAAAGTAACTTTACCCATAAATTCAGAAAATAAAGGCAATTAGACAAGAAAACACCCCATAAATACATAAAACCATAATCGTTTCTACATCAGAATAAATATGTAAATACATAAATATTAATAAAAGCGAGGATTTCAGGTTCTTAATTGCAAAACAAACCAAGAACAGCGACCATAAATACGTAAATAAACCCCCAAAAATCATAAAAAAAGGAAAGAAAAGACAAAAGATCAATATTGCCCAAAAATAAACAAAAAACACTGGAAAAAAACCGAAAATTATGTTATAATAAGTATAA
>JBFXJT010000010.1:15586-42040 GCA_050174575.1 Bacilli bacterium
CCATAAATACGTAAATAAACCCCCAAAAATCATAAAAAAAGGAAAGAAAAGACAAAAGATCAATATTGCCCAAAAATAAACAAAAAACACTGGAAAAAAACCGAAAATTATGTTATAATAAGTATAATTTATTGAGGTAAAAAAGCATGAAAATTGTGAAAATTGATACTGAATTTATTACTTTAGGACAATTTTTAAAATTTGTTGGGATAATTGACTCGGGAGCTACGGCTAAAACCTATTTATTAAGTCATTTTGCCGTCATCAATGGCGAAAAAGAGCAAAGAAGAGGGAAAAAGCTTTACCCAGGAATGATTTTTTTCATCAATAATGAACAATTTAAAATTGAGAGCTTATAATGTTTTATTTAAAGAGGCTTACGTTACAAAACTTTCGCTGTTATGATCAATTTTTTGATCAATTTTCGGAAAAAATAAATATTTTGGTTGGGAATAATGCCGTGGGGAAGACAAGTTTAGTTGAAGCGGTTCATTGTGCAGGGCTTGGCAAGTCTCACAAAGCATTAAATGACCAAGAATTAGTAAAAAACAATGAAAATTATGCCTTTGTGAAAGCGGAATTCACAGACAACGATAAAAACGACGAAATCGTCTTCTCAATAATGAACGGCAAGAAGAAATTGCAACAAAATGGGAAGTTAAAAGAACGATTAAGCGATTATTTTGGATACATTAACGTTGTGATGTTTTCTTCGGATGATCTTAACCTTGTAAAGGGAACGCCAGCCAATAGAAGAGAGTTTTTGGATGGCGGAATTAGCCAAAACAACAACGTTTATTTACGTGCTTTGTTAAATTATCGAAAATATTTAAAGCAAAGAAATGAATTTTTAAAACAAACAGATCAGACAAAAGCATTTGATGAACTTTTATTAGAAACAATAACAGAAAAACTAATAAAAGAAGCTAAAACGATTATTTTTGAACGTCAAAGTTTTATTGAAGCAATTAACGAGCAATTAAAAACAATAAATTACGAAATTAGTGACGAAAAAGATGCTGGAAAAATTGTGTATTTACCTAATCGGCAGATTAGTGAACTTGAAAACGCCTATAAAGAGCGAAGGACGGTTGATTTAGCATTAAGAACGACTACGATTGGACCGCACCGAGATGACTTTATGCCGTTAATAAACGAAAAAAGTGCCATTTCTTATGCTTCATCCGGTCAGCAGCGCACTTTATCACTTGCTTTGAAGCTAAGTTTAGCCGAAATTTGTAAAACAAAAAACAGTCGGTTGATTATTATCTTAGATGATGTTTTCAGCGAGCTAGACAGCAACAGACAAAACCAAATTATGAAATATTTAGATAAAGGTTATCAAATTTTTATTACAACAACATCCATTGATGTTTTATCGCCACAAATTATTCAAAAAAGCAAAATTATGAAAATTACCAAGGAGGGGCCTGATGAACGACAACAGTAAAAGTTATGGAAGTTCAAGTATTCAAATACTTGAAGGATTAGAAGCGGTCAGAAAGCGCCCAGGGATGTATATTGGGTCAACAGGACCACGTGGTTTACACCATTTAGTATGGGAAATTGTGGATAACTCGATTGACGAAGCCTTGGCTGGGTATTGCACACACATTGAAGTAGAAATTTTACCAAACAACTATGTAAAAGTTACTGATAATGGGCGTGGGATTCCCGTTGATGTCATTTCCAAAACAGGAGAATCAGCAGTTGAAGCTGTTTTCACAATCCTTCATGCTGGTGGAAAGTTTGATGGGGCATCTTATAAAGTTTCTGGTGGGTTACATGGTGTAGGAGCATCCGTTGTTAACGCATTAAGTGAACATTTAGAAGTTATTATTAAAAGAGATGGCCATATTTATCGTCAAGAGTATGAACGGGGACACCGTCTTCATAAAATTGAGACGATTGGTGAATCAGAAGACAACGGCACGCAAGTCATATTCAAGCCCGACATCGAGATTTTTAAAGAAGGAATTATTTTTGATTACGAAACATTACGTGTTCGTTTGCAACAATGCGCCTTTTTAAACAAAGGATTGAAGATATCCTTAACGGATTCACGCAATCCCGAACAATCAAGAAGTGTTCATTACTGCTATGAAGGCGGTATTAAAGAATATGTCAGTTATTTAAACAAATCGAAGACCCCGATTCACAGTACAATCATTTATGTATCAGGAAAAGACGAAAACATTGAAGTTGAAATGGCTCTTCAATACACTGAAGACTATAATAGCAACATTTATTCGTTTATCAACAACATTTATACCCCAGAAGGCGGAACTCATGAAGAAGGATTCCGCACAAGTTTAACTAGAGTTTTGAACAGTTACGGAAAATCAAGCAGTTTGTTTAGAAAAGACGAGTCTTTTAGTGGCGAAGATGTTCGCGAAGGATTAACGGCCATCATTAGTTGTCGTCATCCAAACCCACAATTTGAAGGACAAACAAAAGCTAAACTAGGGAATACTGAAGTTAGAAGGATTACATCGCAAATATTATTAGATGGAATGGACATCTTTTTAAAAGAAAACCCGAATGTTGCGAAATCCATTATTGAAAAAGCCGTCATTGCCTCAAGGGCAAGAATCGCCGCCAAGAAAGCAAGAGAAGCAACAAGACGAAAGAGTCCACTTGAATCACTTGGATTTGCCTCAAAATTAGCGGATTGTCGAAGTAAAGATCCCTCTTTAAGCGAGATTTACATTGTGGAAGGTGATTCTGCAGGTGGAAGTGCCAAACAAGGACGTGACAGCGAATTTCAGGCTATTTTGCCGCTTCGTGGGAAGGTTTTAAACGTTGAAAAAGCCCGTTTAGACAAAGTTCTTGGGAATAAAGAAATTATTTCCATGATTCAAGCATTCGGAACAGGGATTGGCGATGACTTTAATATTGAACAAGCAAGATATCACAAAGTCGTTATTATGACCGATGCCGATGTTGATGGTGCCCATATCCGAACATTGTTATTAACGTTTTTCTACCGTTTTATGAAGCCGCTCGTGGAAAAAGGGTACATCTATATTGCCCAACCACCGCTTTACAAAATCGTTTTTAACAAGCGTGTTGAATATGCATACAGTGACGAAGAATTACAAAAAATCCTAGAAACTTTTTCGAAATCAGCCAAACCAATGTTACAACGTTACAAAGGTTTAGGTGAAATGAACCCAGAACAGCTATGGGAAACCACGATGGACCCTAAAGCACGTACCCTTTTACAAGTCAGCTTGGATGATGCCATTGAAGCGGACACCATTTTCTCAATGTTAATGGGGGATGATGTTGAACCAAGAAGGGAATTTATCGAAGAGAACGCTGTTTATGTTGAGAATTTGGACATTTAAGGAGTAATCATGGAAAAAAACCAAAATGATAAAATCCCAAATGTTTTGGAAGCTGAAGTATTTGACAATGTCGACGACAACGGCCACCACAACGGTGGAGTAAAAGAAGTCAATTTAGCACGGGAAATGAAAACATCGTTTTTAAGTTATGCGATGAGTGTTATTGTTTCACGAGCACTTCCAGATGCCAGAGATGGGATGAAACCGGTTCATCGACGTATTTTGTTTGCCATGAATGAACTAGGAATGCATGCGGACAAAGCTTATAAAAAATCAGCGCGTATCGTTGGTGAAGTTATGGGCAAATATCACCCCCATGGTGATTCCGCAATCTATGAAGCCATGGTGCGAATGGCCCAAGATTTCAGTTATCGTTATCCATTAGTTGACGGTCATGGTAATTTTGGCTCAGTCGACGGCGATGGTGCAGCAGCAATGCGTTATACTGAAGCGAGAATGAGCAAAATGGCGATGGAAGTTTTACGTGATCTCAACAAAGACACTGTCAATTTCATCGACAACTATGATGGATCAGAACGTGAACCAGAAGTTTTACCTTGTCGCTTCCCTAATTTATTAGTTAACGGTGCAATGGGAATTGCGGTTGGGATGGCAACAAACATTCCACCACACAACTTAACAGAGGTTATTGATGGAATTTTGGCACTTATTCGCAATCCTGATATTTCAATTGAAGGATTGATGACATACATCAAAGGGCCTGATTTTCCTACGGGCGGATGTATTATGGGTGTTTCCCAAGTCCGTAAAGCCTATATGACGGGTAATGGAGCGATTACTGTTAGAGCAAAAACAGAAATTCAAGATTTAGGGAACAACAAAAACGCCATTATTGTGACAGAAATTCCATATCAAGTGAATAAAACACGTTTAATTGAACGAATTGCTGAAACAGTAAAAGAAAAAATCATTGAAGGCGTCACCGGACTGCAGGATGAATCAAACAGAAACGGAATGCGAATTGTTATTGAACTACGTCGAGACGCTAACCCGAATGTTATTCTAAACAATCTATATAAACACACGCAGTTACAATCGATCTTTGGGATTAACATCATTGCGCTTGTAAAAGGGCAACCAAAAGTTTTGAATTTAAAAGAAGTTTTGGAAGTTTATTTAAATCACCAAATCGAAGTGTTAACAAGGAGAACAGCATTTGACCTTGACAAAGCCGAAGCAAGAGCCCACATTTTAGAAGGATTGCTAGTTGCTCTTGGAAATATTGATGCTGTTATTCAGTTAATTAAAAAATCCAAAACAACGGAAGATGCTGTTTTAGGGTTAATCAGTGCTTTTAAGTTAACTGAAACACAAGCCAAAGCTATTTTGGATATGAAATTGCAACGTTTAACAGGGCTTGAAGTTGACAAACTAAAAACAGAACTGATTGAAATACGCAAATTCATTGAAGAATGCAAAGAAATATTAAAGAGTCACGACAAGAAATTACATATTATCGTCAATGAATTAACAGAAATGCGCGATCGTTTTGGCGATGATCGTAAGAGTGAGATTACTTTAAGTGATGACTTAGTCATCGAAGATGAAGATTTAATTCCTGTTGAAGACGTCATCATCACCGTAACTAACCGAGGTTATGTAAAACGAATGACTGTTGATACATACCGCGCTCAAAATCGTGGAGGAAAAGGTATTACAGGAACAAAAATGACCGAAGAAGATTTTATTGAACGACTATTGTTCACTTCTAGTCATGATACATTATTGTTCTTTAGTAATTTTGGGAAGGTTTATCGTTTACGTGCCTTCCAAGTACCATATTCTTCCCGTAATGCGAAGGGCTTGCCGATTGTCAATTTGCTTAATTTTGAAGAAAACGAACGCTTGGCGGCCGTTGTCAACATAAACAAAGATAATGATAAAGAAGGATACTTGATTTTCGCAACACGCGAAGGAATCATTAAAAAGACAGAAATTTCTGCTTTTAATAACATCCGAACAAATGGTATCAGAGCTATTTTATTAAACGAAGGCGATGAATTATTTGCTGTTAGTGTGACTGACGGTGAAAAAGACATCATTTTAGGGGCATCAAACGGCAAAGGGATCCGCTTTAGCGAAAGCGATATTCGACCTATGGGGAGGATATCAGCAGGTGTTCGTGGAATAAAAGTGGAAAAAAACGAAAAAACAGTTGGTATGGCAATCGTCAACACCGATGGTGATGAAATAGTAATTGTTACCGAAAAAGGTTATGGCAAGCGCACCAACGTTGATGCTTTCCGTGTTCAAGTTCGTGGCGGTAAGGGCGTAAAAGCGTTAAACATTACCGAGAAAAATGGAAACATGGTTTCGTTGTCAACTGTTCGTGGTGATGAAGACCTAATGGTTGTGACCGACAAAGGCATGATTATAAGAACGCATCTTGATCAGATATTAACTGTTGGCAGAGATACACAAGGCGTTTGCATTATTAAGCTTAACGAAGGGCACAGCGCTTCCACAATCGCAATCGTTCCAAGAAGCGAAGAGGAAATTGAAACAGACGATGAAT
Source organism: Bacilli bacterium (assembly GCA_050174575.1). Taxonomy (GTDB): domain Bacteria; phylum Bacillota_I; class Bacilli_A; order ML615J-28; family CAG-698; genus UBA2253. The sequence continues at coordinate 21,473 of JBFXJT010000010.1, forward strand.
ACAAAGAAGATTATGAACTTGATTTAGATTACGAGTTTCTTGATGAAGATCAAGAGAAGAAATAAAAATCATTTGTAATTTAATTTGACATTGTCCTTATTCATCAGTATAATAAAAGCACTTTTAAGTAAATATTCGCTGAAAAGAACTAGTAAAGAACCAACAAATTGTCCAGAGAGCTGGTGGGTGGTGGGAACCAGACAATGGGGTTTTTGAATCCATCTTGGAGATAAGCTAATAAGCTTCGGATAAAACCGTTATCTTAATCGAGTTGAGATTTTTTAAATCTAACTAGGGTGGCACCGCGAACATATTCGTCCCTTATTAATTAAGGGACTTTTTTCTTTTAAGGAGGAAATATGATTGACATTAAGTTATTAAGAAATGATTTAGAAGGAACAATTGAAAAACTAAACAAACGTGGAAAAGATTTTAACTATCTAAGAGAAGTTATCACGCTTGACAACGAACGAAGAGCGATTATCGCACAAGTAGAAGCTTTAAAGAAAGAACGTAATGAACTAAGCAAACTAATTGGGCAAAAAAAGCGCAATAACGAAGATTGTACAGCTATTGTGGATTCTGTTGGTAATATTGGCGAACGGATCCAAGAAGACGATCAGAAATTACTTGCTATCGAAAAACAAATCGAACAAATATTGCTAATGACACCCAATCTACTACACGAAAGCGTTCCGTTTGGTGCTGATGAAAAAGATAACGTGGAAATAAAAAAATATTTAGAGCCAACAACGTTTACCTTTAATCCTAAATCACACTATGAATTGGGAGAGGCGTTGGATATTATTGATTTTACAAGAGCAGCCAAGATTGCTGGAAGTCGATTCGTTGTTTATAAAGGGTTAGGAGCCCGCCTTGAACGTGCTTTAATTGCCTTTATGATGGATTTACACAGTGCAAACGGCTATAAAGAAATCATTCCTCCATTCATTGCCAACCGCGAAAGTATGACTGCAACAGGACAACTTCCTAAGTTTGAAGAAGATGCCTTCCGGTTAGTCAATGGTAACGGAGATTGGTTTTTAAATCCAACAGCCGAAGTACCGACAATCAATATGTATCGTGATGAAGTTATCGACATCAAAGACTTGCCACTAAATTTTGTTAGTTACACAATGGCTTTCCGTTCGGAAGCCGGAAGTGCAGGGCGCGACACCCGCGGACTCATTCGTACTCACCAATTCAACAAAGTCGAATTAATCAAACTAACTTTACCGGAAACTTCTTATCAAGAACACGAAATGATGCTTCAAGAATCGGAAAAAGTTCTCCAGGCGTTAAAAATTCCTTATCACATCATTACTTTATGCAGTGGTGACATGGGATTTGCGATGGCTAAAACATATGATATCGAAGTCTGGCTTCCAAGCCAAAATACTTATCGTGAAATAGGCAGCATTAGCAATGCGGAAGACTACCAAGCAAGACGTGGCAATATTCGTGTCCGCCGAAGCAAAGATGCTAAATTAGAATTTGTTCACACGCTAAACGGATCAGGATTAGCTGTCGGAAGAACATGGGTTGCGATTGTGGAAAACTATCAGCAGCAAGACGGAACAATTAAAGTTCCTGAAGTATTAATCCCTTATATGGGATGCGAATACATCGGTAAATAAGGAGGAAACATGTTAGAAATTATTAATAACACAAAACAAACAAACACGAATAAGCCACTTGTGGTAGGTGTCTTTGAAAAAACAAAAACACTTGCGATAGATGTTAACATTGATCAAGCTTTAAATGAGTTGCTTGCGAAAGAACAATTAAGCTTTAAACTTGGAAAAATCAACACTGTTTTTACATTTGGGAAAATTTCCAACGATATTCTATATTTAATCGGTTTAGGGAAACAAGATGAATTTAGCTATGAAAAACTAGAAGAAAGCCTAAGAGATGTTAACTACAAACTTGGAGACGAACTTCATATTGATTTAGCTTCATTTGCTTACAATCTAAACAAAGACGAAGTTGTGAAAAGAATAGTCCAAACAATCGGGCTGTATAATTATTACTATGATGAATGTTTGTCAGAAAAGAAACAAAACGATTTAAAACTTCAGTTTATTTGTGAGCACGACCTAACATCCGCTTTTGAAGAAGCCATGAATGTTGTAACAGCCATTGACAATACACGTGATTTAGTCAACAAACCATATAATTATTTATCAGCAGCTGATTTAGCGGATTATGCTCTCAATCTTTGTGATAGTTTTGAAGACAAAAAAGTAACAGCACACATTTATAATAAAGAGGAGATTGCCGATTTAGGGATGAATGCCTTTTTGGGAGTAAACAAAGGATCAACCGCTGAACCAAAACTTATCCATCTTGTATATCGAAATGGTCAAGAAAAACAAGTAGCGTTAGTTGGCAAAGGGGTTATGTATGATACTGGTGGATACAGTATTAAAACCTCAATGAATACGATGAAAGATGATATGGCTGGTGCCGCAACAGTTTTAGGAGCTTTTGAACTTGCTGTAAAAAAACAACTACCAATTAATTTACATGTTGTTATTTGTGCAACGGATAACCGGATTAACGGCGAAGCGTTATTACCGGACGATGTTTTAACAGCGATGAATAAAAAAACAATTGAAATTGTATCAACCGACGCTGAAGGACGACTGACACTTGCGGATGCGGTTTGCTTTGCACAAAAACAAGGGTGTGAAGAAGTAATCGATGTGGCAACACTAACAGGAGCCATTGTTGTTGCCCTGGGAGAATATGTTACCGGATTGTTTGGCAACAATGAAGTAACAATCAAGAATATGCTTAAAGCCGGCAAAGAAGCAAATGAAGAAATTTGGGAAATGCCGATTAACGATTACATTAGAAATCAAGTTCGTTCCAGTAAAGTTGCCGATTTAACAAACTCAACAGGAAGAAACATGGGTGCAAGCTCGGCGGCAGCGTTTATTGAAGCCTTTATTGACAAACCTACAAAATGGATGCATTTAGATATAGCGGGGACAGCGTTTCATACAAGTCCAGCAAATAAAGAGCCATACGGAGCCACGGGAGCCATGGTCAAGACCCTTTATAAATACTTAATGAATGAATAAAAAGGCCTTTAATGGGCCTTTTTGGTTTCTCGTTGACAAAAACTGTCAATGTATGTATAATTAACACACAAAAATAACAAGGTAGGGAAAAGTTATGTTTTTCACAATCGGAATGGAAATAAAAATAACAATCGCCCTTGCTTCACTGGTTTTAATAATGATGGTGCTTATTTGTTTATTGAGAACGTTGTTTATTAAAAATCAAGAAACAAAGGTGATCCAACTAAATAATTGTGATAAAAGTTTAGGTGAACAATATTTGTTTAAACTTAAAGGATTGGTCGACATTCAAACATCGAGTTTTGATGATCCGGAAGCTTTTCATTTGTTTCGTGAAAAACTAAAAGTTGACTACCCGAATATCCACGAAAACTTTATTAAAGAAAAAATTGGGAAAAATGCCATCTTTACATCAAAAGTCAAAATCGAAGGAGCGCCAAATATTTTATTTGCAGCCCACGTTGACTATAGTACAAGCATTCAAGAAGTCAAAATTGACAACGGCGAATTGTTTGGTAACGGCACATTTGATTCTAAAAGTTTGTTCTTTTCGATGTTTGAAGCTGTTGAAGAGATTTTATCAAATCAATCAAGGTTGGATGTCAATTTAACGATTGTCATGACAACCGATGATGCAACGACAAAAAACGGCATTAATAATATTGTTGATCACTTTTTAAAAACAGGCAAGTTTTTTGACTTGGTTATCGAAGAAGGATCGGGAATTGTTGACCCCTCATATTTTGGGTTAAAAAGCCACTATGCTTTAATTGGCATCGGGATTACCGGTGAAGCAATTGTTCGTTTTACGACGAGTGCCGATAACAAAGGCGAAAAGAGGTTACAAGCATTCTTAGAGCAAATGCCTTACAACCGCAAGTTTAGAGCAAAAATTGATAAAAAAGCGATGATTCCCTTAAAAGAAATTGCGAAAGACATGCCGTTTTGGGAACGTTTCTTTTTTAACAACTTAACATTTTTTAAAAGCTATGGTAAAAGAAAAATCGACGAACAGTATTTGGCTTTATCTAAATTACTGAAAACCCAAATTATTTACGAAGATGTCGTATGTACAGAAGATGATTGTGAAAGCAACATCAGGTTTGAGTTTGCCACATACGATTCTGTTGCGGAAGTCCTTTTTGCCCTTTCTCCTTCATTAAAGAAATACGGAATTGATTATCAAATTATAAAAAACATTGAATCATCACGTGTATCGAACACAAATTCCGAAGGGTATAAAAAAGTGGAAAAGACAATCCACCACGTTTTCAAATCACTTTATACAGCGCCTGTTATTTTAACGGACATTGCCGACAAACGCAATTATGATAAAGTGAGCGACTGTGTAATCCGTTTTTCGCCCCTTTATTATTCAAAAGAAGCTTTTCGGGATGGAAAACATGGATACGAACATGTTACAGGCAACGCCCTATGCTATGCCGTTTCCTTCTTTAAAGAAATATTAAAAACTTATACAAGGAGATAATCATGTATTGTAAAAACTGTGGACAACCAGTAAAAGATAATGACCGCTTTTGTAAAAATTGTGGAGCAGAACTTCGATTTCAACAAACAGACGACTTTGTAGTGCATAGCAAAAATAAAGCCGAAACAAAAAGAGAATTGTTGCAATCGGAAAAAACCATTATTGTTTTTACAATTGCGACCCTTGCGTTAACACTTTTCCCCTTTCACAACATTATTGTTGTTTTAGGAACCATCTTAGGAATTGTGAGCTTTCTGTGGGCGGCGATAAAGCGCGATCATATTAACGGACAAATCATTCGTATTTTAATGACATTATCGTTTACGGCAATCATCATTCATATGGCATGGTTTGCCTTCATAAACATCATATTATAAAAAAAGAGCAGTTGTGCTCTTTTTATTTGCGAATTATTCTTTCCCTGATTGTCTGCATTTCCGATTCTGATAAATGATTTGGAGTTAGTTTCATAACAACGGCATCATTTTCATATCTTGGCAAAATGTGAACATGAAAGTGGTCGACGGTTTGTCCCGCAACTAGACCGGTGTTGCTTAAAATATTAAAACCGGCAACTTCAAGATTTTGAGAAATCTGTTTAGCCAATTTCGCAACCAGCTGAAACATTTGCGCAAGCGTTTCATCATCCGCTTCTAAAATATTTGTGAAATGTTTTTTAGGGATGACTAAGGTATGACCGATTGATGCTTGAGAAATGTCTAAAAAAGCTAAAAAGTTCTCATCTTCGTAGACTTTATATGATGGAATCTCTCCACTTACTATTTTACAAAAAACGCACATAAAATTTACCCCCTAAACGCTATTATAATAAATAAAGGTTGGAAATGCAACCGAAATATGTTATAATCGAATAAATATGAAAGGGAATAAGCCGCCTATGGGAAGCCTCAGAAATCATCTAATAATTAAACGCATCGTTCTGATTGCCATCTTAGTTGCTATGGGAGTTATATTATCGCTATTTGATAAATTTATCTCTTCATTAGCCTTCCCCTTTTTGCCTACTGCAAAAATTGGGTTAGCAAATGTCGTTATTTTACTAGGGATTTACCGCTTTTCCTTTAAAGAGACACTGCTAATGACGGTAATGAAAAGCGCCCTTGTCGGGTTGATTTTAGGAAGCCCGATTACCTTTATCATTAGTTTTGTTGCATCGCTTATTAGTTTTTTAGGAATGTATGTTGCTTACAGGACGCTTAAAAAATGGGCATCGATGATTTCGGTTAGCGTCATTGGTGGGTTTTTGCACATTGTTGGCCAATTAGCAACAGTATCCATTATTTATCAATTAGGGGATGTTGTTTTGGCTTACGGGGCTCTTTTAGTGTTTGTTTCCTTGGTGACGAGCACGATTATTGGGTTTGTTAGTTTACGAGTTGTCGGTATTTTAGATTTAAAGAACTCTTAAGTTATTTAAGAGTTTTTCTTCATTTTATTGCGAATTTCATTGGTATTATTATAAGTCGTGATATAATAATTAGAAACGGAGAAAAAAATGTATAAACAAATTTATGAAAAAATTAAAGAATATGATACGGTGATCATCCATCGACATCAACGCCCTGATGGTGATGCTATGGGGTGCCAGATTGGTCTAAAAGAGGCCATCAAAACAACATTTCCTCATAAAAAGGTTTTGGCTGTTGGCGATGTTAACGATCGTTACAGCTTTATTGGCGGAGTTGATGATGTTCATGATGAAGATTATGAGAAAGCATTGGTTTTTGTCCTCGATACCGCTGAAGAATTTTTAATCAGCGACCGACGCTATCAAAAAGGAAACTTCATTATTAAAATGGATCACCACATCCCAAGAGGTGAATTTGGTGACCTTACCTTGGTCGATACAAATTTTGAAAGTTGTGCTGGCTTAATCAGTGACTTTTTGTTTGAAACAAACATGAAACAAAGCGTCTTGGGAGCAAAAGCATTGTTTACAGGTATAGTGACCGATAGCGGTCGTTTCCGTTATGATTCAGTGAATGCGAAAACTTTTGCTACTGCTGCAAAACTAACGGAATTTGGTTTTGCACTAAGCGAAGTTTATAACAATTTGTATGTGGAAGAACTCAAGATTGTAAAACTGCGAGCTTATTTTACACTGAACTTTAAACTAACACCAATGAATGTTGCCTATATGAAGAATACGGCGGAAGATGTCCGCAAATTCGAAGTTGATCTTTTCACAATTTCTCGCGGAATGGTGAACACAATGGCGGGTATTAAAGACATCGATGTTTGGGTGAATTTTACGGAAGATGAACAAAACAACAACGTTGTTTGTGAAATTCGCTCCAGTCGTTATAATATCAACGAAATTGCAACAAAATATGGCGGTGGGGGTCATCAATTTGCTAGTGGGGCTACCATAAAATCATTTGAAGAAGCCGATTTGCTCTTACAGGATCTCGATAATTTAATAAAGGAAAACACAAAATGAACGAAAAACAACAAATTTTTGAAGCAATAAAACAATTTAATGACATTATTATAGTTCGGCACATTCGCCCCGATGGCGATTGTATTGGAAGCACTTTAGGACTTCGAGAAATTCTGAGAGCATCGTTTCCCCAAAAAAACATTTATAGTGTTGGGAATGACAAAAGCCAATATTTAGCTTTTATTGATACCGAAGATGTGATTGATTTAACCGATGTCTTTCCGTCGGCCTTAGTGATTGTTGTTGACACCGCAACAAGCGATCGCATTGACAATGAAGGGTGGAAACAAGCTAAGCAAACAATCAAAATCGATCACCATGTCCGTGTCGAAGATTATGCAAACATTAATTACGTTCGTGAAGACCTCCCAGCAACAGCAGCCATTATTACAGACCTTTATGAAACATTTAAAGACGAGTTAATCTTAACCAAACAAGCTGCCAAATATTTGTATGTCGGGCTAGTAACCGATACAGGAAGATTCAAATATCGTGGAGTCAGCGCATTAGTTTTGCACTTAGCATCGCTTCTTGTGGCAACGGGCATCGATATTGAAGAGATTTATGCACATTTATATATTAAAGCAAAAGAATCTTTTCATTTGCAAGGCTATATTTTGAATCATTATAAAACTACAAAAAACGGCGTTGCTTATATGTTTATTACAAAAAGATTACAAAAAAAGTTTGGTGTTGCCATCGAAGAAGCATCAGCCCTAGTTAATACGCTTGATTCCATTCATGGTCACTTGATTTGGATATTCTTTGTACAAGGAAACGAAAAAATCCGCGTTCGTTTGCGTTCACGATTCGTTGACATCAATGAATTAGCAGCCAAATATGGTGGTGGTGGTCATCGTCAGGCAAGCGGAGCGACCCTCAGTAAAAAGAGTGAGATTAAAAAACTGATCCAAGAAGCCGATGATGTAATCAAACATTTCAAAGACAACAATCCTGAGGTGTTTTAATGCAAATCCTGATTACAAATGATGACTCTATTTATTCTGAAGGAATCAGTATCCTTGTTGATGCTGCCAAAAAATATGGCGATGTTTTTGTTGTTGCGCCAAAAAGCGAACAAAGCGCCAAAAGCCATGCTATCAATGTTCGTTCAGGTTTTGAAATTGAACCTTGTGATGTTGGGTTAAAAGTCCCTAGTTATACTTGTGATTCAACACCCGCTGATGCCGTTCGTTCAGCAAAGTTCGGATTGCAACAGGATTTTGAGATTGTGATGTCGGGCGTCAACAGTGGTTTTAACATTGGTGAAGACATTTTATATTCCGGAACAGTTTCAGCAGCAATGGAAGCTGTCCTAATGGGAAAACAAGCACTTGCTTTCTCGGTTGCTCCTAATGACTTTATAACTGCAAAACAGCATTTGGCTGAAACTTTGGATTTTATTTTTCAAAACAAACTGTTTTCATTTGGTCATTTGTTCAACATTAATATTCCGAAAGACCCTATTGGCATTAAAATAACGAAGCAGGGTAATACAAACTTTGATACGCGGTTTGATCAGGAACAACGCCTATATTATCAACGAGGGCATCATCGCTATCATTTGGACCAAGACATTGAAAGCGATGTATGGGCCATCGCCCATCAATACATATCAATTAGTCCACTTTCGGTTGACCGAACAGATTTTCGAGTCTTAAAAAAAATACTTGAAAAACAAACGCCAAAAGAGTAAAATAGATAAACGGAGGAAATACCATGAACACTAATGATTCACTTATAGAAATAGCATTAAGAAAAATGCATTCGCGAAGACAACCAAGAACAATTGTGAAAATTGCGAAAGATGTTTTTGAAGAAAAAGGATATACAACCGAAGAGGGAGACAAACTATTTACCCAATTCAGTATCGATTTTATGTTATCCGGGCACTTTATTTGTTGTGGAGAAGATAAAAACGGCATCAAACTGTGGGATTTAAAAAGTCGTCAACCATCAAGTTTATTAGATAAAGACGGTAATTATTTAGAAGACCTATATAACGATGACGAAGAAGTCTTAAAAAATGAACTTACTGATGAAACACCATTTAAACAAGGGCTAGACAAAGAGTTCGAAGATGAAACATACGATGAAGATGATGAAGAAGATGACAACGAAGAACACGACGACATTGAAGAAGAATTACTAAATGAAGGAATCGCCCCTGAAGAAGAGGAAGCGATAACAGAAAAACCGAATTTAGACTCGCTAGAAGATCTTGATGAAGAAGAAACAGATGATGATGACTTCATCCTTGATGATGACAAAATTTAAAAAAAGATTGTTTTTATTAATTATTTTGGTATAATTAAAAAGAGCCAAATAAGTTCTCAAATTTTTTGAGGGCTTATTTTTATTTTAGGAGGAGACACAATGGGCACTAAATTTATATTTGTTACTGGAGGAGTATCTTCTAGCCTTGGCAAAGGTATCAATGCATCTTCGATTGGTCGATTATTAAAAGGACGCGGATTAAAAGTTTTCATGCAAAAGTTTGACCCCTACATCAATGTTGATCCGGGAAACATGTCACCACTTCAGCATGGGGAAGTTTTTGTGACGGACGATGGCGCCGAAACAGATTTAGATTTAGGCCATTATGAACGATTCATCGATGAAAATTTAAGTAAATATTCAAGTGTGACAACGGGAAAAATCTATTTACGCGTTATTGAAAAGGAACGACAAGGCAAATATTCTGGAGGAACGGTTCAAGTTATTCCTCACATTACAAACGAAATTAAAGAAGCTATTTCCAAGGCGGCTTTAAAAAGCGGAGCTGATGTTGTCATTACCGAAATTGGTGGTACTGTGGGTGACATTGAATCCCTTCCTTATTTAGAAGCTATTAGACAGTATCGTCGTGATGTTGGCTACAACAACACCATGTATATTCATACAACACTTGTTCCTTATATTGCAGCTTCTGGGGAATTGAAAACAAAACCGACACAACATAGCGTTAAAGAATTGCGGTCTTTGGGAATTAACCCCGACGTCATTATTTTAAGAAGTGACCGCAAAGTTTCCGAAGGTCAAAAAGACAAAATTGCGTTATTTTGTGACGTTCAAAGAGAGGCCGTCATTGAAGCCAGGGATTGTAAAACAATTTATGATGTTCCACCGATGCTTGCAAAACAAAACATTGACGAATTCATTTGTCGACACTTTAATTTGAATACACCACCGCTTGATTTAACGGACTGGTCAAAAATGTTAGATAATATCAAAAATTCGCAAGGGCTTGTGAAAATAGCTCTAGTGGGAAAATATGTTTCGTTAAAAGATGCTTATTTATCCGTATACGAAAGTTTGAAGCACGGAGCATATGCTAATCACGTCAAAATCAAAACAGATTCCATTGATGCGAAAATATTAACGGATGACAATTATCAAGAAATCTTAAGTGGATACCAAGGCATTATTTGCCCTGGTGGTTTCGGTGGAAGAGATATTCTGGGCATCATGTTAGCCATCAAATATGCTCGTGAACAAAAAGTCCCTTATTTGGGTATTTGTTATGGAATGCAATTAGCGATGATTGAGTATGCAAGAAACGAACTGGGTTTTCCAAATGCAACTTCTCGCGAACTTGATGAAAATACTGATTTACCAGTTATTGATTTAAAACCAATTCGCAAAGGGTTTGAAAACCCTATGCGGCTTGGACTTTATTCTTGCTCGATAAAAAAAGATAGTTTATTAGAAAGCATTTATCATTTAAACCTTATTCATGAACGCCACCGCCACCGTTATGAAGTAAACAACGATACTCTTCATATATATGATGGATCGGACATGGTGTTTTCAGGCATTAACGAAGAAGAAAACATTGTAGAAGTGTTGGAACTAAAAAACCATCCTTGGTTTGTTGCTTGCCAATTTCACCCAGAATTTTTATCACGGCCTAATAGAGCCCACCCACTCTTTTTCGCATTTATTGAAGCAGCGATGAAGGCAAAAATTTAAAAACTAGTCTATAAAAGTAAACCGCGGAGGTTTACTTTTTTACTTTACTACTGCGGGCTTTTATGGTAAAATTACTTGTCTTTAAACCAAAAACAAAAGATAGCAAGACAAAAAGGGGACTTAATATGAAAAACTACGATTGTATCATTGTTGGCGCCGGACCAATGGGAATATTTTGCGCCTATGAATTCATGCACAAAAGCCCAAATGCGAAAGTGTTATTAATTGATAAAGGCAACGACATCTACCATCGCAACTGTCCCATCATTTTAAAAAAGATTGATAAATGCCCAGTTAATTCTAAAGGGGAAATAGGCTGTAAACCTGGTTGTTTTATGACAAATGGTTTTGGCGGAGCTGGAGCATATTCCGACGGGAAATACAACATCACTACAGAATTTGGTGGGTGGATGTTAGAATATATGGACGACGATCAACTAATGGAATTGATTAACTATGTTGATCAGGTGAATATTAAGCACGGAGCTAGTTTAGAAATAACGAATCCAGATACTCACGAAGTTCGCGAGATTGAAAAGAAAGCAATAGCTGTTGGATTAAAATTGCTAAGAGCAAAGGTTCGCCACTTAGGGACGGAAGAAAACATCAATATTTTAAAAAGCATCTACGAACACATGAAAGACCACATCGATTATATGTTTGCAAAAAAAGTCACAAATATTATTGTAGAAGACGGTCAAGCTAAAGGGATTGTTGTTGAAGGTGGTCAAGAAATACTAGGCGATCATATTGTTTTGGGTGTAGGCAGAGAAGGTGCAATGTGGCTTCAGACAACACTCGAATCACTCGGCGTTAAATTCAAAAACAATCAAGTTGATATCGGCGTTCGCGTAGAAACAAACAACATTGTTATGGAAGAAATTAACGAACACCTTTATGAAGGAAAGTTCAAGTTCAATACAAGCGTTGGGACAACTGTTCGAACGTTTTGCTCAAACCCTAGTGGCCATGTTGTTGTAGAAAACCAAAACGGGATTATTTTATGTAATGGCCATGCTTTCCGTGATCTACGATTAGGAACGGACAACACCAACTTTGCATTACTTGTTTCCCATGAATTTGGGGAACCCTTTGACAATCCTAATGAATTTGCTCATGAAGTTGCTAAACTTGCGAACAAATTAAGTGGAGGATCAGTTATTGTCCAAAGATATGGCGACATTATTCGTGGAAGACGGTCAACAGCTAAACGCATTAAAGAATGCTTTGTAACACCAACCTTAAAAGAAGCTGTTCCTGGTGACTTAGGATTAGTGCTTCCTTATAACACCATGAAATCACTAATTGAAATGATGCAAGCGTTGAATTATGTGACACCGGGAATTGCTAGTGATCACACGTTATTCTACGGTGTTGAAGCCAAATTTTATAGTGCTCGTCCCGAAGTAAATAAACACTTTGAAACAAAGATTAAAAATTTATATGTTGGTGGCGATGGAGCAGGTATTACTCGCGGTCTTGCACAAGCCGGAGCAAACGGTATCTGGATTGCCAGATCCATCATCAATGAAATGTCAAAACTTCCTGAATAACAGGAAGTTTTTTCTTTTATAAAATGTTTTATATATTTTACTTGACAATATTGTATGGCATACAGTATAATAGTGTCGAGGTGAAAATAGTGGATGAAAATATAATTCAGAATATGATTTTAGAATTGCGACGAGGAACACAGATTCTTGCTGTTTTGAGCCAATTATCAAAAATGAAATATGGATACTCGTTGCTTCAGGATCTTGAAGCAATCAATATTAAAATTGAAGCAGGAACGTTATATCCTCTTTTAAGAAGGCTAGAAAGCCAAGGATTGCTTAAAAGCGAATGGGACACAACGGAAAGTCGCCCAAGAAAATATTATTTATTAAGCGACGAAGGACAAAAAGCATTACAGATTTTAAATAACGAATGGAAAGCAATTGTTCGGGAAATGAATTCCATTACCAAAGGAGAAGAAAATGAAACTATTAATTGAAAGATACATTTATGATGTTACACGCCGATTGCCGGAACAAAACAGAGATGAAGTAAAAAAGGAATTACAAGCCAATATTAATGATATGTTGCCAAGTAATCCAACCGAAGAACAAATTATTAAAGTTTTAAAAAGCATGGGTAATCCAAGAATTCTTGCAAGCAATTATTCAGGAAAGCCGAAACATTTAATTGCTCCAGAATGGATGGACGATTATTTAAGAACATTAAAAATCGTTTTAATCATTTTTGGAAGTTTGTCGTTAGCGTTCGGATTGATTGAACATATTAACAATCCCGAAGCAACACATATCATTGGAATAATTTTTGAAGTTTTGGGGAAAGTAATTTCCAAAACAATCCAAAGCTTATTCAGCGGTTTTGCCTTAGTAACCCTTGTTTTTACGACTGTTTCCAATTTTGTTTCTAAAGAAAAAAGCAAAGAATGGGGGCCTAAAAATCTTCCTGAACTTCCTAAACCAAATTCGGTTGTCATTAAAAGGAGTTCAAGCATTGCCGGTTTAATAGTTACGATTGTGTTTGGGTCGTTGTTTATTTTCTTTCTTTTGAACCACGAAATATATTTAGCATGGTATGGCGAACAAGGTCATTTTATTGTTGATACAGTTATGTTTAATGATGAAGTTGTCAAAATATTTATTTCGTTATTCATTGTATCAATCCTCTTTTCATCGTTCTCTTACATAATAAAAATTTATCACGGCCATTGGAATTATTTAGTTGCTGGGATTTATACCGGAGAGCAGATTATTACAGCTTTGATTGGCATGCTGTTTGTCAACCATAGCAATTTATTGACCACGGAGTTTGTATCGGGATTTGCAGAGTTGTTTACGATAACCGAAGTTAAAATGCAAGAGGTTTTTAGTGGCATCGCTATTGGATTTTCGGCTTTTGTAGCGTTCATCATCTTTACCGATCTGATATCTGTTTGGATTAAAACATTGAAAGCAAAACAATAACCTAAACTAACGCCTTAGTGCGTTAGTTTTTTATTAGAAAAAGTTGCAGCAGGACGCTTGACATTAAACAAAAAACGGGTATAATATAATTAGCACTCAACAACAAAGAGTGCTAAAGAGAAAACAGGAGGTGATCTTATGCAACCACAAGATTACAGTCAAGATCAAGATATATTAAAAAAATTTGGGAGAGATATTGTAGAAGAAGTAAAAAAGGGAAAAGTTGATCCCGTTATTGGACGTGACGAAGAAATTAGAAGAATCGTTCAGGTTTTAGCAAGAAAAACCAAAAACAACGTTATTTTAATTGGTGAAGCAGGCGTTGGAAAAACAGCGATAATTGAAGGGTTAGCTAGTAGAATTGTGAAAGATGATGTTCCTGCCAGTCTAAGAGGAAAAACAATTTATGAACTGGATATGGGATCACTAGTTGCTGGAGCTAAATTTCGTGGCGAATTTGAAGAACGATTAAAAGCTGTCTTAAACAAAATTAAGGAAAGTGAAGGGAAAATCATCCTCTTTATTGATGAGATTCATTTAATTGTTGGTGCTGGAAAAGCAGATGGAGCGCTTGATGCCGGTAACATGTTAAAACCAATGCTCGCTCGGGGAGAGATTGATTGTATTGGGGCAACAACTCTTAATGAATATCGACTTTATATTGAAAAAGATCGCGCTTTAGAACGTCGTTTTCAACAAGTTTTAGTAACGGAACCAACAGTTACGGATACGATTAGTATTTTACGTGGTTTAAAAGAACGCTTTGAAGCACATCATGGCGTGACAATTTCCGATGGAGCTATAGTTAGTGCGGCAGTCCTTTCGAATCGTTATTTAACGGAACGGTTCTTACCCGACAAAGCCATTGATTTAATTGATGAAGCCTGTGCTTCCATTCGAGTTGAAATGGACTCGATGCCCAATGAATTAGATGAGATAACCAGAAAAATTGCACAATTAGAAATCGAAAAATTAGCGCTCGAAAAAGAAAAAGATGCTTCAAGCAAACAAAAACTCGAAAAGATAGTTGAAGAATTAAAAACATTAAAGCAAACCGCATCGGAGATGACATCAAGATGGCAAGACGAAAAAAACAAACTTCAAGAAGCCAAAGAAATGAAGAAAAAACTTGAAAAGGCGCGTTTTGATTTAGATCAGTATTTTAATACTGGTGATTATAAGCGAGCAAGTGAATTGAAATATGGCGAGATTCCAGCATTAGAAGCTAAATTAGAAGCACTGCAAATAAAGAAAGAAAACAGTTTGCTTTCAGAAACTGTTACGGAAGATGCCGTTGCAAAAGTTGTTGCGAAAGCAACAAATATCCCGATTTCTAAAATCATGAAGGGTGACAAAGAAAAAGTATTACTTTTAAAAGATACTTTAAATGCTCGTGTCATTGGCCAAGATGAAGCCATCGAATTAGTCAGTGATGCCATCATCCGTCAAAGAGCGGGAATAAAAGATCAAAACCGCCCAATTGGTTCATTCTTGTTTTTGGGACCAACGGGAGTTGGCAAAACAGAAGTTGCCCGCAGTTTAGCTGATGCCCTTTTTGACAATGAAAATCATATTGTGCGGATTGATATGAGCGAATATATGGAGAAATTTGCTGTCAGTCGTTTAGTTGGCGCTCCTCCAGGATATGTGGGTTATGAAGAAGGCGGACAATTAACCGAAAAAGTAAGAAGAAATCCTTATTCCATTGTTTTATTTGACGAGATTGAAAAAGCCCATGCGGATGTTTTCAATATATTATTGCAGATTTTAGATGAAGGACATCTCACAGATTCGCAAGGAAGAAAAGTCGATTTTAAAAACACAATTATTATTATGACATCCAATTTAGGAAGTGAATTATTACTCAACGACCAAAACCCAAACGAAATTCAAACTTTATTAAAAACAACATTCCGACCAGAGTTTTTAAACCGTATTGACGAAGTTGTTATTTTTAAACCGCTATCCAGAGACACACAAATAAAGATTGTGGAAAAAATGCTTAACGAACTATCAAAGAGATTAAAGCAAGACAATATAAGCATTGTTTTTACAGAGAGAGCAAAACAATTTATCATCGATTCCAGTTTCTCCCATGAATATGGTGCTAGACCAATTAAAAGGTTTATTCAAAAAGAAATAGAAACATTGCTTGCGAAAGAAATAATTAAAGGAACGCTTGTTTCTGAGCGCACATATATCATGGACGCCGTAAACGATCAATTCGTTATCAAGTCTTAGGGACATCCTTAAGACTTTTGTTTTAAAAAAGCATAGAATTATTATTTTGATTAGTGTATAATAACAACTGACCAAACAATAATAAAGAATGGAGTGTACTTATGATTTTAGATGGTAAAAAAGCAGCTGAGATTATCACCAAAAGAATTGCAGATGAAGTGGCGTTGATTAAAGACAAAATCACGTTAGCTTTAGTTCTTGTTGGAAAAAATCCAGCCAGCCAAGTTTATGTTCACAATAAGCAAAAAGCTTGTGTTGAAGTGGGTATTAATTTTCAAGGTTATTTTTTAGATGAAAATGTTCCCCAAAAAGAAGTTGCCGATATTATTGAGAAATGTAATGCTGACCCTAATGTTCATGGTATTTTAGTCCAAATGCCATTACCTTCCCACATTGATGCTAATGCAATCATCAACATGATTGATCCTGCAAAAGATGTTGATGGATTAACAACAATCAATCAAGGTAAATTGTTTACTAGCCAAAGCCCGATTGTTCCAGCAACACCAAAAGGTGTTATGACTTTATTGCAACGTTATTTTATTGATATTGCTGGGAAAAACGCTGTTGTCATTGGGCGAAGCAAATTAGTTGGAAAACCGCTAGCAATGCTCCTTCTTGATAAAAACGCGACTGTTACGATGGCTCATTCCAAAACAAGCAATTTGAAAGAAGTTGCCAAACGCGCAGACTTATTATTTGTTGCCGTTGGCATCCCTAAATTTGTAACAGGCGATATGGTAAAAAAAGATGCCGTTGTTGTTGATGTAGGCATTAATAAAGTTGAAGGAAAACTTGTTGGTGATGTCGATTTTGAAAGCGTCAAAGACATTGCATCCTATATTACTCCTGTTCCAAAAGGCGTTGGTCCGATGACAATTGCTTCTCTTTTAGAAAATATCGTCGATTGTTATCATCGCCAAAAAGCAGTTAAAGAAACGAATTAAATTATATATGAGTCCATAAACATTTTATGGACTTTTGTTTTCACAAGGAGAAATTTATGAAATTAATTGTGGGCTTGGGTAATCCTGGGCTAAGGTACAAAAAAACGCGGCACAATGTTGGCTTTATGTTTGTTGATAGTTTTTTAAAAGCAGTCAAACAAAAAGCAACAATGAATAAAGGTTTAAAAGCAGAAATTGCCCTCGTTAATTTCCAAAACGAAAAACTAATCGTCATGAAACCCCAAACATTTATGAATTTATCGGGAGAAGCCGTTTATTTAACAGCCAACTATTATAAAATTGTCCCTGATGATATATTTGTTATCTATGATGATCTCGATTTACCTGAAGGAAAAATTCGAATTCGTCCAAGCGGATCATCGGGTGGTCATAAAGGAATGGGAAATATCATCGAATTACTCAAGACCGACCAAATTAGACGGCTACGTTTAGGAATTGGAAAAGATGACCAAATTGAAGCGGCCGATTATGTTTTAGGAACATTTAATGATGAAGGCAAGCAAGCAATTAAAGCCATAACCGATCAAAGTATCAAAATCATCGAAGACTATTTCGCAATGCCATTTGAAGATTTTATGAGCAAATATAATTAGAGGTCAAGATGAATAATATTATTGAGCTATTTAGCCGCAACAAACACGTTAATGAGGTTTATAAGCAGCTAAACAATCCAGAATTTAGTTATTTGGTTAACGAGTTATCACTTTACCAGGGATACTTGTTAGCCTATTTTGCATTTCTTAAGTCTTCACAATTCATCATTTATGTTGCGGGAAATATCTTCCAAGCCAACAAAGCATATGAAAAATTTTGTACATTAGCAGGGATGGAAAACGTCAATTTGTATTTAGTCGATGAAATCGTGTCGGCTGAACTCGTGGCAGTAAGTGGCGATTTTAAATATGAACGACTGAGCACCGTTAAAAGCGCCATTGAAAACACTAAAAAAATCATCGTTACTCACACGCAAGCTGCATTAAAACCCCTCCTTGAAAAAACAACATTAATGAACAGTATTAAAACACTACATATTAAGGATGAATTAAATCATGATGAGTTTGCAAAGCAACTCATTTATCTTGGCTATAAAAAAACCCCGACAACAACAAACATTGGGGAATTCAGCATGCGGGGAGAAGTCATTGATATTTTTCCGCCATTTTATGAATCACCCGTCCGGATTGGATTGTTTGATGTGGAAATCGAACAGTTAAAAACATTCGATGTAGAAAGCCAACGAAGCATCGAAGCGCTTAACAGTGTGCAAATTTTTCCAATGAATGAGTTAATATATAGCGAAGAACAAAAAGAAACAATTATTGCGAACATAAAAAACGATGTTGGCAAAACAATGTTGCCACGTTTCCTAGAAAATGATTTGAACGATTTTGTAAACTATAACAACATTGATCGTCTAAACAAATATATTAATTATTTCACAAGTTCACCAGAAACGATTTTAGATTATTTTTCTGACAAAATAGTGTTTTATGAAGAATATACTCGCTTGCAAGATGGATATAAGCAAATTGTTTTAGATTTGGAAACATACTTAGAACATTTGGAAAAACCCCCAAAACTCGATTTATTTTTCTTTTTTGATTTTTATAATCTCTTTCATCGCGCTAGTCAAAAAATTTATTTGAGCGAATTTAAAAAGAGTTTAAATGATGTCCTAATTAACAGCCTGTTTTCATTAAAAGGATACAGCGTTATTGATTATCAAAACGATATTCGTAATTTATTAGAAGATATCAAAGCCAACAAAAAGAAAACTTTTGTTTTTGCCTTTTCTAAATTAGAACGCTTAGGTCTATTTAAAGAAATTTTAAAAGAAGGCCAAGTTAATTTTTGGGAAGCAACAAACTTTAGTGAAGTGAAGGAAGAACAAATCAACCTCATCCAAGCGGAAAATGCCATTAGTTTTGGTTTTTTTGAAGACAATCTCGAAGTCATCACGGAACAAGAAATTTTTAAATCCATTAAAAATGTGAAAGCTAGATATCGAAGTATGATGCAAAACACTCAAGTAATTTCTTCAAAGGAAGATTTACAAATCGGTGATTTTGTTGTTCATTACGACTACGGGATTGGCAAATACTTAGGCATTAAAACAATTGAGCTAAAAGACGTTCGAAATGATTATATAGCTTTAGCTTTTTCTAATATGGAAATCTTTATTCCTGTTGAAAAAATCAGTTTACTGGAAAAATATCAAGGAAGCGAAGGAACTATCCCCAAATTAACCAACATTGGTAAAGGCGAATGGGAAAAGAAAAAGCAAAGGATTAAAGAAAAATTAGAAAGTATTGCTGGGGAATTGGTTTTGTTGCAAGCAAAACGTGAGCAGAACCAAGGGTTTAAGTATCCAAGCGATAGCGATTTACAAGTGATGTTTGAACACGACTTCGAATATGAAGAAACGAAGGATCAAACAAAAGCAATCGATGAAATAAAAGCCGAAATGGAAAAAGGGATGGTAATCGATCGTTTGATTTGTGGCGACGTTGGTTACGGCAAAACAGAAATTGCGATGAGAATAGCCTTTAAAACAGTTTTTTCCAACAAGCAAGTTGCTTATTTAGCACCTACGACAATATTAACAAGGCAACATTACTATACTTTTAAAGAACGCTTTGAAAAATATGGTATCAGAGTTGAGCTATTAAACCGGCTTGTTGGTTTAGAAAAACAAAAACAAATTATCAAAGATATCAAAAAAGGTTTAGTTGACATCGTCATTGGGACGCATAGATTATTAAGCGAAGATATCTCTTTTAAAGACTTGGGTTTGTTAGTTGTTGATGAAGAGCAACGATTTGGTGTTGTTCATAAAGAAAAAATCAAAAAAATGAAAGTCAATGTCAATGTCTTAACATTGACAGCAACACCGATTCCCCGAACATTGCAAATGTCGATTATGGGAGTTAGACAGCTTAGTTTGATTGAAACTCCGCCAAAAGATCGTTACCCAATCCAAACATACGTTGTGGAAGAAAACGACATCATTATTAAAGAAGCTATTTACCGTGAACTGGGAAGGGATGGTCAAGTCTTTTATTTACATAACCGCGTCAGTGATTTAGACCGCCTATACCGAAAATTACGAAGGTTGGTTCCTGAAGCAAGAATTGGAATTGTCCATGGTCAAATGAGTAAAATCGCCATGGAAAACACGATTTCTTCCTTTATTGATAAAGAGTTTAATGTGTTATTGTGTACTACAATCATCGAAACAGGTATTGATATTCCTAACACGAATACCCTTATTATAAGCAAAGCCGATTATTTAGGATTATCACAAATGTACCAAATTCGTGGACGTGTTGGGCGTACTGACCGCGTTGCATATGCTTATTTAATGTATGATGAG
>JBFXJT010000011.1:0-34754 GCA_050174575.1 Bacilli bacterium
ATACAGCTGGTCGTTTGCATATCAATGAAGAATTGATGTTGGAATTGGATGAAATCCAAAAAATGGCTAAACCTGAAGAGGTCTTATTGGTCATCGATGCGATGATGGGGCAAGATGCTTTAAATGTCATTACATCATTTAATGAAAAACTACCTTTAACTGGTTGCATTTTAACGAAGATGGATGGTGATACCCGTGGTGGTGCAGCTCTTTCTGTTCGTTATTTAACAAATATTCCGATTAAATTTGCTGGTATGGGTGAAAAGCTCGACCAGATTGAAGTTTTCCACCCTGATCGCATGGCTGGAAGAATATTAGGGATGGGTGATATTGTCACACTGGTTGAAAAGGCGACGGAAAGCATTGATGAAGATGAAGCGATGAAACTTGCTGAAAGAATGCAAAAAGGCCTGTTCAACTATAATGATTTTATAAAACAAATAAAGTGGATTCGAAAAATTGGCTCTTTAAAAGGAATCTTAGGTATGATTCCCGGTTTAGGAAAGCAGTTAAAGAATATGGAAATTGATGAAAAACAGTTTACCTATTTAGAAGCTATAGTTCTATCAATGACACAAGAAGAACGAAAACATCCTGAATTATTAACCAAAAGCATGTCTCGACGCGAACGTTTATCAAAAGGTTCAGGACGACCTTATCCTGAAGTGAATGCTTTAATAAAACGCTTTGAAGATATGAAAATCCAAATGCTATCTTTCGCAAAAATGGGTGAAAATCCAAATGGTCGCCCAACAATGCCAAATGTCCAAAGAAAACCGAATAAGGGAAAAGGAAAAGGCCGAGGAAATTTCCGATTTTGAGGTGAAGTATGAATTTTAAGGAATTTGAAGAAAAAATTAGCAACATCAACAACCAAATTTTTGCTTTTTTTATGCAAGTTGGTGAAGAAGAACATCAAAAAATTGATGAAGTTTTTCAAACCTTAAAACAAAACCTCGATCAAAAAAAGCTCGTCTTAAATTCGTTTGAACAACAATTACTTAAAGACGAAAAAGATTATGCAGAAAAAATCCAAGTCTTTGAGAATGATATTGCCAATATCATTCACGAACAGCCACTGTTACTATATGTGCTAGATGATAAGAAAAACTTTATTAATCAAGAAAAACTAGAAGAACAGAACAAAATTATCAGCTATCAAAGACGAAGACGTAGCGAATTTGCTCATCGCATCAATACGCTTAACAAGGATATGCAAACCTTGTTAAAAGAGCATAATCAACATTTAGAAGATGAAGAAAAAAACTATAAAACACGCGAAGCAGAATTAAATCGGCGAATGAATATTGATTTACAAAAAGCAAATGATCAAACGATTAAAGACTGTGGCGATTTAGAAAAATTATTATTAGAAACAAATGATCCCACAGGGATTGCCGATTTAAAAAAGAAAATTGTTGCTTTTCGGGCTAATGGATTTAAAGAACAAGAAAGTATTAAAAATAAATACGAATTTTCTTTTATTGAAAATACATTGGAATTTAAAAGGTTCAATGAAAAAATATCGTTGGATAATGCTTTAACAGTTGAAGATTTTTCTACAAAAATTAAAGCAATCGAAAAAAAGCGTAATGATTTAGAACTTGCAGACAAAATAAAATTAGCTTTATTTGGATTTGAATTAGACAAACAGTATTTAGAATGGGAAAAAGAGCAACATTTGTTTGCTATCGATTGGGAAATTAATAATTTTGCAAAACAAATTGCTGTCAAACAGCAAATTGATGATGAAATGAAGAATTATTATCTTAATCATTTAAATAAGAACAAAGAATATCATCAAATGGCTTATGATGTCGATACGACACAACTCAATTATTATCGGCCTTTAGAATCAACTATTTCGAACGATGTAAAAAAACAGTGTGATTATTTATTGGAAAGTCTTTCCGATTGTATTGAAGTTTTTCAAGCTAACTTAATTGCGATTGTGGAAAACACTTGGGATTTAAAGAAACGTCTTCGTAATGATTTGTCAAAATATTTATTAGTTGCCATAAAAGATGAATTACCAATGATTGAATCTCATTATTGCCAAGAACTAGTGGAAATTGAACGCTTTTGTGTGGAATATTATAAACTGCAAAATAAAAGGTTTTTAAATTTTTTAAAAGCTGTTTCTGTGCAAACCAATAACTTACTCCAGGAAGTAAAAGCAACAATTGCTGTTTTCAAAAATTATTATCTTGAAGAACAAAATTATCGCCAAGAAATGGATAAAAAAATAAGCAACGAATTAACCAAAGGATTTAATTATGCTCTGTTGCATATGACAAATGATTTTCATCATCAAGAAGTTGAAACCAAAAACTACCAGGATAAAATGGAAGATGAAGCTGACAAACATCGACTTTCAATGATTGTGAAAAAACAAAAAGTTCAAGAAAATTATCAAACGCAATTGAATAATTTAAATGAACAAATTAAAAAGGCCGAACTTGACCATAAACGTTTAATTTTTGAAGAAGAAAATAATTATCAACTATTTATCAAAACTTCTAAACAAAAACAATCTTCTTTAAAACGTGACTTTAGTGATAATCTTGTTAATCATGAACGTAATTTAGACAAGAAATATCGTTTAGCGCTTCAGAGAAATGAAAAAGATCGAAAATCGAAGATTAAGGCATTATAAAAACGCGTTTGCACGCGTTTTAGATTAATTTCTTTAAAATAATTTTAATTAATTCATTGATTGGTTTATCCAAATTTGCTTCCATCGTTGGTTGTATAGCTTTAATTTCATTATTGCTATAACCCATAGCTTTTAAAGCATCACGAATATCTTTAAATTTTGGATTTTCTTTCGCATTTACTTGATTTAAATCAAGCTTTCCATGCAAATCTAAAATAATTTGTTGACTTGCTTTTGGGCCAATCCCTGGAAATCTTTGCAAATATTTACTATCCGCAATTTGAATTGCTTGAATAACTTTGTCAATTGCTCCACTAGCAATGATGGCCATTGCTCCTTTAGGACCAATTCCTTTTACGGAAATTAATTTTAAAAACAAATCGCGTTCTTCGACGCTTTTGAAACCATATAAATCAAGGATGTCTTCGCGGACATGCAAATAAGTATGAATTTGTACTTCTTTGCCAACTTCAAAACTAAAGGGATTACCCGTTTTAATCAAATAGCCAATGCCGTTTGCTTCAATAACAATGTAATCTCCTCTAACTATTGTCACGATACCTTTAATATAATTATACAATTTATTCACCACCAAATGTGATTATACCATTTTATTCTTTGGTTGTAAATCAAAGGTGAAGAAAGTAAGAGCTTTTTTATGGAAAAAAATGATATATTGCTTGAAGAATTTGATCGTAGTTTACGACCAAAAAGACTGGTTGATTATATTGGTCAAGACCAAATAAAAGAAAACTTAAACGTTTTTATTTCATCAGCAATCAAGAGAAATGAAACACTCGATCACGTATTACTTTATGGGCCTCCTGGATTAGGTAAAACAACATTGGCAGGTATTATTGCTAATGAAATGGGAGGAAAATTTCATTCTATGACAGCTCCATCCATTGATCGCATTGGTGATTTGGTCGCCATTTTATCAAATCTTGAAGCTGGCGATGTTTTGTTTATTGATGAAATCCATCGTTTACCGAGAATCGTTGAAGAAGTTCTTTATTCCGCAATGGAAGATTTTGTTGTGGACATTATGATTGGCAAAGATGCAACCGCAAACTCCATTCGAATTGATTTACCGCCGTTCACATTAATCGGCGCAACAACAAGATGCGGAGATTTATCCGCCCCTTTGCGCGATCGTTTTGGAATTGTTCACCAGTTAAATTATTATCAAATTGCTGAATTAAAACAAATCGTTAATCGAACATCACGCGTTTTTAATTTTAATATTGATGAACAAGCTGCTTGGGAAATTGCCAAGCGTTCTCGAGGGACACCACGAGTAGCCAACCGATTATTCCGAAGAGTAAGGGATTTTGCACAATTTGAAGATGAAAATTGTGAATTGATTGCTTATGATATTACAAAATCATCGTTAATTAAGTTAGAAATTGATGAAGAAGGTTTAAATGAAACTGACCACCGTTATTTGCGTTCATTAGTTGAACGTTTTAAAGGTGGACCTGTTGGCTTAAATGCTTTAGCTTCATCGATTTCTGAAGATATTACGACCCTTGAAGATGTTTATGAGCCTTATTTATTGCAAGAAGGATTCATATTAAGAACATCACGAGGAAGAATAGCAACTGAAAAAACATATAAACATTTAGGATTAGGTTATGAAAGTAGACTCTTTTGATTATTATTTACCCGAACATTTAATTGCCCAAACACCGCTAGACAAAAGAAGTGCATCAAAACTATTAGTTTTAAACCGCTCTTTAGGAACGATTGCTGATTATCGTTTTTTTGATCTTCCTGATTTTTTGAATGAAAATGATGTCTTAGTTTTAAATGATACGAAAGTATTACCATCGCGAATTATCGGTGAAAAAGAAGAAACACATGCAAAAATCGAATTACTCCTTTTAAAAGAAGAATCCGGTTATTGGGAAGCACTTGCAAGGCCTGCAAGACGCATAAAAAAAGGCACAATAATTGATTTTTCTTCACTCTTTAAAGGGGAAATAATCGAAAAACTTGAAGACGGTCTTTGCCATGTTGTTTTTCATTATCAGGGCGTTTTTTTAGATTTATTGTCCCAGCTTGGGACAATGCCCCTACCGCCATATATTCATGAAACCTTAAAAGATCAAAATCGCTATCAAACTGTTTATGCGAAGATTATGGGTAGTGCGGCAGCACCAACTGCTGGTCTTCATTTTGATAAAGATGTTTTTGAAAAACTAAGTGCCAAAGGCGTTACGATTGCGAAAGTGACCTTGCATATCGGTTTAGGAACTTTCCGTACTGTCAGTGTTGATAATGTGGAAGACCATCAAATGCACAGTGAATGGTTCACGATGAACCAAGAAACGGCCGATTTATTAAATAATGCAAAAAAGAATCACCAAAGAATTGTTTGTGTCGGAACAACTTCAACGAGGACTTTGGAAGCCATATATCAAAAGTACCATCAATTTCAAGCAACGACGGAAGAAACAAACATTTTTATTTATCCAGGTTATCAATTTAAAGCCGTTGATGCTTTAATCACTAATTTCCACCTGCCAAAATCAACTTTATTAATGTTGGTTAGTGCGTTTTATTCACAAAGTAAAATTTTGGAAGCATATCAATATGCCATTGATCATGGTTATCGCTTTTTCTCTTTTGGTGATGCAATGTTCATCCAGTAAGGATTATTATGATAATAAAATACGATTTAATTAAAAAAAGTCATAATTCAATGGCTCGATTAGGGCGGATTACGACCCCTCATGGGAGTTTTGAAACACCTGTTTTTATGGCGGTTGGAACTCAAGGGACGGTAAAAACCCTAATAAAAGAAGAATTAGAGGCTATTGGATCACAAATAATTTTAGGGAACACTTATCATTTGTGGAACCAACCCGGGCATGAAATAGTAAAAAAAGCTGGGGGACTACACAAATTTATGAATTGGGATCGTTCCATTCTCACCGATTCTGGTGGATTCCAAGTTTTTAGTCTTGCAAATTTACGCGATATTACTGAAGAAGGTGTGACTTTTAAGCATCATAAAAGTGGGGATAAATTATTTTTATCACCAGAAAAATCCATGGAAATTCAAAATGCCCTTGGTTCAGACATCATGATGGCTTTTGACGAATGTCCACCCTATCCTTCAACTTATGAATATATGAAACAATCGGTTGAACGAACTTTAAGATGGGCACAAAGATCTTTAGATGCCCACCAAAGGAAGGATGTTCAAGGTTTATTTGGGATTGTTCAAGGTGGCGAATACTTAGATTTACGAAAGCAATGTGCCGATGAACTCGTTAATATGGACTTTGATGGTTATTCCATCGGTGGTTTAAGTGTTGGTGAGCCAAAAGAAGTTCAAAACCATGTTTTAGAATTTACAACGCCGCTATTGCCTGAAAACAAACCACGTTATTTAATGGGTGTTGGGTCTCCCGGAGCTATTTTAGACGCTGTTGAACGAGGAATTGACATGTTCGATTGTGTCTTGCCTACAAGAATTGCTCGCCATGGGACGGCGATGACAACTTTTGGGCGTGTCATCATTAAAAACAAACAATATGAAACAGACTTTACCCCACTTGATCCGCAATGTAATTGTTATACATGTAAAAATTATAGCAAAGCATATTTGCGACATTTATTTAAAGCAGAAGAAATGTTAGGATATCGGTTATTAAGCATCCATAATATCAATTATTTATTAAGGCTAACGGAAAATATTCGTCAAGCAATTAAAGAAGATCGTTTTTTAGAGTATAAAGAACAAGTTTATCGTGAATATGGATTACATTTTTCCGATAAGGATTTTTAAAATGAAAAAAGGATTGCTTTTTTTATTATTTATTTTCACTTTATTTATGAGTGGCTGTAGTGGCAACCAAGTATCCCCAAATGAAGGTGAAATTATTTTTTATTTTCCGAATGAATATTTATTGTATACGCCATATGAAGAAATTCCTGATTATCACTTTACTTTTACAGGAATTGTTAATACGATTGATGCTGCAACTACGACTAATAAAAAAGTGTTCGGGAAAAATGATGATTTTATTATTAGTAGTTTACTTGCAAGTTTATTTTCACAGTATGAAAGTGAAAATAGACTAGAAACAAGATTACTTTTAACACAAACGGCTTTTGAAACACGGATGAACACTTTGGAAACCAATGATGAAGGTGAAAAATACCAAAAATCTTACATTCTAAAGGTTGAAGATGGAATCATCTATGAGGAAATAGCATATTTATTATTAGAAAACGGTTTAACTTTAACTTTTGAATACCGTCGTTTTGCAACTAAAATTGATGAAGTAGTTACAATGATGTATTGTTGGAAATACACAACCCCTTTAAATGCTGTTTTACATTACCCTGTAATCATCAATGTTTTGGATAACCAAACAAAAGAATTATTAATCGTTCCCCTTCCATTAAAATCCGTTTATCGAATGGGGCTCAATGATAAAATACCTTTAAAAACATTTTTTGAGGAAGATGAATTTTTAGATCCAATTTACTCTAGTTTTTATTATCCTGATTTTAATGATGATCCAAGGGCCAATGAATTATTTGATTTACAAGCTAATATCGATAAAGTAAAACAATATTATGTTACATATCATCAAGGACAAATAATTGATGAACATTTTGTTTTTACTTATTTAGGCAAAACATTTCAAATCACTTTTAACGATTTATCTTTTTCCATCGCGTTATATGAAATTGTTGCCTGATGATTGTGATAAAAAAGCCAATTAAAATCGAATTAAATTATTTATTTTTATTTTTATTTATGATATAATCAATTAACATAATATGTATAAACCAACCAAGGAGGATCTTATGTTTAGTCAAGACGCGTTTAATGAAAAACCAGTAATTAAAGTTGTTGGTATCGGTGGTGGCGGTGGCAATGCCGTCAATCGTATGATTGAAAATGATGTAAAAGGTGTTGAATTTATCGTTATCAATACCGATGCACAAGTTTTACGTCTTGCGAAAGCTGATACGCGCTTACAAATAGGGAAGCAACTTACTCGTGGTTTGGGAGCAGGAGCTGATCCAGAGATTGGCCAAAAAGCCGCCGAAGAATCGGAAGATGAAGTTCGCGAAATCTTAAGAGGAAGCGATATGGTCTTCATAACTGCTGGTATGGGTGGGGGAACAGGGACAGGTGCTGCACCAATTGTTGCCAAGATAGCCAAAGAATTAGGCTGCTTAACTGTTGGAATTGTTACTAAACCATTCTCTTTTGAAGGCCGAAAGCGCCAAGCCCAAGCTATTAGAGGATTAGAAAAACTAAAACCGCTTGTAGACACTCTAATTGTTGTTCCAAATGATAAGTTATTAACAATGACTGATAAAAATACACCTATGCTTGAAGCTTTCCGAGAAGTTGACAACGTCTTACGTCGTGGTGTCCAAGGAATTGCGGAAATTGTTGCTATTCCAGGCTTAATCAATGTCGATTTTGCGGATGTTCGCACAGTTATGCGTAATAAGGGAACAGCTTTAATGGGTATTGGGATTGCATCTGGGCCAAATCGAGCTGTCGAAGCTGCTAGAAAAGCAATTCGCAGTCCTTTACTAGAAATAGACATTAATGGAGCTACTGATGCTATCGTTTTTATTACCAGCGATGTCGATATTGCTATGCAAGAAGTTGTTGAAGTAATGACGGAAATTCAAAATGCCTCATCTTCAGAAATTGATCTTGTATGTGGAACAGGATTCAATATGGATCTTCAAGGCGAGTTAATTGTAACGGTTATTGCTACAGGATTTGATTCGAAAGATGTTCCAGTTGAAGAACCAGCAAATGCTGGGTTCCCAAGTTATAAGCCAATTGAAAAAGAAGCAATACCAACTTTTATTCCTGAACCATCAATTGAAACACCTAAACAAGCTGAAGAATCACAATCCGAAAAAAAGGAACGTGTTAAAGGTGATACAACGATTCCAGCATGGTTAAAGAATCGCTTCAAATAAGAGAAAATCTTCAATGATTTTCTTTTTTTTTTTTTTAGGAATATTGGCTTATTATTTGCCCTTCAATGATTTTTCATGGATTGAACCTATAAATGAACACGTTTATTTTAATCCCATTAAAAAGGAAATTCGACCTTTTTAATCAAAAATTTATTTGTTAACATTACCGAAACTAAATGATATAATTATATAATGAAAAGGAACTTGAAAAGATATGCGTAATCAAAAAACTCGTAAAATTGCTTTAGCTGCTTTATTCGCATCAATGGCTATTGTCTTAAAAACTTTTTTGTCAATTCAACTTGGCGATAGTATGCGCATTAGTTTATTCCCAATTCCCCTTTTAATCGGTGGCTTCTTATTAGGACCATTGTGGGGGTTACTGATTGGTTTTGTTACAGATACTGTCTATTTTATGATTTCTCCATTTGCTAGTTTTTGGTCCGTTTATACGATCTCTACTATGATATGGGGATTAGGTGGTGGATTAATTAAATTAGTTCCAGTAAAAAAGGATCTTTGGAAGTATATAATCATTATTGCCATTACGACAATTCTTGAAACTTTAATTAACACTTTAGCAAATGTTATTTATGGATTTTCTAATGCAACTTTATTATGGCGGGTTTTAGCAATGATAATTCGTTTTCCTTTTTTAGTTTTCACAACACAAATCATTTTGAAACAATTTTTGTTATTAATGGATTCAAATCCGCTTGAAAAGTGAATACCTTTTCAAGTTCACAATCCTTGAAAACAACTGAATTAAGGTGTATAATAATTAAAGGAATAAGGAGAAGAATTCATGAGTGAATCTATCAATAAAAAACCCATGATGCTCGTCATCATGGATGGTTTCGGGCTAACGGAAACCATTGCTGGCAATGCTATTGCTGCTGCCAAAACCCCCAATCTTGACTACCTTTTTAAGAACTATCCTAATACTACTTTAGGAGCAAGCGGAGAAGATGTCGGATTACCAGAAGGTCAAATGGGGAATAGTGAGGTTGGTCATTTAAATATAGGTGCTGGCCGAATTGTTTATCAATCGTTAACAAGGCTAAATATTGCTGTTCGCAACCAAGAATTAGAAAATGTTCCAGCTATAAAAAAAGCTTTTGTTGAAGCAAAAGTCAAGAACAGCAAATTACACATTATGGGATTACTTTCCGATGGGGGAGTTCATTCGCATATTGACCACATTTTATATTTGCTTGAAAAGGGTGTTAAATTTGGCATCAAAGAAGTTGTTGTTCATGCTTTCTTGGATGGTAGAGATGTTCCACCTAAATCCGCAACTATTTATTTAAAGCAATTACAGGATAAAATTAATGAACTAGGGAATAGCAAAATCGGTGTAATTAGTGGACGCTATTATGTTATGGACCGTGATAAAAACTTTGACCGTGTTCAACCAGCTTATGATGCTTTAGTTTATAATAATGCGATGTTCAAAGATGTTTTTCAAGGAATCAATGATAGTTATGCCAATGGAGTAACAGATGAATTTGTTTTTCCATTCGTTGCCTCGATTGATTCGAATATTGAAGATGGCGACAGTGTCATTTTCGCTAATTTCCGACCTGACCGAGCCATTGAAATATCTGTTAGTTTAACAAATCCTGATCTTGTTCCTCTTAAAAACAAACAAAAGTTTTCCAATTTAACTTATGTTTCCATGATGCCATACAGTGAAAATGTAAAAGGCGAGGTTGCTTTTAGTTTGCAAGAGCTTGACAATACTTTTGGAGAAATAATCAGTGAAAAAGGGCTGACACAATTAAGGATTGCAGAAACAGAGAAGTATGCCCATGTCACTTATTTCTTTGATGGTGGAGAAGACAAAGAAATGCCTAATTCTACAAGGATTCTTATTCCTTCACCAAAGGTCGCAACTTATGATTTAATGCCAGAAATGAGCGCATATTTAGTATGTGACCGCGTTTTACGTGAACTTGATTCACGAAAGTATGATGTTGTCATCCTTAATTTCGCAAATTGTGATATGGTAGGACATACAACAGTCTTTGATGCTACGGTAAAAGCTGTCGAGACTGTTGATGAATGTGTTGGGAAGATTTATGAAAAAATTAAATCCTTAGAAGGAATACTGATGATCATTGCTGATCATGGTAATGCTGAAAAAGTATTTGATGAATTTGGTAAACCGTTTTCTGCACATACAACGAACCCCGTCCCTTGTATTATTGTGAAAAAAGGATTAAAATTACGTGAAGGTGGTATTTTAGGTGATGTTGCTCCGACAATGTTGCAATTAATGAATTTACCACAACCAGAAGCTATGACTGGTCAATCAATTATTATTGATTCTAAAGAAGAAAGGAAATAAAAATTATGCCATTTATTAAAGAAATTTATGCTCGCGAAGTATTAGACTCACGAGGAAATCCAACTGTTGAAGTTGAAGTTTACACTGAAAGCGATGCTTTTGGTCGTGCAATTGTTCCAAGTGGGGCTTCCACTGGCGAACATGAAGCCGTAGAATTACGCGATGGCGATAAAAATCGCTATTTGGGAAAAGGTGTTTTGAACGCTGTTGACAATGTCAATGATGTAATCGCTCCAGAAATTATTGGAATGAATGTCTTTGATCAAGTTGGCATTGACAAACTAATGTTGGAACTTGATGGAACTGCCAATAAAGGGAAATTAGGCGCAAATGCTATTTTAGGCGTTTCGATGGCTGTTGCTAGAGCTGCTGCTGATTTATGCGGACTTTCTTTATACAATTATTTAGGTGGATTCAATGCAAAGGATTTACCTACCCCAATGATGAATATTTTAAACGGTGGTTCGCATGCCGACAATAATGTTGATTTCCAAGAATTCATGATTATGCCAGTTGGTGCTCCTTCATTTAAAGAAGCATTAAGAATGGGCGCAGAAGTCTTCCATAATCTTAAAAAAGTTTTAAAAAGCCGTGGTTTAAATACTTCTGTTGGTGATGAAGGTGGTTTTGCACCTAATTTAACAAGCAACGAAGAAGCTATTATCGTTATTCTTGAAGCAATTAAAAATGCCGGTTATGTCCCTGGAAAAGATGTTGTTTTAGCAATGGATGTTGCCGCTTCAGAATTTTACAACAAAGAAACAAAAACATATGTTCTTGCTGGTGAAGGCGGAAAATCATTTGATTCCAAAGCTCTTTCCCAATTTTATGCTGATCTTGTAGAAAAATACCCAATCGTATCAATCGAAGATGGTCTTGATGAAAATGACTGGGATGGATGGAAATTCTTAACTAAATTAATTGGTAAAAAAATTCAATTAGTTGGCGATGATTTGTTTGTAACAAATACAAAACGTATTGCAAAAGGCATTGAAATGGGTGTTGCCAACTCTGTTTTGATTAAAGTAAATCAAATTGGCACTTTAACAGAAACTTTTGAAGCAGTTGAAATGGCTAAAAAAGCTGGTTATACAGCAGTCATCAGTCACCGTTCTGGTGAAACTGAAGATACAACAATCGCTGATATCGCTGTTGCTTTAAATGTTGGTCAGATTAAAACAGGTTCGATGAGCCGTACTGATCGAATTGCAAAATACAATCAATTATTAAGAATTGAAGACGAACTTGGTTCAACAGCAGTTTTTAATGGTATTAAATCGTTATACAGTGTTAAAAAATAATGAATAAACTCCTTTTTAGGAGTTTTTCTTTTTTATTGACTTAATTAGTATAAAAAGACAAAATTGGTCGGAACTTTTTTAGGAAGATTTTTATGACAAATCGTTCAATTAGGACAATGATTGTTCTATTTTTAATCACTTTTGGAATTTACCCAATTTATTGAATTATCAAATTTTAGATGGGATTAAAACAAGAAACGAAAGAAGGCTTTTGAGGTTTGGGACACTTTTTAATAATCATCTTCACCTTCAGTGCTTATGCAATCTACTAATAATATATTGTTGGGAAACGATTAGCGAAATAAGGTGCACCTGATCAATCACTAATTTACTTAATTTTTGCTTTTGTCTTTCCATTTATAAATCACTTTTTAATGCAAGATCAAGCCAACAAATGAGTTAAATAGAGATTTGTAAAGCATTTTCTTTTCGAAGAAAATGCTTTTTTTGTTATTAATGAAGGGTTTTTATTCTTTTTTTTCCATAATAATGTTATAATATTCTAAATTAGAGAAGTTGTATAAAATGAAGAAAAAAGATAAATTCACGATGCCTAAAGAAAAAATTAATATTACAATTCCTGAAATACCAAATGGGAAGAGACATTCGCAAGTTTCCGATGAGGAAATTTATTATGAACATGTTGTTTTCACAAATTTTGGGCATAATATAAATAAATTACCTGATTTGAAGTCAAAAATTGCAAAAATTAAAGACACATTAAAGCAATTTGAAAATAAAGGGGAAATTTTGTGGCATCAGTTTTATTTTTTAAAATTATTTTCGCGAGCAAGAAGTAAAAAAACCGAAGTCATGGATTTGATTTATGGGTTTGAAAAGCAAGTTTCAAGGATGAAACGCGCCCTTGATGATTTAAAGAACAAAACGGATTTATTTCAATTTGTTGAAAAAGTCGATGATCAGGAAATCGAAGATACTTATACAAAAGTATTAGATTTATTTACCTTTCATGATAATTTAAGCAATGAATTGACAACATTTCAAAATACTTACTTTAAGAAAATGAAAATGACATCCTACAGCATTTGTAATGACAAAAACTATCAAGAAATTGATACTCTCAATCGAAATATTGCCATTATGCTCGATAGCTATAAATCTTTCCAAGAAGCCCATGATTATATTTATTATAATAGTGGTGAATTAATCACTAATACAATCAAAGCTTTAGTCCATTGCTTAGAAACGAGCAAACTAAACAATTATTCTGCAACTTACAATTATCACTTCTTTTTAAAAGCTGATGCTGTTGTCGCGTTGAAATTTACGGAATGGGTTGATTTGTTCAATAAAATCCGCTTTGTAATGCGGATTACAGCAGGTGTGGAATTATTTGATTATTTGATTTTTAAAGATTACTATCAAGAGTTGGAAAAACGATTTATTATGCTTTTAATTTATGATGAAATGGAGAACGTATGAAAGGTGATTTTCACATGCACACAACTTACTCAGATGGTGCATTAAGTGTTTCTGAAGTTCTGGACATCGGGAAAAAACTCGATTATATTAGCATTACCGATCATGATTATTTACAAGGTGCGTTTGATGCTCTTGCCATGGCTCGCTCGAAACCAAAAATAATCATTGGTTTTGAACTGTCAACAGAACATTTAGGTGAAAGTATTCACATTCTCGGTTATTTTTCTTCGATGAACCGACTTGATGAACTCAACCAATATCTGCAAAAGCAAAGAGATAATCGTCTTCGCCGTGCCTATATTATCAAAGAAAAGCTCTTACAATATTTTAATATTGATTTGAATATGGATTTCACAAAATCAATTGATAGTGTAACAAGAGGAACGATTGCTGAACAAATTATCAAGCAAGGGTTTCCTTACAAAAAGGAAGACATTTTTAAACATATGATTGGTAGAGGATGTCCAGCTTATCTTCCAAGCACAAAACTAGCGACAAAAGAAGGCATCGCTTTAATTCATCAATATTTAGGATTAGCCGTTTTAGCGCACCCAACTAATTTAAAAGATGTGAAAATTGACGATATAATTGCCATGGGAATTGATGGAATTGAAGCTATTTATTCGCAAAATAAACCATTTGAAGAAGAAATGTTTCGTGAAATTGCAAAAGACAACCATTTATTCATTACTGCTGGTAGTGATTTTCATCGTTTCGATGATTATAAACACGGAGATATCGGTAGTGTTGTTTTAGAAAATGATGAATTAGCAGTATTTTTAAAAGAATTAGGTATAATAATATGATGAATCCCCGCAAATTGGCTCTAGAAGCTATTGAAAAAATTATGACAAAACAAGCTTATTCCAACATTGTTGTCAATGATTTTTTAAATCGCTTTGAGTTATCCGCAGATGATAAAACGCTTTTTTCAAAATTAGTTTATGGTACACTTGAGCGGATGATAACTCTTGATTTTTATTTGGAGCCCTATATCGGCAAGAAAAGTCAAAAACCATGGATAAAAATTTTATTAGAAATGTCTGCGTATCAACTTATTTTCATGCGCATTCCTGATTATGCTGTTGTTAACGAAGCTGTTGACATTGCTAATTTAAAGGATCGTCATATTGGTGCCTTTGTGAACGCCGTTTTACGCAATCTTCAAAGAAATCCTCTAAGAACATTAAATGATTTGGATGATGAAGAGCGCCTTGCAGTTAAATATTCTTTTCCTGCTTGGCTAGTTACTTACTTATTAAAAGATTATTCGTTAGAAGTTGTTGAAAAGATTTTAGAAGCTTATTTTGAAGATAAAAAAGAAGGATTACGGATTAACACTCTTAAAACATCGCGGGATGATTTATTAAAAAAATTAAACGAAAATAACATCAAATACGAAATTGCCCCAATTGGAGATCATGCCTTGATTTTAAAAGGTGATATTCAAAAACACGAACTATTCACTTCTGGATTAATAACGATTCAAGATTTGTCTTCGCAAAGAGTTGCGGAAATTATGGACCCAAGTAAAGATGATATCGTTCTTGATGTTTGCAGTGCTCCAGGAGGAAAAAGTGCTCATTTAGCAGCATTGATGAACAATACTGGAACAATTTTTGCATGTGATATTCATGCTCATAAAATTAAATTAATGGAAAACACTTTTAAAAGATTGGGAGTTACCAATGTAAAAACGCAACAAATCGATGCTCTTCTATTACATGAAGTTGTAAAAGAGGAAACATTTGATCACATTTTGGCGGATGTTCCTTGTTCTGGATTAGGTGTTTTATCCCATAAAGTAGATATTAAATATCATTTAACTTTAGATAGTATCCATGAAATTAAAGATTTACAAGCAAAAATTCTTGAAAGTACATGGAAACTCGTAAAAAAAGGCGGATTTTTTACATATTCGACTTGTACCATCAATAAAGAGGAAAATGAAGAACAAATCAGAGCATTTTTGATGCTTCATCAAGATTTCACAATCGTTCATGAAGAAACTATTTTACCTTATGAGTATTTATGTGATGGTTTTTATATTTGTAAAATGAGGAGAGGTTAATTTGCAAACTTCGATTTATAATTATTCTAAAGATCAATTAGAACAATATTTTTTAAGCATCGGTAGTCCTAAGTTTCGGGCAACCCAAGTTTTTGAAGCGCTTTATAAGCAAAAATTAACAGATTTTTCCAAAATGACAAACTTTAAAAAAGAATTTATTGGGAAATTAAACGAAGATTTTTATTTTTCAAAATTAGAACTTGAGAAAGTTCAGACATCAGCTGATGAAACCCAAAAATTCCTTTATAAACTTGATGATGGAAATTTAATTGAAACTGTTCTCATGAAACATATCTATGGCTACAGTGTCTGTGTTACGACGCAAGTAGGATGCAATATGGGTTGTGCTTTTTGTGCTAGTGGACTAACCAAACGCATTCGTAATCTGGAAACTTCTGAGATGGTGTTGCAGGTTTTAACAATTGATAATTTATTACGTTTAGAAGACAAACGTGTTAGCCATGTGGTTATCATGGGCATTGGGGAACCGTTTGATAATTATGAAAATGTCTTATCATTCATTAAAATTATCAATGATGGAAAAGGTTTAGAAATAGGCAGTCGCCACATTACTTTATCGACTTGTGGCATTATTCCTAAAATATACCAATTTAGTGAATTTCCTTTGCAAGTAAATTTAGCTGTCTCTTTACATTTTGCAACCGACGAAAAACGAAGTCGTTACATGAAAATTAATAAAACATACAATTTAACGGAATTAAAAAAAGCATTGCAATACTACTTTGCAAGGACAAAGCGTCGTATTACCTTTGAATATATTTTGCTTGATGGAATCAATGATAGTCTTGAGGATGCAAAATTATTAGTTGATTATGTTGCTGATATGAATGCTTATGTTAACTTGATTCCTTATAACGAAACAGGGAACGAATTCAAACGATCAAAAGAAGGCAAATCACGTCCGTTTTTTGATTATTTAATGAAAAACGGCATTAATGTAACTTTAAGAAGAGAACAAGGTCATGATATTGATGCTGCTTGCGGCCAATTGCGGGTCAAGGAGCTTAAATGCAAGGATTAGTAATTAAGTCATTAAGTGGCGAATTTACTGTTTTTTCGAACAAACAAAAATTCGTTTGTAAACCAAAGGGCTTATTTAAATTAACAGAAACGCTTGTGAAAGTTGGAGATCAAGTCATATTTGATCAAGAATCAAAAACAATTAATGAAGTGTTACCTAGGAAGAATGAATTAATTCGACCAGCAATTGTCAATATTGATAAAATCTTTTTAGTTTTTTCCGTAAAAGAACCTGATTTGAATCTTAATTTATTGGATCGCTTGTTATCATTGTTTGAATTTTATAATTTGCCCTGCATTATTGTTTTTACAAAACTTGATTTGGTTGCCAACACAAATGATGTGGAACCAATAATCCAATATTACCAAAAAATTGGTTATAAAGTTTATACAACAGCTAACGAATTTAATTTATCGGCAATAAAACAAGAAATAAGTCAATCAATTTGTGCGTTTGCTGGACAAAGTGGTGTGGGTAAAAGTTCGCTTTTAAATATATTCGATGAAACATTTCAAATAAAAACAGATTTTATTTCTCAAGCTTTAGGTCGTGGTAAACATACAACAAGACATGTGGAATTATTACCACTCCTTGATGGTTGGGTTGCAGATACCCCTGGCTTTGGAACTGTAGAATTTCCTTTTGAGGATTTACTAACTTTTTCGCAAACTTTTGTAGAATTTTTTAAAAACGCCCATTTATGTAGATTTCCCAAATGCTTACATTTGGAGGAACCACAATGTCATATCAAACAAATGGTAAAGAACAACGAGATTCTTTCAAGCCGATACGAAAATTATGTGTTGTTTGCAAAAGAAATAAAAGAGAATATTAAAAATAAATATTAGGAGGCTCTATGATTATTGCTCCATCCATTTTATCTGCTGATTTTTCTAAATTATTTGAAGAAACCCGTGATTTATTGCATTATGGGGCTGAGTGGTTGCATATTGATGTGATGGATGGCCATTTTGTTCCCAATATCACAATTGGTCCAGTTGTATATCAAACTTTAAGAAAACAATTATCAATGGTTTTTGATGTGCATTTAATGATTGAAGATCCCCTCTTTTATGCGAAAGCATTTGCTGATGCTGGGGCCGATATTATTACGTTTCATTATGAAGTTGTAAAAAATGTTCCATCTTTGATTGCTTATTTAAAGTCATTAAATGTGAAAGTTGGAATTTCTATTAAACCAAAGACCGATGTTGGTGTTTTGGAACCTTATTTAAAAGATTTAGATTTAATTTTAATAATGTCTGTCGAACCTGGTTTTGGAGGACAAACATTCATGTCCAATGCTTTAGAAAAAATCACCTATTTAGCAAGTGAAAAACAAAAAAACCACCATCACTATTTAATTGAAGTGGATGGTGGCATCAATGAACAAACAGGCAATTTATGTGCTAAAGCTGGTGCAGAAGTATTAGTTGCCGGAACTTATATTTTTAAAGCAGAAGACAGAGAAGAAGCAATACGGAGGTTAAAAGCAAAATGATTATCAAAATTGTTGCCGCTGGAGAAAACTTATTTTCAAAATTATATCATCATGATCCAGATGAAATGCTGGTTGGGGTCGATGGCGGTATAAATAATATTATGCAAATGGGTTTGACTGCCGATTTAGGTATTGGTGATTTTGATTCATGTAACATTGAAGAAGTAGTGATGGGATGTTCGAAAGTCAAAGTTTATCCTAAAGAAAAAGAAAAAGGCGATTTAGAACTCGCCATTTTAGAAGTGAAAAATATTCCTCATGAAAAAATTATTATTTATAATGGAACGGGCGGAAGGCTTGACCATTTTTATGCCATTCTTAATGTAATCATCAAACATTCGGATGCTAACATTGAAGTTGTTGATGATTTAAATATAATTCGGATTATCGATCATCCAACCAAATTAAAAAAACGGGAGTTTAAATACTTTTCCTTTTTTGCTTTAGAAAATGACACAATGATTACACTTACGGGTTTTAAATATCCCCTAACAAATTATCACTTAGCCATTCAAGACAATCTATGTTTAAGTAATGAACTTGTGTCCGATGGTTTTTTAGATGTTAACAATAAAAAACTATTGGTTATTGAAACAAAGCAAAGCCATGAATAAAAAAAAGGCTTTATCAGCCCTTTTAAAGAATCATTTAAGCGCGTTGCACAAAACCTGATTTTAATGCTTTTGTGGAAACATAAACACGTTTCACTTTTCCATCAGTATCAACGATTTTAACCTTTTGTAAGTTTGCTTTCCAACTACGGCGAGAAGCTACTAGTGAGTGCGAACGACTATTTCCCGTTACTGTGCCTAAGCCGGTTATATAACATTTACGTGGCATGATGAACCTCCTTAAAAATGTATTAACTACTTTTTACTTTTCATATTATACCACAACGGCTTTTTAAAGGCAAGCAATATTTACTTTTTTCCTTTATTCGATTTAATATTAGAGGTAAGTTCATGGGGGACAGCACATTTTCCTTGCTAGAAAGCAGAAATTGTGTTATAATACAAAAATGTATTAATATTTGTAGGATAGATAGTTAAAAAAAAGTTATTTTTGACTGATTTTCGGAGGATTTAATGGATATATTTAAATTAGATGGGTTATTATTTAAAACCCTTATCTTAAATGGGGCAGAAAATTTAAAATTAAATTATAAACAAGTTGATGCGCTTAATGTTTTTCCAGTTCCCGATGGTGATACTGGAACAAACATGCGAATGACAATGGAAGGCGGAATTAACGAAATTTATAATTCTGATGAATTGAATATAAGTGAATTTTCTAAGAAACTTCAACGGGGGATGTTGATGGGAGCAAGAGGAAATTCCGGTGTAATTTTATCACAACTATTTCGGGGGATATATAAGGGATTTGAAGAACACAACCATGTTGATGCTATCGGGCTTGCCAAGGCTTTTGATGTGGGTGTAAAACAAGCTTATAAAGCAGTTATGAAACCTGTTGAAGGAACCATTTTAACAGTTGCGCGCGAAGCAACTGAAAAAATGATGCAGATTTCTTCTTCAAGAATGTCAATTAATGAATTCTTTGTTGAATTGATTGATGAAGCCAAAGCTTCATTAGTTAGAACACCAAATCTTCTTCCTGTTTTGAAAGAAGCAGGGGTTGTTGATAGTGGTGGTGCTGGGTTAGTTTACGTCCTTGAAGGAATGTCTTTAGCTTTAGAAGGAAAATTTTTATCAGAAAAACCGGTTGAAGGGGCTATGCATACTGTTAGTACTAAATTCTTAAATAGCAATGTTGATGTAACATTTGGCTATTGTACAGAATTTATTGTTAAGATGAAACCAGAAGCAAATACCAGTGAATTCAATGAAGGTGTCGTAACTAGTATGTTATCACCAATTGGAGATTCAATCGTTGTCGTTCATGATGAAGATATCCTAAAAGTCCATGTTCACACTTTGGCGCCTGGTGATGTTTTAAATATTGGGCAAAAATTTGGTGAATTTGTTTCTTTAAAAATTGAGAATATGACAATTCAACATCATGAAAATAAAGAGTTTATGATGGCTGCCAATAACGGTAACGGAGTTGCTGAAGAAGTTCCTGCAGCACCTAAAAAGCCAGATGTACGCAAAAAATATGCCATTGTGGCCGTTGCTAGTGGTAGTGGGATCATCAAAACATTTACGGAAATGGGTGCAGATTACATCGTTGCTGGTGGTCAAAGTATGAATCCGTCTACTGAAGACTTTATTCGTGGGTTTGATACACTGAATGCAGAAAACATTATTGTTTTACCAAACAATAAAAATATCATTTTAGCTGCTAGACAGTCAGCAAAGATTTATAAAGAAAGCAAAGTTTATGTTTTAGAAACAAAAAGCATTGCTCAAGGCTTTTCTGCATTGACCATGATTGATTTAAATGGTGAACCTGATCAAATTTTAAATGATTTAAAACAAGTGATTGATAATGTAACTACGGGTTTAATTACTTATTCGATACGTGATACGGACCTTGATGGTATCCATATTCGAAAAGATGACTTTATTGGCATTTGTAATAATAAAATTGTTGCTTCAAACCGTCGACGATCCGAAGCGGTCAAAGCTTTATTAAAAGCAGGAATTACCGATGAAAAAGAGATTATTACGATTATTTATGGTCAGGATGTTACTCAAAGAGAAGCAAATGAATTAGTTAAATTTATTGAGAAAAATTATAGTAATCTTGAAATTGATGTTATTGAAGGAAATCAAGAAGTCTATAGTTATATTCTAGCAATAGAATAGAAAAGGGCTTTTGCCCTTTTTATTGTTATTATAGGGAATTTTTAGAAATTAAGGAAGCATATGAAGAATACTTTACTGAGCCAGATTGAATATATCACTCCAAAACAAGTAGTTTATTTTAAAAAAAGCAATGTTATGACAGTCGAAGATCTATTACTTAATTTTCCAAGTAAGTTTGATGATTATACCATCGTTCCTTTTAAAGAGGCTCAAGCAGGGGTTAGTTTAACGATTGCTGGAGTTGTCCAATCAAAAGCAACTGTTACTTCAGTCAAAACGAAATTATCCGTGATGAATTTTTATGTTGATGTTGATGGACAAAAAATCAGGGTATCAATTTTTAATCGACATTTTTTAAAAACACGCTTATTCTATGGAGTCTATGTTCGTTTAACAGGAAAATTCAATGAGAACATGAAATCATTTACTGCTTCGGAAATTCATTTTGAAGAATTAGGTAATAATATTAATCCTATTTTCGGAATAAAAGGTATTTCCGATGCAAAAGTGTTAGAAATCAAGGAAAAAGTATTTGAAGATTATGGGGACAAAATTACGGATATTCTCCCTGATGAATTACTTAATAAGTATCAATTAATTCCTTTCCATGATGCCTTAAAATATATTAACATCCCTGAAAATACTGATGAAATTAACCTGGCAATAAAAAGAATTAAATTTGAGGAATTATTTTTATATCAATTGAAGATTAAGTATATGTTTTTTATGCGAAAACATTTTCCTCAAGGTGTCGCAATAAATTATGACGAACAAAAAGTTCAGTCATTTATCGACCGTTTACCTTTTAAATTAACAGTTGATCAATTAAAAGCACTTGATGATATTCTAGGAGATATGCGCCAAGAATATAAAATGAACCGTCTTTTACAAGGTGAAGTTGGTAGTGGAAAAACTGTTGTTGCTGCTATTTGCTTATATGCAGCTATTACAGCTGGTTATCAAGGAGCAATTATGGTTCCTACAGAAGTATTAGCCCAGCAACATTACCAAACATTTTTAGATTTATTTAAAAATGAACCTGTCCAAATTGCTATGTTGTCATCTTCCGTAACTTCTAAGGATAAAAAATTTACGCTTTCTGGTCTTGCAGATAAAAAAGTTGACATTGTCATTGGGACACATTCTTTATTCCAAAAAGATGTTGAATTTGAACACCTTGGATTGGTCGTTACTGATGAAGAACATCGTTTTGGCGTTAGACAACGTGTTTCGATCATTGGCAAAGGTCATTTAATCGATCATTTAAAAATGAGTGCTACCCCGATTCCGCGAACTTTAGCTATTTCCATTCTTGGGGAAACGGATATTTCCATCATAAAAACAATGCCTGGAAGTAAAAAACCGGTCATTACCAAATATTTATCGGAAAATGATCTTCCTCAAGTTGTCATTCATATGAAAGAAGAACTGGCTCGAAATCATCAAATCTATGTTATTACACCAATGATTGAAGAGTCTGAGGTCATGGATTTACGAAACGCAACAGAAATATTTGAAAAAGTAAGTACTCATTTTAAAGGTATTTGTGAAGTAGGTTTAATCCATAGTCGTTTAAAAACTCAGGAAAAAGAACAAGTAATGAAATTATTTACGGAAAATAAAATTCAAATCCTTGTTTCCACAAGTGTAATTGAAGTTGGTGTCAATATAATTAATGCTACTACGATGATTATTTTTAATGCCGACCGATTCGGAATCGCCCAATTGCACCAAATGCGAGGGCGTGTTCGCCGAAGTGATGAACAAGCTTATTGCTTTTTGATTAGTGATACGACAATTCCCACAGCAATTGCTCGTTTAAAACTTGTAGAAGAAAACAGTGATGGCTTTGTTCTTGCAGAAGAAGATCTAAT
This sequence comes from Bacilli bacterium, assembly GCA_050174575.1. Taxonomy (GTDB): domain Bacteria; phylum Bacillota_I; class Bacilli_A; order ML615J-28; family CAG-698; genus UBA2253. Next base: position 22,980 of record JBFXJT010000011.1, read on the forward strand.
TATTCGTGGCCCTGGTGATTTCTTTGGAGAAAAACAATCAGGAACAGTGGCTTTTAAAATGGCTGATTTAGTTTTAGATAAAGACTTATTATTGACAATCAATCAAGAATCAGAGTTTATTATCAACAATAGCACACTATTTAATGACCCAAAATATCAGGAAATCTTAAATATTGTCAAACAAAATTATGATTCCAAAAAAGAAATGCTTGATTAAGGAGGATGGCATATGGTGAAATTAGCAATTGATGTAATGGGCGGTGATTTTGCACCTCTAGCAATTATCGATGGTGTTAAATTGGCTCTTCGTAAATTTGATGATTTAGAATTTGTCCTTTTTGGTGATGAAGAAATCATTAAAAAACATTTATTAGGAAACCCTCGTATCACAATTGTTCATGCCCCTGAAAAGATCGATATGGGTGAAAAAGATCCAATTGGTGAAATTCGTCGTAATCGTAACACGTCTTTAGTGAAAGCTTTTCAAGCAGTTAAAAATAAAGAAGTTGATGGTGCTGTAACAGCCGGACCTACTCAAGGAACGATTGCCGCTGCTCATTTAATTATTCGTCGTATTCCTGGGATGAAACGTGTTGCATTATGTCCAATTTTGCCTAACCTAGGTGGGAAACATCGCTTATTATTAGATGTTGGGGCCAATCTTGAGTTGAGAAGTGAACATTTATTACAGATTGCCCAATATGCGACTATTTTCTCAAGAGAGGTTTGGGGTATTGCGAAACCGATTGTTGGTTTAATGAATATCGGTACAGAACCAGGAAAAGGCCGTGAACTCGAAAAAGAAACTTTTGAATTAATGCAAAAAGATGAAAATATTACTTTTATCGGCAATATCGAAGGAAAAGAGTTGTTTTCAACACCGTGTGATATCCTCATTACTGATGGATTTACCGGTAATATGATTATGAAAACAAGCGAAGGCGTTGCAAAAGCTGTTGGTGTCTTCTTTAAACAAGAAATTAGCAAAAGCTTCCGCGCCAAAATGGGTTATTTGTTTTTAAAACCTGTTTTTAAAAATTTTAAAAAGCAACTTAGCCCCGACGAAGTTGGTGGAGCACATTTATTTGGTGTCGATGGTGTTGTTGTGAAAGCCCATGGCTCAAGTGATGCTTATGCTTTTTCGAATGCCATCAAACAAGCTCGCAATGTTGTTTTAGGCAATGTTATTGAAAAAATGAAAAACATCATTGGTGAGCAAGGTGAGGTAGCGAGTGAATAATGATTTTGAAAAAGTTAAACGATTCGCCCGTGAATTAAATCTTCCTTTAAAGCATTGGGAGTTGTATCAATTAGCTTTTACTCATCAATCTTATGCTAATGAACATCATGATAATAGTAATGAACGATTAGAATATTTGGGTGATGCCATTTTAGATTTTCTCGTTGCTGATTATCTATATCATCGCTTTCCCGACTTACCAGAAGGACAATTAACAAAAATTCGTGCTAAATATGTTTGTGCTAGTGCTAATAGCAAATATGCCCAAGCTTTAAAATTGGATCAATACATATTACTTGGTAAAGGCGAACTGGAACAAGGTGGAAAATCAAAACCGTCAGTGTTAGGTGATTTGTTTGAAGCGTTTTTAGGAGCTTTGTATCTCGATTTAGGAATCGAAGTAGTTAGAAAAACTCTTGAAAAGTTTGTTTTTAGCCAAATTGAAGCTCAGGATCCAGGTTTCTTTGTTGATTACAAAAGCCGTCTTCAAGAATTTGTTCAAGCCGAAAGTCGTGAAGGTGTCCGTTATGTTTTACAAGAAGCTAGTGGACTAGCTCATGACAAAACATTTCGTTTTGCGGTATTCCATGAAGATATCCGCTTAGGTGTGGGCGTTGGTAAAAGCAAAAAAGAAGCGCAACAAAATGCTGCTAAAGATGCTTTGGAAAAACTAGCCATCAATTAAGGAGGGAAAATTGTATACTTTATTAAAAAATAACATCATTGAATTCGATCGCCTGTTATTGGATAAGTATCGAGCCCTAAAACTCGATGAAGCAAATACCATTATTTTGATTAAATTAAACAGCATGCTTCGTCAAGGTAAACGCTTTTTAGTTGTAGAAGAACTTGTAGAAACAATGTCACTTTCCAAAGAAGAAGTAGCAAAAAGAATAGTTCAGCTTGTCAATGATGGCTTTGTTGCTTTAGAGTTATCAGCAATTGATGAAAAAGAACAATTTAGTTTAGATGATACTTACAAAAAATTGTCCTATTTGCTTGAAGGAGTCAAACAGACTAACCAAGAAAATAATGTCAATGAAAAAGTAAAAGAAATCGTGAAAATATTGGAAAAAGAATTTAAAAAAATATTAAGTCCGATTGAATTAGAAATGGTCTCTCGATGGTATATTGAATACAAATACACCGATGAAGCCATTGAAGAGGCGATTGTTAAAACGCTACGATATAAAAACCGTAGTATTAATTATGTTGATCGTCTTTTACGTGTCAATAATCAGGAAGAAAAAAAAGAACCAGACAATAAAGAAAATATTCAAGAATTGTTTAATAAAGTTTATGTTCACAGCAAATGACATTCTCGATCATTTAACGGATCTTTTTCCAAAAGTCCAAAGTGAGCTTCATTTTCAAAATCATTATGAATTAACAATTGCGGTTGTTTTATCGGCTCAAACAACGGATATCTTGGTTAATAAAGCAACAAAAACTTTATTTTTAGATTTTCCTGATTTTGCATCTTTAAGTCATGCGCAAGAAGCCGATGTTTTAAAACATATTCGTTTTTTAGGTTTAGCTAATACGAAAGCTAAAAATATCATCAATCTTTCGAAAAAGGTTGTTTTAGATTACCAAGGAAAGTTGCCAAGCGACTTTAATGATTTAACTTCCTTACCAGGTGTCGGGCGAAAAACAGCAAATGTGATTTTAAGTGAGGGTTTTGGGGTTCCAAGGATTGCTGTTGATACTCATGTCTTAAGAGTTTCTAATCGTTTGGGTTTTGTGACAACAGATAACCCATTAGTTGTGGAAGAAACCCTGATGCAATTGTATGAACCAAAAAATTGGCACTCTCTTCATCTTCGTTTGGTTTTTTTCGGTCGTTATTTTTGCAAGGCCAAAAAACCCAGCTGTTCATCTTGTCCATTTTATTCATTTTGTACGTATGATAAAAAAAGTCTTAACTGATTTTTTCAGGTTAAGACTTTTTGTTTGTTTTTTGTTTGATAATATCGATATTTGGTGTTACATAAATCGTTTTTTGTTGAGTATAAGTTACAAATGAACCCTTTGATTTAGGTACTTTTTTCACATTTTTTTTGAAAGTATAATCAACTGCTACTTGACTGGATAACCTTTTTGTCGAGAAATACGCAGCAATTTCGGCAGCCAAAACGAGAGTTTCATCGGACGGATTTTTGGCTTGTAAAATGGTGTGACTTCCTGGAGCATCCTTAACATGAAAAAAATAATCGGTTTTTTTAGCAAGACTATGTGTTAAATAATTGTTTTGAATGTTATTTTTGCCAACTAATATTTTATTGCCATCAGCATCTTCAAAAACTGTTAATTGCGGTTTTTGTTTTTTATTAATTACTTTCTTTGCTTTTCCAATTCCCAATTCTTGCATAATCTCTTGGATTTCATTTTTCTTTGCCATTAATGTTTGTTCTTCAAGGCATTGATAATATAAGAGATCTTGTTCGGTAAGTTTTATTTGTTCTTTTATATGAATAATTGCCCTTTTAGCCTTTTTGTATTTTGAAAACAGAAGAGCAAGATTTTTTGTGGGTTCAAGCAGAGGATCAAGAGGGATTTCAAGAAGTTCGTAATTATTATAATAGTTTTGGACTTCAATTTTGGTTGCTCCTTTTTTTACGAGATGTAAATTTGATGATAGGAGATTGCCGTATTGTTCATATATAAGGTTTTCTAAAGCTTCTGCTTGCTCTTGTTTTTGCTTTGCTAGTTTATTGCTTAATTTATTTTTTTCTTTTTTGATAAAATTTTCTAATACTTTTTGTTCAATATTCATTGAACTTTGCTTTTTTAATTGAACATAAAAATATTCTAATAACATTGACAAAGAAGAAAAAGGAGTTCGCTCTCCGATAATTGATGGCAAATCAAAACAATAAAAATAGTATTTATTGTTAGCTTCTATCAATGTTGGTTGGGTAGGACCGTTAATGATTTGTAAAGAGTTTTGGCTGATCATTTCCTGAAACAGTAACGAAGATACACCTGTATAAATATTTTGATTGGCGAGTTCTTTTTCTAAAAAAGGATTAATTTTATCATTTTTTGGAAAAGTGTAAACCACTTTTGGGATCATAATCCTGTTTTCACGTTCACCTAATGTGAAAATCTTTTTTTGGCATTCGATGACTAAATATTGCTGGTCAACAAGGATTAAATTAGCGTTCCTTCCAAAAAACTCCGCAATTAAGTAATTGGTATTTTTTTCACCTAAAAAATTATCATTTTCTAGATGAAATATAACAATTCGGTCATTATCTTTTTGCTCGATTGCTTTAATTATTGCTCCTTCTAAATGTTTTTTTAACATGTTTAGAAGTGGTGATGTTTTGAAATTAAAAATAAAATCAAGTTTTGAAAAACGCATATGGGCAGTATCCGGTTGTACATCAATAATAAATTGTTGTTGATTGCTTAGCAAAAAAGCAAAACTTGATTGATCAAGACCATTGATTTGATTGATTCTTTGATTGATTAAATTTGCCTTTATTTCTAAAAGCAAGTGATGAATAAAAACACCATCAAAACTCATAAAACTAACCTCTCGCTTATTTTATCATATTAAATGGCTTTATACAAAAATAACTTTCTTTTTTTCATTAATAGTAGTATAATAAGGACAATAATTTGTTGAGGTAAAAAATGAAATTAGATACCAAAGGATTATTAATTGTCATATCCGGACCATCTGGAGTCGGAAAAGGTACTGTCCGCAGTGCTTTGTTTGATATGAGTGGACACGATTTAGTCTATTCCGTATCAATGACAACTAGAAAGCCCCGCGAAGGCGAAGTTAATGGAAGAGAATATTACTTTGTTACTAAAGATGAATTTTTACAACATATTCAAGATGGGAAAATGCTGGAGTATGCGGAATTTGTCAATAATTACTACGGAACTCCACTTGATAAAGTAATAGAACAACTTGAACAAGGAAAAGAAGTCGTTTTAGAAATAGAAGTCCAAGGGGCAGAAATTGTTCGTGAAAAAATGCCCGAAGCTGTTTTTGTTTTTATTGCTCCACCTTCAATGCAGGATTTATATAATAGGTTAATGTCACGAGGCACGGAACCAAAAGAAATCATTGAAGAACGAGTTAAAAAGGCTCAAAGAGAAATTAATTTAGCATATTTATATGATTATATAGTCGTTAATGATACTGTTGAAAATGCAGCAGATAAAATTATGGCTATTATTCGAGCTGAACATGCGAAAGTTGAACGAACAATATATCAATATAAAGAAATGTTGGAGGTAAAATAAATGGCAAATACTTATGATGGAATGCGCTATCCATCGATTGATCAATTAGTTGCTATTACTAAATCGAAATATAAATTAGTTGTAGGATCGGCAAAAAGAGCAAGAAAAATTGCAAAAGGCGGCAATATTTTAATAACAAATCCCCAAAATAAAAAATGTATCGGGATTGCACTTGAAGAAATACTTCAAGGGAAAGTTATAATTACAGACAGTTAGAAAAAGAACTTGACATATGTCAAGTTTTTTTTGAAAAAAAGGATAGTCCTTTATTTATCTTGTAAATTATGATAAAATCTAATAAAGGTAAGGTGAAAGTCCATGTTTGCAAAGATTGTTGTTGAAGTACCTTCGGAAAATACGGATGAATTATACACGTATCGCATTCCTAATGAGTTTTCCAATTGCATTTTTGTTGGCTCAAGGGTTTTTGTGGAATTTGGCTTTCAAAAAATCATGGGGTATGTTCTTGAGATAATTGACCAGATTGATGTTACAATGAATGTTAAAGACATAATTGACGTTATTGATTTTGAACAAGGCTTAACTTTTGAACAAATCGAGCTTGCAACATTCATAAAACAAGAAACTAAAAGTTTTTTTATTCAATCGCTTGACTTAATGTATCCTAGTTTTTTAAAAAGTAAGGTTAGAAAGTACATTGAGGTAATAAATTTTCAAGCATTAGATGCAGAACTTGCTTTAATTTTTGGTTCTAAGAAAAAAGTTTTAATGACAAGAGAATTGTTGAAATATTATTCTAAAATAAAAAAGGAAATTAATTTAGGCAATATTGCCATCACTTCTGATGTTTTTACTTATGGAAAAAGAAAATTAGTCAAATTTTATTCCCGAATATTACCAAGTGAACCCGTTAAAGGTGCCATGCGCCAAAACATTTTGGACTTTTTAAGTAATAGGGATGAAGCTAGTGAAGAAGAAATTATCGGTAATACGGGGTGCAGTCAAAATTTATTAAAAAAATTAATAGAAGACGGTTATCTACGAGTCGATGAAAAGCGAGTGTTAAAAGAAGAAACTGGACCCCTTGTTTATAAACCCATTAGTTGGGATTTTGAAAAACAAATGCTCAAAGAAAAATATCAAGATTTAAACAAAAAACCCTTTTTGTTGTTTACCAACGATGAACAATTTAAACTTGATTTTTTGTTAAACATTGCGATTGAAACAATCGAGAAAAAAAAGCAAGTGTTAATTATTACGCCTACTATTCTAACAAATACATTAGTTTTCAATTATTTTTCTGTAAATATTCATGGATGCCGTTTATTGAATTTTTCATCCCGATTATCCAATAGTGATTATTATGATAATTATTGGCTGGTTAAAGAACAAAACGCCGATATCGTTATTGGTACAAAACAAAGTGCTTTTTTACCGCTTTCAAATATTGGATTAATTATTGTTATTGATGAAGAAAGCCCATTTTATGTAAATGAACAAAATCCGAAATATCAGTTAAGTGAAATTGTACGTTTTCGAAGTGAATTTCATCAATCCAAACTAGTGTTTACTTCAAGTGTTCCCAAAATTTCTACTTATTATCAATATTATCTATCGAATTATTACTTGTTAGAATACCGAAAACCAAGCAACCGTGATATTATGCTTGTCAATATGCGCGAAGAATTAGAAGATTTAGTATTGAGCAAAGCTTTAAAACAAGCTTTAAAGGAAAATATTAGTCAAGGAAAAAAATCTCTTTTAATTCTAAACAGCTTAGGTTATAGTCCGATTACCATTTGTTCTTCTTGTGGACGAACTTTGAAATGCGAAAAATGTGAAATAACACTGACATATCATAAAGGAAAAGGATTATACCGTTGTCCATATTGTGGAGAAACTTATGAAGAACCTAAATGTTCACACTGTGGTGGCCATCAATTCCAAAATTATGGAGTTGGTTTAGAAAAACTTAAGGAAAGGTTATTAATGGTTTTTCCTGATGTACGGCTTATCCAAGTTGATTCAGAAACGATGGTTGATCGATCAGCTTATGAACGTTTCTTAACTGAATTTGAAAATGATCAATTTGATATCATTATCGGAACATCACTTTTGCTATCATTGATTAGTCAGGAAATAGGGTTAGTTGGCGTCATCAATGCCGATAATTTACTCAATTACGGCGATTATCGCAGTTTAGAAAATGTATTTTCTTTAATTGCGAAATTACGTGATTCAATGGTTCCACAAGTTTTTATACAAGGAATGAACCTTGAGCATGAAGTGATTACTAAAGCAACAACAAAGCATTATGAACAATTTTACGAACAAGAAATTTTAAAAAGGCAAAATTTATCTTATCCTCCGTTTGTAGAAATCAATCGATTAGTTATCATTGGTGATTATCGTGAGATTTACCATTATGCTAATTATTTTAAAAAAGTTTTTAAAAGAATTAGTCAAGGGGATGTTTTAGGACCTGTTTATTTGTCGACGGTAAGAGGAGTCCAATTGATTATAAAACATCAAGATTTTGTGAAAGTATCTCGTTTAATTGATGAAGTTAATTCCAAATTTAAACCTCAAAAATTAATAGTCAATTTTGAAAGATATCCGCTTACATTTCGTTAGGAGTTAATTATGAAAATTATTTTTATGGGTACACCCATGTTTGCTGTCAAGATTTTAGAAAAACTTTATTCACAGCATGAGATAATGATGGTCATCACTCAACCCGATCAAGCTTCAAGAAAAGGTAAATTATTAATTCCACCCGTCAAAACTTGGGCTATGGAACATCAACTATTAATAAAACAACCAGAAAAAATTGCAACAATCACAAATGAAATTTTAAATATGCCTGTTGATTTAATTGTTACTGCTGCATATGGACAATTCATCCCGCAAAAAATTATTGATTTTCCAACTTTTCGTAGTATCAATGTTCACGGGTCACTTTTACCCAAATTTCGTGGTGGTGCACCAATCCAAAGAGCAATCATCAATGCTGAAAAAGAATCAGGAATTTCTATTATCAGAATGGTTAAAAAAATGGATGCTGGCAATATCTTAGCAAAACAAACCATTCCTATTTTACAAAGTGATAATACGGATTCGATGTTTACCAAACTTAGTGAATTAGGTGCTGACATGATTTTGCCTTTAATTGATCAACTAGCAAAAGGAGATATCCAAGAAGAAGTCCAAGATGAGAATATGGTTACTTTTGCTTATAATTTAACAAAAGACGACGAACTTTTAGACTTTTCAAAAACGGCTACGGATTGTTTTAATCAGATCCGTGGGCTTTGCTCTAACCCTGGAGCATATTTTCAACTTGATGGGTTAAATATTAAAGTGTATAATAGTGCTGTAAGTCCAAAAACAACTTCTATCAAACCTAGTGTCATTATTGGGAAAGATAAAAAGTCTTTTGAAATAAGTTGTGGTGAAAATTCAGTCTTACAAATTTTAGAAGTTCAATTACCTTCAGGGAAACGAATGGCAACTCAAGATTTCCTCAATGGTAAAGGGAAAGATTTAATTGTTTTAAATAAGGAGATAAAATAATGAAACCAAGAATTTATTTTTCACGTGAAGAAATGTTTAAGATGAACCGTGATCGACTACTAGAACGCGGTGTCAAAATTGAAGATATTGCGGAAATAGCTTTCAGACAACAAGGAAGGTACAACAAAAACATTCAGATGAAAACTTGTATTGAAAGTGTTGAGAAAATTTTGTCCTACCGTGATATTTTTCATCTTGTCCAATTAAGTATTGAAATTGATCGGATGACGGAAGAGGGCTTATTTAGAAGTCCAATTCAAGACATTATGCGCGCCGATTTAGGAATGTTTGGAGTTGATGAAATATTTGGTTTGAATATTGCTTCAATGTACGGAGTTATTGGCCAAACAAATTTTGGCGATATTGATGTTAACAAACCAGGAATTGTAAAACAATTGAATGATGATGGTAAGAGTGAACGTTGCCATACCTTCTTAGATGATGTTGTTGGTGCCCTCGGTGCAGCAGCCTCTACAAGAGTTGCCCAAATCATTAGTGAAGAAGAATCACTTAAAGATCCCCATATTACTCCAATCCAATTAGAATTGGAGAAGTAAGATGACTCAAATTGAGCTAACAAAAGGACCGTTACTTGATGAAAAAGGCAATCTGTGTGAAGCCGGATTTTCCACAAGTTTAATCAAAGAATATTCACGCTCACAAATCAAAGCATGTTCTTTAAGAATCAAAGAGTGGGATTATTATTTTGTTGGAAATGATCGCTATGGGATTGCACTGACAATTGCGGATAATTCTTATATGGGTTTAGGGAGTGTTTCAGTATTAAACTTTGAAACTGGTTATTGTAAAACAAAAAGCCAAATGACTTTTATGCCAAAAGGAAAAACGAATTTTCCATCGACATCATTATTTGGCGATGTTCATTTCAATCACAAAAATTTGCGAATTGATTTTTTTAATGATGGTCAAAAGCGTCGTTTGATTGCTCATTTTGATAATTTTATCGATAATAAGGATTTTGATTGTGACATTACTTTAAAACAACTTCCAAATCAACAATCAATGGTTATTGCTACTCCATTTCATAAAGCAAAACATTTTTATTACAACCAAAAAATTAACAACTTACAAGCTACAGGTCGTGCGACAGTTGGCAGTGATGAATTTTTGTTTACAGGTATTGACTGTCAGGCTGTTTTAGATTGGGGTCGTGGAGTATGGACTTATAAGAATACTTGGTATTGGTCATCTTTATCGGGCACAATCGAAGGACACAAAATTGGTTTTAATTTAGGTTATGGTTTTGGAGATACATCTAAGGCAACTGAAAACATGCTGTTTTTAGATGGCAAGGCTTATAAAACAGGCCGAGTAATGTTTATTATTCCCAAAAACGAACATGGAAAATTTGATTATTTGTCTCCTTGGAAGTTTACTTCCGGCGATGAAAAAGTTGAATTGACGTTTGTTCCTATTTTGGATCGTCATGATGATACAGACGCCATTATTATTAAATCACTCCAACATCAAGTTTTTGGACGTTTTAGTGGAAAACTTGTTTTTGATGAAAACACGATTGAAATAAAAGACTTATTAGGCTTTGCTGAGCGTGTCACTAATTATTGGTAATGAAAGGATTGGGAAGATGAAAGTTTTAATTGCTGGGGGAGCCGGTTACATTGGTAGCCATTGTGTCAAGATGATGATGAACTTAGGGTATGAAGTTGTTGTAGTTGATAACCTTTCAACTGGGCATCAAAAGTCGATTGATACACAACTTTATATTGGTGATATTCGTGATGTAAAATTTCTTGATTCTGTTTTTCAAAAGGAAGATATTGATTTAGTAATTCATTTTTGTGCAAAATCGCTTGTTGGTGAATCGGTCCAAAAGCCCCTAGATTATTTTGATAATAATGTTTTTGGAACATTGCAATTGTTACAAGCGATGAAAAAAGCAAATGTTAACAAAATTGTCTTTTCATCAAGTGCTGCTGTTTATGGTGAACACGAGGTTATGCCCATTACAGAAGATTATCCAACAATTCCTACAAATCCATATGGTGAAACAAAATTAATGATGGAAAAGATGATGATGTGGGCTGAAAAAGCGTACGGATTAAAATACGTTAGTTTACGTTATTTCAATGTTGCTGGTGCTTATGAAAGTGGCCAGATTGGTGAAGACCATCATCCGGAAACCCATCTCATTCCCCTTGTGTTGGAAGTAGCTCTTGGAAAAAGAGATAAAATTAGTGTTTTTGGGAACGATTACCCAACAAAAGATGGGACTTGTATCCGTGATTACATTCATGTTTCTGACTTAATCGAAGCGCACATCCTAGCTTCCCAATATTTGATGAACAATGAACAAAGCCAAATTTTTAATTTAGGGAGTGAAACAGGTTTTTCTGTTTTAGAAATAATCGAAGCAGCAAAGCAGGTGACTAACATGGATTTACCTTATCAGGTTGTTACAAGACGTCCAGGAGATCCTGCAAAATTAATAGCTTCAAGTGCAAAAATTAAGAACATTTTAGGTTGGGAACCGAAAAAATCGATTAACGAAATTGTGCAGGATGCATGGAAATGGCATTCTCTTCATCCAAATGGTTATGAAAAATAATAAAAGTGCAAACCTATGTTTTATTGGTTCTCTAAGATAGTTTGTGGTTTTGTGGTCAAAAACTAATGATTTTATGCATCGACCACAAAATATCTTAATAAAAACCACAAAAGATTTTCAAACAATAAAAGTCGCTGTTTACAAGAGTGTA
>JBFXJT010000012.1:0-33243 GCA_050174575.1 Bacilli bacterium
CCATTGACGTCTTAAATAATTGTGATGTTTGGAATGAAGAAAATCTTCATGCTAGTATTGTGAAAACAAGTGAAATGTTACAAGTTAAAGCGGGTGCCGTTTATTCTGTTTTACGACTTGCCCTAAGCAGTGTTGCCGTTACACCTGGTGGCTCAGTTGAAATAGCTGACATTTTAGGGAAAGAAGAAACAATGCGACGCTTACATCAAAGTTTGTTATGGTTGAACTAAAAAGCATCATTTTGATGCTTTTTTTAAATATATTGTTTTACTTGATATTTTTGTAGTTTTTTGGTATAATAATATAATATAAAGGATGGTGTGTTAATGATTAATAAGAATCTTTGTCAAGAAGTGTTACAACATGCTCTTCAAACTGGTGGCGATTTTGCAGAAATCTTTTGTGAATCGACTTACAATAATGCTTATGAAATGACAAGTGGGAAAATAACAAAAATTACTGGGAACCATACTTATGGGCTTTCTTTAAGAATTTTAAAAGGATTCCTCGAAGTCAATGGTTACACAAACAATTTAAGCCGTGAAAGCTTACTTGATTTAGCTTCAAAATTAGCTGCAACGTTTAATGGCCAACCTTTAGGGATAAAAGTAGCTTTAGTAGAAGAACAAGCAAAAAATATCAATCCGATTATCAAAAAACCTTCTCAACTAACAAATGATGAAAAAACGGCATACTTAACGAAAGCTTATGATGCAGTTAAAGATTTTTCTTCGGAAATTACGCAAACAATAGGTAATATTCGCGATGAAGAACAAAAGGTTTTGATTGCCAATTCCAACGGTCGCTTTGTTTCCGATTTTCGAAGTCATATATTTTTGAATTTTTCTGTTGTAGTTAGCGATGGAAAATCAACACAAACACAAACTGACAACATCGGTGGACATCAAGGGTATGAACTGTTAGAAAACAGTAATATCGATGCGTTTGCAAAAAGCATTGCGACATCGGCAATTACGATGCTTCATGCAGATGAAATGGTCGGTGGAAAAATGACTGTAGTTGTTTATAATGCTTTTGGTGGAGTTTTACTTCATGAAGCATGTGTTCATGCCTTAGAAGCAACAACAGTTGCAAAAGGATCATCTGTTTTTTGTAATAAATTAGGAACAAAAGTTGCTAGTGATATTGTTACAGCTATTGATGATGGAACAATACCAAATGCTTGGGGTTCACTAAATGTTGATGACGAAGGAGAACCAACAAAACGCAATATATTAATTGAAAATGGGATTTTAAAAAGTTATTTAGTTGACTTCCGTAATAGCCGTCTAATGAATCATCATTTAACAGGAAGTAGTCGTCGCCAAAACTATCGTTATGGAACGACATCAAGAATGACTAATACGTTTTTTGCTCCTGGTAAGAATACTTTTGAGGAGATTATCTCCCAAACATCATTCGGTTTGTTTGCGAAAAAAATGGGTGGTGGCAGTGTCAATCCATCTACTGGCGAATTCAACTTTGCTGTCAATGAAGGTTACATGATTGAGAATGGGAAAATTACTAAACCAGTTCGTGGGGCTACATTAGTAGGAAGCGGCTCTTTAGTTTTATTAAATATTGATATGATTGCCGATAACCTGGCTTTTGGTCATGGAATGTGTGGATCTGCAAGTGGATCAGTTCCGACAGATGTTGGTCAACCGACAATTCGTGTACAAAATATGACCGTTGGTGGAAGGGGTGTGCAAGAATGAATTATCAAACATTAATTAGTCAAGCTTTAGCAATGGGTTTTTCTGATTTAGAAATTTATGTCGATCATTCTTATGCTACAAGCCTTTCTGTCTTTAATGGTATGATTGATAAAAACACCATTAATGATACCAAAACAATTTCCATTAGAGGAATTTTTAATGGGAAAATGGCTTATTTAGCAATAGAAAACGATCAAGAAGATTTTGATTATATTCTTAATACATTAAAGAGTAATGCTATTTCTTTAACAACAAATGAAGAATTTTCTATTTTTGGAGGAAGTGAAAGCTATCCAAAAGTCCAATTGACCGACAGTGGTTTTGATAAAGTTTCCATTGAACAAAAAGTTGCATTAGTGTTAGGGTTAGAAAAACAAATCAAAGCACTTGATTCACGAATTGTTTTTGTTCCTCATTGTGGGTATTCTGAAGTCCGCCAAACAATTGAAATCATTAACTCATTAGGATTAAATTTAAAAAAAGTTAACGAATTTGCTTATTTGGTTGCTCAAGCAGTTGCGAAAGAAAATGATGATACACAATCAAGTTTTGAAGTAGAAGTTAAATTGCATTATCAAGATTTAGATCCATTATTAGTTTCTAAGAAAATAGTTGAAAAAGCAATTGCTAAACTCAATGCTTCTTCCGTTCCTTCTAAAAATTACCCAGTGATTTTTGAAAAAGAAGCTATGACTGATTTGTTTAGCACGTTTGATTCTTTTTTCTCGGGTGAAGCAGCTATCAAAAAATTGACACCTTTATTAAATAAAGAAGGTCAAAAGATAATGAGCGAGAAAATATCCATCATCGATGATCCACTTCATCAAGATGCCATCAACTTACAGCCTTTTGATGATGAAGGAGTTGCTTGTTATCGCAAGAATGTTGTAGAAAAAGGAACTTTTAAAACGTTATTGCATAATTTGAAAACAGCAAAATATTTTAAGACAACGTCTACGGGGAATGGCTTTAAACCATCTGTTTCCGCAACAGTTAATGTTAGTGGAACAAATTTAATCATTGAACCCGGAGAAAAAACACTTGAACAATTGATATTAGAAACAAAAGAAGGACTATTAATTACTGATTTAGCGGGGCTTCATGCTGGTGCTAACCCAATCACAGGTGATTTTAGTGCGCAATCTTCAGGTTTTTTAATCACTGATGGTAAGATTGATCGCCCAGTTAATTTGATTGTTGTTTCCGGTAACTTTTTAACAATGATGAATGATGTCGATAGTGTTGGAAATGATTTAAAGCTATCGTATAATGGTATAGGAACACCATCGATCAAGTTTATTGGTCTGCAAGTTTCTGGAAAATAACCCATAATATCTCTTTTTAAAGAAAGAGGTATTTTTTAAGAAAGGATTTATGAATAAATTTACTAGTTTAAATGTCGACACTTTTATTAAAAAAGGTATCGAAAACAAAAATTTTATGGAAATGACGGAAGTGCAAGAGCAAGTCATTCCCCTTGCCCTGGATGGACATGATGTTATTGCTCAAGCACCAACGGGAACAGGAAAAACACTTTCTTTTGCTATCCCCATTTTAGAGAGATTAGATTGGGAATCATCTTCCATTCAAGCTTTAGTTTTAGCACCAACAAGAGAATTGGCTGTCCAAATTACGGAAGAAATTCGGGAAGTTGCTCTTTTTCAAAAAGAAATAAAAGTCGTCGCCATTTATGGTGGTGAGTATATTGAAAAACAAATATCAGGTTTAAGGAATCATCCACAAATTGTCGTTTGTACTCCTGGAAGATTACTTGATCATCTTAGCCGTCGGACGATTAAATTAAAAGATGTAAAAATGGTTGTCTTGGATGAAGTTGATGAAATGTTGAACATGGGCTTTCGTGAACATGTCGATGAAATATTAACAGAAATCAGCAGTGAGCATCAAACAATGTTCTTTTCCGCAACTATTTCTAAAGGGATTGAAGAGTTAGCAAAAACTTACTTAAAAACGCCGAAAGTCGTTCGTGTAAGTCATAATGAATTAACTGTCCCACTGTTAGAACACAAATTTATTTTAGTCAATGAAAAAGATAAGATCGAAGTTATCAGCCGAATTATTGATTTAAATGAATATCAATTAACGATGATTTTTTGCAATACAAAAAAAATGGTTGATGAAGTATCAAGCATGTTAATGCAAAGAGGCTTTTTAGTTGAAGCTCTTCACGGCGATATGAAACAAATGCAACGTGATCGCGTTATGCAACGTTTTCGTGAAGGAAAAATTAATATTTTAGTTGCTTCCGATGTTGCCGCTCGTGGATTAGATATTGACGATGTTGATGTTGTTTTTAATTATGATGTTCCAACGGATGAAGAATATTATGTCCATCGTGTAGGACGAACAGGTCGTGCTCAAAAAGAAGGCAAAGCCATCACTTTAGTAAAAAAACAAGAGATGCATACTTTAAGAGGAATAGTTGCTTATTCCAAAGCTATAATTACTGCCATGGATATCCCTACACTTGAAAAAGTAATGAAAGCACGGATTAATCGCATTCTAAAGAAAGCAATTGACCGTTATCATCAATTGGTTAAGGATAATGACACTAAATATTTGGATTTAATTAACAAAATTGTGCTTGAGTATCCGGAAGAAGGAGTAGCGGCGGAAGAACTAATTTATGGATTGATTATGCTTGAATTAAATGAAAATGAAAATAATCAAGACTTAACACCTGTGAAAACTGATGCTGTTATTGATGGAAAAAGAGAAAGAAGAAGCACTAAAAAGACCGATCAAAGAATGTTTGTTGGTTTAGGGAAAAAAGATAGTTATCGTCCACAAACGTTAATTCAAATGTTATCGGATACAACGGGGATTCCTAAAGATGACATCAACAATTTAGAAATGTTTGACAATTTTTCGTTTGTAGAAGTACCTGCTACGCAAAAAGACACATTCATTCAAAATTTGAGTGCTATTAAACAAAAAGGACGAAAAATTTTAGTAGAAGTGGCTAAAGAAAATAAGCCAAATAAAGGGAAAAGCAACGATTATCGAAATGTTCGCCCAAATGAACGTTCTTCAGATCGTCGCAAGAAAAAATAAATAAGGGGTGAAAAAATGAAACGATTGTTTACTTCTGAATCAGTTACTGAAGGCCATCCAGATAAGGTCTGTGATCAAATTTCTGATGCCGTATTAGATGCTATTTTAAAAGATGATGCTCATGCGAAAGTGGCTTGTGAAGTAATTGCTACAACAGGGTTAGTTTTAGTAATGGGCGAAATAACGACGACAACTTATGTCGACATTCAAAAAATAGTCCGAGATACTGTTCTTTCGATTGGTTATGATCGTGGGAAAATCGGGTTTGATGCAGAAAATTTAGCCGTTTTAGTATGTGTTAATGAACAATCAACGGATATCGCAAATGCTGTTCGTGATGGTGAAGGAGCGGGAGATCAAGGGCTTATGTTCGGTTTTGCTTGTGATGAAACCGAAGAATTAATGCCTTTACCTATTAGTTTAGCTCACAAATTAGCTAAAAGATTAGCTGATGTGCGAAAATTAGGAATGGTTGATTTTTTAAGACCTGACGGAAAATCGCAAGTCACTGTCGAATATGAAGATAATCTACCGATAAGAGTTGATAGCGTTGTTATATCGACGCAACACAATGAACAAGTGCCAATCGAAACTTTGAGAGCTTTTGTTTTTGAACAAGTCATCAAGGCCGTAATCCCAGCTTCATTACTCGATGAAAAAACAAAATATTTTATTAATCCTTCTGGCCGATTTGTTATCGGTGGTCCTAAAGGTGACTCAGGATTAACTGGCCGAAAAATAATTGTTGATACTTATGGTGGTTATGCTCGCCATGGTGGTGGAGCTTTTAGTGGAAAAGATGCTACAAAAGTTGATCGTAGTGGTTCTTATATGGCTAGATATATTGCGAAAAACCTTGTTGCCGCGAAAGTTGCTACTAAATTAGAAATCGGTTTAAGTTATGTTATTGGAATGAGCGATCCAACAGCAGTGTTAGTAAACACTTTTGGAACAAGTTCGTTTAGTGATGAGGAAATAGTTATTGCCATAAGGAAATTATTTGCTCTAACTCCTCAATCCATCATTAATACTTTAAATTTGCGCCGACCAATCTATCAGCAAACAGCTACTTATGGCCATTTTGGGCGTTTAGATTTAGATTTGCCCTGGGAAAAAGTCGATCGAATCGAAGATATTAAAAAATATTTTAAAATGTAATTTGAAAAAACTGCTCCATTAAGAGCAGTTTTTTTATTAACAAAAATAAAAAATTTCGAAAAAATACTTTTTATATATAGAATTAGCACTTTTTATATGCTATAATACAATGTAAACGTTTTTCATACTGACAAAAACAAAAGTGGAGGAAAGTAATTTAAACCCGTCAGTATGCTAGGGTTTAGGTTATGAAAAAAGTATGCGTAAATTTTCAAAATTAGTAGTTTTATGCTTGACCTTGGTCGTAGGTTTATTTTTAGTAGCGTGCCAAGAGAAAATTGAACTAAGCTTTGAAAACACATCGATGACGATGACAGTAGGCGACACGGAAACATTAGTACCTGTCGCAAGTAAAGAAGAATTAGTCTATGAATGGACATCGGATAATACCGCTGTTGTAACAGTAGACGCTGGAGAAGTCACCGCTGTAAGCGCTGGGACAGCTAAAGTAACCGTGAAGGTTAAAGATAAAGATGTTACAGCTGAGATAACGATAACAGTTAACCCAGTTGTGATTACTTTTTCTCAAGATGCAATGACAATTGCAATTGATCAAGAAGTAACATTAACACCAGTAGTTGAACCAGCACAATCGATGAGTTTCACTTGGACAACAAGTGCAGCTGGAATTGCAACAGTAACAAATGGGCTTGTGAAAGGTATTGCTGTGGGAACAGCAACAATCACAGCATCAGGAAAAGGTGGATCCGATACCATCACAATCAATGTTGTTCTACCTGATCCAACAAAAGTTGCCATTACAGGAGCATTGGAAGCCGCAAAAGTCGGTCAAACAATGCAACTAGGGGCCACTGTTTTACCTAGCAAAGCTTCGCAAGAAGTAGCTTGGAAATCAAGCGATACTGCTTTAGCAACTGTTTCTCCTGCTGGTTTAGTAACCTTCTTAGGAATTGGATCCGTTACAATTACTGCAACTTCAAAGGTGCTTGATACCCAAAAAGCAACTGCCACAATCGCAATTGGGGCTCCTGATCCTTTAACAATTGCCGTAACTGGAGCTGAAGGAAAAAATTCCATTACAATTAGTGAGACTTTACAAATGATTGCTAGTGTTTCTCCTGATTTAGCTAATCAAGGAGTAACTTGGTCAACATCTGATGCTACAATTGCAACAGTTGATGCCAGTGGTTTATTAACACCATTAAAAATCGGAACAGTTGATGTTATTGCAACATCTTCCGTTTTAGCAACAGTATCTGGTTCTGTTTCTATTACTGTTGTTTTACCAGCTCCGACAAGTATTAGTGTTACTGGCCCTGAATCAATTATTCAAGTTGAAGAAACTGTTCAATTGACAGCGCTTATTCAACCTTTACAGGCTTCACAAGAGGTCGTTTATTCTTCGAGCAATGAAGCAATTGCAACTGTTTCTGCCACTGGTTTAGTTACTGGTGTAGCTGCAGGCGATGCTGCCATTATCGTAAAGAGTGCTGTTTTAGATACAGTATTAATGACTTACACTGTAAAAGTTGTAGAAAAAATTACTAGCCCAGATTATTTGCACATTTTAATCGATGCAAATATTACAGCAGATCGTTACTCAACCATCACTGTTAACAGTGTAGATTACATTGTTGGCATTAATGCATTCACATCACTTTCATTAGGTATGGCGAAAGTAATTGATGGTTCAACTGTTCTTATTCTTGAAGGAACATATGAAGAAGCTGTAAGTATGAATATGAGCAATGTAACCATTTTAGGTCCAAATGCTCTAGTTAACCCTGTTACAGATTTAGAGGGTCGTTTACCAGAAGCAACTCTAACAAAGAAATTGACTTTGGGAACTGTTGAAAATGTTATTATTAAGGGACTTGCCCTAACAGCTCAAGGACAAATTTATTCTGGAAGCAAACTTAAAAATATCACAGTTGAAAATATTTATGCTTATGATTGCACAGTTGATGCTGCTCAAGGAGTTATTTACTTTGGAATCACTGATGATTTACTAAAGAATGAAGACATTAAAGTTTTGAACAGCTCATTAAATGACACTAAAGGCTTAGGCTATCGTGGAATTCGTATCAACAATGCTTTCAATTTAACAATCGAAGGCAATTACTTATACGGTTTCTTTGATGCTATTCGCTTAGAAGGTACTGGAAACTCCGGATGGACTGCTCCAGGAACTGGTTGCGGTGCCGCAGGCGTTGTTTTAATTAAGGGCAATACATTTAGAATGAATGGCCAATACCCAATTGTTATTGGTCGCTATAGTGCAACTAACGTCGATATTATCAATAATGATATCGGTGTTGATCCTGACAAAACAGGTGTTTATGGCTTAACAAATATGTTAAACTTTGTTCCTGATTCAGGTGCACCAAAGACTGTTGTTAACATTAAGTACAATAATTTCTTACACAACACTGCATGGCATGATGTTCGTTTCAAAACAGGAACTGCAACTGCTGAACAACTTGAAATTAATGTTAATTTCAACAAATTCAATGAAGGCGTTTGTATCGATCCAGTTGATGGCCCTTGTGATTATATTAGCAATGGTGGAACAACTGCTTCCGCAAACAACATTATTAATGGTCAATTTAACTATTTCGCCGTTGAACCAGTAGCTTCAGAATTCCTTGGTTTAAATGACAAGGGATTTGCTCCTTACTACACAACGCTTGAAGATTACAATGATGCTTTAACAGCTTTATTTGTAGATCCAACTATTACAGGAAAAATTGCTGGTGACGAAGTTGTTGTTAATGGTTTGACTTTAGTTTACGGAACACGTGCATTTAGTACTCTTGTTTCCGCATTAGAAGTAGCTGAAGCAAAACAAACAATTGTTGTTCTTCCTGGAACTTATACAGAAAAAATAACAATCACTCAAGGCGTTACTTTGAAGACATTAAATGCAAATATTAATCCAACAGTTGATGAAACAGCATTCTTAGCTGCTTCACCTACAGCAACTATTTCTAATGAAGTTTGGTTTATTAATAATGCAAATGATGTAACTATTAAAGGTTTCACATTTACTGGTAATGCCCGTATTCGTGAATATGGTACATCAGGAAATCAATATCGTTTCTTGTATGAAAACAACTATGCTTTTGATACAACAGAAACAACAATTTTATGGAAACAAACATATTACACAGCTTATGGATTAAATGCAGAAGTAAATACGACTGTTCCTGGATTTATTAGTTTAGTTCCAAATGGCCGTTGGTTAATGAATTTTGAATTTAGAAACAATAAATTCTCGAACGTTCATGATACAAATATCTTCTTGCTTTGCGTAAATGGTTTAACAATTGAAGGAAACGAATTCTCTGATAGTGACCGTGATGCTATCCGTTTAGACTATGGTTCACAAGGTGGCGTTTTCAACATTAAGAATAATACTTTTGAAAATATTCTATACAATGGTGTTTTCGTTAGATCTTATAGTGGAAGTATTAATGCTCCTGATTTTGTTGCCAATATTTATTACAATACATTCAAAAATGTTGGTGGTGCAGGCGCAACTGAAATTCCTGCATCTACAAGACTAGGTGCCATTGCAACTACCGGATTCGGTGAAAAAATGGATGCCACATTCAATATTCGCTACAATGCATTTGAAAATTGTACAAATTATATTAGCTTACGTGCTAATGTAACTAATGTTGATACTTGGGCAACTAAGAACCTTGTTTGGAGTGCATATATTGAATACAATTCATTCATCGATGCTGATGGCGTTACGAAGTATTTCCAAAACTTATTAAATGCTTCTGATACTACTGTAACAAACGTTGATGAAGTTTATATCAATTACAATTTCTATGGTACTGATGCTTCAACAAAAGCAACAACAACTGTTGATCAATTTGATCATCATAAAGTTGCTTCAAGCAATTTAGTTGTTTATAACACAGTTGCTGAACTAGAAGCTGGTATCGTTACTTCTTACATTCCAACAGGTGTCAATGTAACCGGAAGCGCTGCTCTTAAGGGTGGCGAAACAGCAACTTTCAAAGCAGCTGTTCTTCCAAATACTGCACCTCAAGATGTTGTATGGAGTACATCCGATGCAACTATCGCAATCGTTGATGAAGCAGGATTAGTAACTGGTTTGAAACCAGGCGCAGTTAAAATCAAAGCAACTGCTAAAGATTTAGAAACTGTATTTGGTGAATTCGATGTTACAGTTGCAGGCGTTTTACCGACTAATTTATTAGTTGATGCCGGATCAACTGAACTAGCTGATTTAACAAAGATTACTTTCAGTGGAAAAGATTTCTATGTTGGTGTTAATGCATTTGACACATTTGCAGAAGCAATGGCTTTAGCTGATATTGGCACGACTATTTATGTCAATAAAGGTGAATATGTAGCTACTGACGCAATTCTAATTAATAAAGATAATATCTCAATTATTGGTCCAAATGCGAATATTGATGCCAATACTGGTACACGTGTTGACGAAGCAGTTATCAATTTCAAGATTACAATTGCAACTGCCGTTAAAAACGTTGTTATTAATGGTCTATCATTTAACCACAATGCCGCTACATGTATCGTTACTGGCGAAGCAGCTGGTTTAATTGATGGCTTCAAGTTTATCAATAATATCGTTGATGGCTATTCTGGCGATGGAAGCAGCGGATTCATTGTTTTCAAACAATTGACTGCTGAAACAAAAGTTTTGAACTTTACAATTAGCAATAATAAGTTCTTTAGCTTTGGTGCTGACCGTCCAGTTCGTATTGCTTACGTTGAAAACTTAACTTTCAACAACAACGTTATTCTTGATGCTCCTTCCGATGCTCTTCGTTTGAATGATAATAACGGCGGAGTCATGGGCAAATTAATTATCATTGGTAACTCGTTTACTAATGTTGGTCAATATGGTATTTTTGTTGGTACAACATCTTGTACATTAATTCAAATTCAAGAGAACAAGTTTATCAATAATGGTTTCACTTATGGTGGCGGAGCTGTTCAATTAAGAAAAACTTTGATTGATGCCGCTGGTACAAAGGTTATCATTACTCATAACTATTTTGAAGATAGTGAAAACAATGATATTCGTCTTGATCATTTAGCAACAGCTACTGATAATTTAACAATCACCGTCTTCGGAAATACATTTAAAACTATTCCGGCTGTCAATTACTATTACAATAACAATACAACTGATGTTGTTGTTAAGACAGAATTTAGTGGGAATACCATTTTTGCAGCTGATGGAACTACTTTAGTAGATCCTGCAACAATGTCTGCTAAGATTCTAAATGCTAACATTACTGGTTCAACTCCTGATTTATTCTTTAGTGAATATGGAGAAGGATCAAGCAACAATAAATGGTTAGAAATTTATAACCCAACAAGTGCTCCTATTGATCTAGGTGGATATACTGTCGAACTTTATTCAAATGGTGCGACAACTGTTCAAAATTCTTTAACATTCACTGCTGGAACAATGCTAGCTGCTGGCGATATTTTACTAATCGTTAATGCTTCAATCGTAGCTGAACAAAAATTGCCAGGATATGTTGAAAGTACAGTTACTTATTACAATGGCGATGATGTTGTTGTTTTGAAAAAAGGCGCTGCTATCATTGATATGGTTGGTGTTATAGGGACTGATCCAGGGTCAACTTGGAAAATTGGTGAAGGTGCAACTGGCGAATATACACTTGTTCGTAAAGCTCCTTATGCTGGTTTCTTTAATAGCCCTGTTCCTTGGACTGAACAATGGGATGTTTATCCACAAAATACTTATACTTATATGGATGCCCATGTTTATACTCCAGCTTAACAAAAAAACTGTCTTGGAAGGAATCCTTCCAAGACTTTTTTTATGGAAATTATTCATTTTTCAAAAAAAATTATAGTTAATTGTTTGAAAGGGTGGAATGCTTATGGAAAAAATGTTATAATTGAAAAGGAAAAAATACTGACAAAAACAAAAGTGGAGGAAAGTAATTTAAACCCGTCAGTATGCTAGGGTTTAGGTTATGAAAAAAGTATGCGTAAATTTTCAAAATTAGTAGTTTTATGCTTGACCTTGGTCGTAGGTTTATTTTTAGTAGCGTGCCAAGAGAAAATTGAACTAAGCTTTGAAAACACATCGATGACGATGACAGTAGGCGACACGGAAACATTAGTACCTGTCGCAAGTAAAGAAGAATTAGTCTATGAATGGACATCGGATAATACCGCTGTTGTAACAGTAGACGCTGGAGAAGTCACCGCTGTAAGCGCTGGGACAGCTAAAGTAACCGTGAAGGTTAAAGATAAAGATGTTACAGCTGAGATAACGATAACAGTTAACCCAGTTGTGATTACTTTTTCTCAAGATGCAATGACAATTGCAATTGATCAAGAAGTAACATTAACACCAGTAGTTGAACCAGCACAATCGATGAGTTTCACTTGGACAACAAGTGCAGCTGGAATTGCAACAGTAACAAATGGGCTTGTGAAAGGTATTGCTGTGGGAACAGCAACAATCACAGCATCAGGAAAAGGTGGATCCGATACCATCACAATCAATGTTGTTCTACCTAATCCAACAAAAGTTGCCATTACAGGAGCTAGTTCGCTTGCGAAAGTCGGCGATACGATGGATTTAAATGCTACTGTTTTACCTAGCAAAGCTTCGCAAGAAGTTGTTTGGTCAGTTAATAATGAAGCAATTGCCACCGTTTCTGCAACAGGTCTAGTTACTTTTGTTGGCATTGGCCAAGTAATGGTAACAGCAACTTCAAGTGTTTTAAGTACTCAAAAAGCTAGCGTTTCCATTAATGTTATAGAACCTGATCCAATGAGTATTACAGTTAGTGGAGCAGATAATAAAACAGCAGTAGAATTAACAAAAACATTGCAAATGACCGCTTTAGTAAGCCCTGATTTGGCTGATCAAAGCGTTACTTGGTCGACATCCGATCAAACAGTTGCCTTTATTGATGAAACAGGGTTATTGACAGGGATTAAAGTGGGAACAGTTGATGTTGTTGCAACATCGATTGCCTTAGGAACCATTAGTGGTTTTGTAACAATTAATGTAATCTTGCCAACTCCAGAAGAATTGACTGTCACTATTCCAGAAACAATTCTGCAAATTGAAGAGACAATGCAATTATCAACATTGATTTTCCCAACTTTAGCAAATCAATTAGTTACTTTTGCAACAAGTAATGAAGCAATTGTAACGGTTTCTGAAACTGGCCTTGTTACTGGTGTAGCCGCTGGGACAGCAACAATTACCATTACTAGTCAAGGTTTAAACACATTAGTTAAAACATATGATATCAAAATTGTTGAGAAAATAACAACACCTACACACGTTAATGTTATTGTTGACAGTACTTTGGCATCAGCTGAACGTTATCAAACAGTAACTTTAGAAAGTGTTGATTACATTGTTGGTTTAAACGCTTTTTCTGATTTCAGTAAAATAATCACAAAAGATGGCATGAATATTTATGTGAAAGCTGGAAATTATAGTGGCGATTTAACAGTAGCTAATAACCAAGTAACCATTTTAGGACCAAATGCTAATATTGATCCTAATACGGGAACAAGAGTTCCTGCAGCAATCCTTACTGGGAAAATAGCCGTAAATGCGTCTTTGGATGGCATCACTGTTAATGGGTTAGACTTTACAGGAAATGGTTCTGTTTTTGGAAACGGAACGGTAAAAAATGTTTCCTTTATTAATAACAAAGTGTATGATACAACGGAAACAACAGTCGCTTGGGCTGCTGCTAGAAATTATAATTTAGTTGGTTTCTTTACTTTCTGGAAACAAGGTATTGTCATGGAAAACTTCATTATCACTAATAATGCTTTTAGCAATGTTTCAGCAACAAACATTATGGTTGGTAATTTATTAAACTTTACGCTTAAAGACAACACCTTTACTGATTTTGATCAAGATGCAGTAAGGATTGATGGCGGTTATAATAGTGGATTACTTTTAGTTGACGGTAATGTTTTCGCAAACACTGTCCTTGGTGCTTATAATGGTTTATACTTCCGTAGTGTTGGTGCTGCAAAAGCTAGTGCTAATCCTCATGTAGTTACCATTACCAATAATCATTTCAAAAACATCGGACAACCTGATATTGACTTCTCCGGTGCTATTTCGAGCAATGCTTATCAAGAATATGGAATTAATATTGATATTTCCCATAATATTTTTGAAACATGTACAAACTATTTATGGGTTCGTAATAATGCTACTGCCACAAACCATGCAGCCTATCCTTGGATTGGCAAAGTTCAATATAATGCCTTTTTAGGTGAACCACTGGTTTATTATCATCGCAGTCGCAATACAACTGATACGGAAATTACTAATCCAGCATTAATTGAGTTTGCTTATAATTTCTTCGGTGATGAAAATGGTGAAGCAATTACGCTTAATATGAGCAAATTCTTAGAAGTTAAGAGCATAACTAATAATTTCAATTCTCTTGGAGGAATAAATGCTCTATATGTTGATCCATCTCTAACTGGAAAAACAGCTGGAGACGAAGTTGTCATCAATGGCTTAACTTTAAAATTTGGAGAAAGAGCGTTTGTGACGATTAATGATGCTTTGTCAGCAATTACTGATGGTGGGTATATCATCGTGTTGCCTGGGACATATAGTGAAAATATAAGTATTTTGAAAAACAATGTTACATTAGCCGGCAATAATGCTAATATCAGTCCAAACGGTGGGACGAGAAACGAAGAAACCATTTTGACGGGAACGATTGATCTTGGAAAAGAATTAAACCATTTTGCCATTGTGGGCTTTAAGTTTATTGATAGTGCTAATATTGTCAATGCTTTGGGCACTGCTGGAACATCGACTGTTGTTGCGAAAAACATTGATGGCTTTATGTTTGCAAAGAACATTGTGGAAACAAGCCTTGCTAGCGGCAAAGGGTTCTTAACTTTCTTAGAAGCTTCAAGTTGTTATAGCCATAATTTGTCTTTTGTGGATAATTATTTTACACAAACAGTTGCGGTTTCTACATTAGAAAACATGCTTTATATTGACAACAATGCCAATGTGGAAATAGTGGATAATGTTTTTGAAAACTTGCAAAAAAGCGCTGTTTATTTCGTTGATACGACAAAAGGTTTGGCCGGCAATGCTTTAATTAAAAATAATGTTTTTAAAAATATTGTTGATGATGCTTTATGGATAAATTGGTTATCACCACTTCCAGGAACTGTTGTGCAAGTTGATATTATTGAAAATTCATTCGAAAATATCGGCGACCAAGCTTTCCATTTAGGAAAAATGAATAATACTGATACTTACCTTGCGATTAATGTAAATGAAAACACTTTTAAAACAGTCGCAGTTGGTATGTATTTTGTTCGTGTTTCCACAGGAGCACATATTAGTGCCAATTATAATAAATTCATTGATGCTCCAACAACCGCTTATTTCAATAATGCTACTGATACAGCAACAACATCTCCAGCACAATTAAATGCTACGAAAAACTTATTTATGAATGCCGATGCTGTTGTTACTCCTGAAGCTGTTAAAATAATCGGAGATACAAATATTGCGGAAGCTTATGCTTCTTTACAAGACTATGAAGCTGCAATTGCTGCTTTAGAATAAAACAATTTAAAGGTGTTCGCTATTGCGAACACCTTTTTTCATAAATTGATCCTTGATGATAATGTTTTAAAAACAACGTTTTATCAAGTTCATTTATTATTATTTTTTTATTTTGGGACCATTTTGGAGCAATTAACAATGAATGAGGAGCATCACCACTTATACGATGAATGACAATATTGGGATTTAATTTTGCTATTTGATCGCTCAGGATGTCAAGATATTCAGTTAACGAGAGCATTGGGAAAGGATTTTTCATAAACCAATATCCTAAAGGAGTATTCTTAATTATGACTAAATTATGGATTTTTAACCCTTGAATTGGTAAATGGTTGATAAAATCAATTGTTTTTAGCATCATGTCTTTTGTTTCATTAGGAAGTCCATTAATGATATGAACAATGACTTCGATGTGGCGATCGTTTAAAGACTTAACGGCTTGTAAAAATGTGGCATTATTATATCCCAAGTTTAACATAGCTTTTGTTTCGTCATTGCTTGTTTGTAGACCAAGTTCAATCCACACAGGGATTCTTTTATTTAAAGATTCTAAATAATCGAGGATCTCATTATTCAAACAATCACATCGTGTTGCTAGACTGATAGCAACGATTTGGTCATCAAGGGTAATCGCTTCTTCACATAAGTTTTTTATTTTTTCTAATGGACCATAAGTGTTCGTATTCGCCTGAAAATAGGCAATATATTTTGCATTGGACCACTTTTTTTCTTGTCTAGTTTTTACTTCTAAAAATTGATCTTTTAATGATAAAAGGGGATTGCCTGCAAAATCGCCACTGCCTTTTTCCGAACAAAACAAACAACCTAAAGTGCTAATAGTACCATCGCGGTTTGGGCAAGAAAACTGACCATTAAGTGTGATTTTTATGGTTTTAGCATTAAAACGTCTTTTAAGATAAGCGTCCAAATAATTATATGGGTGAAATTGTTTTGAATTCATAACTTTTCCTAACACATTTCCGTAATTTGTCATTTTTTTGCATTTATTATTTAAGCAAAATAAAACGATATCGTTTATAATAAGGTATCTATGATTGATTATACCAAAAAGTTTATAAAAAAAGGAGAAAAAATTATGAAAAACCGTATTGTCGTTGATAGTACATTTCGTTTACCACCAGAATATGTGGCTTTGCATCAACTTGAAGTAGTTCCCTTAAATGTTATTATTGACAATAAAACTTATGTCGATGGTGTTGATATTTCTTTAGCAGAAGTCCTAAAGGCTGTTGATGAAGGACGTAAAGTTTCTACTAGCCAGCCTTCACCCCAAGCATTCATCCAAGCTTTCAAAAAATTGACTGAAGAAGGTGCAACGGATATCTTGTGTGTTACCATTGCTTCTACATTATCGGGTACTTTTAACAGTGCACAATTAGCCGCTAAAGATATCACTAATGTAAATCTTCATTTATTTGATTCGCTGTCCACATCCGTCGGAGGCGAAATGCTTGTGAGAATCCTTGTGGAACAAGTTGAATTAGGAAAAACGATTCAAGAAGCCATTGATTATACCCTACCGTTTAGAGCAAATTCAGTCATTTTAATGGCTATGGAAAATTTAGATGCTATCCGTAAATCGGGACGCTTATCTAGAATAAAAGCAACAATTGGTAATTTATTGCGTGTAAAACCAATAATAGAATTTATTAATGGAAAAACACATGTAAATAATAAATTCCGTACGGAAAAAGCCATTGTTGATTTTATTATAGAACGCATTAAAGCAGACTTGAAAAATGTGAAAAGCCGTTTTGAAATTTCCATTTCTCATGTTCAGGTTTTAGATAAAGTTGAAAAAATAATTAAAATAATTGAAGCAGAAATCAAAAATATCCATATTCATCTTTCGTTAGAAATTAGTCCTGTTGTAGCCATTAATTTAGGTTATGGTGGCTTTGGCATTGGTTGGTGCCATGATTAAACTGTAATTGTTGTTTTCTTTGACAAACCCCCTAGTTTGCTTTATAATTTAAAGTGCCTGGGGAGTTCGCCTTTTTATAATAATGCGAACCGAACGATGTTATATTGGAAACTTAGGCTAACTGGGCGTGAACGCTTATATTTCATAAGAATCCCGAAAGTTAGCACATTAGCGGTTTCCACCTTGGTGAAATTTTAGGTTTCACATCCGTAATAACGGCTTCCTGGGCAATAATAAAAAAGGATCCTAAAACTAAGTAATTTTGTTGGTCTATTTAGTTTTGGGGTCCTTTTTTCCATGAAAATTTGAAAAACGCTAGGTTTTTTGTGTGAAATTTAGTATAATTAATAGGAGAAATTTGGAGGATATCATGAAAAAATTAGGAATTTTTGTTTTGCTTTTTTTGGTAGGGTTTTTAGTGGTCCATTTACCAATCAAAGCAGCAACGCTTGATGCTTATTACATCAATACAAATCCTGGGGAAGATATGAGTACAGAAATGAATATCAATTGGCATTCCGATGTTGAAGGCAGTTTTGTAGAATTGGCCTTTGCAACGGATTCGACTTTTTCCCAAGCTCAAAGATTTGTTGGTGAATGCCGTCCTTTTGGCTATGATGCGACATTTACAGATAGCGGAAAAACTTATACGACAACGGGCTTTTCGAATCGTTTTGCATGCGAGGTTAGTTTAACAGGACTAACTCCAAACACAGAATACATTTACCGTGTTGGGAAAACGGCTTTTTCCCCAACTTTTAAATTTAAAACAGCACTAGGAACAGCACCTTTTAGTTTTTTGTTTCTAACTGATCCTCAATATTATAGCGATGCAACAGCAGCTATTTTTAATAATTTTATTTCTCAAGCTTTAATATTGGATCCTGATATTCGTTTTAGCTTATTTTCTGGAGATATTGTTGATCGTGGTGGTAAAATAGAACAATGGACAATGTTGTTTAATCAAAACAATTTGCGCAACATGCCAATTGCAACAACACCTGGAAATCACGAATACTATGATGCATCGCCTACACCCGTTACTTTTACAAGTGGCTTTTACAATGGCTTTTTTAACAATCCCAATAACGGCGTAAGCAGTGTTGGTAATTCCAATTATTTCTTTAAATATAATAATGCCCTTTTTGTTTCGATTGATAGTGAAGCTGCCGCAAGAAGCGGCACGGCAATGGAAGCACAAAAAACATGGTTTGCCAATGTTATGGAAACAAACCATGCTCAGTACATTGTTGTTTTTATGCATCGAAGTTTTTATGGCAGTGTTTATGGTGATTATTCACCTGTTTTAAGAGCAAATTGGCAGGGACTTTTTGATAAGTATGGTGTTGACGTCGTTTTAACTGGTCATGACCATGTTTATTGTCGAACATCACCTGTTTATGAAGGTGTAAAATCGACTGATCCCCATCAAGGGACAGTTTACATTACTGGTGGAGCTGCAGGAGCAAAATTGACATACAGTTTAGTTCCTAATCCTCTTTTTGAAGTTGGTTTTGATAAAGAAAGTTCTGTAACGATTTTCCGTGTTGATAATGCGGGACTTCATATAAAAACTATTAATTCATCCAATGTTATCAAAGATGAAGTTACCTTAGTTGCGAAAAGAGGAGCGACAATTTTATCTTCTTTAGATAAACAAGCTTATCTTGATACAATTTCCTTAAAGATTGATGCCACTGACAACACAAAAGCTGTGTTCAATTGGGGTAGCAAAGGATATGGACATGTTAATAGTGTTAAATTAAAGGACTCAGAAAACAACATTATTGGCTATGAATATTTAAATACAAGTTACTTAACCAATTTAACGATTAGCAATTTATTACCAAATTCATTGTATGAATATACTTTGGCAGTGGCATTTAAAGATGGAACAATTTTAGAAAAACCAATTGTTTTATCCACAAAATTGCCATATGGAAAAATAAATAATTTCTATATTGATGATACCGATTTAGAGAATACAACTTTAAATTGGATGGCTTCTCTTGAAAACAACCAGATTAAAGAATATGAAATTTGGGTTAATGATCAATTATTAAACACAATCCCATCAAACGAATCCATCTGTCATTTATCAGGTATTAATAAGTACCATGCCAATGAAATTGTTTTTAAAGCAATTGATATTTTTGATGATGTTGTTTTTACAGAAGTCATTGATTATGGTGAAGAAGCAGAACCGGTAACCATTCTTTATGCTTATGACGAATTGACTTTAAAACCAAACGAGTTAAAATTGCCCGAACTATCGATTATTCCCCTTCAGTCACTGGATATTCGTTTTACATCTAGTGATGAAACAGTTGCCATTGTCGATACATTTGGTGAAATAAAAGCCATGGGAGTTGGGGAAGCGACAATTACGGCATCAGTTTTTGGGAGAAGTGATGTTTTTGCAACTTTTGTTGTGAAAGTCGAAGAAGAAGTAATAGAACCTGAACCAGAGCCCGAGCCTGAACCAGAACCGGAGCCAGAACCTGAGCCTGAACCAACCACGAGACAAGGATGCTTTAGCAGTCTTAATTCTGTTTTCATTTCGTTAGCCTTAATTGCTTTTATTATCATTAGACGCAAAGAGAAATAATATGCAGAGCAGTTTAGATGAGCGTGAGAAGCGCCAATCAATTATTGCTAGTTTCCCTTCTCTTTACTCAATTGTTATTGTGAAAGCTAATATTCCCGGGAGCAACAAGCAATTAAATATTAGTTATTTCTTGGTTAATTTATTTTTAGAAGACTTAAAAGCACAATTGCATGTGGAAAAAGAAGCTTTCTTTTTTGGTGCAGATGGTCCTTGGGTTTTACTTGCTCTTAAACAAGATGCCCTCTTCTTAAAAAACAAGACAATCGATATCGAAGAAAATCATCCATTGGGTCGGTTTATTGATTTAGATGTTTATGATGACAAAAGACAATTGTTATCAAGAAGCGATTTTTCTTTACCCAGACGTAAATGTTGGCTCTGTAATCAAGATGCTGTCATTTGTGCTAGATTAAAAACACATCCCCTTTCTTCATTAATCGATTATTTATATAGTAAAATCAATGATTATTTAGTCAATGCTCTAGGTAACTTAGTTTTAGAAGCAGGTTTGGATGAATTAAAAATACCTTACAAATTTGGGTTAGTTAATTTATTAGATAGTGGATCACATTCTGACATGAACTACCATTTAATGGAATTGTCTTTGCGTGAAATCATTCCTTATTTTCAAGATTTATTTAGTTTAGGTTTTTTTTCGAATACAGATGATGAATCATTGGAACAAGCAGTGATTATTGGGAAAAATGCGGAAACAAGAATGATGAATGTAACCGGTGGTGTCAATTCATATAAAGGTTTAATTTATATTTTAGGGGCAGTTTTATATTCCATTGGAAAATGTTTACGTTTAGGTATAAAAGATTTATTTTCAGAAATAGCCTCAATTGGCCAAAAGTTAGAAACCATGCAAAAAAAGGCAGGCTTACCGATGACCTTTGGAAGCGAAACTTACTTAAAAACCCCGATAAAAGGTGTAAGAGGGGAAGTTTCAAAAGGCTTGCCAAGTGTAAGAAGCATTATTGATTATTTTGATGATTTTTCAAGTGATACTTTAAGAAAAGTGCTTGTTAAACTTATTGCTATTACCGAAGACACCGTTTTATTAAAACGAGTTAATAACCTTAATCGGTATAATGAAATAAAAGCTTTATTTGCAAATATAAATGTAAATGATTATGATCCGATTGCTCTTACCAAACAATGTGTTCAAGAAAACCTTAGTTTTGGAGGATCTGCTGATTTATTGATTGTTGCTATTTTTTTAAAACGCTTTTCGCAAATGTTTCATTTATCAATTACCAATTTAGATTTTAAAAATTATCAATAAGAAAAAGCCAAACGATGTTTGGCTTTTTTATCTAGCATATTGTTTTTGTCCTGTTATAAATAAATCACCACCATAGCAATCATAAGTAACAATTGCTGGGAAATCTTCGACCTCTAATCGATAAATTCCTTCAGGACCTAACTCAGGATAAGCAATTAATTGGGCTTTTTTGATTGTTTTACTAAGTAATGCACCAGTTCCACCGATTGCCGATAAATAAACGGCTTTATTTTGGACTAAAGCTGTTTTGAAGGACTCACTTCGATCACCTTTACCAATCATTACTTTGATGCCCTGTTCCATTAATACTAAAGAATAAGGATCCATCCGGTAACTTGATGTTGGACCGGCTGAACCTAGGGCTTGATGGGGTTTTGGTGGAGTGGGACCAACATAATAAATAATGGCGTTTGTTGGTTCAAAAGGTAATTCCTTGTGCTCCTTAACGCAATTGACTAATTTTTCATGAGCAGCATCACGTGCTGTAAATATTGTTCCGGTAAAAAGAACTTCATCACCGATATGCAAATGTTCAATATTACTATTTGAAAGAGGCGTAGTTAATTTAATCATTTTTTCACCTAAATAATCCTTGTTTTGTGACGGGCAGCGTGGCATTGTAAATTAATTGCCACTGGTAGACTAGCAATGTGAGTTGGAAAATGGTTAATCTTGACAGCTAAAGCTGTAACTCTTCCACCCAACCCCATTGGTCCAACACCTAATTTATTAATTTCTTCTAAAAGTTCATGCTCAAAAGCTCGCATAATGGGATCGCTTGCTTCATCGTTTAAATCACGCATTAGTGCTTCTTTTGCCATAATAGCTGCTTTTTCTAAATTACCGCCTATTCCTAAACCGACAATAATTGGTGGACAAGGTTTTCCGCCAGCATTGATGATTGTTTGTAACACAAGCTTTTTAATGCCTTCTTTGCCATCTGCAGGAATCAACATTTTTACAAGACTGACATTTTCTGCTCCACCACCTTTTGGAGCAGCTGTTATTTTGATGCTTTCTCCAGGAACGATTTTTATGTGAACAATCGCCGGAGTATTATCTTTGGTATTGATGCGATTAAGCGGATGTATAACTACGGATTTCCGTAAATAACCCTTTTGATAGGCATCACGGACGCCCTCATTAATTGCTTGTTCTAAATCGCCTTCCCAAATGACCTGGGAACCGATTTCTAAGAAGATCACGACCATTCCCGTATCTTGGCACATTGGCACTTTTTCTGTTTTCGCAATCTCATCGTTTTTCACAATTTGTTTTAAAATGGACACACCCAAGGGACTTTCTTCATCAGTTATCGCTTGTTTAATTTTTGCAAAGACATCCTCACCTAAATCAGTGTTTGCTTCAAGGAGCAATTCCGAGACAGTTTTCGTGATTTCGTTTAAATTCAGATTTCGCATTGTTAACCTCACATATTTTTTCTCTTGTATATTATACACTATGAAAGAAAAAAACACAAAAAAATCCTTTATAATGCTCTTAAATATTAGTTGATTATTTATTTGTGATCTGGTTAAAAAGCGATTACAGAGTCATATGAAGCGAATATGGGCGTTTTGTACAAAAAGCCAAAAATGATTGAACAAAAATGAAAATTACGTTATAATGACTATTAAGAGGTGGAAACCATGATTAAAGAAGCCATCGGTCTTTTAGATATAGGAATGGAAAGTTTCCCTGTTTTATATTTCTTAAGTAAAACTTTTAAACACGAACGTTTCATTTACGTTAATGATTTGGATAATATGCCTTATGAAGGGCAAAAACCTGAAGTAATCCTTGGTTTTGTACAAAAAAACATGAAAAGAATGCTTGAACAACCGATTAAATTACTGATTGTCGGAAGTGATGTAATTTGGGAATATGCCCAAGATTATTTAAAAAGTTTAGAAATTCCTGTAATTAACATCGTTGATTCGCTTATCGACCACGTCAACGAACATTATGAGCAAAAAAACATTGTTTTGCTTGCGAAAAACGCTGTTTTGGAAGCAAATATATATCAAAAAAACATTAAATATAATCATTTATATAGTTTGCCAAGTGACGAATTGGAAGCTGTTGTCCTTAATCATATTACAAAAACATCTAAAAGCTTTTATACAGCCAAAGAGACGCTCTTACCAGCCATTCGAAAAGAAATCGATGTTGTTCTAACAAGCACACCCTTGTTGATGCTTGTGAGAACAGAGATGGAAGAATATTTGCGTGGAGCCGAGATTACGGATTTAGTAGTTATTTGGGAAGAAAAAATTAAAAATTCGGGATGCAACCTTGACGAAAAAGGACGGGGTAGAGTCGAAGTATTGGGGACAACGACTAAAAAACATTTTAAAAACAGCATCATTGGGCCTAATTTGACCTTTAAATACCTTGATTTAGAGAAGAAAAATGCTTGATGAAGTTTGTTTAAAGGTCATTGAACAACTTAAGTCATGCAAATTTGGCGTTTTCTTTGGTGGTGCAGGTGTTTCCGTCCCTTCAATGATTCCTGATTTTCGTGGATCAATGGGCTTACAACATAAATTGAAAGATTATTCTTTTGAGGAAATCTTATCTAGATCTTTTTTACAAGAGCACCCTCAATTATTTTATGATTATTATCGTCAGTTTTTTTATTACCCTAATGCAAAACCAAATATCATTCATGAAACATTAGCTTTATTAGAGCAAAAAGGTGCTATTAAAGTAATAATCACGCAAAATATCGATAATTTGCATTGGCTTGCAAAAAGCCCAAAAGTTATCGAATTACACGGTAATACGACTCTATTTTATTGTGAACGATGTTTCAAAAAATATCCTGCTACCGTAGTCAAAGAAGAACCATATCCTAAGTGTGCTTGCGGAGGATTAATCCGTCCCGATATTGTTTTATATGAAGAATCACTTAATGAAGGTGTTGTTGATGAAGCTATTGGAATGATGGAGAAGGCTGATCTCCTTATTATTGGGGGAACATCATTGCTAGTTTATCCAGCAGCAGGGTTCATTAGTTATTTCCAAGGCAAAAACTTAATTATTATCAATAAAGAACCGACACCCTTTGATAAAGTCGCTTCTTTAGTTATTCATGACAATTTAGAAAAAGTATTTTCCATAATTAAGCATTATTTCAGTTAGGAAGAGCCATTTCTTTTTTAGAAAAACCTTGAGAAAAAGTGCTTGATGTAATATAATAACATATACTTAAAAGGAAGATATCTATGCAACCAGTAGCATCAAAACAAAAATTAATATTAGAAAGTAAAAATCTTTATCAAAGCATATTGATTCTCTCAATTCCTATTTTTTTAAGTAATTTCATGAAAGCTTTCAATGATTTTGTTGATATGTATTTTGTCAGCAATTTTATTGAAGATCATGTTAGTGAAGCCATTGCTGCTATATCTGTTACTGGGCCTGTATTTAGTATTTCCCAGGCGTTAGCGGGTGGAATGATGATTGCTGGAGCAGCGATGATGGCACAATTCTTAGGTGCCAAACAAAAAGAACGTGCTAATAAAGTTGCTGGTCAGCTACTTCGTCTTTGTTTGTTAGCAGGTTTTTTAATGAATGCTTTGTTGTTTTTGTTAGCTCCTGCTATCATGACTTGGATGGGAGCATCGGGTGTTGAACATGAGTTGATGGTAACTTATGTCCGCGTCCGTTCTTTTGAAATGATTCCTTTATTTGGCTTTTTTGCTTTTCAAGCTAGTCGTCAAGCAAGCGGTGATACCGTTAGCCCCTTTGTTTTAAATGTTTTCATGATTTTAGTTAATATTTTGATGACTTGGGTTTTTATATATTATTTGCATTTAGGCGTTTTAGGAGCAGCTTTTGGAACCGTTATCGGTCATACGATTTTAGTTCCTGTCTTTATATGGATGATGTTTCATGGCAAAGGAGAAAGTGTATCAATTACGATGGCGGATGTTACCAAGGATTCTGCTGAGATAAAAAAACTGTTTCAGTTGGCATGGCCCGTTTCGATTAGCCAGGCGTTAACATCATTGGGCTTTTTACTGGTAAATGCTTTTATTTTCTCGTATGGGCAAAATACCGTTAATGCTTTTTCTGTTGGTAACAGAATCAATTCATTGGTTTTAATGCCTTCTATGGGAATTGGGGGTATTACAGCGACGTTTGTTGGACAAAATATAGGTGCCGGTAATGAAAAACGTGCTCGGGCTTCGGTTAAAGCGGCTGTAATTTGTGCTACAACTGTCAGTGTAATTGGTGGGTTAGCTATATTACCTTTCCGTGAAACACTTGGTGCTATTTTCTTAAGTCGCCTTCCAGAAGCTTTAGATTTAAGTGTTGAATATATGTTTTTCTTGATGACCAATTTAGCAATCATGGGGATTTTCCAAGTCTTTATGGGCTCTTATCAGGGAAGTGGCGAAACTAAATTTAGTTTAATAATGTCGATGCTTCGTTTATGGGCTTTCCGTCTGCCATTAATCCTTTTATTTAAAGATGTTTTATTATTGCCACCATCCAGTTTGTGGTATGCGATGGTCATAAGTAATTTTGCATCTTTATATGTTGGCATTATCTTGTATTCTAAATGTAAATTTCAACCAAAAGTTCGCATTCAACCAGCGGTGGCGTAAATGCTTAAACGATCATTAATAAAAAAACACCCTTATACCGGTGTTATTGCGAAAGAGACCTATTCATTGTTTGCTTCTCTTCCCCAATATCCCCAAATCAAGAGCATTATCGTCTGTCTATTTCCTTATTCCAATAGGACAAAACAAGGATCATTTTTGCCGGCAAAAATGTTTTATGGAACGGATTATCACATAGTTGTCACAAAAAAGCTTGAAGAATTTGTGAAAGAATGGGAATTGCCCGATGCGATTGTTGGAGTTGATGTTAGTCCGCTTGATGAAAGAAGATGTGCCTATTTAGCCGGTTTAGGAACACTTGGTGATAATAATTTAATCATTAATCCTGTTTTAGGGACTTATTTTGCCATTGGGACAATTATGACAAGTGCCCTTTTTGATGCTTATGATAGCCCAATTAATGAATTATGTACTCATTGCGGTGCTTGTTTATCAGTTTGCCCAACCCATGCATTAGATGGTGGTTTTCAAAAAAATCGCTGTATATCACATCTTTCACAAAAAAACAGTCAAGACTTTTCTCTTTACGATTTCATGAAAATCAATTGTTATGGATGTGATTTGTGTCAAGATGTCTGCTTTTATAATTTTCATCCCGATTATTCACTTCCC
Organism: Bacilli bacterium; assembly: GCA_050174575.1. GTDB lineage: Bacteria > Bacillota_I > Bacilli_A > ML615J-28 > CAG-698 > UBA2253. The sequence goes on from JBFXJT010000012.1 coordinate 26,634, forward strand.
GAACTTGCTTGGGACGAATTGTCCGCTGTTTCATTTTCGGAAATGCTTGCTTTAGACAACCAAAGCTACCAAGAAAAATATCAAATGAAAAGTTGGAATTGGATTGGTTACGAACGCATGCTTCGCAATCTCATGGTTTTAAAAAATCAGCAAGAACCACTAACAAATGAAGAAAATGCATTGTTAGCAACAAAATCAAACAAACAATGGTTTTTAAACCATTTACAATATTTACGAGGTCATCATGGGAATTAATATTGTTTTATATGAACCAGAAATCCCCCAAAACACAGGGAATATTATGCGAACATGCATTGCAACAAATACCACCTTGCATTTAATTGAACCCTTGGGATTTAAATTAGATGAAAAAGCGATTAAACGTTCGGGTGTCAATTATATTCCTAAAGTAAAATACATCATTTATAAAAACATTACGGAGTTTTATGAAAAAAATCCCGGAGAGTATTTCTACTTAACGAGATATGGACAAAAAAGTTTTTTTGAAAGTGACTTAAAAGATCCTTTAAAAAACTACTATTTTTTTATTGGCAGAGAATCTACAGGAATTCCCTACCCTTTGTTGAAAGAAAATTTTGAACATTGTTACCGCATTCCGATGGCGGATGTCGTAAGAACCTTAAATGTTAGCAATGTTGCGGCGATTGTCATTTATGAAGCGTTAAGACAGCAAGGATTTCCTAACTTATCATTTTCTGAACCAGAAACAATGAAGGGCAAGGACTTTTTATTAAAATAGAATCTAAGTAAGCTTAGATTCTTTTTGTTTAATACTTATTTAAGATAGCATCAAGCTGATACAAATCAAGAAAACGTGACTGCCGCCATACTTCTTTGCCATCAATAAAGACGATTAAAGTCGGCACAGAAAAGATCAATAATTGACCACGTAACAGGGGATGCTGTTCAATATTGATTTTAATTAATTCGATGTTTGTTATTTTATTTAAAAAGGTTTGTAATTTTGGGAAGAAAGCTTTGCAAACAGAACATGAGGGTGTTGTGAAATAAACGATGACACGGGGTTTATTGATTAATTGTTCAAATTCTTGCATTGAAAAATCCATTGTTTTTTACCTCGGTTCATTATACTAAAAAAATAAAGGACTTGCCAACTATTTGATTAAACTTGCTTGTATTGGATAAATCTAGTATAATAAAGGCAGGAGAAAATGGTATGGAAGTTGTATGGACTTTTATCATCGGTATCATCGGTCAACTAGCTATTATCGCATCTTGTTATCGTTTAGACAAGTATACTCCCAAAGACAAATACTTTAATCGTGGTGATTTATGGGAGCGGGCTAAACCAATTTTTGTTTTCACAAAAAAAACAAAAAGACAAGATTTTATGATTTTAACAATTATTTTTCAGGTTTTAGCTTACAGTATGATGTTTATTTCAATCGTTGTTTTTGTAATTGCAATTACGACAAAAAATGAAAACTGGGAATTATTTTCCAAAATAGTTTCCTTTGTTTTGATTGCTTTTGCAGTACTTGAAAATATATTTGAAATGATTGTTTTAGAAATCATGGACATTCGTGGGGAACATATCGATTAACAAGCTTATTTGTTTTTTTCCTTTGTTTTCCATGGTATAATTTGCAAAAGAGGAAACACTTATGAAACAATATTTAGATTTTTTAAAACATATTTTAAATGAAGGTTCTCACAAAGAAGATCGAACCAACACTGGAACCATTTCAACTTTTGGTTATCAAATGCGTTTTGACTTAAAACAAGGATTTCCGCTATTAACAACCAAAAAAGTTCATCTAAAATCGATTATTCATGAATTGCTTTGGTTTATTAAGGGCGATACTAATATAAAATATTTAGTTGATCATGATGTAAGAATTTGGAATGAATGGCCGTATCAAAAATTCCAACAATCAACCGAATATCAACAAGAGACTCTTGATGAATTTGTCTTAAAAATTAAAAATGATGATGTTTTTGCCAAGAAATGGGGCAATTTAGGGCCAGTATATGGTCACCAATGGCGCCATTTTTCCAGTAAAGCCAATGAAGTCGACCAACTTGGTGAAGTTATCGAACAAATAAAAACAAATCCCAATTCCCGAAGATTAATCGTTAACAGTTGGCAGGCTGCCGATTTAGAAGAAATGGCTTTACCGCCTTGCCATCTTTTGTTTCAATTTTATGTCCATAATGGACATTTATCGTGTCAATTGTATCAACGAAGCGCCGATGCTTTTTTAGGGGTCCCATTTAACATTGCTTCATATTCATTACTGACGATGATGGTTGCAAAAGTTTGTGATTTACAGCTTGGCGAGTTTGTCCATACAATTGGGGATGCTCATATTTATTCTGATCATCTTGAACAGGTCGCTTTACAATTATCACGTGAACCTAAAGCTTTACCAAAAATGATTATTAAACGCGATGTTCGGTCGATTGATGATTTTGTATATGAAGATTTTGAATTAATTGATTATCACCCTCATCCGACCATCAAGGGAAAGGTGGCAGTATGATTTCCATTATTGTTGCCATAAGCCAAAATGGCATAATTGGCAAGGGAAATGAATTACCCTGGAATTATCCCGAAGACCTCCATTATTTTAAGCAAATTACCACAAACCATACGGTTGTTATGGGGAGAAATACGTTTGAATCGATTTTATCCAACATTCATCAACCGTTACCTAAACGTAAAAATGTCGTTGTTACGAAAAACATGAATTGGGATTATCCCAATGTAAAAGTTGTTCATGATTTTATTGATTATTTACAAAAGCCTCGTGATGAAGAGATTTTTATTATTGGTGGAAAACAAATTTACCAAATTGCTTTACCATATGCCAATCGTCTGTACATTTCTCATATACGTCGTTATTATGATGGCGATGTTTCTTTCCCACAAATCGATTTTTCTCAATTTAAACTTATAAAAGAAACACTTAATGAAGAAATTTCGTTTTGCATCTATGAAAGGGTGGATGATTAACCACAATGATTATTTTAATTCTTTCAATAATGGCCATTACTGGTTCATTTTTGTACGTGTATTTTACACAATACTTGGTTTTAGGGATCATTTGGTGGAGCCTTCCCATTATTTTTGTTGTGTCGTGGATTTTATCATTCATAGTTTTTTATGGTATTTTAGGGATTATGACACTTTTCATGAATCCTAAAAAGGTGATAATCCATCCCTATAAATTTTATAGTTTGATGATTGCTTGGACAACTCGTTTTTTAATGACTTTTTATCGTTTAAAAGTCGTTTATGAAAATGAGGATCTCCTCCCAAAAGACAGCAAATTTTTCTTGGTGTCTAATCATCAATCAAATTTAGACCCAATTACAATTTTAGGTTTAATGAAAAAACATACTGTTACTTTCATTATGAAAGATAATTTATTGAATTGGCCTATAATTGGTCCATGGCTAAGAACTTCTGGTTACCTTCCTTTAGACCGTAAAAACGACCGTAAAGCTTTAGAAGTCATCGCTTTAGCGATTAAACGAATCAAAGATGGGAAAGCTTTAGGTGTGTGTCCTGAAGGAACAAGAAGTAAAGGGCCAAATATGAACGAATTTCGTCATGGTGTTTTTCGTGTTCCGCAAAAAGCCGAAGCTCCAATTGTTGTAATCGCCATCGATAATTTTTATCGAGTTAAAAGACGCTTCTTATATACCTCTACAAAAGTATTTGTCCGCATTTGTGAAGTCATACCTTATGAAGAGATTAAAGATCAAACAACAGCAGCGATAAGTTTGCGAACAGAATCAAGCATTAAAAAAGCTTTAGTTGAAGCAAGAAATAAATATGATTGGTTAAAATAAAATCATTATATGAAATGTAAAAACCACATTAGTTCGGCTAATGTGGTTTTATTTTGGCGATTGATTGAAAGCCAAGATAGTGATGTTTTGGTCTTTAACTTCCAGATAACTAAGCGATCCATTATAAAGCAGTTTTCCAAAATCAAAGTCGGGAATAATTGTTGATAATACCCCTTTTATGAAATGAGAATGGGTTGTAATAAGGATTTTATCGTTTTGGTGATTATTATAAATTGTATAAATGGCTTCTAAAACTCTTTTTTGTAAAGCAACTTTTGTTTCTAAACCTTTAACTTGTTCCTTCATGATTGTGGGGAAAGTTTGATCATTGATGGTTGTTCCTTCAAACTCCCCAAAATGGCGTTCTGTTAAGGTTGAAAGTTCCATTGGCTTTGGTAATTTGAGCGTTTCAGCAATGATTTTACCCGTTTCTTTTGCTCTTGCAAGGGGACTGGTATATAAATAATCCCAATTTGGATCATTTTTTAATAAGTAATTGGCAACTTCCTGTGCTTCGATTATTCCTTGCTCATTTAAGGGATTATCGGTTCGGCCTTGAATTCTTCGGAGTTTATTCCAATTAGTTTGCCCGTGACGGATTAAACAGATTATCATATAAAATCCTTTTTTCAAGTATTATATCAAAAATTGTCCCATTAAGTAATGGTTTTGATAAAAATAATTTGGTTTTATTCGCTAATTATGTTATAATACGATTTACATAAAGGGGTGTTATCTTTGCGTGCTGTCGATTTAATAATTAAAAAGAAACAAGGGCTAGCTTTAAATCAAGACGAAATTCATTTTTTGATTCAAGGTTATTTATCAGGGAACATTCCCGATTATCAAATTTCCAGTTTACTGATGGCCATTTGTTTTCAAGGTTTGAATGAAAATGAACAATTGGCGTTAACTTTAGAAATGCTTAATAGTGGTGAGCAAATCGACTTATCTTCAATCAATGGCATTTGCGTTGACAAACATTCAACAGGTGGTGTTGGTGATAAAACAACGTTAATTGTTGCTCCGATTGTTGCTAGTTGTGGTTTAAAGATTGCGAAAATGAGTGGACGAGGACTCGGACACACGGGTGGGACACTTGATAAATTAGAAGCAATCCCTGGGTTTCAAATTGCTTTGTCTCCCGAAGACTTTTTAAATCAAGTTTCTGAAATCGGTTTGGCCGTTGTTGGACAAACTGCAAATATTGCTCCAGCTGATAAAAAATTATATGCTCTTCGCGATGTAACAGGAACGATTGAAGCTGTTGGCTTGATTGCTAGCAGTGTTATGTCTAAGAAATTGGCTAGCGGAGCTTCCCATATCTTACTTGATGTAAAAGTTGGCGATGGTGCTTTCATGAAAACCTTAGAAGATGCTAGAACACTAGCATCTGCCATGGTAAAAATTGGTAACCTTGCGAATCGTCAAACAGTTGCTGTATTAACAGATATGGAACAACCACTCGGCTTTGCTGTTGGTAATGCTATTGAAGTTATCGAGGCGATTGATACGTTAAAAGGTCAAGGACCAAAAGATTTGACGGAACTTTGTTATCAATTATCCGCTCAAATGTTACTTCTAACAAAAATTGTATCTAGCAAAGAAGAAGGCCTTACAAAAGTAAAACAGGCTATTTCCTCTGGTCAAGCTTTAGATAATTTTCGAAAAATGATTCAATATCAACACGGGAATGACCACGTTATTGATGATTACGCTTTATTTGCACAAAGTAAACAGCAAATAAAAGTGTATGCGAAAACGGATGGCTACATTAAACAAGTCAAAGCATTAGCAATTGGCCAAGCAGCGATGTTACTTGGTGCTGGTCGCGAAAAAAAAGAAGACATCATTTCGATGGGTGTTGGTGTTAAAGCTTTTGGCAAGGTCGGTGACTTTGTCCGTCGTAATGATGTTTTAGCAATTCTCTATGCAAATGAACAAAATATTGATGAAGCTTTCCAAATGGTAAATGATGCTTTCATCATAACCAAAGAAGAAGTTGCCAGTAAAGCAATTATCTTAGATGTTATTAAATAGCAAAGGGGTAGTATTATGGATTTAATGATTGAACAAATGATTCGTGTTATTGCTGCTGCACTTGTTGGGGCAGGAATCGGTTATGAACGGGAAATTAAAAATAAACCAGCTGGGTTTTTCACATTTACGTTAGTCAGTGTCGGCAGTTGTTTGATTGCCATTTTACAACAAAATGTGGCTCTAGAAACAATTGCACAAGTGGCTGCTAATCCAGCTTTAGTTGATGTCATTTCTGTTGATAAAGGACGTATCATCGCCCAAGTTGTCAGCGGCATTGGCTTTTTAGGAGCAGGAACGATTATTCATAATCGTGCCAGTGTCAAAGGCATCACTACTGCGGCCATGCTTTGGTTGGTTTCTGGCTTAGGTTTATTGATTGGTACGGGTGGCTTATTCAATTATGTCATTTCAGGGGCGACTGTTTTAATCATTTTACCGTTAACTTTCTTTTCACGACGTTTAAGCGAAAAATTGACACAAACAAGGAAAGTCCAAAGAATTCGGATTGTGTTCGATGAGAATGTGGAAAAACAGTTGTTTGATAACTTAGCTTCCCAAGGAGTTATTGTCCGTAAATCATTTTTGGTTAATAAGACAATGGTAAATGATCGTCACTTAAAGGAATCGATTGTTTACTTTAGTTTGCCTAGGACAAGAAATTTTAACGATGTCATGAATCAAATAGCGATGCTTGAAGATGTTGTGGAAGTCGAAGAAGCATAAATAAAAT
>JBFXJT010000013.1:0-30171 GCA_050174575.1 Bacilli bacterium
TGAAGTTATGGTAGAGTTTTCTCGATACTACATTAATTTCATAAGAGAGTTTTTTGCGAATATCGGTACGTTTTTCAAAACTATTTTTGAGGCGTTTGCCGATTTCTTTTTTAAGGACATCATTCGCTATTTTGAAAACTTAGTCAATGCCAGCAACAATTTTAAATTTTTAGATTGGGTTGCAACATTGATTGTTATTATCATTAATTCCGCATTAATCTTTTTCTTGCTTTTACGTGTTTTCCAATTTTTAAGAAGATATGTGAAATTTGTAAAAAAAGAAGTTGAGAAAGACGAATTAATGGAAGAAATAACGGCTTTAAATCAAAAAGCTGCCGAACTCATTGATGAAAAAAATAAGATTTTAGCGATGAAAGTATCTAATCTTGGTTTAAGTCCTAACAGACTAAACGATGATGATCTTTCACTGGATAAGTTTTCAACAAAAGCAAAAGAGCCTGTTAGTTCACGCTTTGTAAAATTAATTGCTGTTGATGATGCTTATGCTCAAGCTATTTCTACAATCAATATGAAGAGTAAAGATATGATTGGTTTAAAAGAAATGGTTCAACGCTTTGTCAATTTTTCCGCTTCACAGTTAAAACTTTTTTATGATAAAAGAACAATTGCCGCTTATTTTGCAGGTATGGCAACAAGTAAGATTATTATTTTGGAAGGTATTTCTGGTACAGGTAAAACTTCTTTACCATATGCTATGGGGAAATTCTTTTCCCATGATTCCGCCATTGTTTCCGTTCAGCCTTCATGGCGTGATCGTGCAGAAATGATTGGTTATTTAAATGAGTTTACAAAAAAATTTAATGAATCAGATTTTTTGAAATCATTATATGAAACAACATACCGCGAAGATTTAAATTTCATTATTCTTGATGAAATGAACTTAGCGCGTATTGAATATTATTTTGCTGAATTTTTGTCTATTTTGGAAATGCCAAATATTAATGAATGGAAAATTGATGTAGTCCCTGATACTTTATCGGGAGATCCTAAAAACTTGATTAGTGGTAAAATATTGGTTCCTCAAAACGTATGGTTTGTAGGGACTGCCAATAAGGATGATTCAACTTTCACCATTACTGATAAAGTTTATGACCGTGCTATTGCCATTGAAATGAATGAAAAAGCAGGGTACATTGATGCTCCACAAACAGAAGCAGTTGTTATGAGTTTTGAATATTTAGATAGTTTATTTAAAGTTGCAGAAACAGAAAATGCGATGTCGCCAAAAACACTTGATAATCTATCAAAGTTAGATGAGTTCATTTCTGCGAAGTTTAAAATCACTTTTGGTAACCGTATTTTAAAACAAATTAAACAATTTGTTCCTGTTTATGTTGCTTGTGGCGGAAGTGAAATCGAAGGTCTTGATTTCATGGTTGCTCGCAAAATAATTCGAAAATTTGAATCATTAAATCTTCCTTTCTTACAAAATGAAATGGATCAATTATTAATTTTAATTGAAAAATTATTTGGGAAGAATACGTTTCATGATACGATTAAATTCATTAATGAATTGAAGAAAAACTTCTAGTTTATAGGTTATAAAGATGAGAAAAACCGATGAATTAGATAAATTTTATGCGGAAATAGTCGCTTCGATAAAAGACCTTGAAACAAGCGCACAATTCCCTGAATTCTTTTACAACATTATCCTTGCTGGAAACAACTCTATTTATCAAAAAGTTATTACGGAAACAAAGCATTTTGATGGTGAATGGATTCAAACATTGGAATCATATTTTCCTAGTTTGGATCGTATTCTAAAAAATCCAAAATCTGCTTTAAAATACAATGAGGAAATTACAGCAATTGAAAGAGCAAAAAAAACTTCGGCTGCATCTATTCGTCATTTAGCTTCTCATACGCAGTATATCAAAGAAGTAAGAGATGGCGATATGGTCATTCCAAAGAAAATTATGACGGTTAATGCTGAACAAGATTATGAAGTCTATGAAAATCGTTTCATTATGACGTTAATTAATCGTTTATCGTCGTTTGTTCAAAACCGTTATGAAGTAATCAAATCAAATTATGAATCATTTCAAAGAAATCATGTTAACTTTAAATCGCATTTTGGAATAAATGAATCTGAAGTTGATATGGATATTAATTTAGTTATTAAGAGAAATCTTGATGATGAAAAAATTAATGAACATAATTTAAATTTACTTAAACGTGCTGAGCACCTAAACAACTTGGTTAGTGGGTTTCGCAGCTCTCCTTTTATGAAATTAATGGATAATGCAAAAAAAGTAATTCCACCAATAATGAAAACCAACGTTATTTTAAAAAATCCTGATTTTAGAAATGCTTATACATTGTGGTTATTCTTAGACCGTTATACAATTTTAGGATTTGATAACGAAGTTGCTGAAAAAAATTTACCAGTTGAAAAAAAATATTTAAAAAACATTTATCGTTTAGCCTTAATAACTTATTCAACCGTTGTCTTTAATCAACGAGAACGCAGTGAAGATTATCGTAAATTAGAATTAGTTACTTATCGAAAAAAAGGCACAAAGGTTGCGAAAACCAACATTGAAGATGTTGTAACCAACCCAGACGCCATCAAAATCGAAGATAATGCCATTAATGAATATTATCTTGATCAAAATAAAAAAGTCTTTAAAAAACGCTTAGAAGAAATTCTTGAAGACAACGTTAATTATGATACTGCATTAAGACGAGTTCTTAATCAAACAATTGATATTACTAATTCATTGTACCAAGCTGTATTTGAACTTGAAGAAGAAGAAGACATCTTTAAAATGTTAATTAAAGATATTGATCTTGATGATAAGTTATTGCAAGCTAAAAACAAAGTACGTGTTGCGAAGATTATTCGCGAAACAAAAGAAGTTGACTACAATCGAGCTATTCGTTTAGAAAAAAAATTGATGGGTGAGATTGATAGTTTAAATGGAAAATTGATTGTTCGTGAAAAGGAATTGATGAAAGAATCCATTAAAGCTGAAAAAATGGCTTTAATGAAACAAGAGCGCGAACGTGCTCGTCAAAATATTAAAGTTCTTGAATCTGAATTAAAGACTGTTGTAGCCAATAAAGAAGCTTTATTAAAACTACAAAGAGATATTAATCAGAAACTTAAAGATAAGGAAAAAGAAATAGCGAAAGCAAAACAAGAGTTGTTGCGTAAGGAAAAACAAAAAGCAATCGAATTCCGCAATAAAGAGGTAATTAAATTGCGTGAGCGGGAAAAGAAGGCTGCCGAACGCGCTGCCATCCGTGAACAACAGCGAGTTGAAAAGCAAAAAGCTATGTTAAAAGCAAAAGAACAACAATTAGAAGAAAGAGCAAAAAAGAAGTTAGAAGCTGAACTTGCGAAAATTAAAGAACGCGAGCAAGCTCTTTTAGAAAGAGAAAAAGCAAAACTAGAAAAAGAGCAAAGTCCTTCAAAACAAACTTATCAAGACATGTAAAGGAAGTTGGTGAGATCAATGGGCAATTTTATAAGTGGCCAACCTAGGCGAGCAATTATGGTTTCGCTTGGAACATTTGTTGTTGCACTCTTAGCTTTTGTTTCTATTGGTTTTGCATGGATTACTCTTTCCAATTCAACATCAGGGTCATTGGTGGCAACCGTCGGTGAAGTTGATGCCGAATATTCGTTTTATATCTATTTAGATAGTACAAAAGATGGAAACGCCAATCCTAGTTTAACCAATCAATGTTTATCGGGTAGTGAAGATGGTTGCTATTTTTTAATTGAAAATACCGAAAATCCCTTGGCTGAATCTGTTTATGTATTTGGAGGAACAGAAAAAGTCTTTCCTAATGATCGCTTTTCCTTTGCCTTAAAAGTAAAAAATATTGGTGATTTTGCATCTGAATTAACGCTTGATTTCTTAAATTTAGTTTCACAGGGTTTTGATATTGATGATAATAAAATTCAAGTAGCTTATTATTATGAAGTTACAAAAATCACCTATTTGGTTTCTGGAGTTGAATCAGCAGATGTGAAAGACAATGTTGGTATAACTTTATATGAAAACCATTTTGTTAAAGATAACGATTTAAGGTATCATTTGGTTGAAAACATTCCTTTAAGCAACACCGATCCAAATACCACAGAAGCGATTGTTTATTTTGATTTATATTTTGATCCTCTAGTTACAGGTTATACCCTATTAGGAGAACCAATGAACAATAGCAATGCTTTTGAAAATCAGTTGTTCACAATTTCTCAAATTGGGATTATTCTTCAGAAGCAATAATCAAAAGAAGTCATTAAGTCGAGTTGCAAGATTATCGCATTTGACTTTCTGTTTGAGGTTAACAATGCTAAAAAAAATACTAACATATACAATCTCTACTTTATCGATTTTGCTTTTTGCATTATCAATATTTATTTTAATTGCGGGAAGCATATTACAAAAGGAACAAAAACTAATAAGCGTTTTTGGTTATTCTTATTCCGTTGTTGCAACGGATTCAATGGAACCAACAATCATGATTGGCGATATAATTATTGCGAAAAAGATTGCTTATGAAGATGTAAATGAATTGGATATTATTGTATTTTATTCAGAGCAGTATCAAAAATATATTGTGCATCGAATTATCGATACTGATGATAATAATGAATTTGTGACAAAGGGTGATAACCCAGAAGCGCCAATTGATGATGTAACAGTAACGCCAGATAATTATTTTGGTGTTGTTGTCAAGTATGGTTCGTTTTTGTTTTTGGGTGATTTAGTCTTAAAGTACCGAAATGTTATTTTTGGGATTATGATTATTATCTTTTTAATCATCATTATTCAAGAATCAATCACAATCATTAAACACTTAAATGAAAAAAATCAAAAAGATATGAAAGATCAATTAGAGCAAGAAAAGAAAAAAATATTAGAAGAAGAAGAAAAGAAAATACGCGAAGAATTATTAGGTTCACAACAAGCAAAAAATGAGTAATTTAGTTCTCGCATAATGAATTATAAAAAAAGATTTTATTATTACTTGAAAAACATTTATTTGACAATATTTTTTATATATGGTAAAATAAATTAACAATAAAAAGGCAAAGCTAGTGAAAATTAGCGACGCAAAGCTATAGGGCCTCGTAAAAGTGGTAGCCAGTTGCATTTTCAAATGTATCTGGCTTTTTTTGTTTTTTTAGGAAGGTTTACTATGAAAAAATTAAAAACCTACAAGTTAATCATCACTCCATTAATTTCAATACTCTTTTTTTCATTGAGTATTGTTTTCGCATGGTCTATTTTTATGAAAACAAAACCATTAGCAACATTTGAAAGTGGACAAATCGTCGTTGAAGTTTCAGTGGATGAAACTTTGATTGTAGAAACCATCAATATTACTGATTTGGCATTCATGGATTTCAGCAGTGACGTTATTAGTGATGAAGATGGAGTACTGAATGTTATGGCAACGACAAAATTGATAAAAATTTTTAACTCAGCTTCATCGAGCTATGTTTCCAATATTATTGAAATTACAAATCAAACAGAAGGATTGTTTTTTCTCTTCTATTTTGAAGGAGAAAATTTAAGTTCTGAATTAATGGGACTGGATATTGATTGGCATAATATAATTAGTACAGCAATTGGGACTGAATTAAACGAAAGTGCTCAAAGAACACTCCTAGATAGTTATAATGCAACTGTCCTTTCCACAATTTCCCAAACACTTCTCGAACCAGGGGAATGGTTATCATTACAAGTAGCCATTTGGGGCGATTATGATGCTTTAACAGACCCAACCAATTATTTGACAGATACTTATAGTATGCAAATTTCAATTGCAACAACGCAATGGGAAGGAGCAATCTAACAATGAAAAAAAGTTTTTATAAATTATCATTAGCGATATTTACCATATTAACTGTTCTATTTATTAGTTTTTCATTAACCTTCTCTTGGTTTATAAAAACTAATGAATCAACTTTTGTCATTCAAACAGGTGATTTGGCATCATCAATCGTCGTCGCTTTTGATGGCAGTGTAGTCAATTCTACTAGTCCTTATTACGATAGCGCAAAAAAAGTCGTGTTAATTGATGGTGGAAATACTGCAAGTGCCAACAGTATTGAAAAATTGACAGTTTCCTTAACAATCACTCCGCAAGTGTCTGCGCGTTTTCGAATTAAAATTCAAGATGAATGGCGATTAAAACGGACTTATTATTCACTTGGGATTACGATTGAAGAAGCTATTTCCCATGAAAACAGTGCAAACATTCCTGGAAATATTGAATATCCGTTTACAATTGCCAACATTGCCAATTATATCTATGATTCACAGACAGGATATCTTTACTATAATGTAATATTAAATAAAGGACAAACATACAATATCAGTTTTATTACGGCGGGACTTGACTGTCCGGTATTTTCCAACTCAGTCTTTTTTGAAGAGTGTATCGTTTATTTGGATTTGATTGTTGATGTTGTTCAAGCTAACCGATTTTCGGAAGTATGGGGTATTAGTCCGGATTATTTTGGTTAAAAAAGAAAGGTAATCTTATGAAAAAAACCATTTTTCAAAAGTTAATAATGATGATCATGGTTGCCATTATGCTGGTTATTGTGGTGAAGTTTCCTAGTAATGATAATAACAGTGCATCTGGTTATGATTATTCTTTATCAAATTATTGGGACGGATCCAGCTTGTCGATTGACGCTTTAGATACGACTAGTTTTGATAGTTTGTATGTTCCATTTAGCACAATTAACAATAATCCAAGTGCTATTAACCCTGCAAAAAGGTATGTTATTAGTACAGCAATGGACTTATATAATTTTTCTGTTAATGCAAAGGGAACCGACAAAGCGACATACTTAAACTTATACTATGTTTTGGGAAATGATATTAATTTTGACGATGCTTCCACTTCAGGTTATTTAATTTACCCGATTGGTTTTGCTACAACTCATCCTTTTACAGGAACTTTTGATGGGCAGGGTTTTTCCATTTCGAATCTATTATTTGAACCCGTTTCTTCAGAAACCGAATATTCCGATGTTTACCAAAACGATTTGATTTATTATTCATTGTTTTCCCGTATTGGTTCAACAGGTGTTGTGAAAAATTTAGGATTAATCAATGCAACAATGATTCAACCAATTAACTGGGGTGTTATGAGCTATGCTTCACCATTAGCAGGATTAAATCAGGGGACAATTGATCATGTTTTTGTTATTGATAATCGTACAGATGCCGGTTTGAGCGTTGATGGCGAATTCCAATTATCAGGGATGGTGTCCGTAAATCAAGGTACTTTCACAAATTCATTTCTATCTACAAGGTTTGTGAAATCAGAAGCGGTTATCAATAATCTAGTTGTTAATACCGTTGTTAATAGTAATAGTGGGACATTAACCAATGTCTATTATGATGATACTGTGCTCATCCCAACACCACCTGTAGGCGATTTAGGAACTGCTTTAACAACTGCCGACTTTCAAAATCCTACTTATTTTGGTAGTGGTTGGTACTTAAACAACTATTATTCCCAAACAAATCCACAAGCATTATTAAGCAATACATATCCAATTCTTAAAAGTATTGATTACGATGTTAATAACCAATTTTTGATTAGTAATGCTTTAGAATTGTTATACATGGAAGAATTATTAGCTACTTCCAGCTATTTTAGAAATAAAACTTATTTGATTACCCAAGATATCGATATGAATCAAGTTTCATTTGGCGCTTATCAAACACCAAATATCGATTTTTCAGGAACATTTTCCAGTCAACCGATAATTAGTCCAGAAACAACAACACTTTATGCGCATTCTTCTACTGAAGGTGCTGTGGGCTATTATTCGATTATTTCATTAAGTATGAATATTGGAAGAGTTATTGGTACTTATACAAGTTATGGTTTATTTGGTGTTACTTCAGGGACAATTAGTAATATTAATTTAATCAATGCCCTTATTCAAACTGATGATATTGCAGATCATGTGGCTAAAATTAGAAGCAATATTGGATTTGCAACAGGATATTTAAACAACGGGACAATTAGTAATGTTCATGTTTTAGGAAGTATTTCTGTACCCAACACCGAACAAATAGGCAAAATATATCTTGGTGGATTGGTCGGCTACGGTCAAGGATCAATCATTAATTCTTCTACAAGTGGCACGATTGATGGTGGGATACACCCGTATCATGAAAACAGTAGCCAAAGTGCCATTGGTGGCTTAATCGGTTACTCGGTTAAAACAAGCATATCACAATCGATTAATGCAATAAATATTACAGGATTATCGTTTAGTGAAACGAATACTTCTGTTCTTTATCTTGGTGGTTTGATTGGTGTAGGTGTTACTGATGGCTTCACTGAAGTTATCAATCGAGGCAACGTTTTATCCAATCATCAAGATGGCCATATTTACCAAATTTATCAAGGTGGTGCAATTGGCTTACATACTCAAGAACTACTGACAACATCGCGAATCAATAACGAAGGAAATGTAACAATTGTTACAAAAGAAGCATTGGTTGCGAAAGTAGCTGGTTATGGCAATGTCATCGGTTCCAATAATTTTGTTTATTATAGTTTAACTAATTTAGGGATTGTTGGAAATAGTTTTGTGAATGGGACCAATCTCTTGACTGCTGCGATTTTGGAAACAATAAAACTTGAAATGGCAGGGGTTGTTATAACTGAAGGAACTAATGCTTATTTCCAAGGTTTATATAATAAAGCCAATTTTACATTAGATCTAAGTGTCTGCAATAATTTTGCAGGGATTATTTTATCTAACAACAATTATACCCTTGTTGGTGGTCTGCCTGTTTATGATGATGTCAGTTTTTCATATGGTAGCAGTGTTACCATCGTTCAATCATATAATGAAGGAAACATAAACGCAATCACGACTGGGGAGGTTACTTCATACCAAATCAAAATTTCTGGTAATTCTTTAGGTAAAAACATTAACTTTGATCAACTTCGTAATGAAGGAGACATTAGTGTCCATTTCAGTCATCAAACAACAAAATTAATGAAAGACGCTCCCGATGCTGATGGCGTTGTTACTCCTTATAAGAACTTAAAAGTCATGGGTTTAATTGAGGAAATAAGTCAAGATAAATTGGCTACAAACCTCTATAACGGTGGGAAAATTTCGATTACCATGAATACGGGATTAAAAGTAAAATTTAATCTTTATATTTCAGGAATCGCTTATAAAAATGCCAATACAAATCTATTTACAACAAACAATATCGACTACACGTCAATTGATATTGATCCGAGCGTACAAGGAAGCATTCATAATGCTTTAAATGATGGTGAAATTTACTCTGTTGGTGAATTTTATGGTCAGTCACGTGTTTCAGGAATTGTTTCCATTAATGCATCAATGCTCTCTTCATGTTTTAATACGGGTAATATATACAACGAAAATGCCATCAAAACTAAAGCCTTTTATGCTG
Source organism: Bacilli bacterium (assembly GCA_050174575.1). GTDB lineage: Bacteria > Bacillota_I > Bacilli_A > ML615J-28 > CAG-698 > UBA2253. Next base: position 9,450 of record JBFXJT010000013.1, read on the forward strand.
ATGATGACAATTATTCGGCTGGAGAATTTGAAGTTGAAACGGCAGGGATTACATTCTTAATGAATGGCCAATACTCCCAAATAAAAGATAGTGCCAATTATGGAACGATAACATCTTATGCAACAACGACGAGTGGCTGGGTTAATGCTTCCGGAATTGCTTTAAGAAATGAAAAAACAGAAAATGGAACAGATTATGGCAGTAGCCCTGTTTCAGGATCACATTTTGGAAAAATCCAGTTTTCCATTAACTATGGTAATGTGTTCGCATGGAATCCTGTTGATGAAGCAAGTTATGGGGTTAATAATGAATCAAGATGCAAAGCTGCAGGCATTTTGGCTTTAGGCGTTTTAAGTACAATCAATGTTTTAAATTACGGAAATGTCTATTCACGATATGTTGCCAGTGGAATGTATGGGTTCGTTTTTTTCCAAAAGTTTACCATTGGTGTCAATGAAGTTTTTATTGCCAACTCGATTAATTATGGCGAAATAAGAAGATTAATCTCCACTGGAACAGGAACTGGTTGCCCATTTTATTATGATGCAACGACCCAAAGCACTTTAGTACCAACAAATTATGTGCAACAAGATTATGTTACAAAGATTTCCACAAATACTGAATATGCATTTGGTGCATTAATTGGGAAAATTCATACTGGTGCATCAACTGGTTGGGTTTTCACAAGCGGAACTTATTCTATCCGTAATGTTGTTTTTAGTTATTTAATTAATTTTGATGAAATCTCCGATATTATCGGTAAAGCTCCGACATCGACATCGACGGATGAAACATTAGTTGCATCCATTAATCAATATATGGCAACGGTCCGCTTGAGTGATGGTTCGATTTATCCGTTTGACCGAATTAAGTCATATTCGCTTGACACAGCTCCTTTAACTGGGCAAACTGGTCGGAATGGTACGACTTATATGGGCATCTTCAACGAAGCCTTCTCATTAAGAACACCGCCAACAACCTTCAACTTTGATACTGACCAATTTATTGCTGATTACATTCAATTCATCCCTTATTCCAAAGTTAATAGTGCTCTTGCCCAAAGAATTAATCTTGATGATATTGGGGAACTTGAAGGTGATGAAGTAGGGATTTATGCTCTATCAAGTGCTACAGGTATTTTAAATGGGGAATTTATTCCTGATAACATGAATTTGTCAGGCTTAAATCCACATTTATTTGATGAAAATGGCTTTGTGATTAGCGATGATTCCTGGCAAAATGTTATTAATTCGGGTACGGAAACGGCTTATAATAAATTTTACATTGGTATGAAACAATTGATTAAATCCATTGCTTCGACAGTTTTTGATATGGAATTAGTCTGTGACCAAGATCCATCAATCATCATCCGTGATCCCGTGATTGATCAATCGAGTAAACTTGTTACTTTTTATGTTGCCAGCAACTCCGATGCTGCATTGGGATCCACATTTACGCCTAAAACATTGACATCCTATACTGAAGCTGCTCAAGGAATAACTGGAGCAATCTTTGTACCGGATACATACAATAGCACCACAGGTAAATACGTCGGTACTTATAAGAAAAATCTTGATAATTCCTATTCCACCATTGGCCCATATAATTCTTTAGGAAATTATAATGTTACGTTCACTTCATATACTTCAAGGACTTATAACACGTATACAAGAAGTACGAACACTTATTTAGATGCTAACGGTGTTTCCTATTATTTATATTCATATAATAACAATCCTTATAGTAAAATAACTGGTTATCGAATTTCAACTTATTCTCTAACTACGGCAGGATATGGACGATACCGCCAGATTTCTTCGACAAATTATGCTTATGTTGGCCCAACTGCGGAAGATCCGACTTATGTTAGAACGAACTTTAGTGGTGGTGTTTATTCCGACAATGGAAAAACATTCTCCATTAATCTTGATGGGAACACCTATCAATTAGCTCAAAAAGCGTCGCTTTATTATAATTACAATGATCAAAATTACTTATACAGTGGTAACACTGGTGCAAGTATTCCTGTTTTATCCGGTATTTATGGTGATGTTTATGATGGTGGAACACTTATTTCACCTATGAGTGACTTCTATGGACTAGTGAGAACTTATGCGGAAGCATATGAATATGATCCACTTGATGAAAGTAATGACCCTTATACATTCTCGGACTACAATATTCGCATTGTCCGTGTTGCTGATCAAAGTTTTACAGCACTTAATTCATTATATGTTAATGGATTGGATGCAAAACCACTCAGTATCCCTAACTTAAATGACATCACTGCAACTGTGGCATTAGCATATAAACCAAGCGGTGATGATGGGACGGCAAGTTTTACTTACGTTACCAATAACATTGCTAATTTGGCAAACTTACTCCCTGTTACATCGTTTACGGATGGTGTAGGCAACCCAATTGATCCATCGCTCTATAGCTTAACCGGTGGCGTTGTCACCACAAGTGGCACATTCAATCCGATAACCGGATTTTGGGGAGATGGATTGGTATCTTTCTCGTTATCAACAACCCAGGAATTACCAAGTGGTAATTATAAAGTATCAATTGCTCTTTCTTCATTTGATGTATATACCATTAATCTTTCTAAAGAAGAAAGTCCAGAAGCATCAGTTTTAAGTTTAGTTTTTAACAATCAAATTGTTACTATTCCAAGCTTACAAACTTCCTATGTTTCGGATATCCCATATGGTATTTATTACTTATCCACAGATAGCCAGACAAATATTGTTAATTTCGCAAATCTATCGAGCATTTCTAATGTTTATTACGATAGTCTAACGGGTAGCAATTTACCTAGTTATTTAGGTGCTATCGAGATCTCACCTTATGCGACATTAGTTTCTATTAACTTCAGTGTCAGTTTGTATGATACTTATCGCCACCAATATGCGATTACTTATAACATCGCTGCTGAAGATGGGACGACTGCCACATTTACGCATTACTTACTTGAAAAAACCGTTGACACAAATGTCATTGAATCATTTGTAGACGGAAATATTGTGGAAGAAGAACCATATAATGTTATAGGCTTTGATCGTGAAGATTCGCCAACTATTCGTCTTAATTTTAATTTTGTAAACATCTATATTCCTAATGCTTTATTCTTGTCAATTACACCAACTTTTTTAGGTTCAGGAACGGCAACGGAAGATATCGATTACTTTATTGAAGCATTTAGTTCATACGGCTTTGAAGTCGATTTTAGTGCTAGTGCTCCCGTTGGTGAATACCAATTTGCAATGAGCTATACTCATTCTGAAGAAATTTTACCAGGGAATACAGCTTCTTGGAATTTAGCTTTCCAATCTGTTTCCATAACGAAACGCCTTAACAACAATAGTCATTTAACACAGATAAACTTTGTTACTGATACCGTTTATACTGGACTTGATACGGTAATGGATATTGTGGAATTAACGGGAACAACTTATCAAGATTATTTAGATGACCGGACAACTAGAGAAATCATCATTTTACCGACCAGTGGTATTAGCTATAACGATTATTGGGACTACCAAGCTTATTGGGTTATCGGGCAAGTTCAAAGGACAAATTTGAATTATTATGCCCCAACATTTACTTTGCCTTTAGGAGCAAGTATTTACCGAGTTATTGATGAAGTTAATGCCAACGATCCTTCATTGCAATCTACTAATTATTATGCTGATTTTAATGCATCGGGCGATATTTCGACTTTCAATTTCATCCATTATCGTGTTTATGCAGAAGATTATGAAATGAATAATCCAGCTTACAATACGCATTATACCGATTATTATGTTGCTGTCCAAGATGTTACCAACAATATACGTTTTGAAATAACTGTTGAAATCGATGATGCGATTACTCCAATCATTTTTGATAAACTTTTTATCACCCTCAATATTGACGATGGGATTGATATGACGACGTCCATGTCACTGTTTGCTTATTTTTATCAGATAGATTATCTTGGAACACATGTTCAATTTAACAGTAGCATGTCAGGGCAATACACTGTCGTGATTGATTTACCAACAGAATACGGTTTTACATTAAGTTTTGCATCTCCGGATGTTGTTGTAGTGGATGGAGGATTTTATATAGCTAACACCATTATTCCTAAAAAGTATGAATTTACTATTACGATCATCGAATCAGGACTAAGCGATGCCTGGGGACAAAGATTAGTAAGTAATTATGATGATTCGATCATTTAAAAAAATCCCAATCACTTTTGTGATTGGGACATTTTTTTATTTTGTGAAAGGAGGGTAATTTGGTGTTCCATATCCAGTAATCGTATCATACAACAGCGGATAACTTCGCTGGGCAACACGGTTTGCTGAATTACCTTCAATTGTATAAACTGTTGTTTCATTGCTATTTGTAACGATACCTGTATGTGAAGAACCACTACTTAAGAAAAAGATGATGTCGCCTTTTTTTGGCTGATAACTTTCTTTGTATTGAAAAAGGCCTCGTTGTTCAAACCATTCTCTACCGACAACACAAGCAGCATATTTCGGAATAATCGAAGTTGTGATGCCTGCTTCATTGGCACACCACGAAACAAACATAGCACACCATTCACCGTTGGGAATGCCCCACCAATCTCCATATTTTGTATCATTGTTGTAACCTTCAACGTAACCTTCCTCTTGCATTGCGGCATCGACGAGGGCTTGGGCATAATCGACATTCGGAGTACCGTAGACAGTGACTTTAATGGTTCCGTAAATTTTATTGGTTATTGGGGAAAAAGCAGCAATTTCCGCAATCCCTGGAGCAACTCCAATAACTCTTCCGCCACTAGCAGCCATTGCTACTTGGTTTTGGTAGCTCTTCCAAAAATAATATTCCATATCAATAGCCTGATCAATCGAAACCTGTAAAGATTCACCCGCTTTGATTTTTGCATCCATTGTGGAAGAATTAATAATCATCCGTCCTTCACCGATTTCACCATTGACATCTTTCTTAATGCTGGTTTGAGAAACCTGAATTGACAAAGATGAGGTAATGTTGGTGTTTGATTTTAATGTAGCTGTTATTGTGACTTCCCCAAGGGCAATTGGCGTTATTAATCCATCGTTTAAAGTGATTGTATCATCATTACTTAGTTCCCAATTAAAACTTTTGTAAACTGCACCCATTGTTGCTTCGTTTTCAAACAAAATAACTGTTTGCATCCCTAATTTTAAATAATCTGATGGAACATATAATAGGGGCTTTTGAATGACGTTTGACTCGACAATCACATCGATTGTGGAAGAAATAGCATAATCGCTTGTATAAACGGTTAGTTGTGTATAACCGATGGTTTGAGCCTTTAAAGCTTCACCATCAATTAGGGCAATACCATCTTCTGAAAAAGAAAAATGTAAATCTTTAAAACGGACATTAGCGTATTCAAGTGGCAAATTGCTGCTCTCATTTAATTTTAAAATTATTTCGTCTTGAATAAATTGTAAAGAAATAGGGCCATTTGTACAGCCACTGAAAAGCAAAATTATCAAAAATAAAAATAGAATGGAATATTTTTTCATACTAACCTCAATTTATTAATGATTATATCAAAATTTAACCAATCTTTCAAACTTTATCCGAAAAAGGCTTCGAAAAAGGCACAATATATAGTATAATAAAACAAGAGAAAAACCTATGATTAATAAAGAACGCTTTAAACAAATTATTAATGATGATAAAAAACAGACGAAATATGCTATCGGAACTTTGTCCGAGAAGACGATTCACCGTGTTTTGAAAACCTATTTAGAACCAGATTCTTTATTTCATGAAATAAAAATTGGTAATTATTATGCAGATATTTATAAAGATGGTCAAATCACAGAGATTCAAACAGGCAATTTTAATAAGTTAAGGGAAAAACTATCATATTTTTTAAACGATTATCACGTAGAAATAGTCTTTCCAACATATGAAAAAAAATGGCTTCTTTGGCTAGATGAAAAAACCCAAACTTTATCAAAACCACGGTTATCGCCAAGTAGGGGATCTTTTTATCGGATATTCCCTGAATTGTATAAAATCAAAGAATATTTAATTCACCCTCATTTCCATTTAAGAATTTTTTTGATTGATTGGGAAGAACATCGCTTTTTAAACGGATGGAGTCTAGACCGCAAAAAAGGGTCGGTCAGGAAAGAATGTTTGCCAATAGACATTAAAGGAGAAGTGGAAATTACTTCCCCAAGTGACTATATTAAATTAGTTCCTTTGGGGATGAATCATTTATTTACAACCCGTGATTTTTCAAAATCAAGTCATTTAAACTTAAGACAATCCCAAATTGCCGTCTTAGTTCTTCATTTTTTAAAAATAATTAATAAAGTGGGGAAACAAGGCCGGCTAAATCTATACGAAATAAATCAAAAATAAGTGGAAAAAAATTTATAAAAGATGTATAATACATTAGTAAAAAGGAGAAATTTATATGGGAAGAGCACATGAAGTTCGCGCCGCTTCCATGGCAAAATCAGCGGCAGCAAAAAGTAAATTAAATGCGAAATATGGTATGCTCATTTATCGAGCTGCCAAATCGGGCATACCCGACCCAGATGTCAATCAAGCCTTAAAAAAAGAAATTGAAAAAGCAAAAAAAGCCCAAATTCCTGCAGATTTAATTAAGAGAACCATCGAAAAAGCAAAAGGTGGTCCTGAAGACGCATATTCTGAAATTAGATATGAGGGTTTTGGTCCAGGTAACTCACAAATTATTGTAGAGTGCTTAACGGATAATGTTAATCGCACCTACACTGCTATTCGAACCATTTTGTCACGTACGGGGTGTAAAATGGGTGTTCCAGGAAGTGTTACCCACATGTTTAACAATCAAGCAATTTTAAGTTTTGAAGGACTTACAGATGAGGAAACATTAGACATCCTCGTTGGATCTGACTGTGATGTTTCGGATATCCAAATTGACGAAGGTTTAGTAACAGTGATTGCACCATCTACTGAATATTCCAAAATCAAGGCGGCAATTAATGACGCCAAACCAGAATTAGAATTTTTAGAAGACAAACTAGCCTGGGTTCCTCTTTCATATGTATCGTTGACTGAAGAAGAAGATGTTAGACATATGCAAAAGGTTTTAGCTCTACTTGATGAGCAAGACGATGTTCAAGAAGTGTTTCATAATGTAGAAGGCCTTCCAGCCCAAGAAGAATAGTAAAAGAGGACTTAGTCCTCTTTTTGCTTTTCATATTCTCCATTTTTGTTTTTAATCCATTTGATGGTTCCTAAAAGTCTCGATATGAAACAGTTGTCTTTTTCTTTAAATTTCGCATAATAAATATTATTATCATCTAACCATTTATAAGAATAAGGAAGATTATCAACAAAAACGTGATAGCTTTTATTTGTGAAACCCCGCCATGCGGAATCTGCAAAGGCCATCAATCTTGGGAACATATGGAAGAACAATTTATCTTCTGCTGCAATCCATTCCGTCCAAAGTGGAGCTTCTAAACCTAGAACATTTTCTTTTTTTAAACGTTTCATCAAAAAAGGATTGTAATCATAAACTTTTTTTAAAGAAGTCATTTTATATGGATAATCTAAATAATAATTGAAGAAAGGTGAAATCAATACTTGATGACCTCTTTCTTGAGCTGCTAATGTTTGTTTCCAAGTAAAAGGTTTCCAATGTTGTACAATAATATTAGGATTTATCTTTTCTTTCGCAATGTCATTCCAAACAATCGTTTGGATTTTTTTTGTTTTTAAATAATCGTTTAGTTCATTGATCAAATAAGCCTGTAAACCAGAAAACGAAGATAGATGTAATTGATTTTTTACTTTGATACAGTGCTCACATTTTTCGCATTCTAGTAATTTTGCTTCGTCGCTACCTAAATGAAAGTAATTTGGTTTAAATAAATCAACCATTTCGTCAATCAGCGATTTTAAAAATGGTAATAATTGTTCATTACCAAGGCACATGATTTCATCAGCTATTCCATAAGTTGTTTTTACTTGGAGTGTGGAATGATGGGACAAATGGGGATAAGCAGCCAGAATAGCTATGGAATGTCCAGGAATATCCATTTCTGGAACAATTTCAATATTTCTTTCATTGGCGTAGGCCAATATTTCTTTGATTTCTTTTTGGGTGTAGTATTGCTGTGCTAGGGATCCGTCTAAACCTACTTCGTTATTAGGTGATATGCTGCCAATTTCGTGAAGTTTTGGGAAAAGTTTACTTTCAATTCGCCATCCTTGATCATCAGAAAAGTGCCAATGAAAAACATTTAGTTTTAAGGAAAACATTGCATCCATTATTTTTTTAATGGTCCTGATAGGGAAAAAATGACGGGAAACATCCAACATAAAACCACGGTAAGAAAAAGCGGGGTAGTCTCTTATTTCTTGGCAATCAATAAAGAATTGATTGTTTTCTTGACGAATTAAGTTTAACAAAGCAGCAATACCATATTTCATTCCTTGTTTAGTTTTTGCTGAAACAATGACTTGTTTATTTGTTACTAAAATATGATATTCTTCAATGGTTAATTGAAAATCGATGATAATGTTTATATCCCCAAATAAAACTTCTTTGATTGGTGACTGCCAGTTGTTTTTCCAGAAAGTTTTTAGCGGATTAATTTCTTCAGAAAACTCTTGGGAATAGGAAATAGTTGTGTGAGCATTAATTAACAAAGAACCATCTAAGGATTGTTGAAAAACAGGTTTTACTGAGAATGCCATTTTATTTACCTCATTAACATTATAGACGATTAAAAGATTGATGTAAAGATTAAAAAACCATGGATATTTTTCTTGTGCTATTAATATAATTCGTTTATAATGTAAAAAAAGAGGTGTCTTATGGAATCAAAAGTATTTTTCACATCGATGAGAATCAAAAATCATGAAAGTTTGATGGACCGATTAGAGCGTTTAATTAAAGCCGCGGGTATTAATGAGATAGATTTTCAAAATAAATTTGTTGCCATAAAAATCCATTTTGGTGAACCAGGCAATTTAGCTTATTTACGCCCTAATTATGCTAGAAGAGTGGTCAGTGTTGTGAAAAGTTTAGGTGGCAATCCGTTTTTAACCGATTGCAATACCCTTTATGTTGGCCGAAGGAAAAATGCTTTAGAGCATTTAGGCGCGGCCATGGAAAATGGTTATAACTTTTTTCAGACTGACTGCCATGTTATTATTGCTGATGGATTAAAAGGAACCGATGAAGCTTTAATTGATATTAATGGTGAATATGTGAAAACAGCCAAAATTGGCCGGGCAATTGCTGATTGCGATATTCTTATTTCCATGAGCCATGTAAAAGGACACGGTTTAGCTGGTTTTGGAGGAGCACTCAAGAACTTAGGTATGGGGTGTGGTTCTCGAGCAGGGAAACACGAGATGCATTCTTCCGGGAAACCATTTATTCGTGAAGACAAATGTGTTGCTTGTTTATCATGTATCAAAAATTGTGCAAGCAATGCCATTTCACTTGTGAAAGGTAAAGCTTGGATTGACCATGACCTTTGTGTAGGTTGTGGAAGATGCATTGGGGTTTGTAATTTTGATGCAGTCAAAGTTGATTGGAATGAAGGAAGTATAAGAATGAACCAGAAAATTGCGGAATACGCCTTAGCAGTGGTTAAAGATAAACCGAATTTTCATATAAACTTTATTCTCGATGTTTCTCCAGATTGTGATTGTGAAGCAAGCAACAATATTCCCATCGTTAACAATATTGGCTTTTTGGCATCGTTTGATCCCGTTGCTTTAGATCAAGCATCGGCTGATTTAGTTAATCAAGCGCCAATGATTAACGATTATCCAAATGACCACCACGATCATTTTCATGCTATTAATCCGAATACATCATGGGAAGCGGGTTTAGAACATGGCCAAAAAATCGGGTTAGGTTTTAGAAAATATCAATTGATTGAAGTTAAATAAACTATTTACTAATGCCTGTAAAGAAAAACAAACAATATATGACAATATTTAAAACACAATAAATGCTCAAAACGAGCATTTTTATCTATATAAGAAGAGGTGAAAAAAATGAATTTTGAAAATAAAATAGCAAATGTTTTTTCTAATATCCCTATGGTTGGAGCAGGGTGTATTGTTGTAAAAAAAGAAGGAGATCGATTTGTAAAAGCAGCACATTACGAAACAGGGTATGCAAATTTAGAAACCCACCAACCGATTTCCCAAGACACTGTTTTTCGAATTGCTTCCGTATCAAAAATGGTTGTTGCTTTAGCAATGATGTCATTAGTTGAACAAAATTATACAACAATTGATACCGATATAAGCGAAATATTGGGTTATTTAGTCCGTAATCCACAGTATCCCAATATCCCGATTACCATCAAAATGTTAATGACTCAGACATCAAGTATTACTGATGGCTATGATGACTACGAAACCCTTGAAGGATATAACGGGGTTAATGGGCATCATTTTGAAGTAAAATTACGTGATTTATTAGTTCCTAATACAAGCAAGTTTTATACTAAAAGAACTTGGGATAGTCATGAACCAGGATCAACTTTCATCTATTCCAATTTTGGATGTGGAATATTAGCTTGTTTAATCGAATTGTTAGCAAAAGAGCCATTTACGGATTACGTCAAAAAAACGATTTTAGACCCATTAAAAATTGATGCTAGTTTCCAAGCATCGACGATTCAAAATCAAGAATTAATGGCGAATTTATATTATTCGGACGAACAAAATAATTATCGTTTAGCTAGGTCAAAAGACGATTTTATTAAAAGTGTTTATCCACAATTTTCTTTGGGTGATAATTTTCGTGGACCAGCCGGTGGAATGCTCATCAGTTTAAATGGATTAACAAAAATTATCGAATTATTTTTAAATAGGGGAATTGTTGATGGTCAAAGAGTAATCCAACAAAAAACAATTGATTTAATGCTTACAAGGCATTGGCAAAATGAAAGCTTTTATTACTATGCTAAAGGATTACAGATTCGCTTTTTACCATTTGAAAATGCTATTTTAAAAGGTCATACTGGTTCAGCATATGGATTATCTAGTTTATTGTTTTTTCATGAAGAAACAAATACTGGCATATGTTTTGCAAGTAATGGTGGTTATTTTCAAGAGGCATCCCAAGGATTAAATCAAGTTCAAGAACAAATAATCAGAATTTATTATGAAGAATTCATTAATAAACGTTAAATAGTCGAAAAAATCTCTTGAACTGGTAATTTTTTATTATTTATTGTATAATAAATTGTCAACAGGAGGTTATTATGTTAGTGTCTTTTTCCATTAGCAATTTTATGTCTATCGGATCAAAGCAAACAATATCCATGGTTCCTAGTTTGCAAAAAAGTAAGGGAACCCATTTAATAACCATTCAAGAAATGACTTTACTAAAACACGCGGTTATTTTTGGTGCCAATTCCTCGGGCAAAAGTAATTTTATTAAGGCAATGGCTTTAGGAAAGCAAATCATTATGGAAGGAATTTCCAGCAAATTTAAACATGCATATTCCAAATTAGGGCAAGACGACAATCCAAGGATTACTACATGGGAATACACATTTTATATTGACAACCACTTTTTCACATATGGTTTTAGTGCAAATTTAAACACTAATCATATTGATGAAGAATGGCTTCTTGAAATAAATCCTAAATCAGATCGCAGTAAATTCATTTTTGAGAGGGATGTCCAAAAACAAGAATTGATTTGTAATCTAAAAACTGACAAAAGTTCTCAAAAACGTTTATTAACATATATCAACGATGTTAAAGAAAACTCCCAAGTTCTTTTTCTGAGTGAAATCAATCACCATAAACATTTAGATAATGAATTGCAAGTGTTTTTATTGGCATATCAATGGTTTGAAAAACATTTGCAAATTAGAATTGATGAAAGCCCTTCTGAAAAAACGGGTTTTTTTGATGAACAATATCAAAAACAGTTTTTAAACGTCATTTCTGAATTTGATACGGGAATTGAAGGAATTTCATTGCAATCATTATCATGGGATTCATTCCAAGAACAAATTTCGCCGCAACTATTAAACGAAATCAGACAATTGGAACTTGGTAATTTTCACAAGTTTAGTTTACGTTTAAACAACCAATTATATAGTTTTCAAATGAATGATGATCACCATTTTGAGGTGTTTTTAGTTTTGTTTAAACATCAATCGACACCTTTTATGTTTTCATTTAACGAACAATCTGAAGGGACCAAACGCATTATTGAATTGGTTGATTTATTGATTAATGCAAAACCCAATACAACATATGTTTGGGATGAACTTGATCGAAGTATTCACCCACTCTTGACCGGTAAATATTTAGAAAAATATTTAGAAATGTCAGAAAAAAATAATACTCAACTAATTTTTTCAACACACGAAACAAACATTTTGTCCCAAAACCGTTTGCGCCGTGATGAAGTGTGGTTTATGGAAAAAGGAACTGATCAATCATCAAAATTATATTCATTAGATATCTTTAAAGAGCGATTGGATAAAAAATTATCAACTTCCTATTTAGAAGGGCAATATGGGGGAATACCTAATATTAATATCAAGGATGAACAATAATGCCAATTCGTGAAAAAACTAGTTTAATCAATCGCTATCAAACAAAAAAAGTTGGCACGATTGAACCGTTTAAGACTTATTATCTAATTATGGAAGGTACAAACACAGAACCGATATATTTTCGTCTGTTAGAAAAAAAATTTATTTCTATGAAAGTAAGGAACCATGTTCGGATTGTTTACTTAGAAAGAACAGAGAATGATGTTGGGAGTAATTCACCAAGGCAATTACTTTCTTTTCTCTTAAAATTTAAACAAACAAAAAATGATGGTGTCTTTGCAATGATTTTTGATCGAGACAGTTTTAAGAATCATCCAAACCCGATTCAAAGTTATCATGACTTTATTAAAAAAGCGTTAAAGCTGCCAATCAAGTTAGTTGTAAGTAGTCCATGTTTTGAAACATGGCTATTACTTCACTATCCCAATGTAGTAAAGGATTACTTAATCAAAAATGAACAATTGTTGATGGATAACCCAAGAGTATCATCAACATTCACTTATGCAAGCAAGTTGGTTGACAAACTATTTGGCTTTAACCCAAAAGCTTTTATTCCTGAAGATTTTATTGATAATCTACCGATTGCGATGAAACAACGTTATGAGTTGACGACGGATGTTAGATTAATGGCTACACAATTGGGTGAAACCGTTGGCGATTTAATCAAAGAATTGCAATATGACCCACGAAAACTAACTTAAATGATGCTTGGATAAACTAAAATAAAATTATTGATTTATTAATTTTATTTATGTATAATGAAATTAGAAAGAGAGGTGTTGGTTAATGAACCGTTCAATTAAATTGCTACAATTGGATGATATTATTTTGAAGAAGCTAGAAGATCAGCACATCTATCAGGTCAACCATTTAATTAATCTAGATTATGAAAAAGGGGGATTTTCAAAAGCTGAAGAAAAGGTGATCGTAGATGCTTTTGAGGGGTATAAAGTAGAAGAACTTATCAAGGAATTAAGGGGAAGGGTAAATTATTTTCCGTTGGAATATTTAGATGAAAAATATTCATTTGGAAAGTTGGGCCTTTCCTTTCGTGCTTTCAATGGGCTTTCTCGAAATCAAATTACTTCTATATCCGAAATTATCAAACAAATCATCAATTTTCAAATTTATGAACTTGATTATTTAGGAGCAACATCCATTGCTCAAATTATGGAAATTGTTCAGAATATTGTTACTACGGAAAAATTAGAAAAGTATTTGCCAATTTATCAATTACGTCATCGATATGATGCAATTACTCTACCGGAGATGGGCTTTTTCAGTCAAATGATTGATAAGTTATCGTCCCTAGGGTTTGACACATTAGGGAAACTTCGCTTTGGATATTTAAACGGTAAACTTGGGAATTTGTTTAATTATAAAACTATGCAGTCCTTTACCAAAAAGTTGTCCGAATATTTTTCATTTATAGCTGATAACAATTTTTACTTTTTTCAGTTATATTTAGTTGAAAACCGCTTTGGGAAAGCAACTTGGGATGAAATTATGAAGATTATGGAGACAGATAATCCAGAACATCTCGTTCAACTAAAAAAACGTTTAATTGGATGTTGTGAAATTGTCTTAGATGATGAAGGAGTACGCTTACCATATTTTATTGAAAAAATCAAAAAGACCAATTTAAAAAAAGAAAGCATCGCAATTGTTATAGCTCGTTTTGAAGGTTTGACTCTCCAAAAAGTTGCATCACAATTTCATAAAACTCGTGAAAGAATAAGGCAGATTGTTCGGGATCGGATGGCACAAATTTCTTTATTCTATGAAAAAGCTCTTGTAAAAGAATATAACAAATTTATCTGGCACCCAGAAGTATTTAAGCGGGTTTATGAGATTAACGAGTTTTCTTTAAATGTTGTCAAGTATTTAGGAAATAAAATAAATTATGATGCCAAATATGAATTTCCTGAGGAATACATTCAATCATTATTTGACCAACAAAAAATAAAGCCATTTGCTTTATCTGAATTTCATCAATATTTTCCAAAAATCTTTGTGCCTAAAATAACCATCTATGGTAAAAACTATGACATCATGACTAGAAGACAATTTTTGGAGTTCGTCATTGAACATTTCATACCAAAAAGAGGCATGCATAAATCAAAAATTATCCAAAAAGCCAATCAAATTGCGATTGAAAACCAATTAGATTTTAATTATGACAAATTTATCGATGTTGTATCCAATACTATCCAAGGCTTGAGGTATTCACGATTCTATGATTATTCCTTAATCACTCCGGTAGTAAAGGAGCGGTTAGCAAAAATTTTTGAAGAAGTTAATTCAGTATATTCTTGTACTTATTTCTATCGCAAACATTTTGAATTTTTAAAGACAATTGATATTCATGATGGCTACGAACTTCATTTTTTACTCCGTAAATTATTTTTTGATGATGAAAAATACAAAACACGCATTGATTTTAACCGTCAACCGATGATTGGCCCCGTAGGGATGACATTCGCGGATTTTATTAGACAATCATGGGAAGTATTAAATGAACCAACCGATTTAGATGACTTTATCGATCAACTATTAAATAAGCACGGATTCCATTCAGGAACGCTTGTAAATATCATTAACCAAACTTTAGGCGATTATATTTGCTATCATACGATTTTTAATAAAGAACCGATGTTATCGAAAGATACGAAAGAAAAAATTAAACATCTTCTCGTTGATGAGTTTTATGAGTTGGAAGAGTTGACCAACATTTTTCAAGAACATGGAATAAAACAAAATGATTATCAATATTTTTCCAATTTTTGGTTAAATGAGTTTGGTTATAAAACGCATGATATTAATTATGTGATTAAAAAGCCGTATGCTTCTTTAAAAGAGTTGTTTTTTAAAAAAGTTCTTCCTTATGAAATTTATGATATTAGTCCAAAAGATCGCAATATGCGTGAAACAACTTTAATTTTGTTTGTAGAAACACTTAGGTTATCATATTTAATGTTCCCTCTTGGCAATGTTCGGTTAATTTCCATGAAAGCTCTTGAAAAACAAGGTGTTACTGAACAGAGTTTACGAAACTATGTCGCAACTTTACAAGAATATTTAAAAAACGAAGAATATTTTACTTATGAAAGTCTACTAAAAGAAAAATACTATTTGCATCATCCAGACTTTCAAATTGTCGAAGATTATCATTTAGAGCGTGATATAATCATTAGTTTGATTAGGAATGTCAAAGGTATTAAAAAGACGACTAAAGGCGACTTGTTTAAAATTTCTTCCGAACCGCCGATTATCAATGATTTTCTTGATGAATTACAAAGCAAATACCAATTTAGTAATCTTGAGCAATTGCGAGCATTTGTTTGGGAAAACTATGGTTTAGTAATTAAAAAACATGATTTATAGCACTAACAATCGTTAGTGCTTTTTTTATGTTTTTCTTGTAATCTAATCGAAAAAACCTTATAATATAATAAGTTTTGTGAAAAGAGGGTAACATGAAGAAAAAAATCGGATTATTGTTTATTTTATTAACTTTTATATTTATTGGCTGCCAAAGCAGTATTAAAGATATTTTGATTGTAGGTCCAAGTTCTGTTTCCGAATACCAAACAATTCAATACTCTGTTACCTTTGATCCTATAGATAAAACAGAAGAAATCGATTGGGAATCAAGTAACGAAGAAGTTGCATCCGTTGATGAAAACGGTCAGGTAACAGGAATAGTTGCTGGAGAAATTCGCTTATTTGCCCGTTTATCGAGCAATCAAGATGTTTATGATTATATTGATATCACTATTACTCCTTTAGTTATTGAAGATATTACTATCACAGGAAAATCAACTTTAGAAATAGGTGAAAAACTTACTTATTCTGCAATTGCTGAACCGGCATTTGCACCAAATCAATTTTCTTGGTCAAGCAGTAATTCAGATGTTTTAACAATAAACAATGATGGTCAAGCTGAAGCATTACAAATTGGTGAAGTAACAATCAAAGCAATCAGTTTAGTGGATATAAATGTTTTCAAAGAAATGGTTATTAATATTGTTCATGGCCCTTTAAACACGCTTGTCATTACCAGCGAAACACAGTTATCAGTCGGATCAACATTAACATTGAAAGCTTTTGATGGTGAAGAAGAAGTTACAGATTTTGTTAACTGGCAAGTTGATGATGAACAAAAAGCAACGATTGATGCTTTTGGCTTGTTAAAAGGCCTTCAAGAAGGCATTATTACGATAACTGCGACGTCAAAAATTAATCAAGAATTAACAGCTACAAAAGAAATAACGATTATTTTTCGCCCATATTTATATTATCAAACAAAAATTTTATTAATAGATAATACAAATCAATACATGGAATTGCTTAATTGTCCGACGACTAAATTTAATTCTTCTACAAAAGTCCTTCACAAAGTAGGAGAAGCGACAACTGTTCTACCTTTATCAGATTTACTACTGGGAATGGAAAATGTTTACGCTCAAATTGATGTTGAAGCCAACATCATCTCAGCAATTTTGATTGATGATGAAATAGGGTTTTCTAACATCCGCGTTGGAATCCGCAAATATATTAACGATATTTCGTTAGATGAGACGTTATATCATGATGATGTTGAGTTCTCTATATTAGAAGCAATGAATTTACAAACGTTTGATGGTTTAGAACATAAGGGCATTAGTGAAGGGACTAATTTAACTTTTTCTTACGTTAATGGAAAGATTGAAGTAAAAGAAAATGGTAATTTTCTTTTCGAAACATCAAAAAGGTTGATTTTAGATTCATTGGGAGACAATGAAAATATCCAATTTTTAAGCATTACGCGTGGAAATGGGTCTCCTTATTATCATGGTAATATGGAAATAGCCATTAAAAATGGACGCTTATTAGTTATTAATGATGTAAATCTAGAAAAATATCTATATAAAGTTTTACCAAGTGAAATGCCATCTAGTTTTGGTTTAGAAGCTTTAAAAGCACAGGCAATTGCCGCCCGCACATATGCTTATATGGATGTTATTAACAAAGCGACACAATCGTTTGGGTACACTGTCGATGATTCGGTTAAATCACAAGTTTATAATAATTCCTACCCTAACGAAATTTCCAAAACAGCTGTTAATGAAACAGCTGGACAGATTATGACTAATAATGGTTCACCAATTTCCGCGTTTTATTATTCAACTTCATCTGGATTAACTGCAAGTGGTCATGAAGTTTGGATTAGTAGCCAAGTGGGAAGTGAAATCCCCTATTTAATTGGGAAAAACCTTACAAAGGATGAATTTGGGAATGAGTTGACTTTTGATTATCAAGATGAAGAAAGCATGCTTACCTTTTTTAAAACCATTAAAATGACAACACCTGATAGTGCATTATCCAATTATCATCGATGGAAAGTTACTTTCACAAAGTTACAGTTAACAACAACAATTAACACAAATTTACGGTTGACATATAATGCTACTCCCCAATTAGTATTGACGAAAAATGGCGACTTCTGGTTGTCTCAAGCTATCCCTTCATCAATCGGTGAAGTAACAAATATTTATGTTGGTGAACGGGGCACTTCTGGGGTTGTCATAAGTTTAATTATTGAAACAACAACAGGTATTTATAAAATCATCAACCAGTATAATATTCGCTTTACAATCCGACCAAAAGATGCAGGATCAACTGTTTATCGCTATTATGCAAAAGGTACTAGTACCACTTATGGAACAAATCCCGCAAAAAACGATTCCATTTTATTGTCTGGTTTCTTTGCTCTAGAAATAAGTGGTGATTATTTCACATTCTATGGTGGAGGGAATGGTCATGGAGTTGGTATGAGCCAGTATGGAGCATATGGGCTGGCAAATGATGGAAAAACACACTCAGAAATTTTACAAACATATTATAGTAATATTGCTTTTGCAAACATTACTTACAACTATATTCCCATTAATAATTATGAAGATTACTTTAATTAAAAAAGTTCCAAGGACAACCTTGGAACCTTTTTTTAAATTAATTGTTTTGCTTTGATTTCTGCAATCATTTTATCATACATTTCTTCATCGATAATAAATTTCTTCTTTAAAACGATATAAGATATTCCGACCAATATTGTTGGCACGATTGTGATTGCAAGCCTTAAGAAAAGCCGCATATCAATGGTTGCTAAATCTCGAAAATTGTTATCAGCTGTTTGAGTAATGACCATAACATTATTTCCGTCATCATCTTCAAAAGTTACTTCTTGTAACATGGAATATAATTTATCAATTTCATCAGAAGACAATTCTTCATATTCTTCACCAACAAAAATATTATCTTCAATTAAAATGTTTGCTCGATATTCAATTTGTTCAGAAGATTCAAGTTTATCATAAATATTTTTTTGTTTTTCAAGTTCACTTACGTTTTGGGAGAGAACGTAAATTCCTGAAGTAACTAATACTAAAGTAATAAAGCCTTGCTCTAAAGCACTAGCCATTTTTGCCATAAATGGTCGCAATGAAAAAATAATACCTTCATTGCGTTCACCTGTTTTGTACTGATTATATTCAATTGTATTAGCGATATTAACTGTCAATACCATATAAAACAACGCTTGGCCGGTAAAAACAAAAATGCCAAATGCACAAATTGTTACTAAACTAACAGGTAAAAATGGAATAAAGCCCATCAACAATAACAATAAATAGCCAAAAGCTAAAATTATAAGACTAATCCATAATAATTTTTTACGGCCCATTTTACTGACTATTTTTGGGTAAAGGGCTTGAATACTTAAATTACTGACACCAAAAGTGACAATGAAGATTGTGACTTTAAAAGGATCATAGCCTAATTCCATAAAGAAGAAGTTATAACCTAAAGCAACTAAAATGTTACTTCCTAAATTATAAAGAAGCATTGCTAAAATTAACCAAAGAAGTTGATCGTTTTTCGCAATCACTCTAACCATTTTTTTAAGAGAAATATTTTCTTGAGGGATAGTATCTTTGACTTCTGGTTCTTTAACCCCCAAAACTGTCAGTAGTTGACAGCCAACCAAAAACAAAGCAATCACAATTGATATAAAAGAATATCCTGCAACAGCATTGCCGATTGTTAAGAAGGTAATCATTGCATGAGCTGCAAAGGCACCAACACCAGCAAAGACAACTGCTAAAGTAGCAATTTTATCACGATGTTTAGGATTTGTAGAAAGACTTGGAAGCATTGACCAATAAGAGATATCATTCATTGTGAACGCAATTTCCCAAGCTAAATAAATAACACCAAAGAAAATAACAAAGTCCCAACCATTATGACCTAATGGACGATAGTTAAACATTAGAACTATTACAATGGATGTCAGTGCGGCTCCAATTAATATCCAAGGTTTAAATTTTCCAAAGCGTGATTTTGTGTTTTCAATAATGGCGCCCATCATTGGATCGTTGATCGCATCCCAAACTCTTCCGATAATTAGCATAATCCCAATAACTGAGAATTGTGCTACAGTTAAACCTAGTCCAGCATATTGGATATAAGTCATGAAAAAAGTTGCAACAAGGGTGTAAGTCATGTCACGGCCTATTCCTCCTAAGCTGTAAGCCCACTTGTTTCTGTTCAAGTAATCTTTTGCAGGTTGATTCATATTTTCCTCCGTCAATTCAATTCAAAAGTATTATACCATTTTTTCTAGATTTCTAGAACAATCTTTTACATTTAGTATATTTATTTACAACTATAAATTACTATGTTATAATGCTATTGATAGGAGGATTGATAATATGAAGACAAAATTTTTTATCTGTGAGCATTGTGGCAATGAAGTTGTAATGATTCATCATTCGGGAGTAACTCCTGTTTGTTGCGGAGATCCAATGAAAGAGCTTATTCCGAACACAAAAGAAGCAGCTTATGAGAAACATATTCCTTTTGTTGTTCAAAATGGGAATGAAGTTTCCGTTGCTGTTGGCAGTGTTTTACACCCGATGGTTGAAGCTCATTTCATTAAATGGATTTACATTGAAACGACCAAAGGAGGGCAATTCAAAAAATTGGCACCTAACCAAGAACCAAAGGCAAACTTTACACTTGCTGATGAAAAGTTAGTGGCTGTTTATGAATATTGCAATCTTCATGGTTTGTGGGTTTACGAAGCAAAATAA
>JBFXJT010000014.1:0-30113 GCA_050174575.1 Bacilli bacterium
AAGCTTCTAAATAGAAGCTTCTTATTATTCTGGCTTTTGTTCAACATTTTTGGGAGGATTATTTTCTTTGTGATCATTGTATGGACGCGGTTGGCGATAAGGGCGGTTATTGTATTTTTTTTCACCACTGTTTTCAGGAGAAAATTTTCTACCCTCAAGTGCTTCCTTTTTCGCAAGATTAACGCGGCCTTTTTCATCAATTTCTGTAACTTTTACTAAAATTTCATCTCCAAGAGCTAAAACATCTTCAACTTTTTCAATTTTTTCAGCAGCGATTTTAGAAATATGTAGTAATCCTTCACATCCAGGCCATAACTCAACAAATGCTCCAAATTTTTCAATTCGAGTTACTTTCCCAGTATAAAATGTACCAACTTCAGCAACACGAACGATATCAGCAATTATCCCGGCAGCTTTATCTACCCATTCTTTATCTTGATGCATGATGGAAACACGCCCGTCTTGTTCAATATCAATTTTTACGTTGTTACATTGGCTAATAATATCAGTGATTATTTTACCACCGGAACCAATAACATCGCGAATTTTATCTGGATCAATATTCATAATTAATACTTTAGGAGCATATCTGCTGACCTCTTTGCGAGGTTCAGAAATTGTTTCAAGCATATGGTTTAAAATATGCATTCTTCCAACTTTTGCCTGCGATAATGCTTCTCTTAAAATTTGTTCATTGATTCCGGATATTTTAATATCCATTTGCAAAGCAGTAATTCCATTTTTAGTTCCTGCAACTTTAAAATCCATATCTCCAAAATGATCTTCCATCCCTTGGATATCAGTCAAAATGGTATATTTGTCATCTTTAGTAATTAAACCCATAGCAACTCCAGCAACAGGGGCTTTGATTGGTACGCCTGCAGCCATAAGTGCTAAAGTTCCCGCACAAATTGAAGCTTGGGAAGATGACCCATTTGATTCTAAAATTTCACTAACAACACGAATAGTATAAGGGAAGTCTTGTTCACTAGGAATAACTTGCAATAAAGCACGTTCCCCCAATGCTCCATGGCCTACTTCACGACGTCCAGGAGAGCCATATCTGCCTACTTCACCAACACTAAATTGTGGAAAATTGTAATGAAGCATGAAACGTTTTCCCTCTTCAACACCTAATCCATCAATTATTTGGAATTCACCTAAAGCTCCCAATGTTACAACACTTAAAGCTTGAGTTTGTCCTCTAGTAAATAGAGCAGAACCATGAGGGCGTTCTAAAATATCAATTGAAGATGAAAGTGGACGGATTTCATCAATTTTTCGACCATCAGGACGAATTTTTTCTTCAGTAATCAAGCGTCTTACTTCATTGGCAACAATCAATTCCAATGTTTCTTTTACAAAGTTTAATTTAACTTCTTCTTCTTCATCATTTTTAAATTGTTCCGTAAAGAAAGAGATTACTTGTTCGTTAATCTCATCAATTCTTGCATAACGAGCTAATTTTTCTTGGATAACAACAGCTGCCAGCAAATCAGCTTGCGCCATCTTGCGAACAGCATTATCAATATCTGCCGGAACTTGGTGAAGTTCAACTTCTACTTTTGGTTTGCCTACAACAGCTTGGATATCTTTTTGAAATGCAACTAAGCGTTTAATTTCGTCATGGCCAAACATCAATGCTTGAAGCATGTCTTCTTCAGAAATTTCTTTTGCACTTGACTCGACCATATTAATTGCCTTTTCAGTTCCCGCAACAATCAAGTTTAAATCCGAAACCTCTAATTCTGCACCAGTTGGATTAATAATTAGTTGACCATTAATACGTCCAACAACAACACCTGCAATCGGGCCATTAAATGGAATATCAGAAATCATTAACGCAATTGATGATCCTAACATTGCAGCCATTTGGCTGGAATTATCTGCGTTAGAAC
Source organism: Bacilli bacterium (assembly GCA_050174575.1). Classification (GTDB taxonomy): domain Bacteria; phylum Bacillota_I; class Bacilli_A; order ML615J-28; family CAG-698; genus UBA2253. Next base: position 1,899 of record JBFXJT010000014.1, read on the forward strand.
TTAACACCGTATTAATCACTTGTACTTCATTTCGAAAGCCATCAGCAAATAGAGGTCTAATTGGGCGGTCAATCAAACGGGAAGTAAGTGTTTCAAATTCCGATGGGCGACCTTCACGCTTTAAAAAGCCACCAGGAATCTTACCAGCAGCATATAATTTTTCTTGATATAAAACGGTCAACGGGAAAAAATCACCAGTTGATAGTTTAGGACTAAATACTGCAGCTGATAAAACGGCAGTATCATCAAAGCGAACTAAAGCAGAACCATTAGCCTGCTTAGCTAATTCACCAATTTCAACAACAAATTTTCGGTTCCCTTGAACATATGTAAAAACCTTTTTTTCGTTCATTTATATTTTACTCCTTTTTTATTTTTAAAAAGGGTATATAAATACCCTTATTTTCGCAAATTCAATTCAGAAATTAAAGCGCGGTAGCTATTAAGGTCTTTTTTGCGTAAATAATTTAATAAATTACGTCGATGACCTACTTTTATTAAAAGCCCGCGTCCTGAATGATAGTCATGATTGTGATTGTGTAAATGTTCATTTAAACGGTTAATTTCAGCAGTTAAAATGGCTATTTGAACTTCAACTGAACCTGAATCTTTTTCACCTTTACCAAATTTCGCAACCAATTGCGCTTTTTCATCTTTAGAAATACAAGACATTTCTATTATCCTCCTATTTTTGATATTCACCTAGATCTGAGAAATACGTTGAGGATTCGTAAATCAAAGGTTTAGGACTTTATTATTATACCATAGTTGACCATATATGTAAAGTAAAACATTATCGGTTTTTTAAACAAAAAATTGTCATTAACATTGAAATATTCAAAGTTAAATCTTGTAAAAAAATTGGTTTTTTATGGTTGCATTGCACCAAATAAAACAAGCCAAGCAAGAACTGATTTTGCAACCAAACTCAATACGATATAAGTTTTTTCACCATATAAATAATCCTTCCATTTGCCAACCTTTAAATATTGGGCAATCATGTTAAATGGAAATGCATTAAATGATAAAAAGTATGAAGCTAAAATGGCCCAAGCGAACCATGGGGCATCGGCAACATCTCCCGAACCAAAAATGTAAAGAGCAATAACAATCCAAGGGGTTAACCCAGCAATTGCTCCCCAAATAAATGGACTCCAATTGACTTTACCTTTTTCAAAACCTGAATTCATTTGTTCCATAATTAAACCAAAAATATTCATCAAAGCATTAATTACAAAAATTAGTAATAATGATGCAACATCGACAACACCAAATAAAACTGCAGTAAGAACTATCATTATAGATGAACTTAATGCATATTCAAACCAACGGAACTTATTAATCCCTTTTTTTAAATCATCAACATAAATATTAAATAGTTTGTTGGGGATAGAAATAATAAAATGAGCTAGTGCTGATAGAAATAAAAATAAAGCAACAAGAATACCAAATGGTAAGGTGAACAAATCGCGTCCAACAAGAACTAATCCTTCACCGACAACAAAGGTCAAATAATTTTGGACAATAACTGGTTGAAAAGCTTCAATTTTATCAATAACAAAATAAGCTAAAAATATCATAGCAATTCCTTGAACAAGATGGAATATGCCCATGATTAAATTAAAACGGCGTAATTTTTGAAAAACATTATCCATAAAAAAAACTCCTTTAGGAGTTTATTATACTTGAGAAAGAAAAAAGAAGCAATTTTTTTACTTTTTTATATTAACAAGAAATACTATACAAGATTTATAATTCTTTTAATAATTCCAAAATGAATAGATTGCTTTTTTTACAAGCAAATTCTAAATTTGTGGAAAATTCATTATGCAAGTTTTCTCCAATAACATCACTAATCGAACGAATAGCAATAAATGGTTTATGATAAAAATAACAAGCATGCGCAAAAGCAGCACTTTCCATGTCAAAACATAAAATATTTAAATTTGTAAAGTGGTTTTTAATTAGTTCCGTCGTTTCTGTGATATCTGTTACAAAGCGATCACTGGAAACAATGGTACCTAATAAACCTTTAAGTTTATCGGATTTTCCCATAATATTAATCAAATCAAAATCACCTTTAAACAACCTTGGGCAGTTACTCATTTGACCATATTCATAATCACCAGCTGTCGTTATATCAACATCACCATAAACAAGAAATTCAGAAATAATAATATCACCGACAACAGTTTTACCTAGGACTCCTCCCGCGACACCAATATTGATTATTTTATCGACTTGAGGATAAGCCATTACTAATGTACTAATAAGCATGCCTGAAGCAGTTTTTCCAACCCCTCCTTGAACAACAATTATGTCATGGTTACCAATTTTGCCTTCATAAAAGTCATACTGATTAATAAGTTTTTTGTTGACTTTTTGTAATTGAGTTATTAAAAATTCTGTTTCAACTTTCATTGCAGCAATAATAGCAATTATCATTGTTTTTCTCCTAATAATGTGCGCGTATTTTTAATATCCTCTTGAATTTGAGTGATCAAAGCTTGGACATTTCTAAATTTAATTTCATCCCTCAAAAAGCTTACAAAACGGACAGTTAAAACTTCATCATAAATCATATCCTCAAAGTCTAAAATATGAACTTCTAAACGAGGTTTTTTTGTAAAATTCAAAGTTGGATTATTCCCAATATTGCATACACCAACCCACCTTTGATTTTTAAAATCAACATAAACAGCATAAACTCCTTTTTTAAGCATTTGGTATTCTTCTTTGAGTGTCATATTTGCTGTACGAATACCAATCTTTTGCCCAATTTGATTTCCAGCTTCAACTTTTCCTTCAATGCTGAAATATCGGCCAAGCATGGCATTAGCATTCAATAAATCACCCTTTTGTAAGTATTCACGAATTACATTGGATCCAATTTTATGCTCATTAAGCATCATTTTTGGAATTATCGTAGTAGGATATTTCTCAGATAGTAAAGTAGCATTTCCAGAACCTTTATATCCGTAACGAAAATCAAAGCCAACGACCAAATGAGAAATGGAAAACTTTTGCAAAATTTTTTCTTCAAATGCTTGATGACTAAGTTGGCTGAGAGATTTCGTAAAAGGTACAATAATTAAAAGCTCAACGCCCATATTTCTTAAGATTGTAATTTTTTCATTCAAAGGGGTCAAATAACCAGAATAAGATTTATTTCGCAAAATAAAATCTGGATGGGGATCAAAAGTAAGGATAGTTTTTTTCAAGTTTAACTCATCGGCTTTTTCAATCATTTTTTTTATTAGATGCTGATGGGCAACATGAAGTCCATCGAATTCACCAATAGCTAACGCAAGATTACCAATCAAATAATTTTCTTGCTCATCAAAATATATCATTTCCATACACGTTTTGCTCGATACTTTCCATTTTCTAATTTATATACCGCTAATAAGCGTTCTTCTTTTTTAAAAATAATCAAGGGGTGGTTACATTTTAAGTCCTCTGAATCAAAAAACACACCATTACTAATTTTGACCATTTGTTTTTCGTTAACCTCAATGCTAGGAAACTCAGATAAAACTTCTAACATCGAAATTAATTTATAATTACCATTATTTACATCATCAATTGTGAAACTATTGTTAATGTGAAATTTTCCTGAAGAAATTCGTTGTAAATTACCCATTCTTGCAAGATAATTCAATTTTCTTCCGATATCAACACAAAGAGCTCGAACATAGGTGCCTTTTGTTGTATGAACATGAAAATTAAAGGAAGCTTTTCCATTGGCATAACTTATAGGGCTTTTTCTTTCAATAGAAAAAATTTCAATATTACGTGGCTCTCTAACAATTTCTTCACCACGTCTAGCTAATTCATACAGTTTCTGTCCATTAATTTTAATTGCAGAAAACATTGGCGGAATTTGTTGCTGTTTTCCAACAAAAGAGCTCAAAACTTCATCAACATTTTTTAATGTATCAACCTTTTGTGTAGCAATAACAATGCCTTCTCCATCTTGGGTATCAGTACTTTCGCCAATGACAATTTCAGCAAAATACTCTTTTTCATTGTCTGTTAAAAATTCAGCAATTTTTGTTGCTTCATTTATTAGGACAACAAGTAACCCAGTCGCTTGGGGATCTAGAGTTCCAACGTGACCTATTTTCGAAACATTTAATATTTTTTTTAATTGATGTATAACCGCATGAGAAGTTAATCCCTTGGGTTTATTAATTAGCAATATTCCATCCATATTTTCACCTTTTGTATTATACCATAATCAAGTTTTATTTAAAAGAACAAATTCACAAAGCTATCATGATTTAATTAATCCAAACCCTTTAATTAATAGATGGAAAATTTTCTTTTATTTTTTAGTATTTGTTTTTATTTGATAATCTTTTAGACCAAAATTTTTAGTTGCAATTTCCCATAAATAAAAAGAGGCAATTGTGGCATAAGGAGAATATCTTTTTTGATATTTATGAAAAAGAATCGGAGTTATTAAACGGTGGTGATAAAGCAACCTTAGCCCTTTTTGGATGGCAAAATCATTAAAACTAAGGATGTTCTTTCTTTCTAAAGAAAAAATCAACAGCATTTCAGCAGTCCAAGGACCAAAGCCTTTTAAAGCATCCAATTTTCGGATTATTTCTTCATCAGTCATAATTTTTAAATCGTTTAAATTTAATTCTTCATTAATAATTTTATTAGTAAAATCTTTGATGTAAGATACTTTCCGCCAACTTAATCCACATTTTTGTAAATCATCTGAAGAACATTGAGCAATATTTTCAGGATTGACATTTCCAACAACTGCTTTTATTCTTTCTAAGACTGTATCGGCTGCTTTACCAGAGATTTGTTGAGAAACTATAGCGGCAACTAAACTAAAATATAAATTATCATCAACAAATCTTTCTAAATAGCCGATTTTATCAATGAATATTCCTAACTTTGGATCTTTAGTTTTTAAATAATTCATCTCTTCTTGGCCATATTCAAATCTTTTTCGCATATTTAATCCTTTAAAATTTCTATTTCAGTATATATTGAAGCAACTGAGTAAATAAGAAGTAATATAAAAAACCATCTATTTTAAATTATACTATAAAATCATAAATCGGTAAATAAAAAAGTCGAGCAACAAACTCGACATAAAATTTATTTTACTTTTTTTAAATGTTTTTGTTGATACATTAACTGATCAATATGACGAATAAATTGCTCAATTGTGGAAAAACGTTTATCGAATATATCAGCTCCCGTGCTAATTCCCAAATGATAAGGTTTTATGGAAACATCATTGTAGAGTGAAAATGATTCATGAATTTTTTTATCTAAATTATCAATATCCGTAACATTAGTAACATCAGAAATAATAATAAACTCATCGCCACCAATTCTTGCAATAATATCGTTCGAATTAATGGTTGATTTCAATAGTTTTGCAACTTCTTGTAACGCTAAGTCGCCCTCAAAATGGCCATGTCGATCATTTATTTCTTTTAAATCATCCAAATCTAAATAGATTGCTCCAAATTCTTGATTGGATAAATTTCGACTTTTTTCGTTTATATAAAAATCAAAAGATTCTCTACTCCAAGTACCTGTTAAGTTATCAAGGTGAACCAATCTCTGTTGTAAAAAGATGTAAACGATAATTAAAGCAAAAGCAACACTGCTCCACATTAATAGAATTCCATAAATAAAAGACTGCAACAAACCACCAATTATTGGCATAATTGTTGACAAATACATCAAATAAAGATCACGACGCATGATATTGTGGGATTTCCGCGTTATTCTTATCAAACCATAAATTAAATAACTATAAGCAATAATGGCTGATATAACAAAGAAATCACCACGATGATAGACATTTGCACTATCTATATAAAAGACTAAATGCAAAAAGGGCGATAGCAATGTCAGCACAACATTAACAATAAATGGAATGGCAATAATTAATAAAAAACTTTTTTTCATGACATCGCTAGGATTAATGAGTTTTCGCAATAAAATGTACCAATAAAAAGTTAGAGCTGGTGCTGTTATAAATAGCAAAATATGAAAGATGTTGGCTGATAAAAAGACCCAAGACTCTTGTCGGGTATTAATCAAACAAGTAATTGCTTCCACAATCAATTGAAAAATTATAATAATTGACGTGTGAAAAAAAGCACGACTTAGTTTATCTTTCCTGTCTAAGCGCTTAAAAGCAACTAAAACAATTATTGCAAGAATAATTGCCGAAACAAAGTTAACATCAACACGATAATAACTATTCATTGCAACCCCCCTATTTAATTTATAAATTCTTTTGTTTATTATATCACTAAATAATAATAAATAAAACAAATTTTAAGCAAAAACCATCAACAAAAGTTGATGGTTAAAAATTTTTTATAAAATTATATATTTTTTTTGTGATGTTCTAAACAAATATAATATGTTGAATTGATTGAACCATCCAAATATGCCGATAATATTTCGTTAATTTGTCCTTTTTCGCAAGTACAAACCTTGATTTTATGCTTGATAAAAATATCAACGGCATCACCACCAATCCCACCAGTGATAATGAGGTTTACACCTTTTTCAGTTAAAAGCAAAGGTATAACTTCAGGCTTATGACCAGGATTATTAATTGACTCTTGTTTAATAATCTTTCCATCTTCAATATCAAAAATTTCAAAAGTTTTGCTTTGGCCAAAATGGTCCGATATCATACCATCGTTATTAGCTATGGCTATTTTTTCCATTTTTATTCCTTTTCTTTATTTAATATTTTTACAGCCTCTTCTATTTCTTGACAGTAATAATCCTCAATCTTGCCTAAATCACAAATTTTTGAAAGATTCCCATCAATTGGGATTTTTGCAAGAATTCGGAGATTTTGCTGCTTGGCAATCTCATCAATGTGGCTTTCACCAAAAACTTGATATTTTCGACCATTATCAGGGCATTTAAAATAAGACATGTTTTCTACAATGCCCAATATTGGGATATTCATCATTTTTGCCATCTTTACAGCTTTTGACACAATCATTGAAACTAGTTCTTGTGGTGAAGTGACAACAATAATTCCATCTATTTTAATTGATTGAAACACTGTAATAGGAACATCGCCAGTTCCAGGTGGCATATCAATAAATAAAAAATCTATGTCTTTCCAAATAACATCCGACCAAAATTGCTTAACAGTATTGGAAATGATTGGTCCTCGCCATACAACCGGATCAGTATCGTGTTCTAAAAGAAGATTTACTGACATTATATCAATGCCTAGTTTTGTCTTTGCGGGAAAAATGCCAAATTCATTAGCTTTAGCCTTTTCATGAACTCCAAAGATTTTTGGAATTGATGGTCCAGTTACATCAGCATCTAAAATGCCAACCTTATTCCCTGTTTTTGCAATTGCAACTGCCAAAAGGGAAGTAATAAGTGATTTCCCAACACCTCCTTTTCCACTAATAATACCATAGACTTTATTTATCTTACTTAAATCGTTCATCTTCACAATGAAATTATTCTTTTTTTGTTCTTTTTCCATTTAATTATAAGGATTTTTCAAATCCAGTCTTCCTTCCATTTATTAAATTTTTATTTGCCTACCAGCCGATAAATATTCAATTCTATCTTTCAAAATAGCCTTTAGTTTTTCAAATGGTATAATCCCAGTACAATGGCATGTAAAATATTTTGCATTGACTTGTGCTAAAAAATCTCCAACGCGCGCAATTTCATGACTAGACTCTTCGATATTTAAAAACCGACGATGAAGATGAAACCCTCCAATTACATAATCAGGAAAACGACCTTTTAAAAACTTAAAATAATTAATTATATTGATTATTCCATTATGAGAACACCCTGTTATCAAAATGGTTTTCCCATTTTCTTCAATAATTAAATTTTGTTCATGTAAAAAGGAATCTTCTTTTTTCTGACCATCTTCTTCCATCAATAAACCATAATTAGCTAATGGAAGGGGACTGGTAATTTTTATATTGCTATAAGTTTCTATTTCTTTAGTAATAAAAAAACGATCAGACGTATAAATTATTTGTTTATTGTCTTTTAGATTACTATTCAATCCAATATATTGAATATCATCTGTTCCACGGATGGAAAAATACTTCCCAAAAGCCTTATGATGAATAAAGATTTCTGCTTTTTTATTAACTTCAAGAAAAGCCGATAAACCTCCTCCATGATCGTAATGGCCATGGGATATGATTAAATAATCAACATCAGCAATATTAACATTGAGTTTTTTTGCATTTTCTAAAAATAAATGACTCGCACCAACATCAAATAATATTTTTTTATCTTTAGTTTCAATATACAAACTAAGTCCATGTTCACAATGGAAATCATCAGAAAATGACGTATTTTCCATTAAGGTCTTTATTATCATATTAAAAAATTATACCTTTCGTTTTAGGCAGATTTTTAAAAAGAAAATTTAAAAATCTCGTCTTTGCCCTTTTCTACGGCAACCACGCCCACAACCATTTCCTAAGCCATCACATAAGAGGAAGGAGCCTCCTTCAATTAAAAGAACTCGATTATTTACAAGGGAATCGGCTAATTTTTTCCTTGCTTCATAATAAATGCTTTGTACAGTAGTTCTTGCAACATTCATTTGTTTTGAGCATTCTTCTTGCGTAAAACCTTCTAGGTCAATTAAACGAATCGTTTCATATTCATCAACAGTCATTTTAATAATTTCGTTATTATTTATAGGAAAATCAATTGGCCCAAATTTATTGTAATCAGGTAAACAACAAACTTTTCGCCATTTTGTTGGTCTTGGCATATTTTACTCCTCTTTTACAAATAACCAGAGATGTCTCTGGTTATTAAAATCTTGTTAATTATTTCGTATCTAACTGTTTCTTAACTTCTTCAAGTCTGCTTTCCAAATAACTTTTTTCATCTTGAAGTTGTTCTTTTGTTGATTTATATGACATTTGGTCATTAACATAGTTAATTCCGTAACCACGTCCATTACCACGTCCATATCCACTGCCCATAAAAGGCCTATTAACTCCAGTGCAATTGCCCAAACCTCTTCCAGTCATTGATCCTTGACCCATAGGCCCCGTTCCATCACGTCTTGGCATAAAGTCCACCTCCTTTTTTATTTATGACATATGTCACATATTATTATACCTCATTTATGACATATGTCAATAACTAATTTATTTTTTTGGAGCTGGAGCTTTTACAACGATTAATTCTAGTTGTGTTTCATGTAAATTTTTCACATTCATTTTTATTCCAAAAGGAATTTTAATTAACGTACCTTTTGCGTATTCATGAACTTCTTGGTCATCCAAGCCAATTGATAAAGTGCCTCTAATGACTGTCATGTATAAGTTGGAATTAGAAAAATGTTCAGGCAACCCCTCATCTTTATTAAAAATCATGTGTAAATAATGAATATTTTCATCAAAAATGATTTTTTCAACTACTTTTTCTTCGGAACTTGCTAAATTATAAAATTTTTCAATCATCTATTTTCTCCTTTAAATTATTTTACTGCGCGAAAACTTAGATATGCTTGTCCGTCAATTTTCATTTTAAGAAAAACTCCACCATGATAAACGATTATATAAGCTCGATCGGTTTGACTTGATGAAACATCAGATGTCCAATAATAAATAACTTGGGAATGAACATCCCACAAAGGCGACTCTTTGTCTGGAGTATCGGAATAATGAGCTATTTTTGTTTCAGAATCCCATTCTCCTTGAACGTTTTCTCCATGAAGCATCATTGATCGAACAGCTTCATCAATAGTTGGTAATCGCCAGATATTCTGTTCTTCCTCCATCAATGTTAAACCATCTTCCGATAAATATTTACATATTTCCATTGCTTCTTCCCATGTAGTGCCTGAATCCGGCCATCCGGGTCCTCTTGGAGCCCAAGTTAACGTTATTCCGTTACCTTCAACAACTCGCATTCCTAGATTCCCGTCGTCATAGCGATTGGAAATTTTAATAAATTGTGGAACAGAAATAGCTAAAATTATTAAAGTTGGAATTATCAGTATTGCACGATTACCCCATTTCTTTTGGGTTGGTTCACCAAAAAAATAAAGCAATCCAAGTATGATTATCGGGAAAATAATTAATAAACCTAGGACGGAAAAACTTGCTCCTGAAAAAAACCAAAGACAGAATCCAGCCAAAGCAACATGACAAATTGCTCCAATTAATTTCCATTTTAAAGAAACGATAGCCAACACCACAAAAACAATTGTAATTAGAATATATTGGAAAAAAAACATGAACAAATTTTCCCAAATAGATTCAGCATACCATCCTTCATGAAAATTTTCTATCGAACCCCAGTAAGCCCATAAACTGGAAATGAATATTGTTAAAATAATTCCAATCCACCCAATGATGGATTTAAACTTTTTGTTTTTCATAATTAAACTCCTCCTAAAAAAGAGTTTTTAATGATCCTTCTTGGTAACTTAACGACGCTCAATCAAAGTTACAGATTCTATTTGTGCAGTATTTGGGAACATATCAATGGGTTGAACGTATTTAATACTATAACTCTTTTGAAGATGATTCAAATTTTTTACTAAAGTAGCAGGATTGCATGAAACATAAATTATTTTTTTAATTTTATATTTTTGAATATAGTTCAATATATTAAGTTCAATTCCTCTTCTTGGAGGATCGATAATTAAAATGTCGGGAATAAAGCCCTCTTCATTAAAACTATTTAAATGAGGAAGAATATTTCCATAAAAGAAAGTTGCATTACTAATATTATTCATCTCAGCAAATTCTTGCGCATTTAAGATACTTTCCTTATTAATATCAATCCCACGGACTTCTTTTGCTTCTTTTGCAAGGAATAAACCAATACTACCAATTCCACAGTATAAATCCAAAACTTTTTCATAGCCTTTTAAATTAGCACTTTTTTTCACCTGTTCATATAAAACTTGGGTCTGTTTTGAATTTAATTGAAAAAAAGCACCAGGAGAGATAGAAAATGGTAAATCTTTTAATAATCCATTAATTTTATTTTTACCTTCTAAAAGAACGATAGGACCGTTAATTATTTCAATAGCTTTTAAATCAGCATTAATTGAATAATTAACAGATTTTACATGCTCAATATTAATAACTTTTCGAAGGATTTTTAAAATTCTTGGTTCTTCTTCGCGTAAAACAAAAATAACTTGAGATTCGCTTGTCTCTTCAAAAGCTCTAACAACCAAATATCGTAAATTGCCTTGCTTAAATTTTGGATTATATACATTAATTTCAGAACTAGTTAAATAGTTGCAAACTTGTTCAACTATTTTTGAAACTAAAGGATTTTCAATCATGCATTTTTCTATATATACTAGGTGATTAGAATTGATAGCATACATGCCAACAACTACTTTGTCACCGTCGTGTCTTGTTGGCAATTGGGTTTTATTGCGATAATAAAATGGATTATCCATGCCAATGGTATCCAAAATGTGAAATTTCGAAGAATCTCCCTCAAAGTAACGTTCAAATGCTTCTGAGATAATCAATTTTTTTTGGAGTAATTGCTCATCATAAGTCATGTGCTGTAATTGACATCCCCCACACTTACCATAGTATGGGCAAGGTGGCATAACTCTTTTTTCTGATGGCTTTTTGATTTTCACAATCTCCCCAAAAGCAAATTTTTCTTCAATTTTGGTGATTTTGACTTCAACTTCTTCACCCACAATTGTGCCAGGAATAAAGACTGCTAAACGTTTGTAATAGCCAATCCCTTCACCATTAATGCCTAAACGTTTAATGGTTAATAATACAACGTCATTAATTTTTATAATATTTTCCATATTTTCCACCTATTCTATTATTATATATTACCTTTATAACATTAACAAGTTTTTTCTATTTAAAAGCGCCAAGACAAAGCTTGGCACTATTTTATTGATAAAGATCGTTTATTAGTACTTGTTGACAAGAAATGATATCATAAAAATATACCCCTAAACTAATAAATGATGTGTATTCAGGATTTTCTAAAGAAGTAAGGACTTTATTTCCATCGTTTAAATCATAAAAGAAAGTAATTTTTAAAGCAGAAAGTTCATTACCGATAATCGATTTTTTTAAAGTAATTTCTCCATTTTTTAAGAATGTCGTTTTCCCGTTTATACCGACATTTGCTGCTCCAAAATTGCCCGCATTGTCAATATCGTTATATAAAAGTTTTATTCGAAAACTTTCTTCAGTCTCATAAACTTCTATCCCTAAATATTGAGGCAATATTTTAAGTGTTTTAAATTTACCATCTTGAATGATTAAATTTTGCTCTCCTTGTGTATCTTGATAAAACATGCGATAAAAATATTCGTTATTATTTAATAATTCGGAGAACATAACTTGATTATTAACAATTTCCTTTGTTTCGCCATTCATCTCAATAAACAATTTTTGAATATCATGACCATTATTTGCTAATATATTGACATTAAAAGTTAAATTACTTTGTGTTCGTTCTTGAATATTAATTTCTAGTTCAGGATCCCTAGCAATAATTAATAAACAATTAGCATCGGTCCGTTCTCGACCATCCGATGGTGAGTTCATGACAACAAAGCTTCCATTTTTTCGTACTACCATCGTTGATGAGCCACCACCATCCAAATTGTAGGCATCGACTGCTCCATACATATGCATAATTGCCGCTAATTCCGTTCGATCTGCTCCATACATCCCTTTGGAGGATTGACGACCATCGATGACCATCATCACAATCGTACCGTCAGCTTTGCGTCCAACAACAGTTCTCGGAGCACGATCAGTTAAACCTTCAGGATTGACAGTTCCTGACGCCATAATCGTTTGTCCACATCCAGCAACATCATCAATGTTTGCGTATGCTCCGATAAATTCATACTGAACTCTAATTAGCGTTCCAACTGTCAATTTTTGCTTTATCGTTTCATTATCAGTAACAATTGCAAATTGTCCGGAGCCTAATGTTTTAGCAGTTTCTGAACTGATTAAACCTTTTCCATAAAAGTCCGATTCACTATTTGGCAATGTTAATATAGCTTGATCGACAAAATAGCCATTAAATCCACTAGGAATTGTGACTTCTTTTGGAACAATTGTGTGTGTAGTATCATAATTGGCATAAAACAAACTTGTTTGACCTAAAGACGGATTAACGTTAACATTATCAATCGAAAATTCAGAAATAACTTCGTTATTTTCATTGTATATTGACAAAAGCATTTTGTCAGTTCTTTGAACTGGTTGATTTCCAACCAATGAATTTATTGAACCATCATTTGTGAAAGCAACTGTCCCACCAGATGTTGTTTTATAATTTTCACCAAATGATGTTACAGCACCATTTGTTTGATATGGCAAGTTACCTTTTCCACCTATATCAAAAAAGTCCCCATTAATGGCTGCGACAACTTTCCAACCTGGGTGTTTTGATTCGTAATCACTGATTAACCCCTTGACAGTTGTCAGTGTCCAACGATTGCCATTAAAATTCCCCCAATTGGTGATTCGCAATTCTTGCGATGAAGGGACTTCTAACACATTTATTTGTTGAGGATAAAATGTTCCCGGTTCAACTGTAGCAGTCCCACCACCTAAACCATCAGCATCATAACCAGTTATGGACGTTGATGTGAAGGATTTTGTTAAGGTATGAGTAACACCATATGGTAAATGATTAGTTTCAACGACTTCTTCATTATAAACCGAAGCACCTGCAATTTCTGTTACTTCGTTTTCACCAAAAATTAGAAGTTGGCTGTTAAAAACAAAAAGACAAAAGAATAATGATAAAAATAAAATGATTTTTTTCATATAACCACCTTTAAATAACTTCTCTAATTGTAACACAATTTGTGAATAATTTAAAGATAAAACAAACAAAAAGGCTGTTAAGATTTACTTAAACAGCCTTTAATGTTAGTTTATTCGTATAAATTGGAAATAAATATAAATTGTTGATCTAACACTTCATTTAAAGCTAAAGTGGAATAGAACATAGGATTAATAACAGTGTATTGTGTTGCTCCAAGGCCAATATCAACGGAGTATACTAACTTGACTTCATCTAAACTGGTCACTTCTGAACGATTGATTGTTAATAATCCATCAACAAATAAATGTTCAACACCATTCACATACAATGATGCAATGAGTAAGTTAGTTGCTTGGTCCTGATCTAAAAAGTTTGGTACAAAGGTATAACTAGTTTCACTTTCCACTAGTTCCACAATATAAAATTCCGGGACCCGCTTTAATGTATAAGCATTTTGTTCAAAATTAATTTGATACATGACTCCCGTTGGAGTTCGATAAAATAAATCGATATTGTATTCTTTGTTTGCTCGTAAACCAGTAAAAGTAACTTTTCCATCAACAACTTCTTGTAATTGCATATTTACTCGAACAAGTAGTTTATCGATTTTATGAAAATAAGGATTGGTAACTGCAACATCAAGTGTCATTGTTGTTTCTGTTTTTTCAGATACATCTAATTCCAAATCTGGTTCATGGACAACAATCAATAAACAATTGGCATCTGTACGTTCACGTCCATCGGATGGAGAGTTCATAACACGGAGTTCATCACCATTGCGAATAACCATTGTGGAAGAGCCACCACCATCGAGATTATATGCGTCAACGACACCACGGCTAGCCATAATTGCGGAAAGTTCATAACGATCTGCGCCATACATATTGATAGCTGATTGACGTCCATCAACAACCATCATTACAATTGTTCCATCAGCTTTTTTCCCTACGACTGTACGTGGAGCACGATCGCCTAATCCAGCATTTGGATTTGCGACACCATCACGCATGATGGTACTTCCTCCCCCACAAACATCGCTGACACCAGCATAAGCACCAGTGTATTCATATTGTACACGAATCGTAATATCTTTTCCTAAAGCTGCAGCTACAGTTGGGTTATTTGTGACAATCGCAAATTGACCTTTCGCAATTGTTTTTGATGCAAAAGAAGAAATTTGACCCTTCCCATAAAAATCATTTGTGCGATTTGGAAGAGCTAATTGTGCTGAGTCAACAAAATAAGCATTACTTGTTGGATTTACAATCACATCAATAGGAACAATTTCTTTTAAAGTATTATAGTTTGCATAATAAACAGCAGTTTGATTTTCTCCCGGAGCTTCATTGACTTTTTCAATATCAAACTCTTTTACAATAGCACCAGTTGTATCATAAACAGCTAGTTGCATATATTGGGTTCGCGAAACAGTTTGATTTCCGATTAATGAATCAGCAGTCCCGTTGTTTGTAAAACCAACAGTATTTCCAGATGTCGTTTTAAAATATTCTCCACCAGAAACGAGGGCTCCACTTGTTTGATAAGGCAAATTGCCCGATCCACTAATATCAAAGAAATCACCATTAATTGCAGCAACTACACGCCATTCAGGATTTTTGCTTTCGTAATCAGCAATTAAATTACGTACAGTAGTAAGCGTCCAGCGATGATTATTTAAATTACCCCAATTGGTAATTTTGACTCCTGAAGAAACAGGGACTTCTAAAAAGTTGACTTGTTGAGGATAAAATTGATTGGATACAACATATCCGGATTGTCCTCCTAAACCATCAACATCATAACCAGATAACGGAGTCGAAGTAAAACCTGATTCTTTTGTGTGGGTAACACCATAATCAAGTTTATTCGATTCAATAATCGATTGCGCATAATATTTAGCCCCTGCACTTTCTGTAATTTCGCCTAAAGCGTTTACTTGTGCAAAAGAGACTAAAACTAATAAACTTAAGAGCATTAATAAGAAACTACTAACCTTTTTCATTGAGACACTCCTTGTTATTTTTTTTCAACTAATTATATCACAGATAATGGAGATATTCAAAGTTTTTCAACATTATTGCTATTGGTATAAATTAACTATAAAATCTAATGAAAGTTTATTTGAAGAATCAAAAATAACTGTCGAACGATAATATGGAAATTGAACTTCTTTTGTTATCGTTAAAAATTCGCTTAAAGCTACGCTATACTCAATTGAAGCAACTTTTGATTCATCAAAATCATTAATTATTAAATTTGGATCAAGCAAATCATATTCATTTCCTTCATAAATTAAGGTTAATGACAATATTGCTGATGCATTATCAAAATGAGGAACAAATGTAACTCCTTGCTCACTTTCTTTCAATTCACAGAAATAAAATTGAGGCTCTCCTTTTTGGGTAATGACTGACCCACCAAAATCAGTTTTAGAGACTCCTTTTTCATCTTGGACGTAAACATCATAAGAATAAGTATTTCCTTTTTCAAGATTATCAACAGTGACGTATCCATCGACAACAGGATAACTTTCATTATTCATTTTTACAATCATATTTGTGATATTACGTTCAAATGTATTAGCTATTTTTACATTGATAGTAACGGATGTTTCGGTGGATGCCGTTTGTTTTGTTGTCAATTGAACATCACGGGTAATAAGGAGCATTGCACTCAATACAGAACGAGCGCTTCCATCAGCGGGTGAATTAACAACTTTAAAAGTACCATTATCGCGAACAACCATTGTCACTGAACCACCACCATCAACCTGGTAAGCTTCAACAATTCCATAATGCTTTAAAATGGCATTTGTTTCATCTTGGTTTGTACCTGTTTTTCCTGTTGAGGCTTGTTTTCCATCAACAGTCACAAGTGCCATAGCACCAGAACTAGTTCTTCCAAAAACTGATCTTGGATAAGCTACAGCATTGTAGGAACTTGAAGAGCTTAAATCTTGGTTATTCGATCGCATACGTGTATGGTATGCTGTAGCTGATTCAACCTCATTCATTGGACCTTCATATTCATATTGAACTAAAATGTTTTTCCCAATTGCTAGATCAGCTAATAAAGAGGCATTATTGACGCTAATGGCAAATTGGCCTTTTGTTAAGGATGTGGATTGGTTGATTTGATCAATCGTTCCTTTACCAAAAAAAGCATTTTGCGCATTAGCAAGTAGTTTTTGATCATATATTGATTTATAGGTATATGTTACGGAATTACTCATATATGCTTGTTCAGCATTACTTACTACAAATAGATGATCACCAGTAACGGATAAGGGTGGCATTGTTAAAGTACCAGTATAATAAGGGGTAAATAGTGAACTTTCACCTTCATTTGGAGTTTCGTTTACTTTATTAATCAAATGTTTTGCAATCACTTGATTGTTTTCATCGATAATTGATAAATATAAACTGGAAAGACGAACTCGAAGTGATGATTGATTATCCCAATTGGTATAGCCCTCCAAAATTTGATCTTGAGTACCATTGTTTAGAAAACCAGCAATGTAGGTTCCATTGCCCCCATAGGGCTTTGCACTAATCGAAAACCACTTCTCACCATCAGCGATTAAAGGTCCATATGGTTGCGGGATAAAATAATCAGACCCGTTTTCATGACCCTTTTCTCCAATTGCGAAATAATATTGGTCAGCATTTGTTGCCCCCAAAACTTTCCACCCTGGATGGTTTAGTTCATAATCCGTGGCAATTTGTGCAACAGTTTTTCTTACAAAACCCGAACCATCGGAATTTTTCACTGCCCAAGTCACAAGTTTAGAGTTATTGTTACAAGGTTGAATTAAAACATTAACTTGTTGCTGATAGTGAATATCATTTTTCATTGTTTTGCCTTGATCAAGGTAATGCGTTGCAACATTTCCAAGACGTTTTGCAGTAGTTTCAGTAACATAATACCCTGCCAATTGGTTATCACTATAAGTGATAGTTGAAGCATTAATTGAAACTGATGAACCAAGAAATAAAATTAAAAACAAAAAAAGAACGGATAAAATTATCCGAATTTTAGAAAAATAGTTTATTCTAGACATTTTTTAACTCCAATCTAGGAAGATTATAGCACAAAAAAAGCTTTATCTCAATGGAATAAAGCCTTTTTTTAAAATATTTATATCATTGGCGAAAAAGCACTTAAAAATGAAACAATAACTTTTCTTAATATTGTTCGCTTTTTAGCTTCATCAAAAGTAACTAAGTGGGATACTTTAAAACAATGAACCATGTCTTGATAAATGTCCTTAAGTGATTCCGTTTTGAGCAAAAGACAAGAGACCTCAAAATGATAATATAAACTGCGATAATCAAGATTTGCCGTGCCAACCATGGCGATTAAATCATCCGCAATGATGACTTTGGAATGAATAAATCCCGGTTCATATTCATAAATTTTTACACCAAATTTTATCAGTGTGGCATAAAAGGATTGTGTAACATAGAAGACAAGCTTTTTATCGGGTTTGTGAGGAACAATTATTCTCACATCAACTCCACTTTGAGCAGCAATTTTTAAAGCTGTAACCATCTCATTATCTAAAACTAAATATGGGCTTGAAATATAAACATATTTCTTGGCTTGATTAATAATATTAAGATAAGTATCTTCGATTATTTGCTTTTGATCAAAAGGGCCATCTCCAAACACTTGAACAAATCCTGAAGTTGGGATTTTTAATGTTGGTCTAAAATCACTATAGTTAAAAGTCGTGTTTGTAGCAAACTGCCACATTTGCATAAACAAATAACTTAAATTCCAAACACCTTCTCCTTTAATCATCACACTTGCATCTTTCCAATGGCCAAAAGGAGTTACTAAATTGATATATTCATCTGCAATATTAGCTCCACCGACAAAGCCAACATTTCCATCAATAACCATCATTTTACGGTGATCACGGTAATTAATAATCATTGTTAATCGCGGAATATATGGATTAAAATTAACAACTTTAATCCCTAAACTAATCAATCTTTTTTTAAAATGCGTTTGTGTTTTATACATACTGCCAAAATCATCATAAATTAGACGAACATCAATCCCATTCTTCACTTTTTCAATTAAAATTTCTTCAATACTGTTCCACATTTGGCCTTCACTAATAATGAAATATTCAAGAAAAATAAAACGTTCAGCTTTGCGTAATTCTTCTAGCATAGCTTTATGCATTTCTTCCCCAGGAGTTAAAAATTGCGATGTTGTATTGTTTAAAGCAGGAAAACCACAAGCATTAAAAACATATTGAGAAATCCGATGCAAATCAGGCTCTTCAAAAGCAGTAAATTTATATCCTTTTGCTAATTCATGGTTCGTTTTCGCATTCAGTTCATCAATAAATAAACGTTTTTTCTTAGATAAACGCAATCTTCCAAACATTAAATAAAAAAATAGACCCGCAAATGGCACCATTAAAACAAGCATAATCCATGATATTTTATAAGCAGGATTAAATGATCTGCTTAAAATCGCAAAAGCCATAATAAAACTTAAAATTGTAAAGGGCAAAATAAAATAGATTCCTTTTTTACCCAAATAGAAAGCAAAATAAAATATGAAACTAAATTGAATCAATAATAAAAAGTTAATAATGAAAACACGACTCATTAAAAACTTAAATGTTTTTTTAATAATTTTCATAAAAGTTACCTCAAAATAAAAAAATATGAACTGTTGTCCATATTTTTCGAAAGATTATCTCTCTTGTCTTTGTTGAGCTTTGCGCGCTTTGCGGCACTTAGGGCAACGTAATGGTTCGCTTGTCAAACCTTTTTCTTTGTAGAAAGCTTGTTCGCCTTCTGTGAAAACAAATTCGGCTTTGCAATCTTTGCAAACGATGACTTTGTCTGGCATTATTTTCCTCCTGTTAGATTTGAAATTTCATTTTTTATTTTCTATCAGAAGGATATAAGATAAAGAATTACATTTCGTAGATATTATATCACAAATTATAATAAAAGTAAAGATAAATAAAAATAATTAAATAATATGAAAAAATCACTTATTTTTTTGCATAAACTTTTTTAAGATGAGCAAAACGAGGCAAACTATTTTCCTTTGGTTGGTTAGCTTCACCTTGGATAAGTGGTAAAACATAATGATAAAATTCTTCAGTCATTCCGGAGCGATCCGGTTTAATCCATTCAGTTGGTACTCGTTTTTCTAAGTTTGCACTGCCTTCAATGTCGACTAATTGATATGAAACTTTATAATCTTTTGCATCATAATCACGAATTATGGCAGCCATTTTGTCAGTTTCCCCGTGAACTGCTTGTTTTACAGCAAATGCGCCAACATTAAAAGCTTCTTCAATATCAACTTTTGAGGCTAGGTGGGCACTACATCGTTGCAACAAACTATATTCAATAGGTCTAACTTTAATTTTAAATTTATCAGCAACAATACCCGAAAGAACAGTCGCTGTTCCTCCTAATTGTGCATGACCAAAGGAATCTTTTTTCAAACTGACTAAATATTCTGAAATATATTTACCAGATTGATCTTTAATGCCTTCAGAAATAACGGCAATAACTTTATTTTTTTTGCGAGCTGCAACGTTTTTTACATCCTCAATAAAATTGTCAACATCAAAAGGTACTTCAGGCAAATAAATTAAGTCTGGGCCATATCCTTGAGGAGCACCTAAAGTGGACGCAGCTGTTAACCAGCCAGCATTTCTTCCCATAACTTCTACTATCAAGACGATTCCCGTGTCATAAACATGGGTATCTAAAAATAATTCCATTAAACTTGTAGCAACATATTTAGCAGCACTGCCGAACCCTGGACAATGATCAGTTCCATAAAGGTCGTTATCAATTGTTTTTGGAACACCAATAATGCGACATTCATAGTCTTTGCTTTGCAAGTATTTACTAATCTTGTTGCATGTATCCATAGAATCATTTCCACCGTTGTAAAAGAAATAACGAATATTATATTTTCTAAAGACTTCTAAGATTTTTTTATATTCACTTTCATCTACATTTAGAGGTTTCAATTTGTGACGAACTGAACCAAGGGCTGATGATGGGGTATTTTTAAGCAATTCTAACTCATGTACATCTTCTTGACGAATATCAAAAAACTTTTCATCTAATATCCCACGTACACCATGTTCAGCTCCATAAATATCGGTGATTTCCTCATGCTTTAAAGCTTCTAAAAAAACACCAGCTGCACTTGCATTTATAACGGCTGTTGGTCCGCCCGATTGTCCAAACAAACATGCTCCAACTAATTTTTTACTCATTTAGTTCTTCCTCCATAAAAAAAAGATCGTTACATATTATATCAAATATTTCATATTTTTTCAATAAGAAAAGGAAATAAAAAGGGTTTCATTGATTAATCAAAAAACCCTTTAATTCTAATGATATAAATCATTGATGATGTTGTTGTTTTGCAAATAAACATCTTCAAATAATAAGAACGCACTAGAAGAAATTAAGCGGTAATTAATTTCTTTTGTAATAAAGATTGTTATACCATCATTAAGATCATATTCAAATGCAAGAATAAATTCTGTTAGGTTCGTTCCAACATCGCTTTGTTTAATTAAAAGAAACCCATCTCTGATTAAATAGTCACGACCGTTTACCTTTAGCTTTGCATTTTTAAACGCTAAAGTATCATCTTCATCTTCATAAAGCATTGTTAATTCATAAATATTAGATACTTCCGCAATTTGTAATTCGAAAAATTGCGGTGGTTTTTTCAAAGTTGTAATCTGTCCATCATTCAAAAGAGTATATTCCGCATATAAAGAATCAATGTAGGAAAATTGATAATAATAATTAAAATTGGATTGCAAATTCTTAAAAGTTATGGGACTATCCTTTACTTCCATTTTTTGATTGTTAACAGTTAAAAATAATTTTTGGATATCATGCCCATTTTGCTCGAGTACTATTGCATCAAAAACTAATTCATCTTGGGATTTGGTTACTTCCATATCAATAATTGGCATTTTTACAGCAATTAAAAGGCAATTCCCATCACGGCGAAGAGCACCATCAGAAGGTGAATTTACAACAACAAATTCACCATTTTTGCGAATAATCATCGTTGTGGATCCGCCACCATCAAGGTTGTATGCTTCAAGGCAGCCATAACGTTTCATTGTGGCAGCCATCTCATTATCAACCATGCCATCCATCCCTTTAACTTCTTGCCGCCCATCGATGGTCACCATGACAATCGTTCCATCAGCTTTGATTCCAACTGTCGTTCGTGGATTTCTTGAAGCTAAAACTGTCGGGGTGTCTTGATAGTATTCCCCAGAACGTAAAAAATATCCTTGATATCCAGAACATGAATCGATTCTTGAGAAATCATTGATGAAGGTAAATTGTGTCCGGATGGTTTTCCCAATTGCTAAAGCACTCTGAACAGCACTATTGTTTGTACAAATAGCAAATTGTCCCTTTTGTAAAATAACGGGATTTAATGATGAAATCGTTCCTTTACCATAAAAATCATTGGGGTTGTTTGGTAGTGCAAGGATGGCATCTTCAATAATATAAGTTGCATGCGTTCCACTATCAATCGTTTTAGGTTCAAAAATATGCGTAGTCGCATTATAAATACCAAAATAGATGGATGTTTCATTTACACCAGGTAATTGGTTTAATTTATCAATAGAAAATGTGTTAGCTATTACTCCCTGATCATCATAAATGTCTAAATTCATTTTTGAAGAGCGGTAATTTGTTTTACCACCAATCAAACTATTAGTGCTATGGTCATTTGCAAAGCCAAGAACACCACTTCGACTTGATGTTTTGTAAAAATCCCCATTTGTAACAACAGGATTATGTGTTTGGTAAGGTAAGCCATTCAAAGTACCACTGATATCAAAAAAATCAGCATTTATAGCCCCTAATACACGCCATTCAGGATATTCTTCCTCAAATTGGGTTGCTAGAGAAGTAACAGTCGATAAAGTCCACATGTGTGATTGCAAATTGGCAAAACTAATAATTTTTGCAGGAGATGAAGCAGGAATTTCCATAATATTAACTTGTTGGTCATAAAATGTTCCTAAACGCATGGTTTGAGCAATATCAGTAAATTGCTTTACTCCATAACCTAAATTATTAATCGCTTTTCTTTCAATGACTTGATAAGAAGCATCACCTGTAGTCGTAACTTCAATATCAAAAGCGCCATTGACGTTTAATCCGCTTATAAATAAAAAGGCAATTATTAAAAGAAAAAAAGACAATATTTTTTTCATTCTACACCTCTTGTATCTTTAATTATTTCATATAATTGATTGTTTTACAAGATAATCATATAGCTGTAAAAAATCGCCATTGTGAAAAAGATTAATGTCAATTCCTTCGCGGTTATTCAAACAATCAGTTAAAAGAAATGTGGGCATTCCTAACTTAGTGACGACCATATCTTCGGATACGTCATTTCCAACCATTAAACATTCTTCAGGTTGTAATTGAAATTGGGTAATGATTTGCTCATAGTAACAGATATTTGGTTTCGCAAAAAAAGAATTTTCATAAGTTGTTATGAAAGAAAATAATTTTGGGTTTAATCCCGCCCACTTAATCCGTTTTAAAGTAGCAATTTTGGGGAAAATAGGGTTAGTTGCTAAAATGAGTTTGATACCTTTTGCATGCAATGCTTCAACTATTTCTTTCGCAATATCCATTTTTTTAGATACTTCAGAAACCTGATCAAAATCCTGTTCATAAAACTGCAAAAATTCATGTTCAATATCAGTTCTTTTTAAACCAGTTCTACTTTCAAAAGTTGTCCAAAAGCATTCTTCATTCGTTACTTTACCATCATTTTCAATCATCGCTTTTGTGCCATCCCAAACTGCTGCTAACATTGTTTGGGAGTTTAGGCCTAATGAAACAAATTTTTTTCCAAGCAAACCAAAATATTTTTGGATAAATAATGCTTCATCAAGCGGTAATAAAGTTCCATCTAAATCAAATAAAATTGTTTTTATCAAAAAAATCACCTGTTGCTATTATACTAAATTTATAATTTAAAAAGCAATACAAATTTATGGTTGTCTCATTTATGTAAAAATGTTATAATCAAAATCGAGGAAAATAAAAATGTCAGTAAAATACATTCCAGAACCTTTTCGAATTAAAGTAGTTGAAACGATTAAATTGTTAAGTGAACAAGAACGACTTGAAAAAATTGCTAGTGCTGATTATAATGTTTTCAATTTAAATTCCGATGACGTTTATATTGATTTATTAACAGATAGTGGCACAAATGCGATGAGTGCCAACCAATGGTCCGGCATTATGGCTGGTGATGAAGCTTATGCTGGTGCAACCAGTTATAGGAAATTAATGGCTGCTGGGCAAGATATTTTTGGTTATCAGTATATTCAACCCGTTCATCAAGGGCGAGCTGCCGAAAAAGTATTATTACCACTTCTTCTTGCCCCTCAAAAATATGCAATAGCTAATATGTTTTTTGATACAACACGCGCACATGTGGAAATTGCTGGTGCAAGAGCCATTGATTGTGTCGTTCCTGAAGCTAGAAATATTGGTCTTAATGCTCCGTTTAAGGGAAATATGGATGTTAAACAACTTCAACAATTAATTAACCAACTTGGAGCAAAAAACATTGGTTTAATTGTTATGACAATAACAAATAATTCGGCTGGTGGACAACCAGTTTCGATGAAAAACATCCAAGAAACAGCTGAAATTTGCAAACAAAATCATCTAGCTTTTTGTATCGATGCGGCTCGTTTTTCTGAAAATGCTTATTTTATTAAACAAAGAGAAAAAGGTTATGAGCATTTATCCATCAAGGAAATAGTAAAAGAAATGTTTTCATATGCTGACATGTTTACAATGAGTGCTAAAAAAGATGCTATTGTCAATATCGGTGGTTTAATTGGGATTAAAAACAATCAAGACTTAATTACTAAAACAAAAGAAAAAACTATTGCATTTGAAGGCTTTATTTCCTATGGCGGCTTAGCGGGACGCGATTTAGAAGCCATTGCTATTGGTTTATATGAAGGTCTTGATGAATCATATTTACAATATCGGATTGGGCAAAGTGAATATTTAGGCGCAAAACTTGATGAAGCTAACATTGCTTACCAAACACCACCGGGTGGCCATGGACTATTTATTGATGCAAAAGCCATGTTCCCCCATATCCCATACTATCAATTTCCTGCCCAAGCTTTAGCAATTGAACTTTATAAAGAAGCTGGAATCAGGGCTTGTGATATTGGCTCGTTTATGCTTGGAAATGATCCTGATACAAACAAACAATTGCAGGCAGAATTTGAATTTACTCGTTTAGCAATTCCAAGACGCGTTTATACACAAGCTCATCTTGATGTAATTGTTGAAGCTTTAATAAATATTAAAAACCGTGCTCATCTTGTAAAAGGATATGAAATAATTTGGGAGCCAAAAGTACTGAGACATTTTCAAGCCAAATTAAAACCCCTTAAATGATAAACTATTTTAAGAGGTGATGACAATGTGTGGACGTTTTTCTTTAAATAAAACCAAAGATGAAGTAGAAAAATACTTATATGATTATTTTGGAATTGAAGAGTCATTAGCAAACTTCATCCCAAGATATAATATTGCTCCAACCCAACTTGTTTATGCAGTAATTCATGATGGCCAAAATTATCGTATTGGTTTAATAAAGTGGGGATTGAAAAATGATTCTTCTTCAAATGCCCAAAACAATTTTATGGTCATCAACGCTAGAAGTGAAACATTATTGCAAAAGCCGATGTTTCAAAAACTTTTATTGCAAAAAAGATGTTTGATTTTAGCCGATGGTTTCTACGAATGGGATAAGCAAGATAAAACACCTTATTATATTAGTCTACATAACAAAACCCTTTTTACAATTGCTGGACTTTGGAATACTTCTTTGGTAATCGATGGAAGTAAATTATCAACTTGTACCATTATCACAACTAAAGCAAATTCTTTGGTTACACCAATACATGATCGAATGCCTGTTATTTTTGATGAAAAAAATCAAAATAAATGGTTATCTTATCAAGAAATAGATAACCAAAAATTACTTTCTTTGTTACAACCATACTCTGAAAAGCAAATGGAAAAGTATTCCGTTTCCACTTTAGTAAACAACCCTAAAAATGATACAAAAGACATTTTAAATGCAATTACAAAATAAAGGACGCGAAAGCGCCCTTTTATTTTGCAGAGATAATAGAATAATATGTTTTTTCTGCTACTAAACCTGTTTCATTGAAGATTTGGACAGTATAACTTACTTTAGTGTTTTCATTGGGGAGTTTTATAATCCTACCCACCTCATTAACAAATTCGGGATTATGGGAAATAAAGTTAATGGTATATCCCTTCAGATTTGAAACAGCTAAATATTCAGCTTCAACTAATGATAAAAATTCATTCCATAAAGCAGCTTTTCGCATTGTTCTTGGGCAATCTTTTCCACTGAAGAAGTTATGTTGGCGAACACGGTTAATATCTAAATGATGGCGATACATTAAATCAGCAGTTAATTTAGCCGCTTGTTGCCAAGTAAAATATAAATCAGAGCCAAAATTCATCGCAGTTTCAATCCCAATTCCTCGGGCATTGCCCCCAGTATTGGCGATTACATTATATGTATCGTTGTAATAAGTCGTCCCAATCACATAGTTCCCTAATTCATTTTCTTCAATTAAAATACCGGAGTCGGTTAAATTATTGACTGTAGCAATTTTATCTAATAATAAAGGCACTAGAAGATTTGACTTTTCATCATTGATAACCCAGTAACCATCATCACTAATCTCTAAAACAGGCTGGTTATTGTTTGCTTTAATTCCTGTATCAATTAAAGCAAAGTCCCGCCCTCCATCACCAGCATGTTTACCGTATTGATATTCTGATAAGCTTTGGAAAATGCCATCATTTCCTACTGTAAAATGCCAACAAGTTTTGGTGTTTGACAAGGAGGTAACAATTGCAGCATTGCCCGCACCAGCTCCTACAGGGTTCCAAGTGTCATGGATGACTATATATTCAGGCTGTTCAAAAGTTCGACTATCAAAATTAGCAGCGCTTGAACTTAACCAATAAGAAGTATTGTCAATAGAAAGATTAGTAAATAAGTATCGAGAAACACTACCATAAACATCACATATATCATTTTGAATAGGATCACTATAAGCCCAATACATTACATCATTTTTCACAAGCGGATTGTTTACATGTAGAATATCAAAAACTGATAAAGGGGGAATTTCTACTTTTAAAGATAAATAAGCATAAATCGGGTAATCTTTTACTTGCGCTTCAATGATGATTTCACCGGATTTATGAAAAGAAACTAGTCCAAATTGATTAATTGAGGCTATTTCTTCATCATTCGTTGACCAAATAACTTCTTGTTTTGCATTAATAGGCAAAACCTTGGCCTCAACTTTTTTTTCGGTATTAGGAGCATAAATAAGCGAATCCGGTGTCAATATTTCTAGATTTGTGGGAATTACAGGATTAACAGTAATCTCTTTTTCTAAATAATCATCAGTATAGTATGAGGAAATTGTAATTTTTACAATCCCTGGGTTAATTCCAGTAATCTTTCCTTCTCCATCTACAAATAAGATGGTTGGATTACTTGATTCCCAAAAAACAATTCCATCAGGATTATTTAAATCCGAACCTATTAGAGATAGTGTTTCACCAACACTAATCGAATCTGGCCCACTTAATGCTAACGGAAAAATAGGTGTTTCTTTTTCTTGAATAGTAATATCAATTGTTGTTTTAATTTCTGGCTTCTCAATAAGGAATATTTCAATAAAACATTGTCCTTTTGCTTTTGCTTCAATTAATCCTTCACTAGAAATTATTGCAACTTCTGAGTCGGATGAAGTATATCCAATTGGTAAATTAGATGTAGTATTTAAAAGAACTGGGAATAATTGAAATGTCATTCCTTGCAGTAAATCAACTGTTTTGGGATTAATTTCAATGACAACTGTATTTATTTGTGGTTCAATCACTAGTTCATCATCATGAGGTTCTTCCGAAGGAGAAAAACAACCAACTAAGAAGGTAATGAAAAAAATTAATCCAAGCGTTTTTACAATTTTCATTTTTTCCTCCTCCAATCCTTAGATAATTTATTTTATCATGGTTTTAAGGCATTTTCAACGGCTTTTAAGATTACTTTACTGCTATATGTTGCACCAGCAATTACATCAACCTGTAGTGTTTGGGAAGTAATTATTGATGAAGTTATGGCTTCAGCAGCTTCACCCTGCCCATTGTCATGTTCTAATATTACAACATTTGTGATTTGGTGACTAGCAACAACTACTTTAACCTTGACAATAATCGGAAAAATCGAACATTCTCC
>JBFXJT010000015.1:0-29860 GCA_050174575.1 Bacilli bacterium
CTATACTCGCCAATAAATTCACATGCTAAAAGAGTGGGTGAATTAACCAATAGTCAAGCAATTTAAGGTCGCTTGGTAGAAACTCTGGAACCATATTATCCATATTATATTGGCGAATGCTATTAAATTCACGGTCACAAAACCATGACTAAATGATACTACATATTAAAAAATAAAGCAATACTTAGTAAAGGTTTTCATCGTTTTTTTTAAAAATAAAACAACATATTACTAATATGTGTTTAAAATTTCTTCACCACTAAGAACTCTTAAAGCTCCTAATGCCAAGGCAATCATTTCATCTTCCCCTGGGTATACAACTAAAGGGTATTTTTTTAAATATTCAGTTAACATACTTATAAGAACAGGGTTATATGCTAATCCACCAGTTACAATAATGGCATCAATTTCACCTTTTGCAACAAAATATAATGATCCAATTTGTTTAGCAATTTGATAAGCCATAGCAGCAAAATAATGTTTAGCTTCTTGATCGTTATTTTCAATCCTCTTTTGGATCTCTAAACCACTACTCGTTCCTAAATAAGAAACAAGCCCTCCTTGGGAAACCATTTTACGTTTAAGCTCATCTTTTGTGTATTGGCCGGAAAAGCACAAGTCAACAACACTAAATAAGGGCAATGTTCCCGCTCTTTCTGGGCTGAATGGACCTTCACCACCTAAAGCATTATTAACATCAACAATTTTTCCAAAATGATGCCACCCAACACTAATACCACCACCTAAATGCGCAACAATCAAGTTGAGTTTATCATAAGGGATTTGGTGATCAAACGCATATTTTTTTGCAACAGCTTTATGATTTAACGCGTGAAAAATACTAATGCGATTAATTCCTTTTAATCCACTAACACGGGCTAAAGGCATTAATTCATCAACAACAACAGGATCAACAATATAAGCGGGTTTATTAAGAGGAATCGCTAATTCATAAGCAATGATTGCGCCTAAATTTGAAGCATGACTACCATATTTTGCCATTTTTAATTCTTCAATCATTTTATTATTTATGGCAAACGTCCCGCTTGATACGGGTTGAATTAAACCACCTCGTCCAACAAAGACATCTATTTGTTCGATGCTAATATTATTATCACGTAAAAAATCAATGACGAAAGTTTTACGAAAATCTTTTTGGTCAAAGATTGTTGAAAATTGATGCAAATCAATTACATCATGACGATAAGTCTTTTCCACAAGCATTTGTTCATTTTCAAATAAAGCTATTTTTGTGGAAGTGGACCCCGGATTAATTACTAAAATGAGATAAGCCATATTGATAAACCGCAGCTAAAGCAATTGAATATAATTTTGATTGAGCAGAATCAGCTCTACTAGTTAACACTATGGCGCATTTTGCTCCTAAAATGAGGCCAGCAGACTCAGCTTTCCCTAAAAAAACAGAAGTTTTATAAAATACATTCCCGGAATCAATTCCTGGGAAAACTAGAATATCCGCCATTCCTGCTACATCACTTTTTATTCCTTTATGATAAACAGCTTCCATCGAAACCAAATTATCAATGGCAAAAGGACCATCAACTAAACAATCAGGAATTAATCCTTGTTTAAATAAATTAACAATTGAATCAGCATCGACAGTGGACAACATTTTAGGATTAACCTTTTCAACAGCAGCAACTAAACCGACTTTTGGTAATTGATAACCCAAAGTTTTCGCAAGTTCAACCGCGTTATTAATAATCGCCACTTTATCATTAACATCGGGTGCAATATTCATGGCACCATCCGTTACAAATAGAATACGATCATAATCACGATAAGAAATCAGCCCAACATGGGATAATAATGGAGCCTTCCTAATACCCGTTTCCTTATTGACGACTGCTTTTAGGAGAACTTTTGTATCAAGAAGCCCCTTCATAATAAAGTCAACTTGATGGTTGTTAACCAATTCCATTGCCATTAAGGATGCATGTTCATCGGAGTTTGCGTCAATAATTTCATACCGATCTATTTGATAATTTTTTTGAACTATTAATTGTGAAATTTGCTCTTTTGGTCCAATTAAAATTGGATGAATAAAACCTATTTTTAAAGCTTGTTCAACTGCTTCAATAACAGGTTCATCATTAGCACTAACAACAGCAATTTTCTGACGCGGTAATTTTTGGGCAGCAATTAATAAATCATTTAATTGTCTCAAATCAATTCACCAACTTTGAAATATAATCTTTTCCAATTTGGATAGCCTTCACATTAATATCAACTAAATGTTGCTTGCCTTGACCAAGAATTTTTGTAAGTACTTTTTGAATAATTTCATCGCTAAAATCAGGATTTAAATACATGTAAGCACCAAAAACAATCATGTTAGCTACTTTTATATTGCCTAATTCAAGCGCTAAATCAACGGCTGGAATCCCAAAAACTCGACAATCATCACGCTTAACTTCATCTATAATCAATGATGAATTATAAATAAGGTCTCCACCCTTTTCAATTTTATCCCAGAACTTAGTTAAAGATGGTTTGTTCATAATAATTAATGTATCAGCTTTGGAAAAAACGGGTGAATTGATTAATACTGGCGAAATAGTAACAGAACAATTAGCGGTTCCACCTCTTGTTTCAGGACCATATGAAGGGAACCACAAACTATTTAAATCAGCTTCATTTCCTGCATATGCTAACATTTGCCCAATCATCATGACGCCCTGACCACCAAAACCGGCAACTGTGATTCTTTTTGCTTTATTCATGTTGAGCTCCTACATCTTTGAAAACACCTAAAGGATAATATTTAGCCATGTTCTCATCAACCCATTTCATAGCATCAATAGGTGTCATTCCCCAGTTAACAGGACATGTAGATAAAAATTCTACCATTGTAAATCCTCGACCTTCCATTTGATAAGTAAAAGCTTTACGAATGGATTCTTTTGCCTTTTTTACAGCTTTCGGGCTGGTTAAAGAAACTCTTTCAATATACGCCGCTCGATTGATTGTCGCAAACATCTCAGATATTTTAATTGGGCTGCCGTGATCAATTTCATTACGCCCAAATGGAGAAGTCGTTGTTTTTTGGCCAATTAAAGTTGTTGGTGCCATTTGTCCACCTGTCATTCCATAAATAGCATTGTTAACAAAAATGACAGTAATGTTTTCTCCTCGATTAGCTGCATGAATTGTTTCAGCAATCCCGATTGATGCTAGGTCACCATCACCTTGATATGTAAAAACGATATTTTGTGGACGAACTCGTTTTATTCCTGTTGCAACAGCACAAGCTCGACCATGGGCTGCTTGTTGCATATCACAATTGAAAAAATAATATGACATGACTGAGCAACCAACGCTAGCAATCCCAATAGACCGGTCTAAAATACCCAGTTCTTCCATTACTTCTGCGACTAATTTATGGATAATGCCATGAGTACAACCTGGGCAATATGACAAAGGCAGATCAGTTAACCCTGTAGTTTTTTTATAAACAGTTTCATACATGGTTTTCTCCTCCTTGTATCTTTTTTATAGCCTGAACGATTTCTTCTGGTTCGGGTATCATTCCCCCAACTCTACCAAAGAAATGGATTGGATGCTTACCGCTATCTGCTATTTTTACATCATCAATCATTTGTCCTAAACTTAGCTCAGCAACTAATATACTTTTTATACTCTTTGGTAAAATTTTAAAAGCTTTTTCAGGGTATGGCCAAATAGATATCGGTCGTAAAATTCCTACTTTAATGTTGTCTTTTGCAAGAATTTCAATTGCTGATCGGCAAATTCTCGACATTGTGCCATAAGCAACTATGAGATAATCCGGATTATCCATATTGATGAATTCATATCGTTGTTCATTTTCGATAACTTTTAAATATTTAGCGTGCAATTTTAAATTATGTTGTTCAAGTTCTGCGGGATCTAGGTATAAAGAACTAACGACATGTCGTCCTCCTTGACCTTTCCCAACAGTTGCCCAATCTTTCTTTTGTAGTTCGCGTTTAGGAATTTCTCGATCAAAATCAACTGATTCCATCATTTGTCCGATTAATCCATCTACAGCAACCATTACTGGGTTACGATAATAATCTGCAATTTCAAATGCACCTTTTACTACATCAACAGTCTCTTGTAGATTTTCTGGAGCAAAAGCAATGACATGATAATCACCATTTCCACCACCACGAGTTATTTGATAATAATCTGCTTGAGAAGGTTGAATTCCACCTAAACCTGGTCCGCCTCGCATAACATTGATAATAACACAAGGCAATTCAGCTCCTGCAATGTAGCTAATTCCTTCTTGTTTTAAGGCAACACCGGGAGATGATGAACTGGTCAATACTCTTGCTCCCGCACCTGCAGCACCATATACCATATTGATTGCTGCAACTTCGGATTCAGCTTGAACAAAAATTTTGCCTTCGTTTTTCATGTGTTTTGATAAATATTCTGGAACTTCATTTTGTGGGGTAATTGGGTAACCAAAGAATGCATCGCAACCGCCTTTAATGGCAGCTAAGGCAATGGCTTCATTGCCTTTCATTAATACTTTATGCATGACTTCACCCCTTTAACCTTTCTACGGTGATAACTGAATCAGGGCACATAATCGCACAAAAAGCGCAAGCTATGCATTTATCCGGCTCAGTTACTCTAATTACATTATATCCTTTTTCATTGGTGTGCATTTTATCCAATTCTAGAATTTTTGTTGGGCAATAATGAACACACAACATACAACCTTTACATTTTTCATAGTCAAAACTAACTTTCCCTTTTGGCATTTTTACCTCCTATAACCAACTTTTCCGCAAATACAATTTTAATAAGATGATTTCACCACTTAGAGATGATTGGTGATAATCAATTTTTTCATAAAGTCCCGTATAAACAATCGGCAAATGTGTTTTTATGGCCACTTGTTCAATTATTGCTTGACCATTTAGAACATCATCAATGGTTGTTTCTCGTAAAAAATTACTATTATTGATTAAACCAGTTACTTTAAATCCGCTTGATCCTTCAATTTGATTAATCATTTTAATGATTTTTAAGGCATCATCCGTTTCTTCACGATAAACATTAATACAAAAAAGCAAATCGGCTTCATCTTTATTAACAAAATCAGTGAATTGACGCATTAGTTTTGCTCCAACTCCATCTCCCCCTAAATCAAAAATCGCCGTTTGTTGAGGATTTGCAAAAGGTTGGAAAGCTTTACTTGAAATAAAGGGCAAATCGCTTCCTAATGCATTATCTAATGTTGAAGAAATCATCTTGACATGATATTCGTTCAAGAGAGTTTCTAATTCTCTTGAACGAAAATAAGGATTTACAATATCTAGATCCACAAGCATGGACACCTTTTTTTGAATGGCGAGATTTAAAGAAAACTCCGATTTACCACTTCCGTAGTGTCCAGCAATGAATGTTATTCTTTTCATAAAATTCTCAATTTTTAACGTGGAATATAATTACCATGAACATTGTGAATCGCTTGTATACGTTCTTTCGCAAACGTTTTTGCAGCTTCTTGAGTAGAAATATTATCGCGATCAGAAATTTTGAAAATGTCAATTAAACGATCATAAATTTTTTCAACAGCTTTGATTACTTCCTCACGATTATAATTGTGAAGTTCATGATAAACATTAATGACACCACCAGCGTTGATTACAAAGTCCGGAGCATAAAGGATGCCGAGGTCTTTGATCATTCGTCCATGTTTGTCTTCATCAGCTAAGGCATTATTTGCTGTTCCAGCAATAACTTGTGCTTTTATTTGTGGGATAGTTGTATCATTCAAGATGGCTCCAAGGGCACAAGGAGAAACAACATCAACATTTAGTCCAAACAATGAATCTGGCTTCACAAACTCAACTTCAGGATGTTCGCGATGCATTCTTTCAATATGACGAGGATTTATTTCTGAAAAATAGATCTTTTTCGCATTTGCTTCAAGCAAATAATTAATCAAATAGTAACCAGTTTGTCCTGCACCTTGTACTGCAAAACTATATTTGGAAATATCATCACTTCCATACTTATATTTTAAAGCTGCTCTAATACCATGAAAAGCTCCCAAAGCGGTAATTGGTGAAGGATTGCCTGATTTGCCTTCTAGGCCAACAACGAAATTTGTTTCCATTGAGACATATTCCATGTCTTTTGTGCTTGTGTTGACATCCTCCGCAGTAATATAGCGCCCATTTAAACTTTGAACATAACGACCTAAAGCTCGAAAATAAGCTTCGCTTTTACATGTGTCCGCATCACCAATTAAAACAGTCTTGCCTCCACCTAAATTAAGACCAGCTGCGGCGTTCTTATATGTCATTCCTCTAGCTAAACGAAGAGCATCTAAAACTGCTTCTTCTTCGCTTTTGTAATTCCATATTCTCGTTCCGCCTAATGCTGGTCCTAAAGTTGTGTCATGAATACAAGTAACCCCTTTTAATCCGGTTGTTTTGTCGAAAAAATAAATTAATTGTTCATAACCATACTTTTCCATGTAATCAAATTTTTCCATGTACAATTCCTCTCTTTTTTGCGTTTTTTTATTACGAGTAAAAACGCTTACAAAATATTATAACATTTACAAACAAAAAAATAAAGTAAAAAAAGCATAAAAAAAAGAAACAAAAAAGCTTAACTTTTTTGTCTCTAACCATTGTTTTTTGATTATTTCCTCATGGTATTATTGTAATTGTAGAACAGCAACTTTTAGGTAAAAACTTTCATCAGCACCTATTAAAGTAGCATGATCTTTGCCTTGCATTCTTAATTCTAACATTTTGGCACTTGCTTTGACGTTTTGGACACTTTCGTTAATCATTTTTAAAAACAAATCAAGTGTTAAATGTTGTGAACAACTACAAGTTATTAAATAACCTCCAGAATTAAGAAGTTTTAAAGCCGCTTGATTCAAATCAAGATAACCACGATACCCTTCTTTAACCGTATCAACCGATTTTGTGAATGCAGGGGGATCAAGGATAATGACATCGAATTTCTTACCTTCTTGTTTGAAAGATCGCAATTGTTCAAATACATCTGCTTTAATGGTAGATATATTAGCAAAGCCATTTAAAGCAGCGTGTTTATTAACAAATTCCAGCGCTTGTTCGCTTACATCAACAGCTGTAACATGTTTCGCTAAATACTTGGCAGCACATAGTGAAAAACCACCAACATTGCAAAAACAATCGAGAACGTCTTTGTCTTTCACGTAATGCTTTAAATTATCACGGTTTTCTTTTTGATCTAAAAAATAACCTGTTTTTTGGCCATTTTCAATATCAACCAATAATTTTAAGTCATTTTCTTCAATCATCACAGGGCTTTCTAAAGATCCATATATCAAGCCTTTAAAAAGCGGAAGTCCTTCTTTTTCTCTAACAGAAACATCGTCTCGTTCATAGATTCCTAAAGGTTGAAATTCCTGAACAAGAATGTCAATAAGCATGTCTTTACGGATATCCATCCCAAGGCTTAAAAACTGCACTACTAAATATGAAGCATATTTGTCAACTATCAATCCCGGCAGCCCATCGGACTCACCAAAAACAACACGATAATTGTTGGAATAGCCTAATGATAGACGGTACTGGTTGGCTTTCTTTATTTTTTTTACAAAATAATCACGATCGATTGGTGTTTCATCTTTTGATATCAGCCGAACGATTATTTTTGAATGATGGTTAATGAAACCATAACCAATAAATTTTCGTTCAAATGATTCAACTCTTGCAACACTTCCTTGTTGGTCTTTTCCGTCAATTTTGGATACTTCATTAGCATAGATCCAAGGATGACCAGCCATAAGGCGTTTTTCTTCGCCTTTTTTTAAAATCACAGTATACATTATTTAATTAATACCTTAAAATTGTTCACTAATAGACTTACCCTGCATATGTAAAATCAGGTAATCCGGTCCTCCGGCTTTGGAATCTGTTCCACTTAAGTTAAATCCACCAAATGGTTGGTAGCCAACAATAGCACCTGTACATTTACGATTAATATATAAATTACCAACATGGAATTCTTGACGGGCTTTCTCTAAATGTTCACGATTATTGGAAAAAACAGCACCAGTTAATCCATATTCAGTATTATTGACGATTGACAATCCATGTTCAAAGTCATCAGCTTTGCAAACTGATAAATATGGACCAAATATTTCTTCTTGCATAACTTTACTTGTCGGTTCAACATCACAAACAACTGTCGGATTAATAAACCATCCTTTTTCGTTTGTTCCTGTTCCACCAGCAATTATTTTGCCTTCTTGTTTTCCTATTTCAATGTATCCGGTAATTCTTTTATAAGCGGCATCATCGATGACAGGTCCTACCTGTGTATCTATTGATTCAGGATTGCCTACTTTTAAAGCATTCGTCTTTTTTACAATCCAGTTTAAAACCTCTTCATACTTGTTTTTATGAATGATTGCTCGAGAACAAGCACTACACTTTTGTCCGCTAAAACCAAAAGCTGATTTTACAATTGCATCAGCTGCAACTTCTGCATCAACTCCATCATCCACTAAAATGGCATCCTTACCACCCATTTCAGCAATAACTCGTTTTAACCAAATTTGACCTTTCTGAACTTTTGCTGCTTTTTCATAAATCGACATTCCAACATCTTTAGAACCTGTGAAGGAAATAAAACGTGTTTTTGGGTGATTTACAATGAATTCACCAACTTCAGAACCTTTTCCGGGAATGAAATTGATAACACCCGCAGGCAGTCCCGCTTCTTCCATAACTTGAACAAAATGATAGGCAATAACTTGTGCTGTTGAAGCTGGTTTTAAGAGAACTGTGTTCCCAGAAACAACAGCTGCTGAAGTCATTCCAGTTAAAATAGCTAAAGGAAAATTCCATGGTGTAATGATTGCTCCAACGCCCAAAGGGATATAGTGATACTCATTGCGTTCAATTTTCGGACGGCTTAATACTTTTTGGTCAATGTTTTGTAATTCCAAAATTTGATGGCCATAATATTCTAAAAAATCAATTGCTTCAGCAGTATCAGCATCTGCTTCAACCCATGGTTTCCCTTCTTCTTTTGTCATCAAAGCACTAAAGAAAAATTTACGTTTCCGGATTAATGATGCAGCCTTAAACAAAATATCTGCCCGTATTTTTGGAGATGTTTTACTCCAACTCTTAAAAGCGTCTAAAGCAGCGTCCATGGCTAATTCAGCTTCTTTTAATGAAGCTTGATGAATCGTACCAATAACTTCTGCAAAACAAGCAGGATTAACAGAATTCATTTGCCGATTAGTTTCGACTCGCTTCCCTCCAATAATTAATGGATAAACTTTTCCTAATTGTAGGGAAGATAAAGCTTTTTGATAAGCTTCCTGGTTTTTGGGAACAGAAAAATCGACTAATTCCTCTGTTTTATAATCATACATTGCCATAATATTCCTCCTTATACTACTGATTTTTCATAATTTACAACAGTTGATTTTTCAAATCGTTCTAAACTTAATTCACTAATGTCAATAGATGTCGGTTGCTTCAAAATTATTTCCGTCAATATTTTTCCTGTCATTGGTGAAAACATAAATCCATGCCCGCTAAAACCACAAGCTAAATAAAATCCAGGCAAACTTTTCGCTTCTCCGATAATTGGCTGACGATCAAAAGACATATTATAAGATCCTGCCCATTGACGAATTATTCGCAGATGGCCTACTAAAGGTAAGATATCCATAATTGTTTTAGCCATTTCTTCTAAAAATTGCCATGAGCTAGCAAGTGAATGACTTGGCCGAATCCCCGGTGTACTTCTACCCATAACAAAGCTCCCATGAGGAACTTGTTGGCAATAAAGATTTTTTGCAAAAGACATAACCATCGGCCCTTGAATTTTTTCAATGGGTTCCGTAACTAATATTTCATGGTTTTCCGCATAAACAGGAATTGTAACTCCTACCATGGCACCAATCTCTTGCGCATAACCCCCTGCAGCATTAATAACTTTGTTTGTTTCAAAAACATGTTTGTTTGTAATTACTTTTTCGATTTGGTTATTAGAAACAATGATATCTTTTACTTCTTCATAAAAATAAAATTGAACACCCAGTGCTTTTGCTGCTCGATAAAAAGCATCATTCATTTTAAAAGGGTTTAAGTGCCCATCAGTCGGGCAAAAAGTAGCACTAACAATTGCATTTGTATTTAAATGAGGAACGATTTCTTTGGCTTCCTCTTTAGTTATTTTTTTTGAAGGGATTCCTATTGAATTTTGTAATATAACATTTTCAGAAAATTGTTTGTCTTCTTCTTCATCCGTTGCAACGATTAAATACCCTTCTTGTTTAAATTCGATATCATCCGGATAATTAAGCTCTTTTTGAGCAGTTTCAAAGAATTCGATACTCGATTTTGCTAAAAGGCAATTCATTTTCGTTGCCCATTGTTGACGGACTCCCGCACCGCATCTTCCTGTAGCCCCATTTGATAAATATCCTTGATCAATGACGACAATATTGGTTTGCTTTGCCTTTGCTAAATGATATGCGATACTCGTTCCACTAATTCCCGCACCGATAATAACATAGTTAGCTTTCATGTTCACGTCCTTCATAAACATCTTTAATTTTTACTCCTGTGGAAAGAGGACGAACTTTTGCTGTTGGAACATCTTCAAGCGGCTTTTTTAAATATTTACTCAACTCACGTTGGATTATTTGGCCACAAGTATTGCCTTGGCATGGTCCCATTCCTACACGTAATAAACGTTTAATTTCTTCAACGTTAGTATAACCCATAGCAAGAACTTGTTCTAAATCTTCTAAAGTAACATCTTCACATCGACATATGATTATATCTTTTTTGTTCATAGCTTCTTCCCAACCGTAATAAAATCATACAATAAAGAATTATCAACCAAAACTTGAATTAAAGCTGTTTTATCTTGAACTTTATTCAAAGAAACCTTTTCAATTTCCGCCTCGCCGATTGTTTGACCTTGGCGATTTACCGCTGTCCATTTTTCACCTACTTGAGGAAGTGGTAAAAATTCATAGGATATTTTAAAACGAGCTTTATTTCCTACTAATTGAACTACAGAAATAGCAAGACCCGGGCAACTGTAAACACACACACCACATCCAGTACATTTATCAAAATCAACTGAAGGGCGATGATTGATGTTTTCTCCAATATAAATGGCATTAAAAGGGCAACTTGTACTACAAGGGTTACAAGGTATTTCCTCGTAACATTCAATCACTACTTTTGGTCTAACTAGTAATTCGCTTTGTGGAAAACAACTTTTGACTTGTTCTAATGTTGGTACACCATCTTTATTTAACATCTTCTAAAGCTCCTAGTTTAGCTAATCCTTGGCGAATTTTCACTCCATATGGACCTTCTCGCAATATTCGTAACTGTTCTTCGTAATCTTGGTAAAGTTGTTCGTGATGAGGATGCATTTTACCTAAATTTTTACAAGCTACCAATCCAGTTAAAGTACCTTCAACAATAGCACTGCTAGCTTCCTCAATTCCCGAAACATCCCCACAAACAAATAAATTAGGAATACTTGTTTCATGTTCATGGTTTGTTATCGGAACTAAGCCACCAAGTTCACTAACATATTTCATTTTTACATCCATCATTCCTAACACATTTGTTAGTGGCGTTAACCCTACGGCAATGCAAACAGCATCAACAGTAAATTCGCGTTCACTTCCAGGAATTTCTTGCCATTTATCGTCTAATCCTACTGTGATTATTTTTTCAACAAAATCTTTA
Source organism: Bacilli bacterium (assembly GCA_050174575.1). Lineage (GTDB taxonomy): Bacteria > Bacillota_I > Bacilli_A > ML615J-28 > CAG-698 > UBA2253. The sequence continues at coordinate 11,766 of JBFXJT010000015.1, forward strand.
CCAACTGCTTTTTTAATTGTCCGCGAAGGACAAATTTCAACGCCAAACCTTCTTACCTTTGAAGCATGGACTTTGTAACCACTAATAGTTGGGGCGGCCTCCAATATTGCTAACACTTTAACTCCAGCTTGCAATAGCTGGTAACTTACGATTAAGCCAATATTGCCACTTCCAACCATAACCACTTGGTTCCCAGGTTTAACCCCATAGACGTTCATTAATGTTTGCACGGCTCCAGCACCATAAATACCTGGTAAATCGTTATTTTCAAAAGCCAGTACCTTTTCACTTGCTCCTGTTGCGACAATGATGGCTTCTGCCTGTATTTTAATATACTGGTTATTTTTGTAAACAGAAACTACAAAATCATTATAAAGACCCACTACAGTCGCATCCATCCAAATTTCAACCAAATTAGGATACTTTTCTAATTCGACCAATAATTTATTAGCAATATCAAATCCCCTGACCTTCGCAAACTGTTTTTCCGATCCAAAAAACATATGTGTTTGTTTGATCAACTGTCCACCTAATTTTGGGTTTCGATCGATTATTAGGACTTGTTGCCCCGCTTCTGCGGCTACTTTTGCAGCACAAAGGCCTGCAGGACCACCACCGATTATGACTAAAGGTCGTTTAATCATGGAGTTCACCGCGGTTGATTTGGGAAACAACAACCATTCCTTCTTTTAACATAGTAATACATGTTTTTACATTGGGAACACCATCGACTGTCATTTGACAAGACGAGCAATTGCCAATAGCACAATAAAATCCCCGTGGGCGATGCAATTTAATGCTTTCGCTAAATTTTTTGATATTTAATGCTTGTAGAGCTGAAGCAATGGTATCACCTTCATAACCATAAACTAAAGCTCCATTAAATGTGAAGGCGATTTGTTTTCTTTCAGGAAATTCGAGAATTGGATGTTGTTTAATTCTCACAGTTAGCTCACCTCATTTTTCCATGTATATTATAACACATGTTGTTACTCTAATAAAGGAGCTTTTAACTTTTTCCAATATAAAAGCACCTTAAATAGGTGCTTAATTAATGATAATCTTCACAGTTAAAATTAGTTTTCTAAATTTAGTTTCTTTCAGCATTTTCCTTTTGCTTATTAAATTTTGATCGTTTGTAAAAAGAAAGAAAACCTGCAAAAAGCAGGTTATTTTATTTAGTAAATCGACGCCAACCAGTTGATGAGAAATAACCACCCATTGTGGAAACCTCATTTGTAACAATCATTGAATGCTCATCAATTTCATGGATCTTTTTCACAATCAAATCCTTGCCACGACGATTAGCATAAATCATGATCACCGTTTTTTCGGTATCTTTGCCACTACCCTTGACAGTTGTCACGCCTAAGCCATCAGCTCGCATAACATCAGTAATGATTCCACCCATGCGTAAATCAGTAATAACTTGAATTAATACTTTCCCAAAAGCTAAATAATTTTCAATGCGTGAGCCAACATAAACACCGGAAGCAAACCCAAAACTATATACTATTGCTTTGATTGGTTCTTCGTTTATTCCAGATATAACTTGTGAGGCAACAAAGATCCACATTAAAACTTCAAAAAAAGCAAGGACGACGCCGGGTTTACGATAGCCTTTATTGATTAAAATAATCCGTAAAGTTCCCATCGAAACTTCAATAATTCTAGCAAAAAAAATTAAAAGACACTCGAGAATCAATTTCAAAGTTGGTTGATCATTTAAAGAACTAAATATAGAATCCCACATGCAAATATTACCTTCATTTCACCATATTATTATATCATATTATTAGTTTTAAGCAAGTGAATAATGGGATGAAAGCATTCTCTTAATATTCGAAAATAACAACTTTTTCTATTTGTGCAACTTTACTAATTGTCTCATGAATTGAACAATATTTTGCACCTAGTTCGACACTTCGTAAGAATTGTTTTTCATCGCTTGCTTTGCGAATTGTGATTTTTATTTGCACATATTCAAGCGTTGCAACTTGGGCTTCAATATGGCGACCCGAAATCTCTACAGTCGCACTATCAAAAGTCAGTCGTTTTTTATTAACAATAGATAAAAATGTTGAATAAAAACAAGATCCTAACGCTCCAAACAATAAATTATAGGGGTAAAGTCCGCCTTCTTGACTACCAATTAACACTTGTCCTTTGGGGGCGGTCATTGTTCCTACAAATTCGTTTCGGAAATCCATTTTAATTACATCTGCTGCCATAAATTTTCTCCTTTGCTTTATTATTATACCATAAATTAAAAAAGGACATCACCAAAACACCTTTTTTGTGAAAACGATTTGTCATTTTCCTGTTTATAAGAAAACGCTTTTATGTTATAATTAAAAAGGAAAAAAGACCAAAGAAAGGACTATCATCATGAAATTATTAAATGTGAAATCCGAAATTGGTAAATTAAAAAAAGTTCTCGTTCATCGACCTGGAAAAGAACTTGATAATTTAACACCAAAAGTTTTAGAACAATTATTGTTTGATGACATACCGTGGTTAGATATGGCCATTTCTGAACATGACAATTTTGCTTCTTTGCTTAGAAACAATGGAGTTGAAGTGTTGTATTTATCAGAATTGGTTGCTCAAGCTTTAGATACAAGTTTAGAAGTACGCGATCTATTCATTAAGCAATTCATTACAGAAGCCAATGTCACAAGTGAAACTTTAGCTTCAGTATTAACTGACTACCTAAGGTCATTTCGTTCAACCATCGCAATGGTTGAAAAAACAATGGCCGGTATAAGAAAATCCGAAGTACCAAACTTTACAAAAAGAACACTATCGGATTATATTAAAGATTATCCGTTTGTGACTGATCCGATGCCAAATCTTTATTTTACAAGAGATCCTCTTTCAGTTATTGGTAATGGCGTGGCTATCAGTAAAATGTATACTCTTACGAGAAGCCGCGAAACAATTTACGGTGACTTTATTTTTAAATACCATCCTATTTATGGCTCTTTAACCATCGATAAATATTATGGAAGGAATTTTCTTTCCTCAATTGAAGGTGGAGACATCCTTATTCTAAGTGACAAAATTTTAGCAGTCGGTGTCAGTCAACGGACCCACCCGGCAGCAATTGAACGACTTGCGAAAAACTTGTTTTTCCAAAACGAAACAAATTTTGACACCATTTTAGCTTTTGACATTCCTAAAAGCCGTTCATTCATGCATTTGGATACAGCTTTTACTCAAGTAGATTATGGAAAATTTACAATCCATCATGAATTACGCAATACAATCAGGGTTTATGAAGTAACAAAGGATGAAACAAAACATACAAAGTTACTTGTAAAACAAATAGAAAAAAAATTAGAGCCCTTACTTGAACATTATTTACAACGAGAAATCACTTTGATTCCTTGTGGTGGCGAAGACCCCGTGTCTTCAGACCGTGAGCAATGGAACGATGGAGCAAATACATTATGTATTGCTCCTGGCGAAGTAATTGTTTACGAAAGAAATCACATTACAAATTCCATTCTTTCCCATCATGGTATCAAAGTCAACACCATTCCTTCAAGTGAATTATCCCGTGGTCGAGGTGGTCCACGTTGTATGAGTATGCCTTTTTATCGAGAAAATATTAAATAAAGGAAAGGAATAAATATGAATATGAATTTTAAAGGACGCAGTTTATTGACACTGCTTGATTACACACCCGAAGAAATAACTTATTTACTCAATTTATCAAAACAGTTAAAACAAGACAAGAAACAAGGAATCTTTAATTTTCCTTTACGTGGTAAAAACATTGCTATTATTTTTGAAAAAGATTCCACAAGAACTCGTTGTGCTTTTGAAGTTGCTGCTTATGATTTAGGAATGAACGTCACCTACCTTGGCCCGACGGGATCACAAATGGGAAAAAAAGAAAGTGTTAAAGATACTGCTCGTGTTCTTGGAAGAATGTATGATGGCATTGAATATCGTGGTTTCAAACAAGAAACAGTTGATATATTAGCTAAATATTCTCAAGTTCCTGTATGGAATGGTTTAACGGATGCTTTCCATCCAACACAAATATTAGCTGATTTATTAACGATCATGGAACATAAAGGTGATTTAAACAAAATTAAAATGGCTTATTTAGGAGATGCTCGTTATAACATGGGCAATTCGTTAATGATTGGTGCGGCTAAAATGGGGATTGATTTTCGCGCTGTAGCTCCAAAAAAATTGTGGCCAAGTGATGATTTAGTAGCCAAGTGTTTACAAATCAGTCAAGAAACTGGTGCAAAAATAACTTTAACTGAAGATGTTCTTCTCGGAACAAAAGATGTCGATGTTATTTACACTGATGTTTGGGTTTCCATGGGAGAATCTGATTCAGTATGGGAAGAACGAATTCGCATGCTTTTGCCTTATCAAGTCAATCAACAATTAATGAATAACGCCAGCAAAAATGCTATTTTTATGCATTGTTTGCCTGCTTTCCATAATCTAGAAACGACAATTGGGAAAGAAGTTTTCCAAAAATATCATCTAAATGGAATTGAAGTAACTGAAGATGTTTTTGAGAGCCCACAATCAGTTGTTTTTGATGAAGCGGAAAATCGTTTACACACAATAAAAGCCGTGATGTATGCCACATTAGGTATGAAAAATGAGTAGAATCGTTATTGCCCTAGGAGGAAATGCTTTAGGCAACACTCCATTAGAACAACGACAACTCGTCAAAGAAACAGCAAAAGCTCTAGCAAATATCATTGCTGATGGTCATGAAGTAATTTTGACCCATGGCAATGGGCCCCAAGTTGGCATGATTAATTTAGCTTTTGAAACTGCTTCAAAAGTAAATAGGAATGTCCCTGAAATGCCTTTTTCGGAATGTGGAGCAATGAGCCAAGGTTATATAGGTTACCACTTGCAAAATGCATTACAAACAGAATTGGCAGTCCTCAACTATCAACATCAAATTTCAACAGTTATCACGCAAGTAATTGTTAATCAAGATGACCCTGCTTTTTCGTTTCCTTCTAAACCGATTGGTTCTTTTTATTCTTGGGAAGAAGCTAATTTTTTAGCCGAAGAAAAGGGATATATCATGAAAGAGGATGCAGGAAGGGGTTATCGTCGAGTAGTTCCTTCACCTAAACCAGTAGGAATTGTAGAACTTGCAACCATTAAAACATTGATTGCAGCAAAACATCCCGTTATTACCGTCGGTGGGGGGGGAATTCCTGTTGTTTGGAAAGATAACCATTATCAGGGAGTTGCTGCCGTTATAGACAAAGACTTTGCCAGTGCTGTTTTAGCGGATGAATTAAATGCCGATTTACTAGTTATTTTAACAGCAGTTGACTTTGTGTCTATCAACTATGGTCAAAAAAACCAAATTGATTTACATGAAATCCATCTTGAAGATTTACAAAAATATATTAGTGAAGGTCACTTTGCAAAAGGAAGTATGCTCCCAAAAGTGGAAGCTGCTTTCGAATTTGTACAAAAAGAGCATCATCGCCGAGCAATTATTACATCATTATCCAATGCCAACTTGGCATTATCCGGCCAAAACGGCACAATCATCTTAAATTAAATAAGGAGTTTTTATGCGCAATGAAAATATAAAAGTTGTTATTTGGGGTTTAGGTGCCATGGGAAGCGGAATGGCAAAACTAATTTTAAGCAAAAAAGGTTTTACAATTTCCGGAATTTGTGATCGAAATCCCCGTTATGTTGGCAAAAGTTTATTTCAAGTTTTAAAAATAGAACAAAAAGATCATCCGGAAGTAATTATTCAGGCTAATATTGAGGAAGTAGTCACAAATAAAAGTTGTGATGTTGTGTTGCTTGCAACGGATTCTTATACTGCAAAAGCTTTCCCAAAAATAAAATGGTTGCTTGAACACCAAGTTAATGTTATTTCCACGGCTGAAGAAATGGCATATCCTAAAGCAAAAGAACCTGCTCTTGCCAGTGAAATGAATGAAATAGCCATAAAAAATGGTGTCAGCGTTCTTGGAACGGGAATCAACCCAGGAATGATGATGGATTTGTTAGTTATCGCAATGACTGGTGCTATGGAAACAGTCGATGAAATTGCTGTCAGCCGTGTAAACAGTTTATCTCCTTTTGGCGAAACCGTAATGGAAGAACAAGGCGTTGGTTTATCAATTGCAGCTTTTAAAGAAAAAAAACAAAAAGGGATGCTAGCGGGGCATGTTGGTTTTCGTGAGTCCATTAACATGATTGCTGATGCGCTTGGATGGAATCTAACCAGTTTTTCGCAATCCATGGAACCAATAATTACCGAAGTTGATCGAAAAAGTGCTTTCGGTTATGCCAATTGCGGTCACGTGGCTGGCGTTGACATGATTGGCGAAGGAGAAATAGATGGTAAACCTTTAATCCATATGCGTCATCCACAACAAATCGAACCTCAAAGTGGTGGCGTTATTACAGGAGACTACATCACTATTTTAGGTAATCCTCAAGTCAATTTACGAATCAACCCAGAAATCGATGGAGGAAAGGGTACTATCGCCATTGTTGTAAATATGATTCCTCACATTATCAATGCAAGGCCTGGTTTAAAAACCATGCTTGACCTTCCGGTCCCTCGGGCAATTATGGGTGATGTACGTAAAATGGTTGATTAGGAGGATTGAAATTGATAAATAAAAATGCATGGGTTCAAATTGAAAAAATTGTTTTAAACCCTGATCAAAGGGCTACTAATTTACCCCAAGACACAAAGAAAGTTCCTTTAATCATGTGGGTAAAAGGTTATTTACAAAATGATGGTAATATGGGTGACTTGGTCACAATAAAAACTTTGACCGGAAGATTGGAACAAGGTACTCTTGTTGCCCATAATCCGGCTTTTAAACATGACTACGGTGATTTTGTCCCGGAAATTTTAGAAATAAATCAAATGGTTAAACACATTTTGTTTGGTGACAATCATGAATAATTACGATTCCTATCAAGCAGTGATGGCCCGAAAAAACGACATAATGAAAAAAGCTGTGGGCATTGATTATTCAAAATATGAAACCGGAAAAATAAGTTTTGATTATGAACGATTAATGGATGAAAATGGTTATCCACTTTCGGGAATTGAAGCAATTCAAAAAACCCATGGGGTCGGAAGTACGCCATTAAAAGAATTGCATAATATTACAAATCTTGCTAGAAAATTTAGTCCTAAAGGCTTTGGCGCGCGGATCTTTATTAAAGATGAAGCTTTAAATGATTCAGGAAGTTTTAAAGCTAGACGAGCTTCTGTTGCCGTTTATCGTGCTAAAATGCTCGGTTTTAAAGGTGTTATAGCAGCTACAAGTGGAAATTATGGGGCTGCGGTCGCATCTCAAGCAGCAAAATATGGTTTGAAATGTATCATTATCCAAGAATGTTATGACAGCCATAAAGTAGGGCAACCGGAAATAATTGAAAAAGCTCGAGCTTGTGAAGCTTATGGCGCAGAAGTAATTCAATTAAGTGTTGGCCCAGAACTTTTTTACACTTTTTTAAAGTTATTAGAAACAACGGGTTATTTTAATGCTTCACTTTATACACCGTTCGGAATTGCCGGAATTGAGACTTTAGGTGCTGAACTTATTCAGGATTGCCTTTCTCAAACTAAAAAGCTTCCAAACATGGTTATTTGCACCAATGCTGGTGGGGGTAATCTAACGGGAACGGCTCGGGGAATAAAGCGTGTCACTGATGAAGAGATAACTATAGTTGGCGCCAGTGTTAATTTAAAAGGATTGCACATGGCAAGTGACAATGATTTTAATCGGAAATCTTTCACAACAGGACATACTGGTTTCGGAATGCCTTTTATGACTAACCCTGATCGTAGTGATGTTCCTCGTTCTGCTGCAAGGCCTCTTCGCTACATCGACCGTTACGTGACCCTTAATCAAGGTGAAGTCTTTTTCATGACGGAAACATTAGTAGCTTTAGAAGGAATTGAACGTGGGCCCGCAGGAAATGTATCTTTAGCTGCTGCATTTAGTTTGGCGCAAACTCTACCAGCCAATCAAATCATTGTAGTCCAAGAAACAGAGTATACAAGTGCCGGAAAACACCATCAAGCTCAATTGTCATTTGCAAGACAAAATGGAATTGATGTTTATTTTGGCAATCCTCAGGATGAGATCCCCGGAAAATCGATTATTTTACCAAGTAATCCTAGCTTAATTAAAGCTCAAGAAGTCGATTTGCAACAAATTCGTCAATCACTTGTGAAAAACAGTGTTAAAAATGAACAATTGATTACAGAAGTCGATTTGGATTATTTATGTAAAGAAACAAATCAAGACTATCCATGGGTGAAAAACGAATTGAAAAATTTAGGAATTGGAGTTGTGAAATAGGATGGATAAATTACAAGTAAGAAGTGATGACTTTGAACAAAGACGCGAACACTTAAAAAATTTAAGCGATGAACAATTATATGAGTTGTTCTGGGATTATGCGAAAAAAACTTGTGCCCCATTAATCCAATTAGCTTATAATCATACTTCACCTGCAATTGAACGCTCTGTTTTGTTAAGAATGGGTTTTTCAAGTATTGAAGCCAAAGTCATCGTTGATAAAACGGTTGATTATCAATTAATGGGTAAAGGTGCAGGTCATGTAGTTTATCGTTATGCAACTATCTCTCATCAATCGATTCGTGATGCAGGTTTAAAACTTATGAACGATTTTGGTTGGCAAGAAGTTATGGATTGCTTTGGGGTGAAATCATGTTAAAAGCGAACGAAAAACTTAATATCCATGAAATTTTAAAAGATTTAGATAAATATGAACCACGTCGTCGTGGTTGGGTTTGGCGAAAACATGAACCAAAACTAAATATAGGTGGTTATGAATATCATGATGCTTCTACTTCTTTAAAGCAAAGCATTCCTCTTCCCGCAGCTAAACATTTTAACCAAATCGATCCCCAACCCGTCCAATCGATTACAACAGAAATTGCTTCCGGTCGGTTTGAAGATGACATCAGAAGAATGCGGATGGCTGCTTGGCATGGTGCCGATCACATTATGGTCATTAGAACGGCTGGACAATCCCATTTTGATGGTCTAATCGAAGGCACTCCTCAAGGAGTTGGTGGTGTGCCCATTACGCGAAAGCAAGTTCGAGCGCAAAGAAAAGCTCTTGATATCATTGAAGATGAAGTCGGACGTCCGATAAATTATCATTCCTATGTTTCGGGTGTGGCTGGTCCAGATATCGCCGTCATGTTTGCGGAAGAAGGAATTAATGGCGCCCATCAAGATCCTCAATATAATGTTTTATATCGAAACATCAATATGATTCGCTCTTTTGTTGATGCTGCAGAATCAAAAAAAATTATGGCCTGGGGTAAAATCTTACAAATCGATGGTGCCCATAATGCAAATGCAACTGCCAAAGAAGCATGGAAAGTCATGCCGGAATTAATGGTGCAACATGCCATCAATAGCCAATTTTCCGTTATGTCAGGAATGAAAAAAGAAAATATTGCTTTGTCGACTGTTCCACCAACCACAGCACCAGCACCGGATTTAAAAATCAACTTGCCTTATGCCGTTGCATTAAGAGATTTCTTTAAAGATTTTCGAATGCGAGCGCAAATGAACACAAAATATATGGAGTCTTCCACAAGAGAAGCTACCGTAACCCACGTTTTAAATATGATGATTTCAAAACTAACAAGTGCTGATATTCAATCAACGATTACTCCAGATGAGGGTCGTAATGTTCCTTGGCATATGTATAATGTAGAGGCTTGTGACACTGCAAAACAAGCTTTAATTGGGATGGATGGATTATTGGATTTAGTCCAAGTGAGAAAAGATGGATTTATGAAAGACATGATCCGTGAGCTTAAAGAAAGATCTATTCTCTTTTTTGAAGAATTATTAGCAACAGGTGGTTATTTTGAAGCAGTTGAAAAAGGTTTTTTCATTGACTCAGGAATTTACCCTGAACGAAATGGAGATGGCATAAGCCGAAAGATTAATGGCGGTATTGGAGTTGGCAGCGTTTTTGAACGAGATCATGATTATTTTGCTCCAGTTACGGCTCATTTTGGTTATAACAACGTTGAGCAATATGACATTAAATGGCAAAACGACCCTTCACATTTTATCAATGGTTGTACTTTTGAAGATCGAAGTAAAATTCAATTCATTGATGAACTTGATCCTGAAGATAACGTATCCATGCGTATGCAAGAAAATGAACCCTACCGTAATTCTTCTTTAGTAAAACCAGAAGTAGAATGGCTAGCTGATGGCATGGTCGTTGTAGACTTAACTGTTCCAGTTGATGTAAAAAGAGCTGCAGTTGTCGGGCTTGAGATTGGCAAAAAAATGAATTTACTGGATGTTGAAGTTATTCATAAAGAAATTTTACATCCGAGTGAAGGAACACGTATCCAAATAAAAGGACGCTTCCCGTTTGCTATCGATACCAATCAATTAGTATTTCCTGAAGAACGAGCAACACTATCGGATGAAGAAATCACTGATTTTGTTAAGAAGAATCCTTTTGTGATTGTGGCAGGAACTGTGGGTGAAGACGAACATTCAGTGGGTTTAAGAGAAATTATCGATATAAAACATGGTGGAATTGAAAAATACGGGATCATGTGTGAATATTTAGGAACATCTGTCCCGATTGCAAAATTAGTTGATGCTGCCATTGAACTTCATGCCGATGCCATCTTAATGTCAACTATTATTTCTCATGATGATATTCATTATAAAAACATGAAAAAAATACATGAATATGCAATTGAAAAGGGCGTTCGTAATCAACTGATTATCATTGCCGGAGGAACACAAGTATCCTCTGACTTGGCAAAAAAAGCAGGCGTTGATGAAGGCTTTGGCCGAGGTACGAAAGGCGCGCATGTTGCAACTTTCCTTGTTCAAAAGAAAAAGGAAATGATGAAGCATGAAAATTGATGCTTTAGTATATGAAATCGGTTCAACAACGACTGTTGTCAGTGCTTTTGATAAATTGAACAGCCAACCCCTTTTTCTGGGCCAAGGTTTTGCACAAACATCAGTTTTACAAGGTGATGTTCGTGTTGGAATCAATAATGCTTTATTGGATTTACAAAAACGTTTAAAAACCCCGATTGAAGCTAAACAAACTTTTGCGAGTTCATCAGCTGCCGGAGGTTTAAAAATGAGTGTTCATGGTTTAGTCTATGATATGACTGTCAAGGCTGCAAAAGAAGCTGCTTTGGGAGCAGGAGCAAATATTCGCTTTCTAACTTCCGGTATGCTTACAAAAATGGATTTAGATCAAATTGAAAAACTCGGTCTCAATATCATTTTGATTGCTGGCGGAGTTGATTTTGGGGAAACAAAAACAGCATTATTCAACGCCAATGAGATTGCGAAATTAAAACTCAACTTGCCAGTAATCTATTGTGGTAACAAAGCAAATCAAGAATCTGTTAAAAATATTTTTAAAGTCAACAATCAAAGTGAATATTTATTTGTTACTGAAAATGTTTATCCCCGTATCGATGTTTTGCAAGTCGATGAAGTTCGCTTAGTTATCCAACATGTATTTGAAAAGCATATTATCAATGCTCCCGGAATGGAGCATGTTCGAGAAGCTATCCATGGATCGATTGTCCCCACCCCTGGAGCCGTTATGGCTGCAGCAATGCTTCTTCAAAAAGACATCGGTGACCTAGTTTGTTTAGATGTTGGTGGGGCAACTACCGATATTCACTCTGTTTGTGAAGATAATCCTGAACATTCCAAAATGCTTCTCAACCCAGAACCTTTTGCAAAACGAACAGTTGAGGGAGATTTAGGCGTTTTTATTAATAAAGATAATTTGATTGCATCAATTGGAAAAGAAAAATTGCTTAAAGAGTTACATTTGAACAACAACCAATTTGATGACATTTTAAATAAATATTCGCCCATTCCCACCAATGAACAAATTCCATTAGTAACTAGGTTGACTAAAGAAGCTTTAATCCAAAGTTTATCAAGACACGCAGGAAAATATGTAACTGTTTACGGCACTTCGGGTAAAAGTAAAACAATTGAAGGAAAAGATTTATCATCCGTTAAATTTATTATCGCTACTGGCGGAGCACTCACAAGATTACCTAAAGGTAAGCAAATAATAGAGGATGTAATCAAAAACAGTGATGAACAATTGTTACTACCAAAAGCCGACCCCATAATTCTTCTTGATCAAGAATATATTATGGCTTCTTTGGGCGTTTTATCTAAAACTTATCCCGAAGCAGCTTCTGCTTTATTAAAAAAATCACTTGGTTGGAGGTAAAAACAATGTATCCCTGTATTGAAATTAATTTCCCAAAATTAAAACATAATGCACATACCATTTTGTCTTTATGCCAAGAACAAGGAATAACTAATTGTTTTATAGTTTCAAAAATGTTAGCAGGTGATTTAAAAACAGCTTCAATGCTCGCATCGTGCGGTTTTTCTCATCTAGCTGATTCTCGCCTTGAAAATTTAATCAAATTTAATCAAATCCCTCTTCCCAAAGTATTGTTGCGATTACCAATGATGTCTGAAGTAAGTAAAGTTGTAAAATACACAGACTTATCGCTTAATTCTGAACTACTTACAATTATAAAATTAAATGATGCGGCTCTAAAACAAAATAAAGTTCATCAAATTATTTTTATGTTTGATTTAGGCGATTTGCGAGAAGGCCATTTTTACAAAGATGAGTATTTGGAAACAATTAAAATAATCAACCAATTGGTAGGAATAAAACTTGTAGGCATTGGGACTAATCTTACTTGCTATGGGGGTGTCATCCCTACTCCCAATATTTTAAATGAATTATTAAAAATTAAAGCAACAATTGAGGATAATTTAAAAGTTTCATTACCGATTATTTCAGGTGGAAATTCTTCTTCCATTATGCTTTTAATCAATCAACAACTCCCCCTGGGGATTAATAATTTGCGTTTAGGTGAAGCAATTGTCTTAGGGAGGGAAACAGCTTATGGTAATCAAATCCCCAACACATATAACGATACATTTATTTTAAAAGCTGAAATCATCGAAGTTAAAACCAAACCAAGTTATCCTTTAGGTAACATGGGGATGAACTCTTTCGGTGAAAAACCAAACATTGAAGATAAGGGATTAATGCGCCGGGCAATTGTCGCCATTGGAAAGCAAGATGTTTTTCCTGAAAATATTCATCCGTTTGATCCTTTAATAAACATTATTGGTGCAAGTAGTGATCATCTCATCGTTGACATCGGTAAAACCCCATATCAAGTCGGTGATATCCTGTCTTTCAAAATTAACTATCCAGGATTGCTTCAATTGATGACATCTGCTTATGTAAAAAAAGAATATGTATTATAAAAACCGCCATCAAGGCGGTTTTTTTATTGAGCTATTTTTTCGATAGCTTTTGTTATTTTTTTAATATTAAAATCTTCAATCTTCTTTTTTATATTGTCAAGTAACGTTGTTGCTAATTTATCGGTCGATTCAATAATTTTTTGTGATAAATTAGCAATTTGATTGGCATTAGCGTTAATTGCTTTAATTTCTTTGTCTAGTTTTTCTAATTGTTTATCTAAAATTTCACTTTTCATCTTTTCAAATGCATCTTGAATCGCTTGAATTTCTTGGAACTGAAGAACTTCCTGGTTATGGGTAATTAGTAATTCCTGATATTTTAAACCCAATGAAACAATGATACTTAAGAAAGTGATGAAATATTGTGGCCTAACAAGATACATTTTTTCATATTCGGCAATTTTACGGATTGGGACATCATTGGCTTGTTCCCATTCAAGTTCACTAATTAGAAGGGCGTATTCGCAATTTTTCTTTTTGCGATCTTTGTCAAGTTTTGCAAAATGGTCTGCGTTCTTCTTTTTGTTTTGCGATGATGGATCTTCGCTTTTCATTTCACATGCAACAGAAGTTAATAAATCAACCTCTTGTTTTTGCTCATTTGCATAGGCTTTAAAAATATAGTCGGCTTTTGTTCCTTTTACCTCATCTTCTTCTTTGATAGAGGTATTATCTTTTTCCCATGTACAAGTTTGGAAACCAGACAATGCATATGCCATAAATTCATTATTGCACCATTTTTCCAAATCTTCCCCAAGTTTCTTCACATTTAAAATGGATTTAGTTAGCCGTAAATTACTGATTTCTTCTTCTTTTTGATTTATTTTCAAAGTCAATTCTGTTTCTTTTTTCAATACTTCCAATTCAATCTCTTTGGATTTAGTTTCCATTAACCGACTAATCTCGGCATTTTTTGCTTGAATCTGTGTTTTTAAATCATTAATATCTTTGGCAATTGCTAATTCTTTTTGTGCTAAAGCCAAGGCCATTTGTCCTTTTAAATTTTCATTGGTCCCTTGAAGTTGGTTACGCTCTTTTTCAAACTGCAATTCTAAACTAACTTTAATTTTTTGTTCTAAGTCTTTCAGTTGTTGTTCTAAAGTTATCTTGTCTTTATTGAGTGCTTCCGTTGCTTGTTTAATTGCTAATAATTTTTCTTTTTCAAAATGGTCTTTTGCTTGCGAAAGAAACTTCTCATATTCTTGATCTTGGGCAGCTTTTATTTTGGCAGCAATGATTGAAGTATCAACTTTACTTAACGATAATAAATCAATTTCATCACCTTTAAATGCATCGGTATTTAATCGAAGGGTTTTTGCATCAATGATCGTAACATCCGTTATTTTTGCCATAAGTATCTCCTTATTGTTGAAATTAAAAAAATTTACCTAATTATTATACCATAAATTGATATATTTATAAATAATTAAGCAAAAATGAAATGATTATTTAAAGAAAAAACCGCCAAGGTTGACGGTTTTATAATACAATGAAATTATGTTCAAAGAAGTAATTGATTATATCTTTTCGAGTTACAATCCCAATAAATAAATTGTGGTCATCCACTACAGGAACAAAATTTTCTGTAGTCGATTTAATTATCAGTTCATCCATTTTAGAATTCATATTGATAGAAACATAATCACGGAAACGACGAACATCGGATACTAAGATTTTTTCTGCTTTTTTGAAATCAAAATCAGTCTGATTTTTAATTGCCCATAATAAATCGCCTTCAGTAAGTGTCCCAACATAATTACCTTCACGATTAATGATGGGGATGGATGTATAACGACAATGCTCGAGTTTGTGAAGAGCTTCTTGAAGAGTGTCATCATCATAAATGAAAACAACATTGTTTTTTGGTTTTATAAAAGCTAAAATATTCATTTGTACTCCTTTCCAGTCCTAATCAAAAGTTATTATTTCTTTTTGACTACTTTATATTATAACAAAAATATCGAAAAAAAGCAAATATGCAAAATAATTGTTGGAATTTGTTTATTTATTTTTTCTGTAAATAGTTTTTTATATTTACCATATCCTTCTTGATCAAGACGATCATAAGGAATGAATTTTATGGATGCAGAATTAATACAATATCTTAATCCACCGAAATCTTCAGGTCCATCATCAAAAACATGTCCTAAGTGGGCATTGCTCGTTTGACTCTTCACTTCAGTGCGAATCATTCCGAAAGATATATCAGTTTTCTGCTTTAGGGCAGAAGTAACCGCGGGTTTAGAAAAACTGGGCCACCCACAATTGGAAGCAAACTTATCGGAAGATAAGAAAAGTGGAGTACCATCAATAACATCGACATATAATCCTTTTTCAAAATGATTCCAATATTCATTAGAAAACGGCGGTTCTGTTACATTGTTCTGGGTAACTTGGTATTGTAATTTTGTTAATTTTGATAAATCTTTTTTCACATTTTTTTCCTAATCGATGGAAATAAAATCACCGACATTTAAAATAATGACTTGTGATAAATTCCATTTTGTTAATTCGGTTTTAAAAAATTCCATACTTTTATCTGCATGATGCATTGGAATAACAATGGGGGATTTTATGGTCTTTGCAGCCATAACAGCTTCTTCAACATCCATTACGTAAGTCCCACCAATTGGAAGAAAAGCAATATCAATCTGTCCCAAAAAACTCATTTCAGGTATGAAATCAGTATCTCCTGCAAAGTAAATCCTTTTATCACCAAGTTGCACAACATAACCCACAAAATCACCGCGTTGGTGAAGTTTTCTTACTGAATGTCCCATTTCTGTGTTGTATGCCTGAATAGCCCAGAAATGAATATTTGACAATTGATAATTTTCATCTGGTTTTACAACCATGACCGGAAAGTCTACTTTGTCTTCACAGGATTGTGGACAAACAATGATTGTATTAGCGTTTTTAATTTTATTTAAAACAAATGTTTGTAAATGATCTTTATGATAGTGGGAAATAAAAATAAAATTGGCATCATCAATTAATTCATTTTCGGGGATATTTTGATTTTCAAAAAATCCCGAATACCCTGGATCAAAATGAATTACATAGTCATCAAAAATTATTTTAAACCAAGAGGATCTTGACATTCTAATTATTTTCATAAATACTCCTTTTTGTTTAATTTCTCATGCAATAATTTTTCTTTATTGGGAACATTGTTCTTTTGTAAAAAAGGAGCCCATTCACGATTTAAAGCGGGTTCTTGTTCTTCCCAATATTGGAGTTTTTCATAAAACCATTGAAGGTATTTTTGCAAATTTTGCTTTCCTTCATCTCGATGATAATAAGCTGTTAACGTATAAATGATAAAACCTAAAGCATGGGTTTCAACATGAACAGTTCCAATAACGTGACCGATGGCATGAGCAAATGAGCTGGCACTTAAATCATTGATTTCTCTAGCACATTGATGCGTCTCTTTAGCAGCCAATTTGGCTTGTTTCATTTTAATCCGACCTTTTGACCAATCTTTGGCTGTTTCAATTGCCCTAACTGGCCGTTTTTCATAAGGATATTTTTCAAAGAATAATGGTAACAATTCTTGGGCACAATCAATCGTCCAAAGAACTAAAGTCCGATGGTTGACGTTTTCAATCATTTCTCTCAAAAGTTGCAGTTCAAAGCTATCTCGCTTAAATAATAATTTGCTCATACTTTATTCAAATTCCATTCGATAAATTTCAATCTTAATTTCAAACACTTTTTTACAATAAAAAATACTTAATATTCGTTTAATTATTAATTTATTATTTTCGCCAAAAAGTTTCACATTTTTCTTTTGTTTTGATGTTGTAATTAATTATTTCAGTCAATAAATCATAGTCAATTTTACTTCCCCATTTTATGCGAAATACCATTGAAGATGATTCATAACCGTTTTCTTCAAGTTTTTTTCGGAATAAATCAATTGTATGCTTTTCAGGAGCAACAGCAAGATGCTTTTTTGAAAAGGAAAAGCCTAAAATAAAAGTATTATGGTCCGTAAACATTGGTTGATTCCATTTCAGTTCAAGTTTTAAATGAGAAAAGCTAGATAAAATCCATTTAAACAATTGGTCAACTTGTGTTTGGTTTTCAATTGATGGAATATCTTTTAATAAATTAATAAATTGATTCATAGAACCCCTTTCGTTTTCAATTATAAAAACATAAACATCTATTTTTGTGCTTAATTAAATGGCCATGCAAATAGAAATGAAGCAACCATCGATACAATTATTGATAAATAAAAGTACCATGGAACTTTAATACGGATAAAAATATAAATTAAGCATAGTGAAATAAAAATATTAATTCCTAATCCAATAAATGGTTTTAAGTAAATACCTAAAATAATGAAAATAAATAGTACGGTTAATGGGCCAATCATAATAATTGCTTTTAAAAACTTTGACCATTTTAAAGTGCTTAAAAATAAAAAGATGCTGCATAAGCTTAAAGCAAAGTATCGACTAAATTTTTCCATAGGAAATAAACTCATATCCCCTTTAAAAAATATGGCAGTCAATGAGATAAATAATAAATAATAAAGGAAATAGACTAAAATGGTTGATGTTAATCCGCCAAATATTACTAAAAATCCTTTACCTAAATATTTTAAAACTTTTTTATTCATAAGATTACCCCTAATTATTAATATATCACAAATTAGAAAATTTCCAATATTTTTTTCTAGTGTTTAACAAATTAATTTTAGAAACAAAAAAATACTCATAAATTTTC
>JBFXJT010000016.1:0-27623 GCA_050174575.1 Bacilli bacterium
GAGTTTAAATTCCGGTGAATAATGGCGATTTTTTCCGTCTTTTGGTCTTCCCATATAAAAAGCACCCCTTTTAAAATATTATAACATACTAATTTTGTATGTCCAATATTTGGGGTGCAGTTCATTCTTCGACCTTTTTTGTTCGTTCTTTATTTTTTTAAGTGTTGGGCCATTTGTTTTAAACCGTCTTCAAGTGAGATGTTAGCAACAAATCCCAAATCATTTTTTGCTTTATCCACATCGGCACAACTGAACAAGATATCCCCGACTCTTGCTTGACGATAGTTGATGGGAAGCTCTAAATCCATCACTTTTAAAACTAATAAGGCTAGGTCTTTAATGGTAACTTGGTTCCCCGTGCCGATATTATAGACACCATTTTCGGCCTTATCACAAAGACAAGCCAATAAGTTGGCTTTCGCAACATCTAAAACATTAACAAAATCGCGGGTAATTAACCCATTCCCATAAATTGTTAATGGTTGTTTTTCAAGTGCTTTTTTGAAAAAAATGGAAATTACTCCAGAATAAACACTGCTTGGGTCTTGCTTTTCTCCATAAACATTAAAATACCGCAATCCCACAGTCGCTAGATTATAAAGTCTTTGATACAAATGCGCATATTCTTCATTCGTCTTTTTACTTAAAGCATATGGTGAAAGCACATTTCCAAGGCGTTCTTCCGTTTTTATTTCATCTTGATTGTCTCCATAAACCGCTGACGATGATGCATAAACGACTTTTTTCACATGATTGATGCGCGCTGCTTCTAAAATGTTAACAAAACCCGTAATATTGGTTTCATTGTTAAGCAAAGGCTCTTCGATTGATCTTGGAACAGATACCAAAGCCGCTTGATGGATGATGTAAGAAACGTCCTTGCTTGCTTTAAGGCAAACTTGAAAATCGCTAATATCCCCCTTAATAAAATGAAACGAATCAAAATGAAGCAAGTCATTGATGTTTTCAAGATGACCGCTGGATAAATTATCCAAAACGGTGACTTCGTGGTTTAACGAAATGAGAAGATGACAAATTTCGCTGCCGATAAAACCGGCTCCTCCAGTTACTAAAAATTTACTCATATGCCTCCTTATCCGATTCTAAGTTGACTAAAAACGTCTACTTGTCGAACAATATTCAAAAAAATAAACATTAACGATGTAATTAATAGCAATAAATGACGGTATTTAGAACGATTAAGAATATAGAAAAAACCAACAACGGCATAACCAACGACAAAGATGCTTAATATCCAAATTAAATAGAACATAACCTGATAACTCATTCCGTAGATTAAATCCCTTTGTTCTAACATTGCTTGTTTAAAGTCCGATCTAACAACCAAATCTACAAGCCAAATCGTTAAAATGCCACAAGATGCTCCAAAGATAACCGTCCAACTTGTTTTATTGATAATGCGATCTTGGGCGTATAACGCAAAAACAAGGAGCAAACAAGCCAAGAAGTGCACAAAATCAAGTGATGTTACTTCATGGATAATAGCAAGATATACCAAGTTAATTAGATAAAATCCTAAAGTCATAAGCGGAAAAAGTTGTTTAAAAAGAAAGTCCTTTAAAGGCGATTCGTAGGCTTGTTTTTGCATCGTCTCTTGGACTTGATAGTGATAGACAATAAAAATAACCCATCCAATCGGTATCAGAAGTCCCCCACCAACAAAATAAACGGCAGCAAAAAGCATGGTCAATTCTCCTAGCCAATACGGTAAGAAAGTTTCATACATTGAATTATGAAAACCAATAAGGAAGAAGATTGTCAGAAGTAAATAAGATATCAATAAAATGAGTTGTATTTTAAATATTTTTGTTTGCATCACTGTCCTCCGAAACATCTTTAAAAGAAGTTAACGGTTGTTTCAACACTTGCCGATTATTAAAATATTGGAACATAATTGACCCGCCAATGATTACCAGCCCGCCAATGATTGTTTTTACTTCTAGGGTTTCTGGAACAAGGATTAAACCATAGATGATTGCTAAGAAGGGCGTTAAAAAAGCAAAATTTGTTATCGTTGTGACTGAAGTTGCTTTAGAAACAGCAATTGACCAAAGGATTGTTGTTACGCCACTAGCAACTATACCTAAAATGATGACTGCCCACAACGCTTCGCTAGGAGCAACTTTTATTTCAGAAATAGCTTTCGGAATATACATCGACATCATTAGTAAACACGTAATGATACTATAGGTGATAATTTCGATTGGGCGATATTTTTTCAAAAGGTGTTTTTGGGTAACGTTATAAATAGCTAACATCAGAGCTGATAAGAAAATAAGTACTGCCCCGATAGAAACTGTAAATGTCCCTTTATTAGCAAATAAAACAATAATGCCAATAAATTCAATAGCGACAGCAAAATAACTGCCTAAAGCGATTTTTTCTTTAAAAATAATGGCTGCAAGAATAATTGTCATTATCGGGAATGTTCCTAAAATAATACTAGCCATCGCCACATTCGTTGTTTCCAAACCTAAATTGAACAAAAACGAAAAAAAGGCAAATCCCGTAAAACCCGTCAAAAAGAACCAAGGCACATCTTTTAATTTTGGCAAGCGCATTTTAGAAAAAATTGCTAGAAGAAAAAAGAAAAGGGCTGTAAAAAAATGTCTAAGTAACGCCATGGGTACCGCTGAGAAACCCTCGAGTCCCATTTTAGATAAGGCGTTTGCGGATGCCCCAATGAGCGTTGCTATAAGCGCGAGTACCAGTGATATATTTTTATTTTTCATATATATTCCATTTCATATCAAAGGTATTATACCTTAATAACTCTTTTTTCACAAGAAAAAAACATATTGAAAATCAATATGTTTTTTAGAGGTGTAATTATTAAATTTCATCAAAAAGGAGAAAAATAACAATTACTGCTTGATTAATTTCCCCCGCCAATCAAGCAAAGAAGAGAAAAAGAAATGTTTTTGAGAAGCTAGCTTACCCGAAACATATGCATCCCACTTTTGAGAAGAAAAAGTGTAGTGTTCGCACTCTTGTAAAAAACATCTTGATTTGATCCGCAAACTGAATCTACATCTAATAGAACGAGATTAATATCATTTTTATTCAAAAAACTATAAAATAAGAAAAAATCTCTTTTTTTATTAAATTTTTTATTCGCTTTTATTGCTTAAAAAATGACTTATCTTTTTGGAAGCTTCGTTGTGAACCCGTAATATTGTTCCTAGGGGCTTGTTTAAGGCTTCAGCAACCTCGCGTCTTTTCAAATGATAAATCGTAGTTAATCCGATAACTTTGTATTCAAGCTCATTTAAGATGTTTTTTAAATCCATTTGAAATTCTAAGTGAAGACGTTCATCAAATTCACTGGCATTGTCGACAAAATCATTGTTAACGATTAAATGAAGACGTTCCGTTGTTGTTGATTTCAAATAATCGTTGGCCTGGTTTTTCGCAATTGTTAAAAACCAAGCCCGGAAATTTGTTCCTTTTTTATATTGGGAAATGTTGTTCCACATCTTTAAAAATGAATCCTGTGTTATCTCTTTAGAGATATCTTGATTTTTAATTTTTTTATTGATGACATCATAAGCCAGCCAGTAATACTTTGTATAAATTTCTTGAAAGGCTTGTTCGTTGTGAGTATACATCTCACTAGCTAATTCATTATCTGTTTTCATATTATCCCCCTAATAATTTATCCAACTATTTTTTTTATATGTTTTTGATCAATATTATACACATCAAGCAGTACTAAGACATCAATACTGTTGAATGGGTAGTCAATAAAGATTTCTGAAGCAAATTTTGCTCCAACTCGTAAATACCCCTTTACAAGTGGTGGCAATTGTTTTTTCGCAAGTGTTTCGTTTATGGCTTCTTGTGGCAGTAAATTTAGTTTTACTGTATCAGTATTATGGGCCTTAAAAGAAAGTTCAGCTAAATAGTGATAATATAAATACGATAATCCGTGTTCGTAGTTTTTAATGTTTGTTCCGTTAAACGAAGCAGTTCCAAACATATAATGAATATTGTTTATTTTCGCATATGTGAAAATACCGCGCCAAAGGAGCATGATGACAGAGCCACTACGATATTCCTTTCGAACGACGGCTCGTCCTAATTCCATGATATTATATGGCTTTAACGGTGTTAAATCATACTCGTTTTCCGTAATAAATTTGTTTGTGCTAATTAAATGGTCTTTTCGAACAAAACGGTAGGTTCCCGCAATTACTTCTTCCGTGTGATCAATCACGATTAAATGTTCACAATAGTCATCATATTGATCGGTAAATAAGCCTGTGTCGTTTGTGTTTTGTGCGTTGTAATATAACAACAGATCTTCATAACGCAATTTTAAAACTTCATTCATTTCTTCTTGATTTTTAACTAAACGAAGTTCAAAAGGGTCAGAAAAAAAGGAAGGAAATTGTTCAGCTTCTTTAAAATTTGTTTTCATGCTTTAATTATCTTCCCTTCGTTTTTCATGTAGATTACAGACGGCAAGCGGGCGGTATCGTAACCCTGAATCGTCGCGTTCTGAAGAATATAGAATAATGCTTTTGACTTTTGTGAACAAAGAAACCGGTTTTGAATACAAAACATCAATGTTTCTTGCAAGGGTGATATGGGCAAAATAAGGTCGATTCTCCATTAAAAACCCTTGATTAGCTAAACCATCTTTCAATTTTTTATGGAGCCAGTCAAGTTGAAAGTTCTTTTTTGTTTTCGCAATTATCATTTCTCGGAAATTAGTTATGGCATCAATTTCTAGCAAAAAACCATCGAAAGAAAATTTGCGAAACAAATCTTTGATTTTTTCGATTTCTTGATCACTTATTTCACCAAGAAAAAACAACGTCAAATGAATGTTGTCTTTTGCTGTGTAATTGGCTTTTGTTTGTGCTTGCAATTCTTGTTGAACAAAAACTAAGTCATCTAAACAATCTTGGGGTCTAATTCCAATAAAAGCGCGCATATTAACTCTTTTCGTTTTTTAAAGTAAAATCACTTGGTATATCAATTTGAATAAAGGTTTTTTTCTTGGTCCGTGGATGGATAAACGCTAAATAATAAGCATGAAGCATTAAGCGTTCTGCTTGTGTTCCGTATAATTTATCACCAACAACGGGATGATCGAGATGGGCTAAATGAACACGGATTTGATGTGTCCTGCCAGTATGAATAGTAACATCAAGTAACGATTGCTTGTTTTGTTCTTTGATGACTTTAAATTCTGTTATCGCCCTTTTACCTTGTTTACTAACGATGGATTTATTTGCTTCATGACGATTTCTGCCGATAGGAAGATCAATGGTTCCTTGTTTTTGTTTTAAGGTACCTTCTACAATAGCATAGTACTTTTTTTCCACAAGATTGTTTTCAATTTGATAGTTTAAAAAAGCATGGGCCAATAAATGTTTTGCATAGATTACAAGACCACTAGTATCGGTGTCAAGACGATGGAGATGTCTAGGGTTTATCGGATTGTTTTTGTTTATGAAATAAGCATACACAATGTTATCGAGTGTTTTTTCGCTATTGTCGTCGGGATGGACCAACAGGTTGGTTGGTTTGTTAACAATCAATAAATCGTCATCTTCAAAAACAATCACTAGCAAAAAGAAATAAGGTTTGATATTCGTTTCTTCGTAATAAGTAATTGTTATGAGATTGCCTTGTTTGTAAAACTCGTTATTCTTTGTTTCAAGACCATTGATTGCTACATGTCCATGATAAATAAATTCATTAATTGTTTTTTTTGATAAGTAGAAGGATTGTAAAAAAGACAGTAAATCGCCATCTTTAGTTGCAATAAAATTTAATTCGCGCATGGTTCCTCTTTAATCATCGCTAGCAATTCGTCCTCGTTAATAAATTTGAGGGTTGCTCCCTGGCTTGCTAACATTGCCGCGACCATTAATTTTGCTTTTGGGCAATTACCCAAAACCAAAACATAATCTAAACTGCGGTTAATATTTTTCTCAATAAAAACGCCTTGATTTTGAAGCAAATCCGTAAGTTGTGCTTTGGTTAATGATTTTGGCTTACCAAGAACACAAATGATTTTATCATTTAACAAATTATTTTTAATGATTTTTTGGGGTTTTTTACGAGTATATTTATAGATTGTTGGCAAAAATTGTTCTGCATCATAACGGCCAAAGCGAATTCCCAAAGCATCATATAATTCATAAACGTCGCTCGAGCTTGTCATTTTTTGCCCACGTTTAATAATTTCAACGCAGACCTTCGCATCACTAAGCGCATCGTGGTGTTGATGCTCAACTTCCAAATAAGCTGACAATGTGTTTAAACGGTGATTTTTTAATTCGTCTTTCCACAATTTCGCAGCAATTTTCCAAGTACAACCAAATTTGATTTGTGGCTTTTCCAGATTATACTTTTCAATTAAGGCCTTTAAAACGCCAATGTCAAAAGCGACATTGTGCGCAAAAACAATTGTGTTTGTAAAGTATGGTCTAATCTTTTCCCATACAGCGGGAAAACATTCAGCATTGGCGACCATTGCTTCTGTGATATGATGGATATTAATGTTAAAGTCACTAAATGATTCTTCAGGATTAATTAGGTATGATACTGCAAAATCAATTTTATTGTTGGTAACGCCAACTAACCCGATACTGCAGGCACTCGTGGGATATTGATTGGCTGTTTCAAAATCAAAAGCAATATAATCCATATAAAATCCTTTTTTAAATATTATAGCAAAAAAAACCATTTTTGTCTATAAAAGGCAGACCTATTTAAATAGAAAAACTGAGCCGGGGTAAGGCTCAGTTTTAGGAAGGGGATGTTGTGAATAATTTCTTATTCACTGCTATATGTAGGGGATAAGTACGCCTCTCGGCGCACTATTATTATATTACATTGTTCTACCAAATGCAAGAATTTTATTTTTTAAACAATCCTTCTTCCTTTTAGATAATAATTGTAATATAATACTCAAGGTGATAAAAATGAATAATAATTTAAATAAGACAATTTTTTATAATAGTACTGATTCTTGCTTTACGGTCCATGGGTTACCATGGACATCGATTGATCAACCTTTTTGCCGTTTGCCTCAAGGTGTTTTCGTTTCCAAAACGGTTGATTTTTTAAAAACACATCCTAGCGGAGCTTTTTTGTCGTTTGCAACAAATTCTTCGTTTATTCGTGTGGAAGCTAATGTTTCCTCAAAAGCATATATGTCCCATATGCCAGCAACAGGCATTTTAGGCTGTGACCTATATATTCGCAAAGAAAAATCTTGGGTTTTTTTAGGGACAACAAAAATCGATTCGGAAAGTTATGAATTGAATATTGTGGAAGGCATGCCACAAGTAATGCAAGAATACCGCTTGTATTTGCCTTTATATATTGGTTTAACCCACTTAAGAGTCGGTATCGACAGTTTAAGCGTCATCCAAAAAACAGAACCCGTTAATCCTGATAAAATTGTGTTTTATGGCACATCAATTACTCAAGGAGGGTGTGCTTCACGCCCAGGAATGAACGGTACATCGATTATTGGCCGAAACGTCAATTATGAGATTATTAATCTTGGTTTTTCCGGGAGTGCTCATTTGGAACAAGCTATGGCTAATGCCATTGCTTCGCTTGACAATATTAAATTATTAGTTGTAGAAGCAGAAGCTAATGCTGGTGAAATTCTTGTTCTTAAGGACCGTTTAGAGTCCTTTATTAAAACAATCGCTAACAAACAAAAGCAAATGAAAGTAATTGTTATTTCACATTACCCATATGCTCTTTCCACATACAAACAACCGATGAAGATGCGTTTTTCCGATCACTTCCGTTTTCAAAAACAATTATGTCTTGACAACGGTTGGTCGTTTGTTTCGGGTAAAACTGTTTTTAAAAAATTACAGTATGAAGAAACTGTTGACGGCGTTCATTTGACGGATTTAGGCTTTTACTTCTTAGCTCAATATTTACAAAAAACAATCAAAAAAATACTTGGTTAAATAGTTAATTTAAAACTTTAATCAGTTCTAAAGGTGGATTTCATGAAAAAAAGCGGCTACTTCTTTTTCCTTACTGGTTTGCTATTCCTCATTGGATGCGATAGCAACCCTGCTATCGAGAGTCTTGTGGAAGAATTGCAAACAACAATTGTCCTTCCTTCAAGCACGGATCAAAACTTGCGTTTATTAACTTCCGTGTCTTTGCAAAACGCTGATGTAACTTTACAATGGCAATCGAGTAATGAAGCCGTAATTGAACCAAATGGGACAATTCATCCTCATTTTGAAGAAACAGAAGCTCATATTCAGGCAATGATGACTTACGGAAAAGACCAGATCTTGATTGATTTTGGAATCATCAAAGTTGTCCCCATATCGTATGTTGATTTTGCATATTTAGTTAAACAAAAGATTGTTCTGCCGGACGAAACAAACGAAAACCTCATTCTTCCTAACTCTGTTCTATTGGAAGAAAACGTTGTATTACTAACCTGGGAGAGTTCTCTTCCGGATGTCTTATCCGCCGATGGCAACATTAATGTCCCTCTTACCGATACGGTTGTCTCTTTATCGGTTACAGCTGTTTACAATACTCGCTTAATTACCTTTGTTTTTAAAGAAATCATTGTGTTAGCAAAGACATCTTCAGATATCATAAATGAAGCTAAAGCAAAGGTTAATTTACCTTTAGAAACAAATACAGATATTACCCTCCCCACCAATATTGATGGTGTTGCCATTTCATGGTTTTCTAGTAATCCTGCCGCCCTCACAAACAAGGGACAGTGGTTATATCAAGAAACAAATACAGACATTATTTTAACCGCCGTTTTTAGTTATAATAGCATATACGTGGAACAAGAATATCCGTTAACCGTTTTAACTTATACTAATGAAGAGCGTTTGTTAATGGCTTATTATTATCTTAGCCTTCCCGAAACTGCTGACCAAAACTTAGAATTACAGGTGGCTTTCGATTATGGTGTAACGGCCAGTTGGTCTTCAAACAAACCTAACATCATTAGTGCTACAGGTGTTGTCACTCTAAATGAAGCAGAAAACTTAATAACCTTAACCGCCACTTTACGTTCAGGAGAAGAAACAATGGAAAAACAATTTGAAATAACAACAAAAGCAATTAATCCAAATGAAACATATTTCAGCGGTCACATGTACACGCACCGAATCAATGATTTTGCGCTTGATAACAATAACGACTTAACTACTGATGATGCAAAAGTTGTTTTAAAAGCAAACAGCTTACTAGGAACATATGAATCAAAAGTAATTACAACACTCCCATTTACAAGGCTTGTTGGTTCTTGGTCTGCTTTAAGCAGCAAGGATGCGACAGTTGAATTACAGATTAAAGTGCTTGTGAACGATGTTTGGAGTTCATATCTATCATATAGCAAGTGGGGCTTTGGTTTACAAAATGCGATGTTTGACCAAAACGGTGGTGTTGCTTCCATGAGTGATGATGAATTAATTATTAACAATACCAATAAAGCAACAGCGTTTCAGTTTAAAGTTACATTAAGACGGACAAATATTACAACCCCTTCACCAAAATTATGGTTGGTAGGAATGGCGTTAACCATCCCTGATTATATTTTTAACGTTGATACTTCAAGTCTTCCCGACTTTATTGATTATGATGTTCCTCAGTTATATCAACACGATGTTCCAACAATCGGTGGTTCGATTTGCAGTATTACTTCATCGACAATGCTGCTTTTGTATCACGGGCATCTCTTCACTAATCCGCTACCACACCAAGAAACATCCCCTTTGTTTAAAGATTACGGTAACAACATTTACGGGAACTGGGTTTTTAATACTGTCGGCATAAGTTCTTATGGTGAAACCAGTTATGTGAAAAAAATCTATTCCTTCGATGAATTACGCTATCATTTAGTTCACTTTGGTCCCGTCGCTTTAAGTATTAAGGGCAGTACGGGGTTGTATACAACAAACGGTCATTTAATTGTTGTTCGTGGTTATGAAATTATCGGTCAAGAAACATATGTCATTACCAATGACCCGAATTTACAATCCGTTTATTATAAATATCCCTTATCAACATTTTTAGGATTTACAAGGAATGTCTTGTATGTTGTGGAATAAAAAAAGGCCCAAACAGGCCTTTTTCAATTTATTAACAATTTTAATTTGTTGATGATTTCAACCATCGACCATGTATCTTGGCGACAATAAGTAATTAATTGTTGCCTTTTTTCTTCGATTTCTTCGGGCGTCAACTTTGCAAAAGAGGCATAAGCAACGATTGCTTCATTGCCGTTTTTCACATCTAAATCAGCATAAGTTCTATCAGAAAAGAGGGGCAATACTTTCTTGATCGAGTATTTTCCAGCAAGTTTCACATGATAATAGTTGACCTTTTTGCTTTGTTCTTCCGAAAAACCTAAATCAATAAATAAATTTTTAGACGTTTTTACCAAATCTTTTAAATCAAAAATATGATCACAAATTAAGTTAAGCTCATTTCGATATTGAGGAAACATTCTCGCCAGTTCCTGAATTTGATGGTATTCAAAGTTTTTGTTATAAACTAAGACCGTTCCCCCTTGGCTTAAATCGATTATGTCAATTAAACTTTGAATTAACTGTTCGCGGTGATCGTTCATATCATCAACCAAGAAAGAGCGGTGATCGATAATTTCATCAGCACCATTTTCCTTTCTTTCAATATGAATGGAAAATTGGAACAATGATTGGGAATAAGCAAATTCCCCCACAAATCTTGGAAGCGGACAAGGAAAGCTTTCAAAATCCAAATGGTAAATAGGATAAATGATTTTGGTGTAACCTGCTTGCAGTTTTGCTTTATCAATGTGTGTTGTGTTGTTATCAAAACAAGCTCGTTGAATTTTGTGGTTCTCGTTATTAATCCAAGCGATAGGAATATCTTGGAATTTACGATAACCCGCATTGATTAAATCACATTTGTCGTATTTTCGTCCTGACTCGTCCGTAAATGATTTTGCACCCATATAATCTAAAATGGATGGTTGGTTAAACAAATCACCCCAACATATTTTTTCAAAAAAACAAGATTGGCTTTTACCAAGTTGGCATTTAACACCACATCGAGCAACGACTAATGTCTTTTCTTGAATGTTTTGTTCTAGAAGCTGATGCATGTCATGAATTTTTGTTAAATAAGCTTCAGTAACCTCCGTCAAATCAACAAAATCAACAATCGCCCTACCATCATTTAGTATTGGGTAATCCGGTAATCCGTCCTTTTTTTGTCCTAAATGCTCATAATCATTATTGAGGACTGCTAAGAAATATCGGCGTTTTTTGTCATTGATAGTGATGTTTTGCTGTTTTAAACTTTGTTCAATAAAGTATCGTTCAACAGCAATATCAAAAACATATTTCCCTTCATCGGAAAAACGGTCAAACAGTTTTTCGTAAGCTTTCATGTATTGGGGGTTAGCATCAGGTGAAAAAATATTTTTTCGTAGTCGGAATACATTGCCATGCTTTTCAAAAATGCTATCATAATCATCGCTGTTGCGAATTTTTGGTCCTAATTTTGTGAATTTTTTGGATGTTGTTGCTTTAACTTCAATGACAATCGCTTGCTTGTCATCTTCAAAATAACCATCTAAGTAAGTATAATAACGATGGCTGGTCGTTTTAAAAGAAAACAATGTTTGATCCTTTGTTTTTTCAAAAAATGGAAAGAAAACATTAAACGTGTTTGTAGCTATTTCTAATGCTAAACGTTCGACAGCTTGATAATAGGGAAGCATGACTTCAATCTGATCATTGGTAACAGCTAATAAGTCATCGCCTGTTTCGTCATCAAACATTTTCGCAAGAATCTCCCGGGCTTTCGTCTGTCTTTCGTCATTAAATAACGTCACATCGGAATTGAGACGGAACAAATACATTTGTTCTAAAGGAAAAACACGAGGACAACGAGTATATTCCTTAAAGGCGGTTTTCGAAATTTCCATTTTTTACTCCTTTTTAAGCTTCTCCAAATTGGAGAGAATACATCTCATAATAGAGTCCATGCTGATTGATCAGTTGTTCATGCGTTCCTTGTTCAGTAATTCTTCCTTCTTGCACAACTAAAATCAAATCGGCATTTTTTATTGTTTGTAAGCGGTGGGCAATAATAAAACTTGTTCTGTTCTTCACAAGAAAGCCAATGCTTTTTTGAATTTTTGATTCCGTTCTTGTATCAACACTGGATGTTGCTTCATCAAGAACAATAATCGCAGGATTCCCTAAAATGGCCCGAGCAATTGCAATCAACTGGCGTTCGCCATGGGAAAAATTCTTTCCGCCTTCTTTTACTTTTGTCAGATATTTACGAGGTAAACGTTCAATGATGTCATGAACTTGAGCTGTTTTAGCTGCTTCCTCGACTTCTTCGAATGTTGCATCATTTTTCCCGTACTTTATGTTATCGAGAATTGTTCCTTTAAAAAGATAAGTCGTTTGTAAAACAACACCCATTTTGGAACGAACACTGGGCTTTGAAAACTGCTTCACATTATTGTTGCCAATAAAAATGTCACCGTTATTCGCATCATAAAAGCGGCTCAATAAGTTGATAATTGTTGTTTTTCCGCCGCCAGTTGGGCCGACAATGGCAATTGTTTTGCCCGATGCTATTTGAAAATTGATATCGTTAAGAACTTTTCTGTTGGCTTCATAGCCAAAGTTGACATTTTCGAAACGAACATCGTAATGTTCATTCGGTAAGTTTTCCAAAGGATCACTTACATATTCATCCGGTTCATCAATTAGACGGAAAACACGGTACCCTCCAGCAACAGCAGATTGGAGCATATTGTATGTTTGTGCAATATTACTGATGGGGCGAACAAACATTTTTGAGTAGTTCGTCATCGACTGAATTTTCCCAACAGAAATAATGCCTAATTTAATTTTTAAGATAGCTCCAGCCGTCACAACGACACCGTATAAAATATTGTCAAGCAATCTAATAATCGGCATCATCATTCCTGAATATACCTGCGCTTTATAGCTGGCAATTTGCAAATCGTTGTTTGCGTTATCAAACTTGTCAATCATATTCTTTTCTTGATTATATAGTTTGACGACTTTGAGACCATCAATATCCTCTTTCACAATCCCATTTACCTCGCCAAGCTTTATGTGTTGTGTTTTAAAGTGTTTGAATGCTCTTGTGGTGATAAAAGCAATTGATAATAACATTAATGGGAATAAAGCAATAACAACAAGTGTTAACTGCCAACTTGTGAAAAACATTAGCGTGATTGATCCAATGATCATAATGACGGCATTGATTAATTGTGGAATAACTTGTGAAAAAGCCGTGTATATCGTTTCCACATCGTTAGTGATGACACTCATAATATCGCCATGAGCATTTTGATCATAATATTTAATTGATAATTTTTGTAATTTACTAAAGGCATCAATACGGATTTTTTTGGTAACTTTCCCGGCTGCAATTGCAATCAATATTCGCTGAATCCATGCACCAAAAGCAGCAAAAGCAGTCAAAACAGCAACAGAAGCAAAAATAATGACAACAGCCATAAAATCGACTGTTTCGATATTGATGTAATCATCAATGGCGATGCGAATAATATAAGGAAGTGTCAAATTGAATGCTGCTTGAAATAAAATAATAAAGCCAACGATGATAAGGGTCCAAGGATATTGCTTCACATATTGCCATATTCTTTTAATGGTCTTTCGTTGTAAGTGCTTATCTTTAGGCATATCAACAATTGTAAAACGGCTACGAGGTCCTCGAGAAAAAGCTTGTGATCTATTCATTTTGACCTCCAAATTGGGAAGCATAAATTTCTTGATAGACCTTGCTCTTAACGAGCAATTGATCGTGCTTGCCATAACCATCTAAATGTCCCGTATTGTCTAATACGATTATATTGTCACAATTGCGGATGGATGTAATTTTTTGGGCAACGATGATCGTTGTTTGTTTAGATAAAGTTCCTAAATTGTTTTTAATCTGTGCTTCGATTTTCGCATCAACAGCACTCATGGAATCATCCAAAATTAAAATTTTAGGATTTCGAATAAGGGCTCTTGTCAGCGACAATCGTTGTTTTTGTCCACCGGACAAGTTTGTCCCTCCTTGAGTAATTCCGTGTTCGAACTGATTTTCTGTGCTTTCGATATATTCATAAGCACACGCTAGCTTTGATGCTTTGACCATTTCGGTTTCAGTGCTTTCTTCTTTTCCTTGCTTAATGTTGCTGGAGATTGTTCCCGAAAAAATTAAAGGTTCTTGCGTAACATAAGAAATTTGTTCACGTAAAAAGTTTAAATCATAATCGCGAACATTGCGTCCATCAATTAAAAGCTTCCCTTCGGTTGTATCATATAATCTTGGGATTAATTGAACTAAAGTTGTTTTACCACTGCCTGTTGATCCAATAACGCCGATTGTGGAACCAGCTTTAATCTTTAAATTGATGTTTTCAATTGTTTTTGCGCTTCCGCCATTTTCTTCATCCGCATATCCAAAAGAAACATTGTGAAACTCGATATCCCCTTGGATATTAATGTCTTTAATGGCCAAATCATTATTGACGATATCGATTTTTGTATTCAAAACTAAATCGATGCGATCAGCACTAACAGCTGCCCTTGATAACGAAACAGCTACCATTGAAAGCATCATCAACGACATAATTATTTGTTGAAGATAAGAGATATATGCCGAGATGGTCCCAACCATTGCTATTCTTGCTTCTCCCGTATATCTTGATACAAAATAGCTTGCTGCTAGTAAAACGGCTCCTATTGCTAGATTACTAACTAAAACAATAATAGGATCCATCAAAGCCATTTGTTTGTTGGCTTTTACAATTGTATCCGTATATTCATTGTTAACTTTTGAAAACTTATCAAAATCAGCTTGTTCTGTTTGAAATACTTTTATTTCGCGGGCGCCACTAATTGATTCAATCAACTTTTCGTTTAAGTCGTCTGTTTTCTCTTGGAGTGACGCAAAAATCTTGGCTGCCCGCGTAATGATTTTTGTAATTGCAAACCCTAAAATAAAGACGGCAATTAAAACAATGAACAATAAGTCTTTATTGGTTACAAACGCCATGACTAAAGCTCCGATTAAGGTTAGGGGGCTTCTTAAAATAGCCCGAAAACTTGTCATGATGATTTGTTGGATTTGGTTTGTATCATTGGCAATAACGGTCATTAGTGTTCCTGAAGTGATTTTATCAACATTCGAAAAAGAAAGGTCTTGGACTTTTGTGAAAAGGTCTTTTCGCAAGTCTTTGGCGATTTTTGTTGATAAATGTTGCGCAAAAACATTATTGAGGATGGTGGTGATGACTGCTCCTAAAGCAACGACAACAACTAAAATGCCTGTTTGATAAACATAGGTTAAGTCGTTTCGTCCACTGTTTATTTCTGTAAAAATCCCTTTAGTAATGGCGGGAATTGCCAAGGCAATCCCAACATCCCCAATCATAAAAATGATTGCGAAAATAGCATAAATTAGATATTTTTTTGTATAACATCGACTATATATTTTTAATAATGACTTCATTTTTTCTCCTTGTGATGTCTTCTTTTTCTAGTAGTATATTTAGGATTTTTGTAAAATATCCGATGATTGTTTCTTTGTTTTTTGGTTTTTCTAAATAAACAAAAAAACAAGTTACAAATAGCATTTCTAGGTTCGTTAACAAGTCTGGATTAATCTTTCGGTTTAGTCTCGTAATCACTTCGCTCGTTTCCTCATCAAACATAGGATTGATGGATGGGGGTAACGTTTGCTTTTGGTTAAAGGATTTAAAATACAGTAAATTTTGAAGAAAAAAACCTTGGTCATATATCTCAAGCCGCTTAAAAATCTTAATCAGTCTTAGCTGCAATGCAAGTTTTAAATCTCCTCCGGCTTCGCCAAGCAAATCCGGAAACGAAAGAACTTCTTTCCCAAATAAATGCCCCACCAGAACAAAAAACAAATCGTGAATCGTATCAAAATATTGATAAAAACTCCCTCTTGGAATTTGTGATTGGATCACCACTTGGGATATTTGAACGCTTTCCCAAGCGTTTTGAGTGAAGTTTGAAAAAGCAGCGTCTAAAATTCTTTGACGTTTATCTTTCTTTAGATTTTTAAAAGTCATTATTCCCATTTTCTTGCTCCGTAATTGTTAGTTATTTTACCATAAAAATGACAAGGTGTCAAAAAAAAGGACGAAAAATCTACTATTTTTCAATCCTTATTTTTTTAATAAATGCTTCGCCTAACAATACAAAAATGATTAAAATTCCCGCCCAAGCAAATACTTCAGCCGTGTTTAAAGTTGTAACTGCTTGCATTAGCGCATAACCGATTGTCTGTTTTGGTGAAGCCAAATATTCTGCCATGACCATCACTTTTAAACCGAGCCCCAAAGCTTGGATTAAACTGGATAAAAATATTGGAAGTGACAAGGGAAGATAAACAAACTTTAACGTTTGCCATTTCGTTGCTCCGAGTAAACTTAAATCATCCATGATGATTAAATTCGTCGATTTGAAGGCCGTTACATATTGTTCGTATAATAACGGTAGCAGCACAAACCCCGTGATTAAAACCGGACTTTGGCTGTTCCCAAAAACAATTAATAATACAACCATGACCACAATAATGGGAATGGTTCTTAAAACCGCTAAAAAAGGACTCAAAAACAATTCAAGAGGTCGAAAATTAACAACCGCTAAACTTAATAAAAGTGCTATTCCAAAACAAATAATAATTGTTACCGTTAAATTTAAAAAAGTGTTTCCGATTGACAGCCAAGTCTGTTTTTCGATAACTAATGTTTTTAGGGCTTCCATCACCGCCGAAAAACCCGGGATTGCTAAATCATTTTGAATTAATGCGCTGCTAATAATCCATGCGAACAACAAAAATAAGAGTCCGCTAGCATAATAACCTTTCTTCGTTTTTTTCATCGGTAAAAGCCTGCATTGGGAAGCTTTCCTCCCAAAATTTGGGAATCAAAGGTCAAGACCAATTGGTAATAATTTAATAAATACTCTGTTTGCGCACTGACCTTTTCAAAAGCGATTTGACTTCGGGGGATGCATTTTTCTAATACTTGTAATGTTAAACTTTCAAAATAAGGATGATTGTGAAAAATTGATTGCGCATAATCCTGCGGATTTTCGTTTAGTTCTTTGGTGTTTTCAAAAAGATTGTTTAAAAAAAGATCAATGGCTGGTTGGTTAGAACTGTATGGATTAACAAAAATAGCAGCTTGTGGAATTTTTTCAATTTGTGTACTTAACACTGCTTGTAAATCGAGAATGTTGAGAGGTAACTGATACTTTTCCTCAAACAATGAAATGATGGGTTCAGCGGCTAACAAATACGAATATTCGCTGCACGATTCATCATTAACGTCGTTGGTATTACATAGAAAAAGGGGAACAGTCAAATTAATGTTAGCTTGGTATCCAATGAAAGCCGTAACATCATTAGTTTGTAATGATGTCTTTAAAACAATGTCGGGCGTACTGTTTTGCCCATAAGCCAAAAGCGTTTGTCCTTGTAAGTCTGTGATGCTTGATAACGAATGCGATTTTCTTGTAACAATATAGGAGTTCCCAAAAGTAAGAATTCCCGCCAGTTGATAACTTTGGTTATTGGTGTTATAGGCTTTAACTCCTACATTTAAAGGAGCGATGACAATGTCGTGGCTCTGTGAAGTCATCGCTGAGATCAACAAGCTAGGATTATTTACATCAGTAATCGCTATTTCTTCGTCGTTAAGAAAAGATCCTACGGCAATTAAAGGAATTCCCGAAGGAACCATCACTGTAAGCGTCGATGATTTCCCTTGGCAACCTGCCAAACAAAGCCCAATCAATAGAATTAAGATGGTTTTCACAATTTCACCTCTTTACAACCTATTATAATCCAGTTATAATAAAATATCCGTAACATATGTTACAAAGGAGGAAACTATGAACGTTTTCAAAGATTACTTATCTTTTTTTACAATCAAAACTTTTCCCGCCAAAACAGTCGTGTTTTCCGAAGGCGAGCCTTGTTTTTCTTTGGGGATTGTTTTAAAGGGTGAGCTTGACGTAATTACTTATTCTCTTTCCGATAACGGATTTTTGATTGCTCATTTAAAGAAGGATGATTGCTTTGGAGAGTATTTGCTGTTTTCCGATTCCCCTATTTATTTGGGGTCATTAATTACCGTTTCAGAAGTAAACATTGCTTTGATTGAAAAAGAAAAACTGTTGATTTTGCTCTCATCGCAAACAAAGTTGTTAGATGGATTTTTAAAAAAATTAGGAAATAATCATTTATCATTGCAAAACAAATTGAAGGTTCTATCCCAAAAAACAATCCGAAATAAAGTCCTTTTTTACTTAAATCTCGTTGTAAACGAGACGGAAAATCCCGTGGTTACTTTCAAAAGCAAAGAACGTCTTGCGCAATATTTAAATATTCCCCGCCCTTCTTTATCAAGAGAGTTGCAGTCCTTAAAGCAAGAAGGATTGTTGGAATATGATTTGCATACAATAACTTTAATAAAAAGAAGTCCTTTTTAAAGGGACTTCTTTTCATATAATGTTTTGGCATCATAGGTTGTATGCAATAAATGGTGCGCCAAATGACTACAAGGAGTTTGTAAAAAGGTATCATACAATTGCTTGACTTCTTTGTTCTCGTGGGATTTTCGGGCTGAAAGATTGGTATCAATGGCATATAAAGCTTTCGCCCTTTCGGTACGAACATCGATTCGGTCAAGCTTATAAGCATTGATAACCGGCTGCCCGCCTCCGTTAACACATCCACCCGTACAAGCCATTATTTCAATAAAAGCATATTTCCCAGGGTTATCGGAAACTCGTTTTAACATTTCCGGAACATTTTTTACTCCATTTACAACTGCGACGGTTAATTTCAATCCTGCTACATCAACTTCCATTTCTTTAATGCCATCATTTACCCCTCTTAAATTAGCAAAAGCGTTTAAGTCAACTGGTTTGTTTTCTAGTTTTTCTTTCACCGTTCTTAAGGCGGCTTCCATTACTCCCCCAGTGGCCCCAAAAATGGCTCCAGCACCTGTATAGCAAGAAAGCGGACTGGACGGAATTAATGGTTCAAGCGAGCAAAAATCCAAACCTCGACGTTTAATCATACGCGCAAATTCCCGAGTTGTTAATACATAATCAACATCGCGGATTCCATCAACTTCCATTTGTGGCAATTTGGCTTCGGCTTTTTTCGCAATACAAGGCATAATGGAAACAACCCGAATTTTGTCAACAGGGATGTTAAGTTTTTTGGCGTAGTAATGCTTAATGAGGGCGCCTTGCATTTGTTGAGGAGACTTACAACTTGAAAGATGATTTAAGAGTTGTGGATAATAAATTTCAATATATCTAATCCAACCAGGAGAACAAGATGTAAACATCGGTAAATAAGTCGGTTCGTTTCGCAAATGTTTATTTAGGCGATCGATAAACTCATGACCTTCTTCAATAATGGTCACATCCGCTGCAAAATTTGTATCAGTAATATCGTTAAATCCTAGGTCGCTTAATGCTCGGAACATTTTTCCTTCAACATTAGTTCCAATTTCATATCCGAATTCTTCGCCTAAAGCGGCTCTAACTCCGGGAGCTGTTTGAGCAACAACAAAATGTTGCTCGTTATCCAAAAGATTGAGAACCAAATCAACATCATCTTTTTCTTTGATGGCACCAGTCGGGCAGTATTGGATGCATTTGCCACAATAAATACAACCGGCATCATCCATCTCGTGATTCATGGCAGGTCCGACAAAGGTTACAAACCCACGGTTGTTATAATTTAGGACGGAGGTTCCAGCTATTTTTTCGCATGCGGAAATACAACGGCCACATAAAACACATTTAGAGCTGTCAATGACAAGCGCTTCAGTAATATTGCTGATAACAGCTTTTTTTTCGTAATATAAATCTTCACCTATATCGTTTGGAACGTTATAACGGCGAAGTAAATGTAAAAACTCACAATTATGTTCTCGTGGACAGCGCCAGCATTCAAAACGGTGGTTTGCCGCCAATAACTCTAGGTTATTTCGAATGGCTTTTTTTACCCGCTCCGTGTTGGTTTTTACTTTCATTCCGTCAAAAACTTTAACAGTACACGAGTTTTTTAAACCTTTAATCCCGTCGATTTCCACAACACAAATACGGCACGCCGATGTTTCGTTGATATCTTTTAAAAAGCATAATCGCGGAATATCGATATGAACCGAATCTGCTGCTTGCATAATCGTCCAATCACTGGGTACTTCTAACTCAAAATTATTAATTTTAATCTTTACAAAACTCATGATTGACTCCTAAGCCGTGATAATGGCACCAACTGGGCAAGAAATCTTGCAGGCACCACATTTAATACAAATATTGTGATTAATCGAGTGAATCTTCTTAATATCTCCCGCAATTGCTCCGGCTGGGCAGTTGCGTTTACAACGACCACAACCGATACATTTATCCGTAACATAATAACGGATTAAATCTTTACAAACGCCAGCTGGACATTTTTTGTCAATCACATGCGCTAAATATTCGTCGCGGAAATTGTTTAGCGTTGATAATACGGGATTAGGAGCGGTCTGCCCCAAACCACAAAGCGCAGAGTCTTTAATAGAGTTTGCCAAATCTTCGAGCATTTGTAAGTCTTCTAAATTGGCTTTCCCTTTTGTAATTTTTTGTAATAACTCGAGCATGCGTTTTGTCCCTTCGCGGCAAGGGGTGCATTTTCCGCATGATTCATCAACCGTAAACTCTAAAAAGAAACGGGCAACATCTACCATACAGTTGGTTTCATCCATGACAATCATCCCACCACTTCCCATCATTGAACCAAGATTGACCAAGGTATCATATTCAATGGGTGTATCTAAGTGTTTAGCAGTCAAGCATCCGCCGGAAGGTCCGCCAGTTTGCACAGCTTTAAAGGCTTTATCGTTGGGAATTCCACCACCGATGTTAAAAATAACTTCGCGCAATGTTGTCCCCATCGGAATTTCCAAAAGTCCAGTGTTGTTTATTTTTCCGCCTAGGGCAAACACTTTAGTCCCCCGTGATTTCTCCGTTCCAATTGTGTTAAACCAATCGGCTCCTTTTAAAATAATCGGGGCAATATTAGCAAATGTTTCCACATTATTAATTATCGTTGGTCGCTTCCATAATCCCGCATCGGCTGGAAAGGGAGGTTTATTACGAGGGATTCCCCGCTCTCCTTCAATTGATGCCATTAATGCAGTTTCTTCTCCGCACACAAAAGCACCAGCTCCTAGCCTTGTCTCTAAGTCAAAATTAAAGCCGCTTTCAAAAATATTTTTTCCTAAAAATCCCATTTCATAAGCTTTTTCAATAGCTTTATTAACCCGTACAACGGCTAAAGGATATTCTGCGCGCACATAAATGTACCCTTGTGAAGCGGAAATAGCATAACCAGCAATCGTCATTGCTTCGATAACACTAAACGGGTCGCCTTCTAAAACGGCTCGGTCCATAAAAGCACCAGGATCGCCTTCATCGGCATTGCATATTAAATAATGTTGTCCGCCTTTATTT
Source organism: Bacilli bacterium (assembly GCA_050174575.1). Classification (GTDB taxonomy): domain Bacteria; phylum Bacillota_I; class Bacilli_A; order ML615J-28; family CAG-698; genus UBA2253. The sequence goes on from JBFXJT010000016.1 coordinate 21,594, forward strand.
CGGGCTGCTAAGCTCCATTTTAACCCAGTCGGAAATCCGCCACCTCCACGACCCCGTAATTTCGATTTTTTAATTTCTTCAATTACTTCATCCGGAGTCATTTCAGTGAGAACTTTCGCTAAAGCCAAGTACCCATCACGGGCAATATATTCTTCAATGTCTTCAGGATTAATGATGCCACAATTTCTTAAAGCAATCCGTTCTTGATGAGTATATAAATTTGTTTCCCGAAATTTTTGAATTTTTGCGTGCATTTCCGGTGTAATTTCATGGCAAGCGTTCGAGGAAACGATGTTGCCATTTAATAAGTGTTCGATACAAATCTGATCAACCACTTCTTTGGTTACATGTGTATATAAGGTAGAATCAGGATAAACTATCACTACCGGTCCTTGATCACAAAAACCTAAACATCCACCCATGAATAAATTCACGGATGTTTCTAAATCCATTTCAAATAAGCTTTTTTTAAATTCATCATACAAACCTTGAGAATCATTTGAAGAACAATGATGGCCATCACAAACAATAACTTGATATTTAATACTCATTGTTGCCACCTATTTTCTTGTATTTTTCCATTAAAAGGTCTTCTAACACTAATCCATTAACGATATGACTTTCGATGATTCTTTCTACATCCAAAGGTTTAACTTTACAGTAAGTCGTCACAAATCCTTGACTGTCAAAAACCTCCACTAACGGTTCAAGGGCACATTCTCCCACACAGCCCACCGAAACAACATAGACATTGGGAAGGTTGCGTTTGTTTACTTCACTGATAAATTCGTCATAAACTGGTTTAGCTCCCGCTGTCAATCCGCAAGTTGCCATACCAATGGCTATCCGGTAAGCATTTGGCAAGTTGAACATTCGTAATTTTTGGGAAGCCTGTTCTCTCATTTTTAAAAGTTGTTCTTTCGTCATGGCCGTTCCTTAGTCCAAATCTTTCAAAATGGCTTCCACGGCATTTTGAGCAACTTTGGTATTGGCCGTTCCATAAACTTTTCCGTCAATGGTAAAGACTGGGGCCAGACCGCACGCACCAATACAACGATTGGCTGCTAAAGTGAATTTTCCGTCCGGGGATGTTTCTCCAGGTTTAATCTGTAACAAATCGGACAATGTGTTGATAATGTCCTGCGACCCTCGAACATAGCATGCTGTTCCTAAACAAACATTAATGATGTGTTTTCCCTTTGGTTCAACGGTAAAGTGGGAGTAAAAGCTCACCACTCCGTTTATTTTCGCAATTGGTTCATTCAGTTCTTCTGAGATGATTTTTTGAACCGCTAGGGGAATACACCCAAAAATTCGTTGGGCATCATGCAGAGTAGGCATTAATGGTCCGGGCTTTTGCTTGTGCTTCGTTATTTGCTGTTTCAGCTCTTCGACTTGGCACGGACTCATTTCAAACTTGATAGGCATTGTACCACCTCATCTCAATCGCATTATATCACTAATCAAAAAGAAAAGATATACCTATAAAACGGTTACATAATTAAAACGGTTACATAAAAAAAGAAAGCCCTTAGGCTTTCATTTTATAAATTATTAAGCGTCGATTCAAAGATAAAAACGCAAGTATCATTGTTATAGGAAACACTAACCTGGTAAGAAACCAAGGCTTTTGATCCAGGATGATTGATTACCTTCCCTTAATTGTCTAAAATGTCGTGAGTTAAAGATTCCCACAAAAAAGTTACATCTATTAAGTTGGTCATGGAGAAATATTCAATTTGACCCAAATCAATAAACCAGTCCCTACGGTTGGCTTCGCGGATAACCACGGACAATTTTCTAGTTGTTCTAATTTAGTTGGTTCTTTGGGAATTTGTTCCTAACAGCAAATAATAGTTTTGCTACTGACAAGACAAACAAAAGACCAAAGATTGTTTCTTTGAATTTCGTTTAGTCCTTCTTACCAAGATTTAGCCAACAATGTTGAAGAATGTGAAAACTCTCTTGTTTCGTTATCATAAGTAACCATTACTTTATAGCTTACTTCGGTTTGTAATCCAGCTTGTGAAATGATTTTCCCAGTATTGTCTAACACTTCTGGTGTTAATGATTCCCAAACAAACGTAACATCACTTAGGTTTGTTAAGGCAAAATATTCAATGGCAACCAAGGTCAAATACTCATTCCAACGGTTAGCTGCTCGCATGACATGAGGACAATCCTTGCCTGAATAATAATTATGTTGACGAACATTATAAATGCTTAAATCAAACTCTACTAATAATTCTGCAGTTAGTTTTGACGCTCTACGCATGACAGTGTTGTACTCGACACCTTCATTTACACAGGTTTCGATACCAATTCCATAATTGTTGCCTTCTTTTGCGCCAGCATGGTAAGCAACCTCTTCATTGGGAATATGTTGATATGTTTCTTCGTCATCAACAGTATAATGCCAAGATGCCCCCGGATTTGTTTTGATGTAGCGTGTGTGCATTTCCGCATCCGCGCCAATATTCGTATTTGCTGTATCATGAATAACAACCCATTTTGTTTCTGTTTTTATGATTCCAGGACGATCAACGGCAGGTACCATTCCGTCTAAAATGACGGATCTTGTATTTGTATAAAACGGCAAATATCCATAATTATACGTGATGTAAGATGTTGCTCCATACATTGTATAGCGCTGTGTTTTAATTTCATCAAGAAAGATTAAACTTAAAAAATCATTTACTGCGTCCCATTTTGCATCGTAATGTTTTCCTGCTGCTTCAATCTCGATTGAAAAAGAATCATACGCATCATCAATGGTAATTTCACATCTAAGCGTAACCATTTGGTTTTCGATTGGGGCAATATACGAACCCGTTGTTGTAATAACATCATCATTGTTTGAGAACCAAGTTAACGTTGCTTTATATTCATCATCATAAATTGGTAATTCAATTGATTCACTTGTAATGGTTCCTAAGTTTAAAACATTTAATATTTTTTCTTCAATGATGTCTGCTTTTTCATATATCGTTATTCCTTGGGCAGTCACTTGTTTTTGGAAAGTATATACTCCTTCTTTGTCAGTAAATCCTACTTGGACTTCGATATTAAATACAGTATTTTCAACTGGTTTTTTATAAACTCCTTGACTTGTAAAAACAGCTTCATTCGAAGAACTCCATGTTATGATGGCATTGTCGTAATCATAATTGGTTGTTTTGATATTGTCATAATTACGTGTAATCAAACTATTGAATTGTTTTAAAAACTCATCAGCAACCAATTCGTAAGCATACCCGATAACTTGATATTCGACGGAATTCGTTAATTCTTGATCGTTAAGGTTAATTGTGAATGTAAGATTGGTCGACATATTGTATTCTTTTTGAAAGATGACTCCCGCGTTTGTCATTACTGCTTCATTAGAAGATTCCCAACTAATAACCGAATCATATGTTGGATCGGTAACTGGCAAGTCAACATTCATTTTCGTGCTCGTTCCGATTTCTTCTAGAATCCAACTTTTGATTGTTGTTAGGCTGGCATTTAAGTCTTCTACAACTTTGACAGTGACATCAAAACTTTCTTCTTCGCCTTCTAAGTAAACGATGACTGTTACTTGTCCTGCTTTTTGGCCAAATACATTTCCCTGTTCATCAACTGTTGCAATATCGGTGTTTCCTGAAAAAAAGATGATTTTGGTGCTTTCACTGGAATTGGTAACCGATGTTTCGATTGCTTTTGTTTCTCCAGTTTTTAATTCAAGCTGTAAATTAGGTACCGTTAGGACCGCTTTGTCTACTTGCTCGTTATCACAAGCAAACAAGAAAAAGGTAAGCGTTATTACCGCGATTGTTTTAAAAATTTTTGTGATGTTTTTCATAGCTCGTCTCCTAAAGTTTTAATTGAAGAAAACACATAATCAGGCTTTATCGTTGATTCTTCTAACATTTCTTTTGTTGTTTCTCCGGTCAAAACTAAAACCGTGACGGCTTCTGCGTTTTTTCCCGCGGCAATATCGGTATATAGCCTATCTCCGACCATAGCAATTTGTGAGTTGGTAACCTGATGCGTTTTCGCCATCATATCAACCATATAACGATTAGGTTTCCCAATAAATAACGGTTGTTTTTTTGTGGCATTAGTAATCATTGTACAAATGCTTGCACAGTCTGGAATATAACGATGGTTTTTTATAGGGTATAAAACATCAGCATTAGTGGCAATGAATTCTGCACCATCATCGATAAACCCACAAGCTTTTTCAAGTTTTTCATAACAAAGTTCGCGATCAAAGCCAACCAAGACGATATCGGGACGATTATCAACAACTTGAACGCCATAGTTTTCTAATTCTTCTTTTAGGGCTTTTGTGCCAACAACATAAACAGATTTATTGGGACGATTTTCTTTTAAAAATATGCCTGTTGCCATTCCTGAAGAAAAAATGTTGCCTTCATCACAAGGAATGTCTAATCGTTTCATTTTATCTAAATAATTATTTTTGTTGACGGATGAATTATTAGTAAGGAAAACATAAGCTTTATTTTGTTTTATTAATTTATTAATAAACTCTTTAGCGCCATCGATGAGTGAATCTTCAAAATAAAAAGTCCCATCCATATCTAAAAGAAATAATGAAATTTGCTTTAAATCCATCTTTTTGTCTCCTTAACTATCGAATATTATATCATAAATTATTCAATTTCCCAAGTTTAAAATAAAAAAAGTACTGATTACAGTACTTTAGTTCAAATGGTGGCCCAGGCCAGAATCGAACTGGCGACACAAGGATTTTCAGTCCTTTGCTCTACCAACTGAGCTACCGAGCCAATGGCGGTCTCAACGGGACTTGAACCCGCGATCTCCAGTGTGACAGACTGGCATGTTAACCACTACACCATGAGACCTTTTGGTTGCGGAGGAAGGATTTGAACCTACGACCTCCGGGTTATGAGCCCGACGAGCTACCAGCTGCTCTACTCCGCGATATTATATTTATATTGAATTTGAGGGTTTACAAATGGCGGAGGAAGCAGGATTTGAACCCGCGCGCGTTTGACCGCCTGTCGGTTTTCAAGACCGATCCCTTCAGCCGGACTTGGGTATTCCTCCGAAAAAATGAAAAAACTGGTGGACCCGGTAGGACTCGAACCTACGACCGACCGGTTATGAGCCGGTAGCTCTAACCAACTGAGCTACGGGTCCAATTTGGTAGCGGTGGGGGGATTCGAACCCTCGACCTCACGGGTATGAACCGTACGCTCTAGCCAGCTAAGCTACACCGCCAGTTGAATTAAGTAGTTTATATAATTTTGGACCATTATACAAAAATGGTGGATCCTAACGGGATCGAACCGTCGACCTCCTGCTTGCAAAACAGGCGCTCTCCCAGCTGAGCTAAGGACCCACAAAAATGAATGGTGCCTAGGGCGGGAATCGAACCCGCATGGTATTGCTACCACAGGATTTTAAGTCCTGCGCGTCTACCTATTCCGCCACCCAGGCAATGGTGTCTCCGAGACGATTCGAACGTCCGACCCACTGATTAAAAGTCAGTTGCTCTACCAACTGAGCTACGGAAACAAATGGTGCCGACTATAGGAATTGAACCCACAACCTATTGATTACAAGTCAATTGCTCTACCAATTGAGCTAAGTCGGCAAAAAATGGTGGGGAATGACGGGCTCGAACCGCCGACCCTCTGCTTGTAAGGCAGATGCTCTCCCAACTGAGCTAATTCCCCATATTTAATAGAAAGAAAGCTTGGCAACGACCTACTTTGGCGGGGTAAAAACCCAACTATCATCGGCGCAAAAATGCTTAACTTCTGTGTTCGGGATGGGAACAGGTGTGACCATAATGCCATCATCACCAAACTTTCTTTCAAAATTGAATAGTAAAAGTCTGCAGACTTCGTCTTTAGACTTTTGGTTTCTAAACGAAGTTTGTATATATACAAAGTAACAAATATAGCAAGGTTAAGTCCTCGATCTATTAGTATCAGTCAGCTCAATATGTCACCATACTTACACACCTGACCTATCAACCTCATCATCTATAAGGGATCT
>JBFXJT010000017.1:0-26352 GCA_050174575.1 Bacilli bacterium
AAAAGACTTCCATGGCTTGTTGTTCTACTTGTTTTAAGCATGGTTGTCGCCAATGCTATCAAACTATTTGAGGATATCATTAACCAAGTAACTGTTTTAATTTTTTTCCAAACGATGATTTTAGATATGGCTGGGAATGCGGGAACACAATCATTAGCTGTATCCTTGCAGTCGATTGACCGAAACGAATTGCAAAATCGTCAGAACCAACGACATCACATTTTTAAAGAAATAAAAATTAGTTTTTTTAATGCCTTAATCCTTGGTTTGTTAGCTTTTGGCATCAGTTTTGTATTTTTAAAATTAAATAATACTCAAGATGTCAATTTATTTACCATTTCTTTAATTATTGGTTCTGCTTCCACTTTCACAATCATTATTTCTGGAATGTTTGGTTCGATTTTCCCGATTGCCTTAAAAGGAATTGGCATTGATCCTGCTGTGGCATCCGGTCCATTTATAACAACTGTTAATGATATTTTTTCGACTCTTGTTTATTTTGGTTTTGCCTACTTATTATTTAGTTACATCTAGAAAGGAGATATTATGGCTATTCACGAAGATATTATCAATTTAATAGCAAATGAAGCAAATTTATCAAAGTTACGCTTTCAGCTGAATGCTTACCATCATCGTGATTTGGCTGAATGCTTCCTTGAATTAAACGAAGATAATAAAGCAAAAATTTATGCCATTTTTTCAAATGAAGAATTAGCAGATATTTTTGCATATCTTGAAGCTACTGAAGTCACCGAAATGACTGAAAATGTCAGTGAAGAAAAATTAGCTTCCATCATTAAAGAAATGGAACCCGATGATGCTGCCGATTTGATGACCGAATATAGTGAAAACAAAGCAGAAATGATTTTTCATTTCATTGATGAAGAAACTAAAGAATCAATTGCTGAACTACAAGAATATCAAGAAAATACGGCCGGATCTTTAATGAATTCCAACTATCTTGCCATTGAAAAAGGTAGTGACATTAAATATCTGATGAAAAAGCTTGTGAAAGAAGCTCCTTTATTAGAATCAATCAACACAACTTTTGTGATTGATGATCAAGAACAATTAATGGGAATTATTCCTTTAAAAAAGGTTATCATTGCGAAAACACCATGTCCTGTTGAAAGCATCATGAATCCTTTTTTTAAATCAGTAAATGTTGATTCCTCAATCGAGGAAGTAGTTACAATTGTAAAAAATTATGATATTTATGATTTGCCAGTATTAGAAAATGGAAAGTTAAAAGGTATTATTACAATTGATGACGCCATGGAAGCTGTTGCTTCGGAAGCTGAAGAAGATTATGCAAAACTAGCAGGTTTGACAGAATCACAGGAAAGTACGGAATCAACAAGAACATCTGTAAAAAAGCGAATCCCTTGGCTTGCCTTTCTGTTATTTATGGATCTTTTAGTTGCTGTTGTCATCTCCCAATATGATTATTTATTCAAACTCGATGAAATGACTGTTTTTGTATTTTTCCAACCTATTATTCTTGGTTTGGCAGGTAATTTAGGTACTCAATCACTTGCAATCACAATTCGTAAAATCACTGATCAAGAGCTCGATTATCATCACCGTATTTTAAAACACTTATTAAGAGAAACACTTTTAGGATTTTTAACAGGCATTATTCTAGGGATATTTTCTTTGGTTTTCGCAATTGCTTTCCTATACTTTAATGGTCAAACATGGTCAGATTTATGGCCGATTGCTTTAGTTGTCGCTTTTTCCGTATTTGGATCATTAACCATTTCATCGTTATTTGGTTCATTGATGCCAATTATCTTTTATAAAATCAAACTCGATCCTGCCGTTGCTTCTGGTCCAGTGATTACTACAATCATCGATGTTTTAGGAGTTATCATCTATTTCACATTAGCAACCATTATGGTTTATCAAACACTAATTTAAAAGCTGTTTCCAAAAAGAAATAGCTTTTTTAAATAAAAAAATCTGGATAAATCCAGATTAAGTACAAATGGAGCAGGTAACGAGGATCGAACTCGCATCTCAGCCATGGCAAGGCTGCATAATAGCCATTATACGATACCTGCAAGAATATCAAATACGGGCGATTTCCTTTAGTATTATACACTAGTCTAAACTTTAAGTCAATATTTTATAAGAAAAAGATTTAACGAACCAAGAAAAAAAGAAGAAAAGGCTTGTATCACTACAAACCTTCCCGAAAGCGTGTTTAATAATTTGAATTGTAATTTGACCATTGATTGACATTGGATATCATTCATTTTCTTCGGATTTGAGATTAATGAATATTACTCTCTCCCCGATAACTTCGATATTTCGAAGCTTAATTCCTTCAGCTTCCACTAAGCGACTGACTAAGCGCGCCTTAACAGCCACAGTGGAACCTTTTTTACAGTTTTGGCTTGCTGCTTCCGCAACAACTTGCCAAAGTTGAATCGGGATAAAATCAGTTTCGTATTCCCCTGTTTCTTGATTTTTAAATGATCTTTGACATGCTAACGTCATCCGACATGTTTTTAAACCAGTTTCCGTCGTAATAAGTTTCATATCATCCACCGTTCTCCCGATTAGAATAACACTGTTAAACATTAAGTTTCATTGTTGATCAACACATCCTCCTCTCTTTTTAGTCTACCGGCAAATGTATTATAACGAATTCTTTTGCGCATTACAAATCATCAAAACGAACCATTTAGATCTTTTTCAATTAATTTTGCTCGTTAAAAATAAAAAAACGGAAAAATATTCCATTAATTTTTCCGTATTGATTATTTTGATATTAAATGTCTAATTTAGTAAATTTCACATTTTTTTATTATTTTTTTCTTGATGTTTTTGAAAAACTATTTTTTAGTGGGATAAATGACAAAACTTGTCATTGCTTCTTCTGTAAAGAAGGCTTGAACCCTCGTTAAATCACTAACTTGTAATTGCTCGCACATTTGTAAAGCATCTAATAAATCACAATTTCTAAATAAGTATTCCACATAACCAACAGCCAAAAACTCAAAACTATTCAATGATTTGATGAAGTTGCCAATAATGGCTTTTTTAAAACGTTCAAAGGTCTCCTCATCAAGTTTAAAATGAGGCAATGTTAATAAGCGGTTTTTAATAAAAGCAACAAAGTCTTCTGGCCTCTCCGTATTTGCGGTAATCTTGATGAAACCAGTTTGACCATCGTGATATACTTCATGACCCATGCCACTTTGAATTAAACCTTGATCAAGCATTGATTGAAAAGTATCCGTCGAAGGCCCAAAATTAGCTTCTAATAAAATTTTTAAACCAAGTTCAATTAACATGGATTGATTGAAATCAAGCATCGCAAGCGGAAGTTTTATGCCAACAGAAGCTCTAGGAACAGTTACTTCCATGGTTTTTTCCCCATGTTTTATTTTTACGTTGTTTAATTCTTTTGGATAATCAACATTGATTGATTGTTGCTTGGCAAACTTTTTACCACGTTGATTGTTTTGTACAAATTCGACTAGATCACTAAATTCCGCCTGATGACCAAAAATATTTACTAAATCACCGACAACTACTAAATACATATTGGATGGATGGTAGAATGTTTGATGACATGTTCGCAAATATTGTTGATTGATTTCGAGAATGGAATTAGTCGTCCCGCCAATATCGTGTTTTAAAGGGTACTCCCAAAACATATTTTGCATTAAACCATAGTGAAGGGCATCACCTGGTCGATCTAAATACATCTTTAACTCTTGCGCAATAATGCCCTGTTCTTTTTCAACTGTTTTTTTGGTAAAGTGTGGTGTTTGGACAAAATCAAGTAATAATGATAATCCTTTTAGTATATTTGTAGTTCCACTAAATAAATATCCCGTCAGTGCATAATTTGTTAATGCATTGCTTTCCAAACCAAGCATAGCTAATAATTCGGAAGCATCTTGACCGTTAGGCATGGCAAACAATTGATGCTCGAGAAAATGAGCAATTCCCAATGGTGCATCCCAAAAATCTGTCCGTCCTTTTGGGATAAAGCGATTCATAGCCGCCCCATAACGTGTTGAAAAAAAGACAAAACTTCTTTTGAAATCCTTTTTGGGAATAAAGATGATTTGTAAACCATTTGAAAGTTGTTCAAGATAAATCTGTTCATCAAAAAAGGGATAATTTTTAATCATGGTTGACCTCATTAGCTAGTAAGAATACGGTATCGAGATAAATTCCTTTCGCAACTTCTTGAATTTGTGAAGGCGTTGTTGCATTGATTTGTTCAATTAATTCTTCAATTGTCCATTTCCGATTTAAAAGATCGTTTTTACTGATAAAATCTAATACATCTTCGGGACTATCTTCCATTTCGTTTAATTCGTTAATCATTAAATCTTTTGCAATTTGAAAATTATTCTTTTCAAAGACACCATTTTGATATTGATTAAGTATCTTCAATACAAACGATTGCACTTTATCGCTGTTTTCACCATCGATCCCAGCATTAATAAGCATTAATTTATCAAGAACATTGATTGATGAAGAAATGGAATAACAAAGTGAATGTTGTTCACGAATTGTTTGAACAAGATCAGAAGAAAACGTTCCACCAAACATTCCGTTAAATATTAAAGCAGGCATAAGCAGAGGATGTTGCTGATTGATTAAAGTACGAAATCCCATGACCAACTTTGCTTGATTAAGTGATTGTCTTTCTTCAAGTTTTTTAACAGTTTGTGGAATAAAGTCGAGTTCTTTCATTGGCAAATAGGGATTGTTTCCACTTTTTAGTCGTGGCAATTTGGAAAAAGCATCAAGCACAAGTTCAGAAGAAAAATCACCGACAACATAAATGTGAGCAAAATCATTTTCCAAAAAATCTTTATAATAACGATACATCTCTTTTGCATCAATCGCTTGCAAATCATCTAAATCACCAAGACTGCTAACAGCCGTTATTTCATTAACACACATCGATTGAATTAATTTCTGTGTTGCATAGCGGCTTTTATGGTTATAAATGTTGGTAATATGGGCTTTTAATATCTTTTTTTGTTCTTCAAAATCATGCTCATCCCATTTTCCTTCACTGATGTTTGGATTAAAGAGCATTTCCGATATAAATTCAATCCCTAAGGTAATTAATGATGTTTTTGTGGGAACAAATTTATCATTGATTAATTCCATTGTAAAAGTAGTAACATTCGTTTCATAAGAAGGCATGGAATTAATGCCGACTGAGGCATCGTAAAGTTCAAACAAACGATTAGCAATGGCTTTTTTTGTTGGATAGTTTTTTGTGGCAGCCGTCAATAATCGCGTTAACAAACTTCTTTTTGTAGCATTTTCTTTGGTAAAAGCGCCTAAAAAAGTAATTTCAATTAAAGTTGTTTTAAATTTGGGCGTTTTGATTAACGTAACAGGGATATTATTAATAAGATGTTTGCTAATTTCCATTTTTTCCTCTTTTCTATAAAAAAGAGTGGTTAGCCACTCTATTTTGCTGCTTCAAGAGCGATTTCCATCATTTTATTGAAGGAAACTTGTCGTTCTTGATGAGTTGTTGCTTGGTGTGTTACTAAAGAATCGGACACTGTTAATATACAAGCAGCCTTTTTCTTTAAATGGATGGCATTTGCAAATAATGCGAAACTTTCCATTTCAACAGCCACACAACCATATTGGTCACGAATACTTTGGTATTCATTACTTTTAGCACGATAAAATACATCCGAAGAATGGATGATTTCATTGAATACAGGGTAACCCAGAATCTTAGCGCTATTGTTTAAATCTTTAATTAAATCAAAGTCACCAGGCAAGATTTGTTCATCCATGTTAAAAGCAGTTTTTGCGAAAGATGATTCACTATAAGCGTCAGTTGCGATAATGACATCGTAAACATTGACTTTTGGCGAATATGCTCCGCAAGAACCAACACGAATAATCTTCTCTACTCCATAGATTTGATATAATTCATAAGAATAAATGCCAATGCTCGGCATTCCCATGCCAGAACCCATAACAGTTATTTTTTTATTTTTATAATAGCCAGTAAAACCGAGCATGTTACGAACTTGATTGATGAGCTGAACATCTTTTAAATATGTGTCCGCAATATATTTTGCTCTTAAAGGATCCCCCGGCATCAAAACTGTTTTCGCAATTAAATTATGATCATTTACTTCAATATGTGGTGTTGCCATATAATCCTCACACTAAATTTTTTCCTGCTGAAGTCCCAATTCTCGTTGCTCCAGCTTGAACCATTTGTTCTAAATCATCTTTTGTTTTAATTCCGCCCGATGCTTTAACGCCCATTGTTTTCGCAATATGAGCTTTCATTAGGGCGACATCAGAAGCCACTGCTCCACCTGTTCCAAAACCTGTCGATGTCTTCACAAAATTAGCTTGTGCTCTTGTGGCAGCTTCACAAACAGCTATTTTTTCCTCATCGGTTAAATAGCATGTTTCCATGATGACTTTCACAAGTTTTCCATCAGCTGCCATAACAACTTCCCTAATTTCATGTTCGATATAGGTAAAATCATGTTCTTTGGCTTTGCCGATGTTAATGACCATATCAATTTCTGTTGCACCAGCTTTGATAGCCTCGATTGTTTCAAAAACTTTTGTAGCAGTTGAATTGGCACCTAAAGGAAACCCTATAACGGTGCATACTTCCGTATCTGTTTTTTGAAGTAATGAAGAAACTAACCCAACAAAACAAGGGTTGACACAAACACTTTTAAAATGAAACTCTTTGGCTTCCGCACAAAGAGTTTTTATTTCATCAGTCGTTGCATAGGCTTTTAATAATGTATGATCAATTAAACGATTATTCATATTACACATCCAAGAGATTTGATAAACGCACTGGTTTAAAGTTTTGGTCTAAGACAGCCAATTTATGAAGTTTATGAACAATTTTTCGTGCTTTCTTCGCTGGTTTTGCTTTTAAAATATACATATCAGGGAGGAAATTTACGATTTCCATTAAGTATTTGCTCATTTGTTCAAAGAAATCATCTCGTCGGACTAAAAAAGGAATATCATTTTCATCAGTCACAAAAATATAACTTAAATGTGGCGGAAAAACCATCGGTTTTCCTACTCGCCAACTGCAGCTAATCCCATATTCGTTAGTAATCTTATCCATAATCGGTTCACAAATGAATACATCAACTTCATTGTGGTAGTACTCGCGCAAGCTCTCAACACTTCGTTGGTAGCGACAAATTTCATCCAATTTTTCTTTATCAAAAGAAAGTTTATCCTGCATGCCATATTCTTCAATTGTTAAACGTCTTGCTTCTTCAAACAATACAACAACATCCGCAAGATTAAATGGTTGAACGTCTTTAAAAGAATCGGTATAAATCTCTAAATCAAATGTTTTACAAATTTTTTGCGCAACAGTTAAAATTTCTTTCGCTAAAAAAGACGGAATTAACACAGGCAATTCCAATAAGAAATTGACATTTAAAAACATCGGATTTAGTTTATAAATTTGATTAACACGTGATTTTTTCGTAATCAAATAACGATATGAAAACTTAAAATCATCATCGCGATATTCAATCTGTACCTCATCATCGGTATAAAAAGTTTTAAACAAAGGGAGATTGTCAAAAAACTCTAAAACTTTGGAAAAGTCTAATTTATCAAGAGCACTATTCCGGAAAAAGTGAATATTAATGGCCATTATTTTCCCTCCATCTTTTTTATAATTTGATCACAGCGTTCACATAGTTCATCTTCGTTTAGATGATCTACAACTTTCCAGCAACGGCTGCAAATATGACCACTTCTTGCAGTCACAGATATAATTCCACTGTCAAACTGTTCACCGCTTATTGGTTGATCAGAGATCACGAATTCGGAAACTATGAACATTTTCCCAAAGTCATCATGAATACTATCTAAAACAGCTTTGGTTTTTGCAGTCGGATAAACGACAACTTTGCTTGATAATGATTTACCAATTATTTTGTTGTTACGGGCATTTTCTAAAGCTTTAAGAACATCATCACGGAATTGCATAAATTTTGCATATTTTTCCATTAATGCTTCAGCATTAGTTGGCATTTTTGCTTTAGGCATATTTAATAAATAAATACTTTGATATTCTCGATTTGGAGCAAATTGGTAAACTTCTTCCATGGTATGTGGAAGGATTGGTGTCAATAATGTCGCTAAAGCAATCAAATGTTGATAAAACACGGTTTGAATGCTTCTTCGAGCTAAATGATTAGCTTGTTCGATATATAAGATATCTTTTGTGAAATCAAGATAGAAAGCTGATAAGTCATTCGTCATATACAAAACAATTAATCTTGCTACTTCATCAAATGCATAGTTTTCATAAGCATTGATGACTTTTACAATTAAATCTTGTAATGAGCAAACCATATATTGGTCAACTTCTGCTAACTTTTCATAAGCAATGGCATTTTTAGCATCATCATAATCAAAAAGATTACCAAGTAAGAATCTAAAAGTATTGCGAATTTTACGATATGTTTCTGCTGTTTGACGCATCAAATCTTTAGAGATACGAACATCACTCGTATATTCGACTGATGCCACCCATAAACGTAATACATCCGCTCCAAATTCTTTAATCAATATGTTAGGATCGATTGTATTTCCCAATGATTTGCTCATTTTTCGGCCTTCGCCATCAAGAACAAATCCATGGGTTAAAATTGTTTTGTAAGGCGATTTCCCAGTAATAGCAACGCCAGTTGATAAACTCGAATTGAACCAACCACGATACTGATCACTACCTTCAAGATAAATATCAGCAGGATAAGGCTCACCTTGTAATACCATACTTGAATGATGGGAAGTACCGGAGTCAAACCAAACATCCATAATATCTGTCTCTTTTACAAAGATACCATTGGGACTATGGCTGTTTTTATAACCTTCAGGAAGTAATTCCGAAACTGGTTTTGTCCACCATGATGAAGAACCTTCCTTTTTAAAAACATCACTGATATGAGCGATGACTTTTTGTTCAAGAATAGCTGTGCCATCCTCAGCATAAAAGACAGGAATAGGAACACCCCAAACACGTTGGCGAGAAATACACCACTCTTTACGATCTTTAATCATATTGGCAATGCGGAGTTCACCCCAAGACGGAATCCATTTTACATTTTTAATGGCATCAAGCATCCCATCTTTTAAAGATTCAATCGATGCAAACCATTGAGCTGTTGCCCGGAAGATAATTGGTTTTTGTGTGCGCCAATCATGGGGATAACTATGGGTAATCGTACTCAATTTTAGTAAACTACCATTTTCTCTCAATGTCTCCACAATCGCTTTGTTGGCCTCTTCATAGAACATACCATCAAAAGTACCGGCATTTTCCATTAAACCTTTTTCATCAACGACGCACAAAACATCTAAATCATATTTTTTTCCAGTTAAAAAGTCATCTTCACCATGACCAGGTGCAGTATGAACTAGTCCTGTTCCAGAATCAAGCGTCACATAGTCAGCTAAAACGACGGGACAAACGCGATTATTTAAAGGATGAAAATAAGTTAATCCTTCTAAATCGTGACCTTTTAATGTTTCAAGAACAGTATATTGTGAAAAATCACAAGCTTTTGCAAAACTTTCAACTAATTCTTTCGCAATCACGAATAATCGATCATTAGCATTAACTACTTGATATTCATAATCTGGATGAACAGCGACTGCTAAATTAGCAGGAATTGTCCAAGGAGTCGTTGTCCAAATAACAATTTCTGTATCTTTTTTGAAAATATTATTTGGTGATGTAAGTTTAAATGCTAAATATATGGACGGTGAGTTTTTATCATGATATTCAATTTCGGCTTCTGCAAGCGCTGATTCGCTTGATGGGGACCAATAAACAGGTTTTAGACCTTTGTAAATCAATCCTTTTTCGACCATCAAACCAAAAATACGGATTTGTTCAGCTTCATAATCTTTTGATAAAGTTAAATACGCGTGTTCCCAATCGCCAAGTATTCCCAAACGACGGAATTGTTTTTTTTGCGTTTCAACTTGCTTCAAGGCATATTGTTCACAAAGATTGCGAAAATCAGGAACGGACAATTCTTTACGATTGACTTTTTGGTTTTTCACAAGCGCTGTTTCGATTGGCAAACCATGGGTATCCCAACCAGGTCGATATGGCGTATAAAACCCCATCATTGTCTTATATCTTAAAACAAAATCTTTTAATATTTTATTTAGTGCATGGCCAGCATGGATATCACCATTAGCATAAGGTGGCCCATCATGCAAATTAAAAGTCACATTGGTTTGATTCTTTTTTAAAACTTCTTCATACAAGTGAATGTCTTCCCAACGTTTTTGAATATCCGGTTCTTTTTCTGGAAGACTTGCACGCATTGAGAAGTCTGTTTTCATCATTAATAAGGTATCTTTAAAATCTTTACTCATGTCTCTCACCTAAATTTCTTCTTTCTAGATAAAAGGGATGCCGATTAACAATCCAGTAATCCCTTCATATATAATCATGGCAACGATGACTGAAAAATCAAACGGTCCCACAACAATTAAACCACGAAATGGTCCTAAGTACCAATCACTTGCTCGACGGACTCCCAAAACAAACCGATTGTCCGTAATGGAAAACCACGAAAAAATGATGCCTAGGAATAAAATAATCCCATAACCTTGAAAAAGATAATAGAGGATTACCAAAATTAACCTTAAGGTCATTTTGTATCCTCAACATACTGATATAAAGAGCCATCTTCATACTCTTCTTTTCGGCCGAATAAAAACAATTTTTGGTCAAGTTTATAAACTTCACCTTGTTTTGCATAAATAACACCGGAAATAAAAGCTAACATGTCATTGGCATCTCTTGAATCGAGTTTATCAAAATTTGCTAGTACAGCTTTCCCCAATAAAACAGTATCACATATTTTAAAAAGCGTTTCTTGGGTGTTATCAGCAACAATCATATATTCCATGCGATCAAATGATGTCAGCAAACTTGCCCGTTTTTTCGCATCTTTTCCTTTATAATTAGCGTATTCTGTGAACTCTAATTTTTTCTTTGGTTTGCTTTTAAAAAGTCCCATCACACCCTCCTATAATAAAAATATTCGTCCCAAACGAACTTTGGTAGCTCCATAATTGACAGCAATTTTATAATCATTGCTCATGCCCATGGATAATTCATGGCAAGGAGCATAATCTAATGCTAACTTTTCAACTTCTTCTTTAAGTTTTTGCATCTTTGCAAAGGATTTTTTTAAGATTTCTTCATCAAAGGTCAACTTAGCAATACACATTAAACCGATAATCCGAATCTTTTTTAAATTCTCTAATTGTTTAATAAAGGTTTTGACCCTGTTTGCTGGGATGCCTTGTTTATTGGGTTCTTCCGAAATATTAACTTGAACAAAGCAATCAAGCGGTGACGTCAATTTCTTGTCAAGCTCAATGGCTGTTGATAGTTTGTCAAGCGAGTGTAAACAAGATATTCGGTTCGCAATATCTTTAATCTTTCTAGTTTGGACAACTCCAAAAAAATGCCAACGAATTTCCGGATGATCTTTTAAAGCTTCATATTTCTCTAAAAACATATCTGTGCGGTTCTCACCAAGTTCAGTGATCCCACAATTAACGAGTTCTTTGGTTTGGTCAATGGTCATATATTTAGTAGCAGCGACCACCGAAACATGGGGATAATTAATTAAGGACTCGCGCACTTTCGTAACATTTTCTCTAATTTCCATTTTTCTACCTCGGTTTTTTTCAGGAATCTTCCCAATTATCTTATTCTTATTATACCTTTTTTATTGGTAAAATGCAATTATTTTTCTTATTTTAAAAAAATGAAAAATAAGAGCAAATTACTATCATCAAAAAAAACAAAGTAGTAAAATAATCGTGTAACTATCTTCTTTCCGATGGCTACAAACATGTGTCTGCCTAAGCAGATAAAAAAATGGTTAGGAACCTCCTCTTTCTAACCATTTTTATTTTAATAATCACCTGTGAAAATTTTAGTAGCTGGACCAGTCAAATATATTTCATCTTCTTTGTTAATTTGAACCAATAAATGGCCAAGAGCAAAGTGGACACTAACTTCATCTCCACAATAATCTTTCTTATGGCCAACAATAAAGCTAGCTGCTGCACCCGTACCGCATGCTAAAGTCCAACCAACTCCTCGTTCATAAGTACGAACAATGAAATTTGAACGATCAACCACCTGAACAAAATCAACATTTGTTTGTTCTCTAAATAAAGGATGCGTGGCAATTTTTTCACCAAGTTCGTTAACTTGGATAGAATCAATATTTAAAACAAAAACAACGGCATGAGTCGTACCCGTAAAGACAGCACTAACACGCACTCCAAGCAATGGTTCATTCAAAAATTCATTTTCATTTGTGGCAATGTTCATGATTTTGGGATCGAAACTAGGCTTTCCCAACCCACTTCGCCATAAGTTATTTCCCAAATATTGTAATGATCTCATTCCTGCTTTTGTTCTTACAAAAATTTCAGGACCTGCTACAATTTGATTATCAATGCAATATTGACCAAAACAACGAAGACCATTACCACACATCGTTCCTTCAGTTCCATCCATATTATAGAACAACATGACTAAAGGGTTTTTTGCAACGACGATTAAGCCATCAGCACCTACTCCGATATGTCTATCGCATAGATCAATCGCCAAACGTGCATAATTATAGGGACCTTCTTCAATAACGATAAAATCATTCCCCAATCCGTGGTATTTCGCAAATTTCATGTTTTTTCTCCTTAGAGATATTATACTCTAAAAATTTGCTTGTACAAGAAAAAAAAGTCCGTTTGGACTTTTTTTATTCAATATCGATAATTCGCATGCTATTTGTCGTTCCATGAGTTTGTCCCCAACCAGATGTAAGAATGATTGTTGAGCCTGGTTTAAAGCCAAAAGCTTTCGCAACTTCAATAGCCATTTGATTATACGCTAAATAATCAGTTACATTATCACGCAAAATTGGATTAACACCCCAATAATATGATAATCGTTGACAAGTTTCTAATGAATCGGTTACCGCAATGATTGGTACTGACGGGCGGAATTTACAAATTCGTTTTGCAGTTCCACCAGTTTCAGTAAAAGCCACAATAGCCACAACTTCATCAATCGTTAATGCTGTTTGCGCAACGGCAATCCCAATGGCATCATTGTTTGTATGTTGGCTTGTTTTCATTGATTTTAATAAGCGATCTTCGTAAGGAATAATTTCCTCAATCGCTTTGGCGATGGTATCCATTGTTTCGACAGCTTCAAGGGGATAATCACCTGCTGCACTTTCGCCGGATAACATAATCGCATCTGATCCATCCAAAATTGCATTGGCAACATCGGAAGCTTCTGCTCTTGTAGGACGAGGATTGACAATCATCGATTCTAACATATGGGTTGCAGTAATCACTGGTTTACCAATTTCATTGGCTTTTTGAATGATTTTCTTTTGATAAATAGGTACAAGTTGCGGAGAAACTTCTACTCCTAAATCACCACGGGCAACCATCACACCATCAGCAACTGCCAAAATTTTCTCAAGGTTGTCATAACCTTCCTGATTTTCGATTTTCGCAATAATCTCCATTTTTTCTCTGCCAACGGATTTTAAGATTTCCCGGATTGCAAGGACATCAGTATCCCTTCTAATAAATGATGCAGCAATGAAATCACAGCCATTATTGGCAGCAAACTTTAAATCTTCGCGATCTTTATCGGAAATAAACGGCATACTAAGTTTCACATTCGGAACATTAACGCCTTTTCGTGATTTAATAACGCCTGAGTTCTTGACAAGGCATTTAATAATCTGCGGACCTGTTTCAATAACATCTAAACGCATTTTACCATCGTCAATCAATAAATAATCGCCAACTTCAATATCGGTAAATAATTCGGGACTGGAGATGTGAAAGCGTTCGCTATTACCATTGATTTCAGCTTTATAAATTAAAACCTCTTGGCCTTTTTTAAAGGAAGCCTGATTGTTTTCAAACAATCCTGTTCTAATTTCCGGTCCTTTAGTATCAGCCATAATGCCAATGTAACGATCAAGACGAGCAGAAACTTCACGAATGGTTTTGATACGATTCAAATGTTCCTCATAACTTCCATGGGAAAAATTTAAACGCGCTACATTCATGCCCGCATTAATCATTTTTTCTATCATTTCCGGCGATTCCGATGCCGGTCCAATTGTACAAACAATTTTTGTTTTTCTTTTCATGATAAACTCCTTTTTCGAAAGATTATACACCTAAACGCTCTTTTTTACAATCATTATTTTAATCGAGAAATTCTCGTTTTTCAAATTGCCATAAAGCATAAATTAACCCCAAAATAGTTATTCCTACAAAAATAATTAAGTTGAGTATTTCCATCTCTCCATTTGTTTTCAACAAGTTGACAGGATCGGAAAACGTAAATACTGACAAATATTTTAAGTTTTGTAACCATTTTGTTTGTGTCATTGATGAAATGATTGTCAATATATACATCGGAAAGATAATGAGCAGCGAACTCATTGATTTAACTGTTCCTTTGACCAATGCTCCTAAAATAAAACCTAAACTAGCAATGATAAGCATCATTACCGTAAACATGAGTGAAAAGAAAGTAAATTGACCAACAGCAATTTGCTCAACAAACAACAATGAAACTAAATTAAATAGATAAAGAATAAGGGAAAAAGCAACAACTTGGATAACGACTGCTAACCATTTGTGAAGAAAAAAAGAACGTCTAGAAATAGGTAAAGAATAAATGATATCACTGGAGTGTTCACGCTCTTCTTTGCCGATGGCATTAAAGCCAAGAAATACAGCATAGATAGCGGCACAAATTTCCATCATCAATCCGCCTTCAGTTGCGAAATACTCCATTAATGAATCAGGTATTCCTCCAAAAGCATCCAGCATTTCCATAAATTCTTCAGGTATTGCCGCATACATATCCTTGACCATAGGATATAAAACAATCACAAACACCATCATCAATCCAATAGATAAGACCCAAATAAGAAAACTTGTAAAAGAACGTTTCATTTCCATATAAATTATCGGCATTTTAATCATGGGAAACCTCCTTTTGATAATAATGTAAAAAGATTTCTTCAAGTTGTAAGTCATCGATATGCAGCTTTGTCAATTCGTAGCTTGATAATGCTTTAATTAGTAAATTAATATCACCACTAAACGAATAAGTTATTTCTTCATGATTTGTTTTTAAATAAGACAGATTGGGGATATCCAATTGAATAATAGGACTGATAACAACACGTTTATGCCTTGTTTTCTTTAAATCCATTAGCCCTTCAGTAAATAAGACTTTTCCATCTTTAATTAAACATACGCGATCACAAATCTTTTCAATGTCATTTAAAACATGGCTTGAAAGGAGAATCGAAGCTCCCCGATTACGTTCTTGTTCCAATAATTCAAAAAATTTCTTTTGAATTAATGGATCCAACCCTGAAGTCGGTTCATCAAGAATAATCAAATCAGGTTCATGCATCAAAGCAGCAATTATCCCAAGTTTTTTCTTGTTACCAAAGGATAATTCGCGTATTCGACGATTCAAATCCAAATCAAAATATTGCGCTAATTCTTCCCATTTTTGGGAAGAACATTGGTGCAACTTCCCTAAATAACTTAATTGTTGTCCAACACTTAGTTCATTATACATAAAAATTTCACTAGGCATGTAGCCAATTTTCGCATTTACATTTGGCGATGGATCTTGCCCAAACACTTTTACATCACCGCTTGTTTTTTGGATTAAGCCCATGATTACACGAATAACGGTTGATTTTCCAGCACCGTTCGGACCAATAAAACCAAGAATTTCTTTTGGGGCGAGTGAAAAACTTGCATCTTCAACGCCACGATTTTTTCCATAGTACTTTTTTAAATCAGTTAGTTCAATAACATTCATGTTTTTTCCTCATGTAGTATTATACCATATTCTAGCAATTAAAAAAAGAGCATCAATTGATGCTCGTCCTTGTTTGAAAACGTTTAATTAAATGGTCGAATCCTAATGATAAAAAATTATCACAACAGCTATAAATTGTTATCAAGAAAAAGGATAACCATTTTAATTCCCAACCCAAGGTTCTAGAAAAAATTCCAAATGGAAAATTTTCACAACTAAAAGGAATTTAATTGCATATCTCCCATAAAAACCTTATTCTATCTTTTTCTCTTCAGCTTGATGAATAACAATTTGTGGAAAAGGAATGCCAATCTTGTTTTCATCAAACAAGATTTTCATTGCTCGATTTAAGTCACGAGCTACTTGGTATTTATTTGGTTCTTCTGTTTTCGCAAAGATTCTGATCACAACGGATGAATCAGCTAAGCTTTGAACACCACGATAAAATGGTCCTTCCACAATAGCAGGAATATCTTTCTGAATTTTTGGAAGATTATCATTAATAATTTTTTCCACTTTTTGCAAATCTTCTTCGTAACCGATTGATATATCACAAATAGCTGGTGATAAATGGGATGAAGTATTGATGGCGCTGCGAATATCTGAATTATTGATTGTTTTAATATCGCCGTTAATATCTTCAAACTTTGTTGCCCGGATACCAATTTCTGTAACTGTTCCCCGGAAATCATCGATTTGGATTACATCACCAACTTGAAATTGGTTTTCAAAAATGATGAATAAACCGCTTAAAACATCTTCAATTAAACTTTGGGCCCCGAAACTAACAGCTAACCCTAAAATTCCAGCACTGGCAAGTAAGGTCGGTGTTTGCACGCCCCAAGCACTTAAAATCAAGAAAATAGCAATGATGACACTTGAATAACGGATTACACTGACAAGTAAATCTCCAATTGTTTCACTGCGATGGCCTTTTCTTGTAAAGATAATCGCTAAAAACTTAAGTATTTGATTAATGATCCACATAAAAATAATAATTGTTAAACTTTCCAAAAGATTAACATAATTGTCTTGAAAGAACTTAACGATATTAAAGAACTTCCCAACACTATTGGAAATGACATCAGCAAAAACAGTTCCCTTAAAAATCCAAGGAGTTGCAACTCCAAAAAACAAGAGAACAAAAATAATGCTAGCAATGATTATCAAACGAATTTGCTCTTTTTTACTTTTTTCTTTAAAAAATTTAAACATATTAACTCCTCTATTTTGTAATTGTTCCTAATAAACAATATTGATAAATATGATTGGCATCAGCCGTTTTTGTTACAAATATTTTCACAATATAGGTTTTCCCAATTTCCATTGTGAATGTTGCATTTGCTGTGTAATTAATAATACTAACATATTGATTGGTTTGATACATTTCATATTCGTTTTCAAGATAATAAAGTTCAAAATTGAAATTGGATATGACTGCAAAAGGATCGTCCAAAGCGACAGAAACATTTATTTCTGTATCGGTGCTTTCACTTGTAATGGTATAACCATATGCAGGTGTTGTTTTGAAATCCAGCCAATTGACCTGTTTTTCTATTTCTAAGCCCGTTATCTCATCAAAGTATTTGGCTAACAATTGCACATGGTAATTGCGCTCGCTCAATAATCGATCAAAGATAATAATTTCACTTTGTTCATATTCAATGCCAGTATCTTCATAGATGATAATTTCTCTTTTTAAGACTTGGCTATCTTGAAGCAAATTAATCTCGTAAACAATATCTTTCCTAGTATGGAAATCTGGGTAAACCATTAGTTTAATAAAGTCACTGCCAATATCAGAATGAAAAATGGAAGCATTTAGTTGAAGCGGTGAAGGAAATGTTTTTTGATCAAGGACAACGACTTCATTTGTTTTTAATGTTGCTTCTAAAACAAGATAAATTTGCACGGTTTCATAAGCCCATAATTCAATTTGTGTCGTTTGGTAAAATTCCGCAATAGGATATGTTTGATACGTTAAGTTGGTAGGAAAACTGCCATCAATCGGTACTTCTTCTAAATATAAAGTTGCAAATTGAAGATTAACACTGGCAATTTCACTTTTCAAATCATTATATCTAGTTGAAATATCCATTAAAAGCATTTCTTGGGTTTGCATTGGATCCAATGCAACTTCTTGCCAATTAACAATTTGGCCACCATAATTAGCTTCGGTCTTTAAAGTCGTTTTCGCAAGAACTCCTTCACCAAATCCATATTTTGCATAAATCAGCAAATCATATTCAGTATTTGGTTCCAGTGTCCCAAAACTTCCTTGTTGTCTACCTAAATTAAGTGGTTGATAATGTTCTTCTAGAGGGCTTTTCGCAACAATTTTTAAACTATCCATATCTATCATTGCATCTTCATCGATAACTTCAACTTGGAAAAAAATATCATTCCCAAACACTTCGGTATCAATAAAGCTGGCACTAGGGATTCTCGGTGCAATCACCACTGCGGCAACAACAACGACAGCCGTTACAACAAACGATGATAGCCAATTTTGGACAATCAACCGTTTTTGTTTTTCCCAAAACTGTTTTTTTCGAACTAAAAAGGACCGCATACGCTTCACCTCTAGCGACATTATAACACGGAAATATTTACCTATCAATATTTTTATTTTTAAAAAAGGCATAAGATATTTCTTATGCCTTGGCTTATTCACCAATATTAAAATAAAATCCAGAATAATAGGTTCGTCCTTCGACCCATTGCGAACCATTCCGGTAATATGTTTTATCTTGGATATCTTTTTTCATTTCTAAGTAATTTATTTCAAATAAATTATTGTCATTAGTAATGTTTGAGCATAAATAATCAACATAAATTAAACCATCGATTTCTTCTATGCTCACAAACCCTTCGCTAGTTACTTTTTGATTATTAATAGTTAAACTAGAAAACACATAATCATTATGAGGTTCAATCGTAAATCTAACCGTAAGTTCACTATTGTTAGTAACGGAGGCACAATAGAATAGTTCTACTGGTGCAGGGGAATTAAGTGGTTTGATTTCATAATGCAAATTAAGCAAATTGTCTGCTTCAAATTGTTCTCGAAATTCAAAGTAATCAATAAATTCACCAGTGATTTCTTCACTTGCTTCATTATAAAATTTAATGTCAATTAATTTCCCATATTGTGATCCCGAACTATAGTTATAACAACCAGTCATAATTAGTAATAAACAAAGCATTAAAAACAAATTAATCTTTCGCATTTTTCCTCCTAATAAATGAATCCCATTAATAACATACCTATTAAATAACTAGCCAGATTTGCTATAAGAGATAATAAAAAAGCTTTTTTAAATTGCTTTAAAAATAATAAATATATGCAAAATTCGATAAAGATAGTAATTATTTCTAAAAGCACAACAAACAAATGATAATGAACTGGGTTTACTTTTAAAATAATGATATTCATGGAAACATTTGTAATTATGTTTGTCATAAAACAAACTAATAAGAATTTTTTATTTACTTTAAATAAAAGCGCAACTGTCAATTCGCAAACAAGCGTAATAGCTAACGCTTTTAATAATGTTATTGATATTAGTTGTGTCCAAACATCCATATGTCTTCCTTATAATTTATAAAAAACATGTTTTTTGATTGACAAAGCGCTTGCTTTACAATAATTATTGTTATTATTATACCATATTTCAGATAAAATGAATATTGTTTCATCCAAATATTCATTTTTTTTAAAAAAAGTATCAGTTTTTACCTGATACTACTTTTTTAATAATTGATTCATCGAAGAGTTTTAATTCAATTGCCAAAACGCCATCTTTGTAAATTTCATTTGCCGTATAATATTCAAGCATATCTTCTGGTCTGGCGATTTCATTTCGCGAATATCCAATAGATATTTTATCATGGTGCTTATACAACTCATAAAAATCTTGGTATTTGTAAATATTAATAACTAAGCATTTTAGTTTTTCATTTGTTTGTTTATCGGTAAATTCAATTAAATCCCCAACATTTATTAATCGTCTTTTTTCGTCATTCAGCCGCATTTCAATTGTTTTTGTTTTCAATCTAATTGCTTCAAAGGAATCATTCCATAAATTCATGTTATGTATAACCATATTTATTCCTCTAATTTCAAAGTGGATACTAAAATGCAATGATAAATCTCAAATAAGTAGTTTACGTAATTGCTCGTTCAAGCAAGTACAAGAAAAAGCCAGCGGCGAATGAACTAATATTTGCAATGAGACCATATAAAAAAGCTTTAAGACGGTGTTCATAAAAGTAAAAGACATAGAATACGGATTCAACAATGAAGACAATCAATTCCCCGATAATATAAAAGGCAACAGCCAAGAATTCGCCATGATAATATGTTGTAATATTTAGCATAGCATTTAAGAAGACCAATGTAATGATATTTACAAAAAAGATTGCATAAAGTTCCTTCTTCTTCCGGAAGCCAAATAAGAGAGCAATTCCAACTTCAATGGCTAAAGTCAACAACAAGCGAAACATGAATGCAGCAATTTCTTTCAAAAAATCATAATTTGGAGTGACTGCTTCAATAATTTTTAAATTGCTGATAACACCATCAACTGCACTCGAAACATCAGCTTGAAAATAAGATCCGAAAGCATATCGCTCAAGCACACCAGTTGTGAAAATAATGTCATTATCCGTCATAATGATTAATTTAAAATTATCAGGCGGATAATAACTCCAACTGAACTCATCATCGCCACTTAATTCCCAATGTTGTCCTATCCATCGATAACCTTCACTGTCTTCATACTCCATGATTGGATGATAATCCATCCATGGATCACCAAATTCGAGATAGTCTTCATAAAAGAAATTTGGACCAGATGCTTCCTTTGATATTAGCGTTGCTGTATAAGTTTGGTCACCCATTCCGATTATTTCCATATTTACAAACGGTTTGGGACCAACATCAGCATTAACAGTTAGAGAAAATGTGGAAGTTAATAATAAAGAAAGAAAGATCAATAACATTATTTTAAGTGGTTTCATTAGTCCTCCTCAACAAATTTGGGCATGATTTTGTAGCCAAATTGCCAATGAAAAAAATACCTTTTTTTACAATTAGATTATAACATAGAACAATCAATTTGTTTCCCCCTTTTTTACCAAAAAAATGATTTTTCTAAAATAATAATAATAAATAAAAAAGTTCTAGCTACATATTGGTAATTTGCTAGAACTTTTTAGTTTAAGTTGGCCATGTTCTTCAATGATTAGGATTGTTGTTCCATTACGTATCTTCTTTAAATCCTCATCATTGTTTTAAAATGCTGAATCAAATCCTGCCAATTAATTTATAATTATTTTTTATGGATTGAGAATCCACTTAGCATATAATACTACATTAGCATTTCCCATGGTTTCATCAGCAAAAACAGTCGTTAAATTACTATTACTGTACCAACCATCAAATGTATATCCTTCTTTAGTTGGTGCAGTATAATGTTGAATCGTTTCTCCATAATCAAATCCCAGTGTTTTTCCAAATTTCCATGTATTTACATTCAATACATAAGGAGTGGTTTGGTTGATTATTGTTCCATCTCCGAGTACTCCATCACTATTGAAACCCCATCGGAAAATTCTCCCATCAGAAGTCAATACATAAACAAGCGAAGCGTTTGGTGAACCATACAAATCTACTACAATTTCGCCTTCATTTAACGCAATGTTATTTGTAATATTTTGCATTGTCAATCGATTAGTAGTAGTGCCATCACCCAATTGACCAACATTATTTCTTCCCCAAGTATACACTGAATCATTTGAAGTAAGTACTGCCGTAAAATCTCTTGATGACATGATTTTCACAACATCCCCATCAAGAGCACTCCAAACAGAAGTCAAATCTAAAGGATAATCATATTTTGTTGTAGTACCATTTCCTAACTCTCCATATGAATTGTATCCCCAGCCAAATATTCTATTATCTGAAGTAATCGCAAAAGAACAGGAGTACTGGCTATAAATGGAGGTGATTGTTTCTCCTTCATTTAAAGTAAATTTTGAAGTTATTTCAACTGGTAAATTATAAGCATAAGCTGAACCACTAGCAAAAACGCCATAACCAGAATCACTACCCCAAACAAAAATTCTTCCCAGTGAAGTGAGAGCCAAAGAATGACTTATTCCATCAACCAATTGGATTACTTCCTCACCGCTTGCTAAACCAAATCTAAATGTAATGTCATGTGGATAAGGTACATTAATGTAATATCCTGCGCCAAGTTTGTAGTTAGAGTCAGAACCCCAAGCGATAATTCTTCCTTGTGTCGTTTTGATATAGTTGGAATTTGTAAATACAAATGCTAGGTCAATTGTTTCAGATGGCTGTAATTTTACATTTGCCGTTATATTAACAGGGCTATTTTTACTTGATAATGTTCCATCACCAATTTGACCGGACGTATTTAATCCCCAAGTAAATATTTTTCCAAAATTTGTGATAGCCATAGAGTGCAATGTGCCGGCATAAACTTGAACTATTTGTTCATCTCCCAACAGATTAAATCTTGAAGTGATTTCTACAGGAGTTTTTCTACTTGTATTTGTACCATCGCCAATTTGGCCATAATTATTATAACCCCAAGCAAAGACTTGACCAGATTCTGATAAAGCAATAATATGATATCCACCATTGGCTATTTGCACAAACTTAATGTTTTCTTGATCTAGCAAATAGGTTATACTATATTCATTTATTTGCCATTTTGCATACAAAGTACGACTGACAGCTTCCATAACACCAAATTTGTAAAGTGTATCAAATGTATTTTCTAAATACCATCCAGCAAAAGTATATCCTGTTTTTGAAGGAGCTACTGGTGCATTGATGTTTTGAAGATAATTGGCTGTAATCGTTGTATATTGTGTATCTAGTTCACTTAAAAGGGTCAATGTATAAGCGTTAGGCAAAAACTTGGCATAGAGGACAGTGTCTTGTGCAGGCATTGTTTCAAGAATAAATGGTGTAGTAAATTCTTGATCTAAATACCATCCATCAAATGTGTAGCCTGTTTTGCTTGGATTGGATATTAAACTAAGGGTTGCTTGATAGTCATAGGTTTGGGTATCATAATCTAACCATTGTTGCAATCTTACATAACTTGGAACTGTTACATTGGTCGTAGTTCCATTTTGCAATTGACCTGAGAAATTATTACCCCAAGCAAACACTCTATTCAAAGAAGAAACAGCAAATACGAGTTGCCCATTAGGAATCAGTTTTACAATTACTTCATTGTATTGTAGATCAAAATTATTTGTAATATTTATTGGTGTTGTTTGAGTGGTCGTAGATCCATTCCCTATTTGACCACAAGCATTATATCCCCAAGAATAAATTTTGTTTTTAGAAGTTATTGCATAACCAGTATCTTTCGAAGTAAACACATTGTTGATAACTTCATCATCTTCTAAATCAAAGAATAAGTGAGTAATTTCCTTTGGAGATGTTTTGATAGAGGTAGTACCATCACCTAATGAATAATTAGAATTTTTCCCCCATGCAAATAATCGACCTTCACTTGACAACGCTAATGAGAAAGCTGAAGTCGAACTTGTTATTAATTTCACAATGGTTTCATCAACATTTAAATTGAATTTGTTAGTGATTTCAATAGGTAATGTTCGGTTAGGTTCGGTAATCCCTTCACCAACATTGCCATAAGGGAAGTTGGCTCCCCAACCAAATATTCTATTTTCCGATGTAACCATATGAGCAAATGCATCTCCTAAAACAAAATACTCAACCGTTTCACCAATATTAAATGTGAATTTATTGGTAATGTCTACTGGAGTAGTTCTTTCAGTTGTTGTACCATCACCAACTTGACCAAATCCATTATAACCCCATGAGAAGATTCTTCCAGTTGAGGTCAAAAGAATAGTATTAGAATAACCAGTAGTGATTTTTATAGGGACTTCTCCCTCACCAAATCCAAAATAACTGGTAATATCCACTGGAATCAATTGGTGTGTTTTTGTTCCATTACCTATTTGTCCGTTGGAGTTATAACCCCATAAAAATACACGGCCTTTATTGGTAATTGCTGCAGAATGATTTGCTAACGATAATAAAGTAATATATTCATCATCAATGAATTGAAATTGTTGTGTAATATCAACTGGTTGAAGACGACTTGTTGTAGTTCCATCACCTAATTGCCCATACCCATTTTGGCCCCAAGCGAAAATCTGTTTTGTTGATGCAATCAACATAACATGACTATCTCCAAGGTACAAATCAGGATTGGTAATGTCAGTATAATCTTGATAAGTTAATGTATAGGAATTAATATTCCATTTTACATAAATAGTAATTCCTCCAAGAGGCATGGTTGTGAAAGAATATGGCTCCGTTAATAGTTCATCTTGAAACCAACCAGCAAAAGTATTTCCTTCTTTTGTAGGTGCTTCAGGTTCAGTAACCGAAGACTGATATGAACCAACAATATCTTCAACTATTGATCCACCATTTTCCTCAAAACTTATGGTGTATTGTTCATCCGTCCATTTTGCATAAAGAACGATGTTTTCATCAGCCATAGTAGTAAATGTGTACGATTCAGTTAAATTAGCATCCAAAAACCAACCAACAAATATATAGGTAACTCGTGTCGGATTTGCTGGTTCTACGACTACAGTCCCATAATCTTGAATAATGGCTGTTACACTACTTCCGCCATTTTCTTCAAAATCAATTGTGTATTGATTAATTGTCCATTTTGCATAAAGAGTTATATTTAACGCTGGCATTGTTGTGAAAGCATAAACTTCGGTAAATGCACTATCTACATACCAATTTATGAAACTATAACCAGTTTTTGTAGGATCTGTTGGTTTCGTGACAGTCGTTCCGTAATTTTGAGTGATGTCTGAAACAACGGTTCCATCATTTTCTTCAAAAACAATCGTATATTGATTAATAGTCCATTTTGCATTTAACTCAACATCAAATGCGGGCATTGTTGTAAACACATACTCATTTTCAAATCCAGAGTCAGTAAACCAACCACCAAATGTGTATCCAACTTTTGTAGGATCAGTTGGGGCTGTTAAAGAAGTTTGATAATTTTCAGTAATATTTGCCGTTTCTGATCCTCCATTAGCGTTAAATGAAATCGTATATTGATTGATTGACCATTTCGCATATAGAGTTATGCCGTTTAATGGCATTGTAGAAAAGACATAGCTTTCTGTTAACTCTTGATTACTAAACCAACCAATAAAAGAATACCCTGTTTTGGTTGGAGTAGTTGGTTGGAGCACGATGGATTCATATCCTTGCGTCAAATCCGTAACAGTGCTGCCACCATTTTCTTCAAATGTAATTGTGTATAAATTTGCATTATATGTTGATTGCAAGTCAACATTACTAGTTATGTTATGGTATGAAGTACTCCATCCCATAAATTCATATCCAATTTTTGTTGGTTCAACAGGAGGTACTGCACTAAATCCATAAAATACTGCTTGTTTTGATAATAATGTTTCCCCATCAAAAAACTGAACTTGATAATACTTTAATTGCCATTTTGCATATAAAGTAATATTCCCTTTTACTGTGCTAGAGGAATTAAACAAAACATCATGAATAGAATTTCCAGTATACCAACCTAAAAAGTCATAACCAACTTTTGTACTATCTGAAAGAACAATGGTTGTGTCATACAAAACATTTACGATTGTAGAAACACTGCTTCCACCATTGCTATCAAAAGTTACAGTAAAAGTACTTGTGTTATAGATTGGATTTATTACTAAGTTGGCTTTCACATTAGTGTAAGCCTGATCCCATTGTACAAAAGTATGTCCTTCAATTGTTGGTAAAGTAGGAGCGACTGCATCACTTCCCCACAATATCAATTGACTTTTAATAATATTCCCCTCAATGTTTGTAAAACTAACCAAATATACTTTTACAATCTGACCAATATTGATAATCGTATTGTCAGTATAAGTAATTATTAATTCTCCGTATTCATTGATTGCTGTATTACTTATACCTATTCCAGTTTGCCCAGTTAGTGTAGATATTTCAATTAAGTTATTCCATACTGTTTCATCTTCATATTTCCATTGAATAAAATTATCGGCTACTTGGAACAAGACTTCTCTTCCATCAATCCCTGGATCTCCTTGGTCTCCTTTAGCTCCTGTTAATGTTGTAAGAGAGATTAGGTTATTCCATACTGTTTCATCTTCATATTTCCATTGAATATAATTATCGGCTACTTGGAATAAGACTTCTCTTCCATCAATCCCTGGATCTCCTTGGTCTCCTTTAGCTCCTGTTAATGTTGTAAGAGAGATTAAGTTATTCCATACTGTTTCATCTTCATATTTCCATTGAATAAAATTATCGGCTA
>JBFXJT010000018.1:0-16064 GCA_050174575.1 Bacilli bacterium
TAAGGACCGCAAGTAACGCTAATGTCATAACGATATCCAGCGCCATCTTTATCAACAGTTGCTGCTAAAGCTTCAGCTGTCCAAGTTCCAGTAATCTTTGCGCCGTTTGTTCCTTGTGCTATGTCAGCAGCTGGAGCAATAACATGCATTGGCCATGGAGCTGCAGAATAGTATAAGAATTCATAGTAATAAGGGAAACGATCAGCATTAATAGTAATCGAGAACTTATAATCACTAATTAGGTCAACGCCTGATAATTCAGCTAATCCATCAGCATTCTTAGTAGGATCTGCAAAATCTTTACTGCCAACGATATCGCCAGTAGTAGTTAATGCTTTTCCGATTGCTGTTGCGAATACAGGGTTGATTGATAATAGCATTGGGAATACATAGTCTTTCGCATCAATTGCTGTTCCATCGTTCCATACTAATCCTTCATTGATTTCAATTGTATAAGTCTTTGACTTGTCTGCATTTTCTACAACAGTGAAGTCTTTTACAACTGTAGGATCAATTTTATAACGAGCTGCTTCTTTTTGATAGGATACAGTTCCGTAACCGAATGTTAAGGTTCTAATATCCGCATTAGTAGCATTGTTACCCCAGAATGTACTGAACATGTTAACGCCAGCTTCAGTTGTAGAACCAACTGTTAATGTTGTTAACGCGCGAACAGTTACAACTTTAGTTAATGATCCAACGCCAGCAAGTGCGCAAGTGATTGTAGCTGTACCAGCTTTTACGCCAGTAACAACGCCGTTTGCAACTGTAGCTACTGTTGCATCACTTGTAGACCAAGTATAGGCTGGAGAAGGTTTGTCTGTAGTGGCAGTCAAAGTCAATGTCTTACCAATTTTTACTGATGAATCGCCAGCTAAGCTGAACGAGAATTCAGTAACAGAGATAACTATTGATTTTTCGCCGACGCCTTCAAGAGTGACAGTAATAATAACTTCACCGGCAGCAACGCCAGTAACAACGCCATTATTAACAGTAGCTCTAGCAGTATTGCTTGATGCCCAAGTAAATACAGCTTCCGGCTTTTCTGTCGCAGGAACTAAAGTGATTGTTTCTCCGACTTTTACGGTTTCTGGACCAGTAAGTGTTAGAGTGTACTCTTCTTCCTTACAGCCAACAAAAACTAACGCAAGAGCCAAAAAGAAAAATAAACTTAAGAATTTTTTCATTTTTTCCTCCCATTTTTTTCACTCGTGCATATAGCACCATGTGATTAATCTTATTATACACACCCCAAAAGAAAGTGTCAACAAATTTTTTTCTAGTAAGCGCTTTATTTTCATGTTTTTTCATTTTTTTGTTTGTTTTCTTACAAAGAAATCGCTTACATGGGCTTTTTTCATATTTTTATAAAGAGAATCTTGAAAATATAAAATTTACGAGTATAATAGTGATTAGAAACGATGATGAGAATAAGTATGGATGCTTTTCTTTGTTTAGCGATTGTTGGGTAGTGAAAGCAACATCAAATAACATCCAGAATGGGTCTTGGAGTGCAACGAGGAAATGCGTTGACGTATGGTTTGCGTTAAAACCTTTGAGGGTATTGACAACAATAAATTAAGGTGGTACCGCGGAATTTTTTCGTCCTTAAAACAACGTTTAAGGACTTTTTTATTTGGAGGATTTATGAATATTATTTTATCAGGCGTTAAGCCTACAGGAATTCCCACATTAGGCAATTATTTAGGAGCATTAAGAAACTTTGTGAAGTTTCAGGAAAAAATGAAAGAATATGAATTCTTTATTTTTGTTGCGGATTTACACGCGTTGACAACTCCACAGGATCCCCATGTTTTAAAGCAAAACATTCGGAATGTTGCCGCTTTGTATTTAGCTTGCGGCTTAAAACCAGAAAATCTGACTTTGTTCATTCAGTCGGAAGTGTCTGAGCATGCAGAACTAGCTTATATTATGCAGTCGTTAGTTTATATGGGAGAATTAGAGCGAATGACACAGTATAAAGATAAAGTTGTCAAACAAGTACAAGGTGTAAGTTCTGCTTTATTTACTTACCCAGCTTTGATGGCTGCTGATATTTTGTTATATGATGCGAAATTTGTTCCTGTTGGCGAAGATCAAAGACAACATTTAGAATTAGCTCGCGATTTAGCAATCCGCTTCAATAATCGCTATGGCCAAACGTTTATTGTTCCAGAAGGCTTGATTCAAGAAAAAGGGGCACGGATTAAGGACTTACAAGATCCTTCTAAAAAAATGGATAAGTCGGGCGAAAATGATCGTGGTTGCATTTTTTTGCTTGAACCTCTTTCACAAATTCGAAAAAAAATTAAATCCGCTGTTACTGACAGTGAAGCAATTGTCCGTTATGACCAAGAGAACAAACCAGGAATTGCTAATTTAATGACAATATATTCGGTTATTACTGATAAATCATTTTCAGAAATTGAAGTAATGTATGCTAATAAAGGTTATGGCGATTTTAAAGGTGATCTTGCGGAAATAGTTGTTAAAGAAATCGAACAAATACAGGACCGTTATCGTTACTATGTTCATTCTGAAGAATTAGAAAATTTATTAAACAAAGGTAGAGAACAAGCACACCTGCTTGCACAAAAAAAGCTAGCAGCTGTTTATGCAAAAATGGGTATCGGCCGTTAAAAAAATCCGGATTATTCATCCGGATTTTCTTTTGGAGTCGTCAGTTGTTTTCGTTTAAAAACGTCTTTGAACCCTATAGTCGGTGCATCTTCTAAATAAGCAAACAAAATCGTCATATTAATCATAATAAGTGGGTTATGAAATGTATTATCCATTAACCCATGAATAATCATTGCCAACAAAGAAAACAGCACGCAAACATTAAACAAGCTTTTTGAGAAAGCTTTTTTTATCACTGCAAAAAGCAAAAAGCAAAACGATATAAAGCCAACGCTGCCGATGGTTGCTAGCAGCTGCATAACAAAATTATGATAATGCTTCAGAAGAGGAGCATTAAAGCCAATTGTTAAATAATAACCAGCAGTAAAAGAGCCTGTTCCTAAAATAGGATGTTGTTTGAAAAGGTCCCAAGCATACTGATAAATCTCTAACCTAGCAACATCATTAAACCATCCGCGCTCATCCATTCGTAAAATGTATGTTCTGAATCCTTCTACAAGTTGTTCTTGTGAAGTTGCTATGAAATAAGCAGCGACGGAGAACATGAGTGTTATTCCTAACGAAAGCCAATACCACTGCTTTTGTTGTTTTGTTTTACGCGAAAAGTAAGTAAATATTCCAAAAGGAATAAACAATAAGGCTAAAGCAATATAAGCGGCTTTGCTTAAAGTAAGAACCAATAATGTTAGCAAAGCAACAATTAAAGCCGTTAAATAAATATGTTTTGGATGCTTTAAAATAAAATAAATAATGATGGGTAAAATTAGCAAAATGACCATGGCGATAGAATTAGTAATACCCCACCCCAGGACAATCGCTTTGTCCCAAGTAAAGGTACCCTGAAAACTAAGAACAAAAATAATAAATTCTAAAAAGATTGTTAGTCCAAAAAAAATGTAGCTTTTCGCAATATATTCATGATCATTGGGTTCTTTTCTATTGTGAAAATAAATGTAGATATAGACAAACGCTAGGGTTTGGGTGACACCAGCAATCCCTTCATCGAGCAAATCATGTGGGATGGTAATTAACGATAAAATATTAGCTCCTAAATAAACCAAAAATCCGATTAAAATTAAGTCTTTCATATTAATTTTTGTTTTAATAAAACTAACTAAAGCAAACGGAAACAAAATACCTACAGCCAAAAATACACTGTTTTGATTGAAACTTAAACTTGTGTCGCGGTAATTAATAAGGATTCCCATTGCTAAAGTCAAATAAACGACTTTTTTAGTTTTATACAAGGTTAAAATAAGCCCAATAGCAATTGTAATCGCTGTTGCAACGAAATGAATTTTTAAATACCAAAAGCCCAGTGTCGCTGCATAAATGATGATCATAAAGTATGAACTTTCTAAAAATTTTTTAATAATCATCACGCTTCTTTCTAGCTTTTATTAGTGTTAATCCTAAAATGGCAATTATACTTACAAGCGATAAATATAGCCCAATATTCATTCCCTGTACTTTGTATTCAAAGGTTATTTCATGATAACCATTTTGGAGATATATTCCCATATATCCAACATTGACAATTTCGATTGGTGTTTCTTCGCCATCAACAAAGGCCGTAAATCCCTGATTGTAAGGAAGCGAAACAAACAATAACCCATCTTCATTAAGTGTGATATCTCCATTAAACCCATTGGCATTAAACTGCAAATTATTTAGGGTTTCTTGCTTAAGTTCGTTGATTTTTAAACCAACATCTTGCACATTGTTCAAGTAATAACCCATGTTCACAATTTCATATCGACCGGGATCAAAGGTGATTTTTACCTGAAGTTCGCCGCTTGAAAATGCTCCTAAATTTATTAAAGGTTCATGGTTGTCATAATAAAAGAATGTCCCTTTCGCATATAATGTTTCGCGAAAACGGCTGATTAATTGATTGTTTTGATATGCTTCCACATAATAATTGACTTTTTTGTTGTCAATGTTGCGAATCGTATCGGCATGAAAATATAGATCAAATCCCGCCAAATAATCAATTGTGAAACTCACGCTTGCTTCTTGATCGCAGAAATAGGTGTTTCCGCTTTTCACAACATTATGATATAAAACATCTGTGGCGTTTTGTTTTAAAATGTTATTATAAGTAACGTCGCTTGCTCCATCTAAAATGAGGGCATGGGTTAAAAGCAAGTTTTCTTTTTCAATCGCATTTAATGCATCAGCTTGGCTTTTTTGCACAAATTGATGGTAAACAAAGCCAAATGGAAGAAAATGATTTGTTTTATATACTGTTACTTCTTCCAGCTCACCTGTGAGTGTTCCTCCGTTTGCAATTGTCGGATTTTCTACTTCATTTAAATAAAAAGAAAAATCTTCGGAAAAGCCATAAGGGATGGCTTTGTTGTCGTTGGCTTTTATCATCATATATTTGACTTGGTTGATGGCATTCAATGCTGTGCGGTTGTTAAAGCCTGTGTACCCAACAGTACTATTTAGATTATAGACACTATAATAATCGATTACAGCTGCAATCGAAGCAGGAACCATCGAATTGTAAGCATACGGGCTTTTAAATCCATATACTAAGTTATCATTCCCCAAATAATCACTCTTTAAAACATAACTGCTTTGATCGATGCGATAGTATTCATCACTTGGAAAATTTAAAAAAGCTTCTTCGTGATCATATGCTTCTAAATTGGTCGCTGTTGTTTGTGAAAACACATAAGTTAAACTAATAGCAAGTCCAAAAACTATGTAAGAAACTATCAAAATTTTTGGTGCCGTTTTTAGGGAAATTTGTTTCCATTTTTCAAATAAGCCAAACATAATTTGTTTTTGATTGATTATAAGTATTTCTAGAATAATGCAATTGACCATGAAAATTTGCCAGGTTATATTGAAAGAACGATTGGTTCCTTGTGAACCGATATATCCAAACAACCAAAAGACCATCGCAATTAATAAACTAATGATGAGTTTTACTGGTTTTTGAAAATCATCATTTACCAATGTGTCTTTTTTCTCTAAGATTTCACCTAAAGCTAAACTTGCTGGGACAAGTAAAATATAGCTCCAACGATTATTGACATATGAAAACACATTTACAGTATACCCAAAAACAGAGACTAATAATAATAATGAAAAAACGGTGAAGAAAATTGTTTTCCAGTCACGTTTGTTTTGAAACGCATAAACAAGAACTAAAAAGAAAACAAAGCCGTTTCCTAAAGAAGATGTATAACTTGAACTGATCATCGGAATAAAGAACGATGAAAACGTCCCTAAATAATATAGGCTATCAAAAATGATTAATCCTTTTGTTGTTGCTCTAGCTCCATTGTAGACGGCTAAAAGTTGGGGTACCAACACAAAGCCCGCCAACAAGATGCCTAAAGCAAACCACATATTGACATTAAACCATTTTTTAAAGAGAACTTTTTTCGTTAATGTTTTTCTTGACAACCAAAGTTTGATAACAACAAAAGCTTCAAAGGCGATTGTGGAATAAATGCTTAAATAAAACTGTGTAATAAAAGCAAAAAAGGCACCAATTAAAAGCAAATAGGCATGTTTTCCTTCTAGGCATTTCATCGCTCCTAAAAAGATTAACGGTAACCATAAAACGCCATTGATAAACATCGGGTGTCTAAAGGCCGAGTAAAGAACTGTAACATTAAAAACATAAAATAAAGCTGATAATAATAAAGCTTTGTGGCTTTTTACCTGCTGGTGTTTTAACAACCATAAGAAGAAAATGCCAGCAAAATATAATCTAACTCCCACAAATAACCCATATTCGAAACCAATCCATTTAATTGGGAGCATAACAGCAATTAGGTTAAGCGGATCAAAAAGAGAATAAAAAGTATAATATGTGAAAACATCGCTTCCTAACCCTAAATCAGGACGATAAACAAAAAAAGCGTTGCCCTGAATAAAACTTTTGAGTTGCGAAATGTAATCCCGAAAGAAGACAATGTGCTGCGTCAATCCATCAATGAATAAGCCCTTATTGATGATTAAAGGAAGGGATATAATCCCTAGGATAATTAAAAAATAGATGGAGTATTGCCAATATATGTTTTTTTTCAACTTATTCCACATAAAAATCCTAAATCCTTAAGTTGCATTTTAACATAAATACGTTCGTTATTCAATTAATTATTTGCTAAACAACGGGATTTATAGTATAATTAGGATTGCAACTTTCTAGGAAGGACTTTTTTTATGAAAAAAATATCCCTAATCATCCCATGTTATAACGAAGAAGCTGTTTTAAATTTAACATACGATGAAATATTGAAACATCTTACAAAAGAATACGATTTTCAATTTATTCTTGTTGATGATGGTTCAAAAGACAATACTTTAGCAATTATGAAGCAACTTGCAAGCAAAGATGAGCGAGTTAAATATGTTACATTTTCGCGTAATTTTGGCAAGGAAGCCGCCTTATTGGCAGGGCTTGAAGCTGCCAAAAGAACATCAAGTGATGCTGCCATTATTCTCGATGCTGATTTACAGGATCCGCCATCATTAATTCCCGAAATGATCGCTTATTACGAGCAAGGTTTTAAACATGTTTATACAAAACACCGTACACGTGTGGGTGAATCGAAATTTAAAACTGTTTGTGCGCTTTCTTTTTATAAGGTTTATGCTTTCTTAACTAAAAATAAAACCCTTGCGAAAGGCGCAAGAGATTTTTGTTTGATTGACCGCCAAGTAATCGATGCTATGCTAGCCGTGAAAGACTATAAACGTTTCACAAAAGGGTTATATAATTGGATTGGTTTTGAGAAAAAATGCATTGAATTTGATTATGTTCCAAGAGCTAAGGGTACAACAAAATGGAATTTCAAATCGCTTTTTAAGTATGCTATTTTAGGAATCAAACAATTCAGCTCCGTTTATTTATTAGTAACAACATTACTGATGCTGCTATCTTTTGGTCTTGTTATTGTTGATGTAATAAATGGCATCTTTAACCAGTGGAACTGGTTGAATTTGCGAATTGATGGCTTAATGTTTTTTGTTTTTGTGGGAATGCATACCATTTTAAAATTAATGTATGATCTTCGTGATCAGGGATTAAACCGACCAATTTATATTGCCAAGGAAACAAATATCAATGATTAATTTATTAAAGAAATTTCTTACAAAAAACTTTATTGTTTTTTGCATTATTGGTATAATTAATACTTTAATTCACTGGGGTGTTTATTTACTTATTTTTAATTATTCTATTTTAATTGCCAATACTGTGGCGTTTATTATTGCTTCTTTATTTTCTTATTGGGCAAATGCCACTTTTACCTATCGTGAAAAGACAACATCAAAAACATTTTTGTTATCATCATTAACCTTTCTAGCGAAACTTGGTTTGTCCGATGGTTTAGCTTATTTGTTTGAAATTTGGTTTAAGTCGATGAATTGGACATTGTTGTTAAAAATAATTCCTATTTTTGTAACGATGATTTTATTGCCAATGCAATTTTTGGTATTTAATCGTATCTTTGCAAATCCTAAAACCATGGAGTCGAAAAGTTAAAAGCTGTGAAAAATCACAGCTTTTTTTTATTCGTGTTTAATTAAATAATAGTTCTTTTTCCCTCGTCGGATAACCGTGAATTGTTTGTCAATGGCCTTTGCTTTCGTAATCACAAATTCTAAACTAGTAATTATTGCCCCATTAACACTAACGGCTTTATTGCTGATGAATTCACGAGCTTCTCTTTTAGAAGAAGCTGCTTTTGATAGAACAAGCGCATCGATTAAATTGATG
The DNA here is from genome assembly GCA_050174575.1 of Bacilli bacterium. Taxonomy (GTDB): domain Bacteria; phylum Bacillota_I; class Bacilli_A; order ML615J-28; family CAG-698; genus UBA2253. Next base: position 8,387 of record JBFXJT010000018.1, read on the forward strand.
CTTTCGTTAATAGTAACTGACGGAACATCACTAAAACCCACACTGATTTCTTTCGCATTTAACGAGCCGATTTGTCCGCTGAATAAAGCTTCCGACATTTTGATTGCCTGGTTGTATGCTTCTTCACCATGAACTAAACAGACTACTTCTCTTGCTAAAACTTTTTGGGCTTCGCGTAAATGTGGTTCGTTTTTTACTTTTAATTCAAGTTCTGAAATTTGTTCGGGCGATAAGAAGGTATAGAACTTCAAAAAGCGAATGACGTCTAAATCTGCTGTATTAATAAAAAATTGATACATTTCGTATGGAGTTGTTTTGTCTTCGTCCAACCAAATAGCACCACTTTCGGTTTTTCCAAATTTGGTGCCATCCGATTTAGTAATTAATGGCAAGGTAAGTCCAAACACTTTTACATCATTGCCTTCTACTTTGTGAATTAAATCCATTCCTGCCGTAATGTTTCCCCATTGGTCTTGACCACCGATTTGCATTTCACAATGTAAAGCTGGATCTTGATACATATGTAAGAAATCAATGCTTTGCATAATCATGTAAGAAAATTCTAAGTATGTTAAGCCGCTTTCTAATCGTGATTTGACGCTATCTTTTGCTAACATTTGGTTAATGTTAAAATGTTTACCGTATTCACGCCACATGGAAATAGCCGATAATTTGCTTAGCCATTCGTAATTATCCAAACAAAAAGCTTTTTCGTTATCAAACACTAAAAAATGAGCAAATTGCTTTTTAAATAATGCTCCCCATTTGTGAACAGTTTCAATTTCGTTCATTTGGCGTTCATTACGTTTTCCTGAAGGATCCCCGATTAAACCCGTTCCTCCACCTGTAAGAGCAATTACTCGATGATTCGCTCTGTGAAAACGCATTAACGTAACAATGGGCAAAAGTGATCCGATATGAAGACTGTCTGCTGTTGGATCAAACCCGCAGTATAACGTAATCGGTTTTTCTTCTAATCTTTTTTCTAATTCTTCTTCATTAATAATATCGTATACTAATCCACGCCATTTTAATTCTTGTAATAAATTCATAAATCCTCCTTATAAAATAAAAGTCCTTAAGAAAACTCCTAAGGACGAAATTAATCCGCGGTACCACCTTAGTTTTTAGATTGCTCTAAACACTCTTATTGGAATAAGCTCGCAAGTTGTAATTCCCTAATTTTTGCTTTGGATTTTCACCAACCATCCAAATCTCTAAAACTGCCAAAAATGTCGGTACTGTTTCTTGCTCAACGCTTTATTTAGTTGATTCACGCCAAATCATTTTGTAATCGACCAAAATGTGTTTTGGCTTTTCTTGTGTGCCATTTTCTTTCATTAATTCTGTTAAATACGCCATCGCTCTATTGCCAATTTCATAAATTGGTGTTTCCACACAAGTTAGTTTTGGATTAGATAATTCAGCATATTTCGTGTTTTGGAAACCAATAACTTGAATGTCATTTGGAATATGATAGCCCTTTTTTTGCGCAATATTCATAAAAGAAATGGCCATTGAGTCACGGACAAACAAAGCTACTTCAGGAAGTTTGTTATCGACAATCTGCGTGAAGTGTTTTTCATTGACAGCAATATCGCCACTAGAAAAAACAATATTTGTTGGCAAGTTTGCTTCTTCCATCGCTTTCACATAACCGCTTAATTTTAAGTCATTAACGGCATATTTATGCTCCGTCCCAACAAACATGATGTTTTTTCGGCCTCGTTCAAGCATAGTCTTTGTAATGTTATACGCTGACTCCTGATAATCAATACAAACACTTCCGTATTTATCGGATTTAGGAATCGCATTAATAAACAAAACAGGAACAGGTGTATATTGTAACAATTTCGCTGTTTCTTGTGTCATTTCATCATTCATAAGCAATATGCCATCAACGCTTGAAGCAATAACTTCACCCCATAATTCTTGTTCTTGTTTTGGGCTTGAGTTAATAAATAGACGAATGGTATATCCGAATTGCTTAGCACTATCATCAATTCCTTGAATCATTTCTGCAACCGAGGCTTGAGAAATTCTTGGAACCACAATAGCGACCGTTGTTGAGCGACGGCTTGCTAAACCACGTGCATTAGCATTCGGCTTATAGCCTTTTTCTTTAATAATGCGTAACACTTTATTCCTGGTTGCCTCTTTAACTTTTTCAGGATGGTTCAATACCCGTGAAACAGTTGCTAGACTGACCCCTGCTGCCCCCGCAATATCATAAATTTTGGCTTGGTTCATTATCTCACCTCTTTTTTGCAATTATATCACATAATGAAAATATTTTCAATAATTATTAAAAGCTAAAGTTGCCGTTTTCAAAAACAGTAATTTGTTTTTGGTCATAAGTATGGCCAACAACTCTCATATCGCTGCTTCCAAACATGAAATCAACATGATTCATTGACTTGTTGTACCCCTTGGCAAGCAATTCTTCTTCCTTCATATCATGCCCACCTTGAATATTCATCGTATAAGCATTACCCAAAGCTAAATGGCATGAAGCATTCTCGTCGAACAAAGTATTGTAAAATAAAATATTCATATTGGAAATCGGCGAATTGTGGGAAATTAAGGCAACTTCTCCTAAATAAGAACTTCCTTCGTCGAATTCTAGCAAGCTTTTTAAAGCTGCTTTTTCTTTTTTCGCATCATACTTAACAACTTTGCCATCTTTGAACTCTAACCAAAAATCTTCGATTAGTTTTCCTTGGTAATTAAGTGGCTTAGTAGCAACAACCTTCCCATAAACTTTTAGTTTGTGAGGCATTGTGAAAGTCTCTTCTGTTGGAATGTTTGGCGCAAAGTAAACACCGTTTTTAGCTGTTTCGCCGCCTCCACCCCAAATGTGGTTTTCTACAAGTCCGACCGTCAAATCAGTCCCTAAACTGTTTTGAAAGTGAAGTGATTGAAAATTATATTTGTTGAGCATGGCATTATGACGAGCTAAAGTATCCATGTGATCATGCCATTCCTTAACTGGGTCATTATCATCCTGAACACGTGAAGCTGTTAAAATACTATCTAACAATCGATCAAAAGCTTTTGCTCCTTTAAAGACCTTTTTTGCCCAAATGTCCGTCGGATAAGCAATAACACACCACTGTGAGCCGTTGGACATCATATGCTTGCGGTAAAAATCAACAGCTTTCTGTGTTGCCATCGCGCTTAATTGTAATCTCTTAGCATCGATATGTTTTAATAAGCCCGGAGTAGGTGCAGTAATTGAGATAACGGCTGCCCCTTGATTAACAATATATTTAAATTGTTCTACAACATAATTGGGAACTTCTTGTAAAGTTGCTTCAGAGACGTTTTCATAGTACATTTTATTAATGATATCATCATTCCAACGAACCATAACATTGGCTGCTTTCTTTGCATAAGCTGCTTCAACTAATAAACGCGTAAATTCTTTGCACTCAACTGGTGAATTGATAACTAATAGTTGGCCTTCTTGAACATTGACACCAACTTCAACTGCTAATTTGGCATATTTTTGTAAACTTGTTTTATTCATAATTGACTCCTTTGAAAATATCATAACATAAAATGAAAATGAATTAAAGAAAAAAAAGCAGTTTCCTGCTTTTCTTTAATTGCGCTCTTTAATACGAGCAGCTTTTGCGGACAATGTACGAATGTAATTAAGTTTCGCACGGCGAACTAAACCTTTACGTAAAACTTCGATTTTCGCAACGTTTGGTGTGTGAACTGGGAAAGTTCTTTCAACACCAACACCATATGAATTTTTACGTACAGTGAAAGTTTCGCTAATTCCGCCTCCACGTCTTTTGATTACCAATCCTTCAAACATTTGAATACGTTCGCGTTCTCCTTCTTTAATCCTAACATGGACTTTAACCGTGTCACCAGGACGGAATTCAGGAACATCATTCTTTATGTAAGCGCTGGTAATGTCAGCAATCAATTGTTGACTCATTGTTTTCACGCTCCTTCGGCCAATGTTCATAACTATATAAAGATAGCAGCGGAACATCGTGATCAGCTAGAAGATACATGTTTTCTAGCCTTGTATATTATACCTTAATCCTTGCTTAAAAGCAAGTTATTTAGCAAAATACTAACAAGTTGTACATTCCCCTGTCTCAGGAATAAACTCATCACCTTTTAATTGCGCATATTTATCATAGCCACTTGCGAAATAATGGACATTTTGATAACCAGCATCAAAAAGTAACCCGGCTAAATAAGTGCTGTCGCTTCCGTCGTTATCCATTAAAATAATTAAATAATTATAATCATCAGCAACAAGCAATGTAAGGTGTTCAAAGATTGTCTCGAGACTTTTTTCTTCTCCAAGGGAATTTGTCGTGCGCATGCAAAAAAATCCGGGAATTCGTCCTAAAACACATTCGTCTTCACTTCTTAAATCATATGCTTTTGTATGGCCGTTACCAATATTGATTAGAATCTTGTCAAAATTAGCAATCTCATCATCTTGATAAACAAATATTTGACCTTGTTTACAACCAGCAAGTAAGCAGATAATTAATAACAAGCAAACACGTTTCATAGTGTTTCGCCTTTTTTTATTTTTTCCAACCATTTAGCATCTTCCGATGTTAAAGAGGCTTTAGCAAGCAAATCAGGTCGCAACTGATATGTTCGCTCTAACGATTTAAATCGGCGATATTGCCTTATTTTTTCATGGTCGCCAGAAATCAAAACTTCTGGGACACGTTGTGAATCAAAGACTTCTGGGCGGGTATATTGAGGATATTCTAATAACATCTCTTGAAAACTTTCGTCTATTGTTGATTGATTATTTCCTAAGGCATCAGGTAATAACCGCCCAACACTATCGATAATCGCCATCGCAACAATTTCTCCCCCAGTTAAAATAAAATCACCGATGGAAATGACTTCATCAACATAATTTAAGATACGATCGTCAATTCCTTCGTAATGGCCACAAATAATAATCAAGTGCTCATAATTGGCTAATTCTAGGGCTTTATTTTGGCCATAAATCGTTCCAATGGGACTCATCAGTATTTTATGAGCTTGTTCGTAACCAGCAATTGAGCGCAAACAAGCAACTATCGGCTCAACACTTATAACCATTCCTGCTCCACCGCCATAGGAATAATCATCGACTTGCAGACTTTTTTTCTTGGAAAACTTGCGAAAGTCATGAATGTTAATCGTGATGATTTGCTTATCAACAGCTCTTTTTATAATCGAACTAGCAAGCCCGGAAAACATGTCCGGAAATAAAGTAAGAACATCGATGATCATAATAATCCCTCAATTGGTGTAATAATAATTGCTTTGTGCTCGGTATCCACTTGTTTAATAAACTCCGGAACAAACGGAATTAGTGATTCTTTTTGATTTGTTTTAGTAACGACCAGAATGATTCCTTGAGGAACTTCTGTGATGTCGCTTACTGTTCCAACAAGCGTTTCATCTTCTAAGTACACATCAAGACCAATTAAATCATCGAAATAATACTCATGTTCTGGTAATGGCGGTAACTCATCTCGGTCGACAAACAATGAACACCCAACATAACTTAATACTAAATTAATATCTTGAATGTGATTAAAACAAATTAAATCCCATTGTTTGTGGGCGCGATGGCTGTCAATCGTAATCGTTTCTAGTTCATTACCTCGCTTCACATATAATTTTTGATGTTTTCGAAAACGTTCATTCCGAAAATCGGAATCCGATTTTATTTTCACTTCACCTTTAATACCGTGTGTCCCAACAATTTTCCCAACTTCGATTAGTTTCATTTTTCCACCTTCATTGCTCTTAAAGAATTTAAAACAGCTATTAGTGATACCCCTACGTCAGCAAACAATGCTTCATAAATCAAGAAATCAAGAAGAAAAGCAAAGACGGAATTAACAATAAAGGGCTCAACTAATGCTAGCATCAATACTAAAAATTTAACAGTTAAAGCTAATACAATATTTTGAATAACAATGCGATGCGTTTTTTTGGCGATTTTTTTCGCAATCGGCAACTTTGATAAATCATCCGTCATTAAGACGATATCGGCAACTTGAATTGCTGCATCGGAACCAAGTCCCCCCATAGCAATGCCGATATCGGCACCACTTAAAACAGGGGCATCATTAATACCATCCCCAATAAAGACAACTTTCTTTTTGAAGTCGATGGTTTTTTTAATTTCATTTAATTTTTCAACTTTTTGAACAGGCGACAATTCGGCATAATATTCATCAATTCCAACGCTATTCGCAACTTCTTTTGCAATTTCGTTAGCGTCTCCAGTAAGCATAATAGTTTTTTTGATACCGATAGCCTTCAATTCTTGAATGGCTTTTTTAGTGTTCTGTTTTACTTGATCTTTTAATAATATACATCCTTCGGTTCGATCATCAATTGCCACAAAGACTTTTGTGCCAAAACCAACAACTTCAGGGATGCTAAAACCTTGATTTTCTAAAAACTCTTTTTTCCCAACAGTGATTTTCAATCCGTCAACTAAGTTGGTAATACCCGAACTTAAAGCTTGTTTTACAGACGAAACGCGTGCTAATTCAATATTTTCTTGCCCATATGATTCCACAATCGATTTCGCAATCAAATGGTTGGAATTCAGCTCACTATGTGCTGCATATTCAAGAATTTGCTTTGGAGAATACTTCCCGAAAGAAAGTGTTTCGCTAACAATAAACTTTCCTGTTGTTAGTGTTCCTGTTTTATCAAACACAACAACTTCGACATCATTCAAGGCTTCTAAATAATTACTTCCTTTAATTAAAATGCCTTGTCTGCTGGCACCACCAATTCCCCCGAAAAAGCCCAGAGGAATGGACAATACTAAAGCGCATGGACAGGAAATAACCAAAAATATCAAGGCAACTAAAATGGATTTTTTAAATCCATTTGCCCAACTTAGATCGTATGTTGGCAAGATAAAAGGAAGCAAGAAAGCTAAAATAACAGCAATTATAACGACAATCGGCGTATAATAACGAGCAAATTTCGAAATAAAATTTTCTGATTTGGCTTTTTGACTGCTGGCGTTTTCAACAAGATTTAAAATCTTAGCAACCATGGAATCTTCATAAATTTTGGTAACCTTTATTTTTAAAGTCCCGTTTGTATTGATTGACCCCGATAATACGGGGTTTCCACTTCGAACATCTTTATAGGCGCTTTCACCGGTCAGCGTTGATACATCAAGCGAACTTTCGCCTTCATAAACGATTCCATCTAAAGGAATTCTTTCTCCAGCCCGAACATAGAGCATATCGCCAACGACAACTTCCATCGGATCGACTTCCATAACTTCTCCGTTAACGATGATGCTAGCAATATCCGGTTGAATATCCATAAGTGCCGCAATGGACTTTCGTGAATAATTAAGAGCTTGATGTTGTAAAATCTCTCCAACTTTATAAAATATCATGACAAAAACGGCTTCATCATAATAGCCAACAATTAGCGCTGTTATGGTTGCAAGTGACATAAGAAATTTTTCATCAAAAATTCTTCCGGATCTGATGTTTTTATATGCTCCATATAATACATCCCAAGCAAGCATGATATAACCAACAGTATAAGTAACATAAATAATCAACATGACTATTGTGGAATTGACTGTTGTAAATTGTTTTAAAATCGTCTTTAAAATATAACCAAAAACAAAAATCGAAACACCAAT
>JBFXJT010000018.1:16164-25764 GCA_050174575.1 Bacilli bacterium
TGTTTTCTTGTCGAGTTCATGATTAAATATGCGAAGTATGATCGAAAACTTGATTCACCACTTCATGAATGTGATGATCACTTAATTGATAATAAACTTCTTTTCCCTTTCGTTCGCTTTTTACAATATTATTATTTTTTAAGATGCGTAATTGATGTGAAATTGCTGATGGTGTCATTTGTAATTCCTGGGCAATTCCTCCAACTGGCTTTGCTTCAACAGCAAGAGCCTGAACAATATTTAAACGCGTTATGTCTCCTAAGCATTTAAATATCAAAACACTTTTTTCCATTTGGTTCATAAATACCTCATTCATTTGAACATGTGCTCATATCTTCATATATTATATCTAAAAAATGAATGAATGTCAATTAACAAAAGAAAAAAGTCAGCTAAACTGACTTTAAAATGAATCGACAGATATTTCAATTCTTTTTCCTGCTCTTGCTGCACAAGCATAAGCAATCGTTCGAATGGAATTAATGATTCTTCCCTTTTTACCAATCAATCGTCCGACATCTTCGGGATTGACAAGTATTTGGACATTGATGATGTCGCCTTCTTCAGCAAAGGTCTTTACAACCATTTCTTCGGGAAAAGAAATAAGTGGCCCAACTAAGTCGCCGAGAAATTTTTCGTAATTAATTTCTTTCATTATTGCACCTACTTAGTTTGCTTGGTAAATTTTTCGATAATTCCTAGTTTTGAAAGCAACGATTTAACTGTATCAGTGGGTTGAGCGCCATTGTTAAGCCATTTCAATGCTTTTTCTTCATCGATTTTTAATACATCAGTTTTTTCAATTGGATGATAAGTTCCTAAAACTTCGATGAATCTGCCATCACGTGGATTACGAGAATCAGTTGCAACAACACGATAAAACGGTCTTTTGTTAGCACCAAATCTTTGTAATCTAATTTTTACTGCCATGATAAATACCTCCTTGTTTGATTATGATGTATTATACCACATCCAAAAATAAGTGTCAAGTGTTTTTACTTAACAGATTGCTTTTTATATCCTAAATTTATTAGTAATGCAACCCTAAACTAACATTAATTTTTACTTAGCATTTCTATTTCTTCTTCGTTTAATAACCGATATTCTCCTGGTTTTAGATTAGGGTCAAGGACAACTCCGCCAATGGCGATACGTTTTAAATAGGTTACTTCTTTCCCTGCTTTTAAACACATTTTTTTAACTTGATGGTATTTACCTTCAAAAATGGTTATATATGCTTCATAATCACTGATGATATCTAGTTTTGAAGATTTCGTTTTAAAAAGCTTTTTATTGCCATCATAAATCATAAGTCCTTCTTGAAAAGATAAAACATCTTGACTTGTAAAAGGCTTATCAACTTTTGCATAATACTTTTTGGGAACATCGTGCCTTGGACTAGTTATTTTATGGGCAAACTTTCCATCATTTGTTAGAATTATTAATCCTTCTGTGTCCAAGTCGAGCCGACCAACCATGAATAATTCATAATGGGAAAAGTCGCTGACTAAATCGATTATTGTTGGCAGATTTGCATCCTTTGTTGCTGATAAATAACCTTTTGGTTTGTTTAACATCAAATAAACGAATTGTTTATAAATAATCAATTCGTTTAGATATTTGATTGCATCTTTATGTTCATCAACAACCCAGTCGTTCTTTCGGACTATTTGGTTGTTGACTTGAATTTCTCCATTATGAATGGTTTTCCTTGCTTCGTTTCTTGTTTTCCCAAGGGCAAAAGCAAGATACTTATCGAGACGCATGTGTCAGTTTTCCTTTTGCTTGTTTAACTATTTCATAAATGGATATTTTCGTTTGTTCATAAAGCATTTTATCATATTGTTTTTCTAAGCTTTTATTATTAATAATTTTTTGGTATTCTTTGTGCTTATCAATAATCATTTGTGCCGGCACACCTCTTTTTGCTGTACTTTCAATCAACGAAAAAAAGGCATATATTTTCACAATTTCTTCTGTTGTAAACATGTCATAATCAATTTTATATTCTTTCATAAACATCACCTTGTTTATTTTATCATTTTTATGTGAAAAACAAAAGTTAAAAATACACAATCATAAGATTTGCAATCAGTACATAATGTATGTTAAAATAGAAAGGAGGTAATAAAATGATCACATATAAAGATATCATTAAAGAAGAGGATCCTCGACTCCACCAAAAAGCCTTACCAGTTAATATTCCTTTGGAATCAGAAGATATTGCTTTATTAGAAACCTTAAACAGTTACTTGTTGGCCGGTTACGATCAAGAATATTCGGAAAAAAACGACATCCGCCCTGGCGTTGGTTTAGCTTCTCCACAACTTGGCGTTTTAAAACAAATCTTTGTGGTGTTAGCTTTTGATGAAGCCGGTGAATTGTTCCATTTTGGAGCAATTAATCCTAAAATTGTTTCTCACTCTGAAGAATTGGTCTATCTTCCTTCAGGTGAAGGTTGTCTTTCAGTGGACCGGGAGGTTCCTGGTTTCATTCATCGAGCAAAGCGGATTTCACTTTCCGCTCACTTCTATGATTTTCATACGAAGGAATTAATTAAAAAAACAATGAGATTAAAAGATTATGTCGCTATTGTTTGTCAGCACGAATTAGATCATCTACACGGTGTCTTGTTTGTTGACCACATCAACCCCGATAATGCTTTTTTCGTTCCAGAAAATAGTACACCAATTGTTTTTCCTTCCGTAGAACCAGAAGAAAATTAAAAAGCTTGCTTAAATGCAAGCTTTTTACATAAATATAATACTAATGGCAAATAGTGTTTGTCCTAAATAATAAGTTACAATATTAAAAGCTTTGAGAAGACGAATTTTTGGTCGTTCAATTTTTTTAAAATAAAGGAAATTCAATAAGAAATCCGAAGTAACAAAAGATAAAGCCCCTAAAAAAATAATTAGTTTTACAACAGCATAATCATTTAGCATATTAAACAATACAAATGTCAATAAAAAGGAACTAATCGCCATATAAGCAACAACGGGGATTTTCGCTTGTTTATAATCAACTTTTGCTTTTACAGAAATTGTATATATGATACTAAGTAGCACTAATGATATTATAATGGGTATAAAAAGTGATCCACTCCGAAATTGGTAAAAAGCAATAATATAGATTATATGACCAATAAAAAACAACAATAACCCCGCATAAAAAAATTCCTTTTTTTGGCTTCGATAAATGTTTCTTAATCCTAATGCTAAATCACCAAGCCAGCCACAAATAAGCCCTAAAAGCACTGTTGTTCCAAAAAGAAGGTTGTTTGCTTGTTGCAAATTGATAATCCCCAACAAAACAAACCCAAAACTTGTGGAAATCTTGAGCAATAAAATCGTTTTGCTCCCCCAGCGATAATAAAAAAGCAAATAGAAAAGCATGATAATGCTTTCCCCAATCATGATCCCAATAGCAAAATGAGACATAAAAAACCCCCTTTTTTATTTTATTAATTTTAAAAAGGCTAGGGCGTTATACACTCCGTCTTTTGTAACATCCGTTGTAATATATTTTGCAACACTTTTTACTTTTTCAGTGGCGTTACCCATGGCAACCCCCATCCCAGCGTCCCTGACCATTTCATAATCATTGTCGCCATCACCAATAGCGATGACATTGGCCATATCCATTTGCAAATGATTGACAAGCCGTATCATTCCCCGCCCTTTGGAGGCTTGCTTAGGAATGATATCATAGCCAACATCCATCCACTGGATGAACGACAGCTCTAAAAACTCCGCTTTTAAATAGGCTATCGTTTCGGGATCGGAAAAAGCCCACGCTTGGTAAACTTCATGATGCCGATAAAACAAAGGATCAACTGGTGGTACTGGTAGTCCCAATCTATGAAACCCCTGGAGTACAAGTCCGTTTGTTTGGGAAACGGCTTCATGATAATTGTTTTCAAAACCATAGGCTAAACCAAGTTGGTTCATCCTTGTAACTAAACGATATAATAACGTTTGATCAAGGGGCTCTTTAAAAATCGTTTTCCTGTGAGCTTGAATATATTGACCGTTAATTAAAATATAATAATCAATTAAAGGTTTGACTTCATTTATTGAATCAAGCATATATCCACTTCGCCCCGTAGCAATCGCAATGATATGATTTTCATGTAATTGTTTTATGGCTTCAATGCTTTTTAAAGATACAATTCGATTTTTATTATCAAAAAGTGTTCCATCAATATCTAGTAAAATTAATTTTTTGTTTTCCATAATATCCCATCTTTAATTCATTCTAGCATGTTTGGGAAGATTAAACAAGAATAATAAATCGCTTTTATCTTTCCTTTTTATAAAAATTTGATTATAATATATTTACAGAAGAAAGGAGTTTCTCGTGACTAATATCAATTTACGACAACTTCCCATCATTGAACGTTTCAATGATAAAAATATAAAAGTATTTGCCTTGGGCGGATTGGATGAAATCGGCAAGAATATGTATGTTGTGGAATGCGACCAAGAACTAATGATCATCGATTCAGGAATTATGTTTCCGGGTGATAATTTCGGTGTCGATTACATCATTCCTGACTACACTTATTTGGTTGATAACGCAAGTAAAATCGTTGGTTTATTCATCACTCATGGGCATGAAGATCACATTGGAGGCATTCCTTATTTATTAAGAAAAGTCCATATTCCTAAAATTTATGCTTCCGGTTTAGCTGCAGGATTAATTCGAAACAAACTTTCTGAGTTTCGCAATTTGCATGTAGAAATAGAAGAATATACGAACGATTCTCTTTATCGTTTCAACAATTTTGAAGTGTCTTTTTTCAAAACCAACCACAGCATTCCCGATTCTTTTGGTATCGCCATAAAAACCTATTTAGGTTATATTCTTCATACGGGCGATTTTAAGTTTGATTTTACTCCTCTTTCCGGTCACACTGATTATGCAAAATTAACTAATTTCGCAACTAAGGGTGTTCTTTGTTTGCTGTCCGACTCCACAAATGCCCAAGTCACTAAATTTGCGACTTCTGAAAAGAAAATCGGCGATAGCATTAAAACAATTTTTAACCAAATAAAAGGTCGTATTATTATATCAACTTTTGCTTCAAATGTTCACCGTGTCCAACAAATTATTGAAGCCAGTGTTGAACAAAATCGTAAAGTTATCGTTTTTGGACGTAGCATGGAAAAAGTTGTCAATTTCAGCCAAAAACTTAAATACATTAACGCACCTGCTGGAACATTTATCACAGCTAAGGAATTCCCTCATTTACCACCAGAAAAGATTACTATTTTAAGTACCGGTTCCCAAGGCGAACCATTGGCTGCGTTATCAAGAATTGCTGAAGGATCGCATAAACAAATTAAAATTATCCCTGGAGATACGATTGTCTTTTCGTCATCACCGATCCCTGGTAACCAAGAACACATCAATCGCACTATTAACAAATTGTATAAAGCTGGTGCGAACGTTATTATTAATAGTCCTTTGACGGACACGCATACATCTGGACACGCTAGTGAAACAGAACTAAAAATTATGTTATCATTAACAAGGCCAGAACATTTTATGCCGATTCATGGAGAATATGCTATGCTGAAACGCCATGCTCAATTAGCAGTTGACACGGGCGTTAACCCTAAAAAGATTCATATTTTAGATAACGGAGAGGTACTCACTTTTGCACCAAATAAAGCTTTTACTCACAATGCTGTAAAAGCCGGTGTTATTTACATTGATTCTAACAACGAAGATGTCGACAACTCTATTATCAAAGAACGTAAACTAATGTCCGATGATGGAATGTTAGCAATCGTCTTTTCCACATCCCACTACAAATTAATGCGTTCACCGAATGTTGTGAGCCGGGGATTCATTTACGTAAAAGACTCGGAACATATGATTGCTGATATTGAACGAAGAGCAAAAGAATTGTATGAAGAATACTATAATGAAACGAAAAAGTTTATTGTCAATCAGTTTAACAATGTCATTTCTCAAGCTTTAGCTGATTTTATTTATGAAAAAACAGAACGAAAACCAATGATTGTCCCGATTATCATGAATGTCTAAAAAGAATGACGATAATAAAGTTATCGTCTTTTAGTTTACTTTAGTTTTAATCTATGCTAAACTTTTTTTAGGTGATTATCATGCTTAAATGCCCAAATTGTCATGCTTTATTAGTTAAAAACGAAAAATCATTCCTTTGTTCTAATAATCATAATTTTGATATTGCAAGAAGCGGTTATGTAAACTTATTATTAGCTCATGAAGCAAATAAACAACCAGGAGATAATATTCAAATGGTTCATTCTCGGCTTCATTTTATGAAAGCTGGTTTTTATGATCCTTTAGGCATGTTAATCAAAGCCATTTTAGCTTCTTTTGTATCCTCTAACCAAGTCATTTTGGATTGTGGCTGTGGTCCTGGTTTCTTTACGAACATCCTAAAGCAAGCATTTCATGACTGTGATATATATGGTTTAGATGTTTCCAAAAAAGCTATCGATGTCGCCGCTAAAACTTACAAAGATATTTTATTTGTTGTCGGTAGTGCTGCTTATCTTCCGTTTTTTGATGAAAGCGTTGATGTTTTAGTCAACATCTTTGCTCCTCACTTTGAAAGCGAATTTCATCGTGTTCTTAAAAAAACGGGTTTGCTTGTGAAAGTTGTTCCTAATACCAATCATTTAAAACAATTAAAGGTGCTACTTTATGATAATCCTTTGTTTTATACCCCTAAAAAATTAGAACAATCTTGTTGGCATATTTTTAGTGAAATCCCGTTAACTTATGATGTTAACATAAAACATGAACAATTAGTCAATTTACTCCAAATGACGCCTTACTGGTATACAACACATCCTGAAGATTTAGAAAAAATCAATCAAATTACCGATATGGTTCTTACAATGGATTTTTTAATATATGTAATTAAAAGGAGCTCTTCTTAAGCTCCTTTTAATTTTTTGCTTCAATGGCAATTTTTTGGGAAAACAAATGATATATCTCACGTGCCAACAAAGCATCTTCCATGGCATCATGCTGTTGTTCGTCTAACACTTGTTTACTCATGTCTTGGTATGTCGAAAACAGGCCAAGATCGGTACTTGTATTATAATAATTTTTGATAACTTGCATTAAATTGATATAACGCGAACGAACTTCAAGCGGTTTTAAATGATTCAACCGAAAAGATTGTTCCATCGTTAAAATATCATTTTTGCCCCAAGCAATAACTTTCGGATTATAATCGTTAATGCATTTTTCTAACAATTGATAAAACTCAATATAAGATTTAGCTCCATCAAATTGTTCGTTAGTCTTCGATAAAAACTTAAGTGTCCGATTGTTAATCGCAAATTTTCGTAATGGCTTTACAAGCGAGCCATCTTGAAAAACAATTTGGTTTTTCTCATTTTCTATGACAATTCCGTATTGTAATATTTCGGGGATGTGCATCATTGTTTGATAATAAGACGGAAGAGAGAACTCTAAATCTAAAAAGAGTTTATTTTTGGTCTTACCAAGTAATTGTTTTAAACCTTGGCGAATAACTTCAATATTATAGTATGTTTCTTTTTGAGTTCTTGTCCCTTTCACAATCTTGCGAAAATATGAAACATCATAACAAAGTTGATTCCCATATAGTTTTCTTTGTTCTCCTACAGTAATAAAAACATAGGGGCTTTGGTAAAAATAAACTCCATAATCTTTAAATTGTCGTCTAGTTAAATGGAGATAACACATTTTATTTGTACATAACAATTTGATGATGCGATCTTTGGGATTAGTCGCAATTACTTTTCCATATATATCCATTTTTTCTTCCTTAATTATTGATAACGGCCATGACCGCTTTTATTTGTTCTTCGTTTAACTTTATTTTTTGTAATTCTAAAACGATATTTTCTTGATTGGCTTGTTTAATAATATTGATGATTTGTTTTTTACGAACTTTACCAACACCTTTTATATCATCTAATTTCGATGCAAAACTATTTTTGCTAGCAATCAAATGATGAAAAGTAATAGCATAGCGGTGGACTTCGTCTTGAAGGTTTTCTAAAAAGAAAAACAACGGACTTTTTTTATCAATATAAATTTCTTCATTATTAAAAAATAAATATGACGTTCGATGTTTATCATCTTTTCCCAGCCCAAGAACTGGTATGGAAATATTGACATCCTCTAACGCTTTAAGAGCACTGAAAACTTGAGGTTTCCCTCCGTCAACGATGATTAAGGATGGCAGTATTTGTGTTTTGTTTCCTTGCTTATAACGTCGGGAAATAACTTCATACATCGTTTGATAATCATTTGCTCCTAAAACGGTTTTTACTTTGAATTTACGATATTGTTTTCGATTTGGCAGTCCGTCTTCGTAAACAACCATTGCGCTAACACTAGCCATTCCTTGATTGTTCGAGTTATCAAATGCTTCAATACGTTTAGGTAACCCGATGTTTAAAAGTTTCCCTAATTCCATGACGGCGCCCAATGTTTTATCATATTTTCTTTGTTCCTGACGAATCAATTCATCAAGCTTTTCCATAGCATTTTCTTGTACAAGCATGACATATTGTTTTTTTTGCCCAATTTTTGGTACAAAAAGACGATTTTTGATTGGTTCAGATAATGATGAGAAATCAGCATTGGGAACTAAGATCTCTTTAGGAATAGGGAAATTGCGTTCCAAATAAAACTGGCCAATAAAATCAACAAACATTTCTTCAGGATTACCCATAACTTCAAACAAGAAACCATTGCGTTCAATTGTTTTATGACCACGGATATGAAACACTTGAATGCTAAGATAATTATCACGAACAACATAAGCGAATACATCGGTATCGGCAACATCGAGTTCCATTTTCTGTTTTTCGGTAACAGCATTGAAATCCGCAATCAATTGACGGTATTCAATCGCTTTTTCGTAATGCAGACTTTCCGATGCTTCATTCATCTGTCCTTCCAATTGTTTCAATTGTTCTTTCACATTACCTTTAAGAAGGGATTGGATTTTACCAATAATCTCCTGGTATTGCTCTTTTTCTATTTTATTAATACATGGGGCCAAACATTGGCCAATGTGATAATACAAACATTCTTTTTTTGGAACTTTGGGGCATTTTCTTAAAGGATAAATCCGATTTAATAAATCAACAACTTCTTTTGCAGCTGTTGCATTGGGGTAAGGCCCAAAAAATTTCCCTTTACGATTCATTTCTCTTGTATATGTAATTTTTGGATCCTTTTCGTCCGTTATCAAAATATATGGATATTGACGGTCATCAGTCAAAGAAATATTGTACTTAGGGTTATGTTTTTTAATTAAGTTTATTTCGAGAATAAAAGCTTCTGTTTCTGTCGAAGTGACAATGTATTCAAAATCAGCAATGTTTGCCACTAATTGTGTCGTTTTCGCATCATGGCTGCCAATAAAATAGGACCTAACACGATTAAACAAATTCTTAGCTTTTCCAACATAAATAATCTCATGATTTTTATTAAACATTTGGTAACAACCAGGTTTTTTAGGAAGCTGCTTTAGTTTATCTTTTAGGTCCATTTACTCACCTCTCTAAATAAAAGGCATTATAATTTTAAATTATT
>JBFXJT010000019.1:0-25612 GCA_050174575.1 Bacilli bacterium
ATTAGTTTTTGTTCTATTTCTTCATATATTGATTGGATTACTTGTTTTCGCTCATCACTTAATAATTCTTTTTCTTTAAGTGTTTCTTCTAAATCATCTAAATAAAGCAAGTAATTAATTAAGCTCCCATAATGAGTAAAACTAATGATATCCTGATGAAAATAGCGATGATAGATCATGGTGATAAGTTCCCATTGTTCATGGAAATAAGAGAAACCTGCATCAAAGATGACTTCTAATTCTTCATCAATTCGCGATTTATCATTAACTAACTGATTAACGTAATCAAGAACGAGGAAAACATCAACCATTCGATCATATAAGGGGGATTGGTTTTGCTTTAGCAGTTCAATTAGCTGCTGATTCTGTTTTAAATAAGCTTGATAATCATCTGTATTAATCATGCCTATTTTTCCTTATACATAATTTGGAATTTAGCTTTGCCTTTTTTGTTTTTCGGGAAATTTTGATTGATAAGTTTTCTAAATAATTCGACATCACCTTCAACTATGTCGGCTTTCACAATCACTAGTCCACGATCTTTATCAATGTAAAAATAAAAACAATCAACCATCTCATAAGCACTTTCAAATTGTTCCCAACCTAAAATAGCTTTGTTTTCCTGACCTTCAATGCGTCTAACGATTTTGGCTTTTGTGAACTCCATTAGTTCTAAAGCTTCGCCTCGTTCCTTTTTGCTTTGTTTAACAACTTGGAAAACTTTTCCAATCAAAAACACTGGAATCATTAAAAAGATTAAAACAGCAAAGCCCCAAGAAATCATGATATTAGTTACGCTTGCACTTTCATCAATGGTATTTTGGATTGCTAAATAAAGGGCTAGTGCTCCAGCCAACAAATAAAAGTAAAACGATGCCGATTTTCTAAACATATGAAAATAATAAAATTTAAAATGAAATTTTTGGTTATATTGGCTTTTTACAACAACTTTGTCCATAATATTCTCTTTTCTTTTTTTAAATATTATACCACATAACCATTAATTAATAAACATTTTTCCGCTTCATTTTTTTTGGTTTTATGCTATAATATAACAAGTGAGGTTCAATATGGATTATTTATTAAAAGCCCTGATTTGTGAAGGCAGGGTTCGAGTGTATATTGCGAAAACAACAAAAATCATTAATGACGCCATTAACATCCATGACTTATGGCCAAGTGCTTCCTCAGTGATGGGAAAAGCTTTAACAATGGGTGTCATTATGGGAACGATGCTAAAAGGACAAGAAGCAGTAACAATAAAAATCAATGGTAGTGGCCCCATTGGCAATGTCATTATCGATGGTAATGCCAAAGGTGAAGTACGGGGTTATGTTGATTCTCCCCATGTTCATTTTTCGCGCCAAAATATGTTGGATGATGAGATGACCCTTGGTTATAATGGTTACTTAGATGTTATAAAAGATCTCCAATTAAAAGATTTGTTTGTTTCGAGCGTCCCTTTACAAACGGGTCATTTAGCAAAGGACTTTGCTTATTATTTCACAAAAAGCGAACAGACACCGTCACTAATCAGTTTGGGTGTCACGATTCAAGAAGATAATACGGCTTTAGTCAATGGTGGGTTTCTCATTCAATTATTGCCGGATGCAACGGAAGAAGATATCGCCTATTTAGAAAATATCCCCGATTTGTATACTAACTTTTCTGACTTGCTCATTAAGCATGAAAAATTAGAAGATATTTTGGGTAAATTGTTCGATAATCATTTTACAGTTCTTGAATCAATTGATGTGAAATACGCTTGTCATTGCTCAAAAGATCAGTTTGCAAGAGGAATTGCAACACTTGGAAAAGCGGAAATCGATAAAATAATTGAGGAAGACCACCAAGCCGAGATCATTTGCCATTACTGTAAAACAAGATATGTCTATAATGAAGAAGAATTACAAGCAATAAAGAAAGGAATTACAAAATGAATATTTTAAATTTTGCAAAACAAATCTTAGAAATCCCCAGCCCCAGCGGTTATACAAAGAACATTATTTCGTTTTTGTCCGATTACTGTAATCAAGAGGGTTTGAATTATGAAATCACTAAAAAAGGCAATTTGCTTATTCGTTTTCCTGGTTTAGATCAATATGAAGTCGGTTTAAGTGCTCATGTCGATACTTTAGGGGCCATGGTAAGATCGATATCATCCGATGGAACATTAAAGTTTTCCACAATCGGCGGCCCGATTCTTCCAACATATGACGGTGAATATTGTTATATCATGGCAAGGGATGGAAAAACATTCACAGGAACGTTTTTATCCAATGCTCCCGCCGTTCATGTTTTTAAAGAAGCCAACACCATGCCACGAAATCAAGAAACAATGCATATTCGCTTAGATGAGAATGTGAAAACAAAAGAGGACGTAAAGAAGTTAGGAATCGGACCCGGTGATTTCATAGCTGTCGATCCAAAAACAGTCATCACTGATTCTGGCTTTATTAAATCTCGCTTCTTAGATGATAAAATCAGTGTTGCCATTTTATTTGGTTTGATTGATCACATCAAGTCCACAAAAATGGTATTGAAACATCCCTTGACAATTATCATTTCCACATATGAAGAAGTAGGCCATGGAGCAACTTCCATCCCTAATTTAGACGAAATGATTGCTGTTGATATGGGATGTATTGGTGAAGATTTAAGTTGTACGGAATATGATGTTTCCATTTGTGCAAAAGACAGTTTCAGTCCCTATGACTTTGACACTACAAATAAATTAGTTACACTTGCCAAGCAAGAACAGTTATCATATGCTTTAGATATCTACCCTTACTATTCTTCCGATGTTTCCGCAGCATTACGAGGCGGTAACAATCTTAAGGGCGGACTAATTGGCCCAGGGGTCAGTGCTTCCCATGGAATGGAACGCACCCATGCCGATGCCATCAACAATACTTTAAAACTATTAATTGCGTATTTAAAAGCTTAATAAAAAGCCCTCTTAAAGTCTTCTTTAAGAGGGTTTATTTTTGGAATTTTTTTATTTCATGGGATAGTCGGTTAATCGGTAATCCCATAACGTTATAAAAATCCCCATTTATTTTTTTCACATACTTCCCAAAAAAACCTTGAATCGCATAAGCTCCGGCTTTATCATATGGTTCATCCAACATGACATAATGATCGATATCTTCTTGGGAGATCTTGGATATTGTGACTTTTGTTTTTGTCACAAACACTTTTTTCCTATTGCCTTTTCGCAAGTAAACAGCGGTAAAAACCGCATGTGTTTTGCCAGAAATCAATTGGATCATAGCTTTGGCTTCGTTTTGGTTCTTTGGTTTTCCTAAAATAATTTGGTCCAAGCAAACGATTGTATCCGCACAGATGACTAAATCATCAGGATGTCTAAAAAAGACATCCTCGCCCTTTTTTGTGGCGACTTGTTTGACATAATCCTTTGGGCCATCATACTGCTCAACAACTTCTTCAATTTTAGCTTCATCTATTTCAAAGTTTACATGGCATTGTTTCAATAATTCTTGCCGTCTTGGAGATTTGGAACCAAGGATAATTTTCATGATCGATCCAATTTATTCAGTTGCTCGGAAACGTTATTTATGATGAATTGGCGAACGTTGATGTTTGGGAATTCACGATTGGCCAGTTCCATCGCCCAGATAATCGCCCCAGTTGCTGGTGGAACAGCTAGTGTTGTAATCTTGATATCATGTTTCGTTAATTCGCGGACTTTCTTTTCAAAAGCTTCATACATAATTGGTGATGCCCCTTTAACCCAAACACTGCCCGCTAAAACAATTTCCACACCATCAATAAAATCAAGATTGACAATGCAACCAGATACGGATTTCGCAATGTTTTCGCCAACTTGTTTTAAGATGTCTAAACTAACAGCATCATTGTGTTTGGCTTCTTGGAAAACAGCCAATGTTAAAGCATTATAATCAATTGTTCGGGCAACGGCTTGAGCACTAATGGCTTCCATCAAATAATATTTATTTGTGACATTCAATAAATCCATGACAATCTTGGAAAGGGAAGTGGGCTTACCAAAACGGTATTGTTCATCATAGCAACTGCGAATGGCCATGCGAGCAATATAGAAACCACCAGCTTCATCACCAACAAGACTGCCAATTCCACCAACTTGCAAATAAGCACCGAATGAATCGATTCCGCCACATGACGTTCCTGCACCATTAATCGAACAAACACCATAACCTTTGGAAGTTGCTGCTTTTATTGGTAAAAACGAATCATTCACGACTTTATAGTTTAAAAACCCAAGATCAGCAATCACTTGCTCCATGTTTGTTTTTTGAATAGGCGTATCAACACCAGCAAGGCCAAAAACAGCTGCTGCAATTTCAGAAGGTTTTAAGGAGTTGCGAAAAAAGAACGAATCTAAGTTCTTTTTTAAAGCATTGAAAGCTCCTTGATAACTATCTTTAAATTGTTCGTGACTGCAAGTTGGGCCACGGTGAAAGTCCAAGAAATTTCCATCGGTATCAAACAAGAAAAAATCAGTTTTGGAATTTCCGCCATCAACACCTAATATCAGTTTTTTCATGGTTATTTACCTTTAAAAAATTGGGGAAGAAATTCCTTGTGTGCTTCCTTTAATTCCTGAAAGCATGGGTAAGCTTTCTTATAATCAAACACTAGTGGGTTAATGAGTAATGCCCGCATAGCTTCTTCTTCACTACCTAAAATAGCTGCTTTTACAGCATGTTTCTCATAAGCTTTCATCATGAGCATATAAGCTTTTATATGCTCATTTTCAAAATGAGCAGCAATGGGATGAGCACCATTTTTATCAATAATAGCACTGATCTCTATGGCATCATTCGGATCCATAAAAGGGATTGCTCCATTGTTTTTGGTATTAACAACTTGGATATCGCCTTTATCGTTATAAATAGAATCAACTAAATTGACAGCAACTTCAGAATATCGTGCTCCCCCTCGTTTTGATAGTAATTCTGGTTTCACATGAAGTTCTTCATTAGCGTACATCGTTAACAATTGTTCTTCAATTTCCAAAACAACTTCTCCACGTGTTTGTTTTGCTTCTTTAGCCTTTTGCAGTTTCGAATCTTTAAAGTAGTAATACTCTAGATAAGAAGATGGGATGGCTCCGACAGTATGAATCAAATCTAAAGAAAACCCACTTGCAGGAATGTTCTTCATGGCTTCGCTGTTTAACCCCTGGGAAATGGCTGTTTGTAAATAATCTTGGTCGCCGTCTTTGATGGCTGTAATCCATGTCAAGTGATTTAAGCCAACATATTCAACCCAAGCATTTGGCAAATTTAAGCGTTTTTTGACACTATCAATCATGTTAATTGGCACATTGCATAATCCAAGCATTTTAATGTTCGAGTGATTCAAGACAGCTTCACAAATCATTCCCGATGGATTGGAAAAGTTAATTAACCAAGCATTTGGGCATAATTGTTCCATTTTTGAAGCAATATCAAGAATAACGGGGATGGTGCGCATTCCTTTGAAAAAACCACCGATGCCATTCGTCTCCTGACCAATTAAATCGTATTTTAAGGGGATTTTTTCATCGAGGATGCGAGCTGGTAGTTTTCCCACTCTAATTTGTGCAAGGACAAAATCAGCGTTTATAAGCGAATCTTCTAGTGACTTGGTAAGGATAACTTGGCAATCAAGTTTTGCTGCTTTGATCATTCGCTCACATAGACCACCAACAATTTGTAATTTTCGATCATCGATATCCATTAAGAACAGTTCTCCTAATGGTAACGAGTCACGTTTGTTAATAAAGCCTTCAATTAATTCAGGCGAATAAGTACTGCCTGCTCCAATGAGAGCTATCTTTAATTTTTTCATTTTTCCTCCTTGTTAATCGCGATAACCCATGTCTTGTAAAACTTCATATAGTAGTTCCGGGTCATCCGTCATGATGACATCAGCACCTAAACCAATCAGGTGTCGCATTGTTTCTTCGTCATTGATTGTCCAATATTGGACGGAAATATGACGACGGTGTGCACGGTTGATAAATGTTTTTCGATCTAATTTAATATTAACATTGAATGCTTCTTCGCTTGTAGGAATTTGTAAGCAAACAAAGGAAGAGTTATCAAACAAATTAACGCCTAAAAGCTGTGTTAAAACAAACTTGGTAACTTCGCCAACACTTCCACCACGTAATAAATTGGGATATGTTGTTTTAATATATTCTTCAATTTCATTGTGAAAAGTACCTATAGCAACACGGTTAACTAAATTACCGTTAGGATATCGAGCATTGTTTACTAAGAAACCATTTAAAACATCAACGGCTTTTTTGCCAGTTTCTTCAGAATCTTTTATTTCGACGGTAAATAGCAAATCGCTATCATAATAAGCATCAAAAATATCACCAATTGTCACCATTTGTAAATGATTATCAGCGATAACACTACGACGGTCAATCTGTGATGGGGTAACTAAATTTTCATAAGGACGGTTTCCGCTACGATCGACGAAACGATATCCGTAATTAAATAAGCGCAATTCCTCTAAAGTATGTTCACTGACCAAGTATTCATCGCTTGATCCGGTGACTAATTCCACGTCACTGACAGCATTGATGGATAAATTGTGAATAGCAACTAATTCATTATCTTTTGTTAGAGCTAAATCAAGTTCCAACATTTCGATGGAAAACTGATCGATAGCATAATCGAATGCTAAAAAAGTGTTTTCAGGATTTAAAGTTTTACCGCCACGATGGGCAGCAATCATTGGGCCTTCTCCTTCATCAACAATAAAGGGATTGTCGGCAATTGCGACAGTTGGGGGAATGATTGCGAAAATAATCCAAATCCAAATAATGGATGCTAAAACGATAACGGTGTTTCGAAGTCCTTTTTTACTCCAAAATTTCAAGAAAATATTCTTCATGCTTTTTTTCTCCTAACATAATGATAGCACAAACAAATGGATAATTAAAGAGGTAAAAGTGAAATGAAAAGGCCACACGGTTTCGTGTGGTCTTAATTATTCATCATGAATCTCAATAATTTCATACATCATCTTCGCATCTTCTTTTTTTATGGATGTTTGTAAAGAGATGACGCGAAAAACAAGATGTTGATGAAAATAGTGGAGGGAAACGATATCTCCAACCTTAAGAATAGTGCTTGGTTTAGCCACTTTGTCATTAACAGAAATATGGCTTGCATCACCGACTTCTTTGGCAACTGTTCGTCGCTTAATAATTCGTGATACTTTTAAATACTTATCAACTCGCATACGATTATTCTTTCGGGGTTTCGGTAGTCGTTGTTTCTTCCGTTTGGTTCATGGCTTTTTTGGCATCTTCCATAGCTTTTAATTGCTTGCGATAAATTTCTTGCAATTCTTCTTCTTTTTCTTTCGCAATGCGCTCAGCTTCTGTTTTTGCTTTTTTCTTTTCCCACCATTCCAACTGTTTTGTGTTAACAAGTTCATAGATATCTTCACGAGTCAATGTTTCAATTTCCATTAAATGATTAGCAATCAAAATTAAAATTTCTTGGTTGTCTAATAATACTTGACGGGCTCGTAAATAACATTCATCAATAATTTGGCGAACAGCTTCATCAATTTCCATAGCAACTTGGTCGGAAAAGTTTTTATCCTTCATATAGTCACGGCCTAAGAAAACTTCACGTGTTGTATGTTCATATTGAATCGGACCAAGTTTACTCATTCCGTATTCAGTTACCATAGCACGAGCAATGGCTGTAGCTCTTTGGAAATCATTATGTGCGCCAGTGGTAATTTCTTTAGTCATCATTTCTTCAGACACACGTCCAGCAAGCAACCCAACAATTGTATCTAATAATCCATTCTTTGTTTGTAAGAAGTGTTCTTCTTCCGGTGTCATCAGCGTATAACCGCCTGCTTCACCACGAGGAACAATCGTTACTTTTTGAACAACTTCCGCATTATCTAATTTCACACCAATAATGGCATGGCCAGCTTCGTGAAAAGAAACAATTCGTTTTTCTTGTTCACTGTATTTGCGACTGCGTTTTGCAGGACCCATTAAGACACGGTCAATCGCTTCGTCAATATCATAAATTTTAACTTCTTTACGGTTTTCTCTGGCAGCCAAAAGCGCAGCTTCATTTAACAAGTTTTCAAGATCAGCACCGGAAAATCCTGGTGTTCTTTTCGCAACATCTTCAAAATTAATTTTTGGAGAGATTTTTTTATTACGAGCATGAACTTTTAAAATATCAACACGGCCGCGAACATCGGGATTAGAAATATGAATCTGTCGATCAAAACGACCAGGTCTTAGTAAAGCAGGATCCAATATATCGGCACGGTTGGTTGCTGCCATAATAATGACACCGGAGTTTTCCGAAAAACCATCCATTTCTACAAGTAATTGGTTTAATGTTTGTTCACGTTCATCGTGACCACCACCTAAACCAGCTCCACGTTGACGACCGACAGCATCGATTTCATCAATGAAAACAATACAAGGGGCCGTTTGTTTTGCTATTCTAAACATATCACGAACACGACTGGCACCAACACCAACAAACATTTCTACAAAATCACTACCGGAAATAGAATAGAAAGGTACTTTTGCTTCACCGGCAACTGCTTTCGCAAGCAATGTTTTACCTGTTCCTGGAGGCCCTACTAAAATAATACCCTTGGGAACACGCGCTCCAATTTCAAAATATTTCTTGGGGAATTTTAAGAAATCAATGATTTCTTCTAATTCTTGTTTTTCTTCATCAACTCCGGCAACATCATTAAAGGTAACTTTAGAATGACGACTTAATTTGGCACGTGTTTTGCCAAACTCAAATGCTTTGTTGTTGCTATTTCCCGAGTTGCGAACAAAGAAAATAATCAACCCAGCAAATAGTAAAATGGGTAGGATAATCGCAATGATACTCCACCAATCCGCAGGATTCAATCCGACATATTCCATATCGATGTTATTAGTATCAATGTAGGGTTTTACTTTAACTTCAATATCGTTTTCGCTTAAATTAATGACATAAAGACCATCAGCGTTTGTAATGGTAACATATGTTCCTGATACAGAATAAAGACCTGGGTTCTCACCACCTAAAGGGGTAATTCTCATTGTTTCAACGCGGTCTTCTTCTAGTGCATCAAAAAAATCATTGTATGTTAGTTCATCCGGTTTTCCTGTAGCATTGCGCATAAAAAAGAAGATACCAACAATGACTAAAATGATGAAGGCAATGACTCCTACATCTGCTTTTTTTATTTTTTTTGGTTTTAATTGTGGACCTTGAGCCATCTATTTCCTCCTAATGTTTATAAATTGCTTCTTTCAAAACACCAACATAATTAAGATTACGGTATAGTTCGTTATAATCTAACCCAAAACCAATGACAAATTTATTGGGGATGGATTTGCCAATATATTTGGGGTTAACGCCCATGACCGTTCTTCCTTCGGGTTTATCGAGAAGTGTCACAATTTCAATACTGTTTGCACCACGATCTTTTAATAAGTTAGTAACTTCTTTTAAAGTTAATCCCGTATCAACGATGTCTTCTACAAGCAATAAGTCCCGGCCTTTTACATGGGTCGTCATATCTTTTAAAATCATAACGGCACCACTTGAAGATGTTCCGATATAACTTGAAGCGTGAATAAAATCAATCTCCAAATCGCCAGGGATATGTTTAATGAGTTCAGCCATAAAAGGAATACTCCCTTTAAGAAGACCGACCAATACCGGAGTACTATCCTTATAGTCAGCACGGATTTGCTTGCCTAATCGTTCACAAGTTTGAACGATTTCTTCGTGGTTTAATAAAATTTCTTGTACAAAATTATCCATGATTTTTTACCTCTATAATTATATCACAATTTTGCATTTCTTTAAGTTTGACGCTTTTGCGAATGCCAAAAACAGCTAAAATTTCTTGATCTTTTTCCAAGATTAAAATATTATCACGTGTCGTCTTAGGAACTTTTAAATCCGTTAAAAGATCACTGACCTTTTTGGTACCGCCTTCTAATTTGATTTTATCTCCAGGAATTCGTGAACGGACTACAAGCGGTAACATGTTGCTATTATACCATATTTCTTGGGAACTGATAAGCATTTTTTCATCGCTTTTCTTAACATTTATCGTAATTATGTCATTTAATTGATAACTACCTAATCCAGTGATTTTAAGCTTCCCTTTCCATAGCGGTTTCGGTTTTGAAATAGTAATTTGCGAATATTCTTTTCGAATTAATTTTTGCTTTTTGATGTTTTGTTCCCAGTTTGGTTTTGGGGACAGCAAACTTTTGATGATGGAATCAATTTGTGCTTTACTTAAATCGACATCCTTTAATAAATGAAATAGCAATTCTTGCTTCATAAAATCGGAAAGTTCCCTAAATGCTTGTAAAGAAAAACAAATACCATCTTCTTGTTGACAACCTTTTAAGAACAAGGCGATTTGTTCTTTCACAAGATCATTCGCTCCTTTTAAAGTTTCGGAAAAAGCTTGGAATTTCGCAAGATAAAGCGGTTGCTCTGCTTGTAATAACGGCAACAAATGATGGCGAAGACGATTACGTGTGTAATAATCTTCGTTATTGGAAGCATCTTCAAAATAAGTAATTTTGTTTGCTTGCGCATACTCGATTATTTGCTGTTTCGATATTTCTAAAAAGGGCCTAAGAAGCATGCATGAAGCAAAAGGCAATACTGGTTCCATTCCGGAATATCCCAAAAGATTACTTCCTCGCAATAATCGCATCATCATTGTCTCAACATTATCATCGGCGTGATGGGCTAAAACTAAATAAGCAGCTTTGGTAATCTGACAAATTTGAGTAAAGAATTCATATCTTTTTTGCCTTGCAATCGCTTGGAAATTGCCGCTTTCATTAAAGCGCATATGTCCAACGAAACAAGCAATCTGTTCTCTCTCACAATAACTTTCAATGAATTGCTGTTCTTTTAATGATTGTTCTCGCTTATGATGATTAAAATGAGCAACAATCACATGAAAAGATTGCTCTTTTTTTAAAGCAAGTAAACTTGTCAATAACGCCATGGAATCAACGCCCGTTGAACAAGCGACAACCATTGTTTTATTGGCTATATCTAATTGATGGTGTTTAAAAAATTGTTTCAGGATTGTTTCCATAGTCTTCCTCGTTAAACTATTATACACTAATCTTTTTTACTTACAAGTCTAAATGAAAAAGTCGTGACGTCTAATCACGCTTTCTTAATTGCCATTTTTTCCCCATCAATTCCCAAGGCAAAAGGAGGGTTGCCCCAATAAAGACGAAAAAGGGTGCAAACAACATGAGGATCGTTAGGGATGCGAAAATATGGGAAAGTGGAAGATAATAGTGAAGCAATGTTGCTATAACGGTATCAATGATAATCATAAGAAAAAACAATCGTTGTAGCCTGCCACCATAGGGTTCCGTCGGTTCACTTTTTTGCAACCATTTCCAAATTATTAAAAACCCTAAATAACCGCTAAATACTAATTGCACATACCAACGGTCTAAAAAGAAGATAGCAATACATAGAGGAAATAAAAGCTGGGTCCGATCTTGAACATAGAAATATTTCAAGACTTTTAAAACTTTTGATAGTTGGTAACGATGCTGTTGGAATTCTCTTAAAACTTCATTCGTTATTACAACCAGTGTCCAAATACTTAAGAATACTGTTCCGTATTCAATAAAGTTTATCAGCCAAGTCATAACATTTCCTCACTCTTTTTTTATTATAACAAATAATTACCAAACTAACAATAAAAAAAGCAACCGAAGTTGCTTTATTCCCGATCGGGAAATATTTCATATTTTAATATTTTATCATTTAAATCTTTGTATCTTTGAAAAGCTACGATAATTTCCTGCCTTTTTTCATAAGTATAAAATGATGCATACTGATCATCAAATAATACATATTCTTGGGAAGTTCCGGAAATAACGATGCCATCAGCAAAAATATCATGATTACGAGGATTATAGGTAAAAGTTCTCTGAGAAGACAAATCATCCACTCCAAAATAATATTCTTGGGAAAGTCCAAACAAACTTGCCATAGTCCGAACGGTTGATGTTGTTCCGCGAACAAGATTGATTGTTTGTGATGGCAGTAAATCGCTCTCGTTTTCATAATTCGGATTGTAAATGATAAAAGGAATATTGGATAACATGCGACGTTCTAATAAATTTTGTGTTGGCAATCCGGAATCAACAATCAAATCGTTGATATCGCTTTGGAACATATCGTTGCTTTCATAAAACATTTCATATATATCTAATCCACACCCATGATCTCCATAAAGAACAACAATGGTATCATCGGCTAATCCTCTTGCTTCCAGTTCAGCCATAGCTTGGCCGATGGCATAATCCGTATAATTGATGTGTTCTAAATAACCAACAAATTGAGCATTTAAACTGTCGTTTTCTACAACCGTAAAATCTTCTGGGAAAATATTCTGTTTGCCAACAAACCAACTATCAGTTGCGCTGGAATCCGTCGGCTCGCGATAAGGCATATGGGCGGAAATAGTGATTGCATAAGTGAAGATTGGTTTTCCTGATTCATCGTTTGCCATGATGTCAATGGTGTTTTTTAAAAAGTCAACATCGTTAAGCCATGTGTGAATCAATTGATCTTCGTTGATATCAAAGTCTTCTTCCGCGTAATGCTTATCAAAGCCAAACAGATCGGGGAATAATGTGGAACGTTCATAAAAGATTCCCGTGTTCGCGTGGGATGAAAATGTATAATAACCCTTATCTTTAAACATGTTTGGCAGTGTTGGATATAAGACATCAGCGTATTCATAGACAGTATAAATCGGGCCAACAGGATATAAACCCGTCATATTTGTAAAGTCCGAATCCGATGTATTACCGATTCCTACTGTGGTATAGTAATTATTAAAATATACCGATGATGATAGCATTTTGTTTAAGTTAGGTGTAATTTCGACCCACTCACCATTAACTTCAACTTTTAAACCGATGACAAAGTTGTTCATCGATTCTAGTTGGATTAGCAACAAATTTTTGCCAGCAAAAACACCTTCATAAGGGCTATTACCGACAACTTCGCCATCAATCGCACTTGCTTGTTCTTCGTTACGAAAAGCAGCTATTTCTTCAAGCAGTTCTTGTTTCATCTCGTCGTTATAACCTTCTTTGCTTGTAAACAAATATGAATAAGCATCATAAATATAATAGTTTAAAAACCCGATTGTTTCTGTGCCATAAAGTGGTGTATTATTATCTTCATACCAAGTGTCATCAATCTCAACTTGGTAAGCACTAAGACTTGACGTCATAATCAGTGCACCAACAATGAGAAGGGATGTCCCAATGGAAAAACGTTGAGGATTTTTTAAAAAGGAGTATTGACGAATTAAAGGATCATGGCGATGTTTGCGAACTTTAACGATAAACAATACAATTAACGTGATTGACGATAACAAAAAGAATGGTTTTGCATATGCTAAAAGCGTTAATAAAGATGCTAGCAAAAAGCCAAAGGCATCACCCCCACCCGTTGAAGCAAACGCCGCTAAATTGTAAAAAGAAAACATCATTCCATAATAACCAAAATAGATGGTGAATGCGAAATACAAAATACTTAAAAAAATAGAAACAATCATTAAAAAGCGCATGCGATTATAGTCATTTTTATAAAGAATGAGCGCAAGACTAATAAAGATTATCATGATGCCAAAATCACCAAAAAAGCTGTTTGTTATCATAAAAATGTTTCTTGGATACGGACTTAATTCGCGAAAAACTAAATTAGTTGTTAACAAATAACAATTAAGGGTATTCAACAGAATAAAAAGTGTCACAAAAATAATTTTAAAACGTTTAGAAATTTTATCTTGCATAATATATTTACATCCTTATTTTATTGACTAATGATCGATTAATAAAGGCTAGAACAAGGGCAATCCCTAAAAGGATTATATCAAAATAGAAAGGTATGGAAACAAAAATAATGATGGCAATTAACCCAAAAGAAATAAGCCCCAAAATGATCATTACCCCAACAAACTTGAAATGTAACAGCCCTTCTAAAAACCCAAGAAGTGATAATATAACCGTAACAAGCGGTAAAAAGATGACTTTAGAATAATCAAAGTATTGGTTAACATACAATTTAAAAATGAGAATATAGTAACCAACCAACAAGATGGATAAGCCCAATGACAAAAGCAGTCTAAATATGTACTTTGCAAAGGCTTGTTTTCTGGTAATCCCAACACTTAAAGCTAATCTTAATTTCTTTTTTCCTAACTGATAACTTTCCCAATAACCTAAGATTGCTAATGTCCCAAAGATATTATAAATTAAAATGTTGCTTGGAGCTTTAATATCATCTAAAAAAATCACAGAAAATAAGATTAACATTAATGCTAAGATAAAATATATCGACACTAAAACAAAATAATGGTTAAAAAATGCTTTTATTTTTTCCATATATTCTACCTAAACACTTCGATATCAAATGGTGAAATACGTTTATATTCCCTCTTTTGTTTATCCCAAATCTTAAGTTCATTTTTATCATAAACATCTTTAGTTATGTTAATTTTTGATCGAAAAATAACGTCTTTTAAATCTGCTTCTCCTGAAACAGCAATCAATTTGTCTTGCTTTGGGTTAACCATAACGGTTTGTTCATCACCAATTAATATTAAATAATCCAATTTGTCTGCAAAAACCTTTAAGTTATCAATTCCTAAAAAAACAAATTCATAGTGGTTTTTATCGGTTAATCCTAAAACTACAGGTTCAATCTGTTCAAAACTATTGAGGGCGATAGTTGGATTATCAATGATGATAAAGGGTTTTTCTAACGACCTTATTAAAGCATAATTTGTTAATGTATTGCCTGCTTTTGAGAAACGATAACGGCAATCAATTGTTAACTCGGAACGAATATTTAATTCTTTCACAATTTTACTGAATTCGCCTTCGTTAAAAGACAACTGCCAGTTTGTTTGCAATTGTGATTTTAAATAAGCCGCTCGTAATGTCGATGGACATGGTTTTTCAAAATTACCATAGAAGCGCTCTTTAAAATAAGTTGCGTTGTTAAAAACATCTTGATCATTATACATAATGGATTGATTGGTTTGATTAATGCCAGCCAACAAGTCCAAGAAGGCGCTAACAAGCATGTGATCTCTTGCATAAACACCAACAACACAAGGCGCATTGAAAGTGGCATTGAAAGATGTTTCCCCAACGATTAAATTATTGACCGTTAATGTGCTCATATTTCCACCTAAAACAATTATACTAGAAATAACCCTATAAGTGAAGAAAAAAAGCACTCTTTTAAGAGCACTTTTTTAACCAATGGAATTTTTCATTTCTAATTTGATTAATTGATTTAATTCAACGGCATATTCCATCGGTAACTCTTTTGCGAAAGGTTCAATGAACCCCATAACAATCATTTCTAAAGCTTGACTTTCAGTCAAACCACGACTCATTAAATAATACAATTGTTCTTCACTAACTTTTGATACTGTAGCTTCATGCTCAATGCGCGCTTTTTGGTTTTGCACAATATTTAATGGGATGGTATCACTCG
This sequence comes from Bacilli bacterium, assembly GCA_050174575.1. Lineage (GTDB taxonomy): Bacteria > Bacillota_I > Bacilli_A > ML615J-28 > CAG-698 > UBA2253. Next base: position 15,585 of record JBFXJT010000019.1, read on the forward strand.
TTGATTGATCATCCAAAATAATCGTATCGCATTCTACATGGCTTCTTGCACCAACAGCTTGTTCACTGCAACGAACTGTTCCACGGTAATTGACTTTGCCACCACCTCGACAAATAGATTTAGAAACAATTGTACTTGTCGTATTAGGTGCTAAATGAATCATTTTTGCTCCAGCGTCTTGATATTGCTTTGCTCCAGCAAAAGCAATGGAAATGGTCGTCCCCATGGAGCCTTCACCTTTTAAAATGCAAGTTGGATATTTCATATTAACCATCGAACCAATATTCCCGTCAATCCAATCCATATGAGCTTTACGTTCACATACAGCCCTTTTTGTGACAAGGTTGACGATATTCGTTGACCAATTTTGAATTGTAGAATAACGGCAATAGCCCTCTTCTTTCACATATATTTCCACAATCGCTGCATGGAGCGATTCTTTAGAATAGATTGGTGCCGTACATCCTTCAACATAATTTAATTTTGCACCTTCATCAACAATGATGAGAGTTCTTTCAAACTGACCCATTTGTGCCGAATTGATGCGAAAATAGGATTGCAATGGTTTGTCCAAAACAACACCTTTAGGAACATAGATGAACGATCCACCACTCCAGACTGCCGTATTTAAGGCAGCAAATTTATTATCGTTGTAAGGAACTAGTTTTCCAAAATATTCCTTCATGATGTCGGGATATTTTTTTAATGCTGTATCGGTATCACAAAACAACACACCTTTTTGTTCTAATTCTTCAATAGTGTGATGATAAACAACTTCAGATTCAAATTGTGTAGAAATCCCGGCTAAGTATTTTTTTTCTGCTTCGGGGATGCCTAATTTTTCAAATGTTTCTTTGATTTCTTGAGGAACATCATCCCATGTTTTTTCAACTTCTGTACTTGATTTGATGTAATATGTGAAATCCTGAAAATTTAAAAAGGAAAGATCGGGGCCAAAAGAAGGCAGAGGCATTTCCATAAATCGATGATATGCTTTTAAACGGATGTCTAACATCCAATCGGGTTCATTCTTATATCGGGAGATGGCTCTCACAACATCTTCGTTTAAACCCTTCCCGGTGTTATATACATCATGTGTTTTTGTTGAAAACCCATATTTATAATCACCAATTATTTTGTTAATATCATCATTCATCGACATCACCATCTAAAATTTGTTCAAAAGCTTTCCAAGCAAGTGCTGCACATTTAATTCGTGCAGGGAATTTCGCAACCCCTTGATAAACAACCGCTTCTTCAAGGTCTGAAGGATCGTCAATGTCTTCGCCCTTAATCATGGCAAAGTATTTTTGTACAAGGCGTTTGGCATCACTGACGTTTTTGTCAATCATTAGTTCCGAAAGAACACTTGCACTCGAACAGCAAATAGAGCAACCCGTCCCTTGGTGGTTAACTTGCTTGACTTGCCCATTTTCAATTAACGCTTCAACAGTAATGTCATCTCCACATGAGGGGTTTTTGATATGGACATGGGGATATCCTTTTAACCCTTTGTGACGAGGGTTTTTATAGTGATCCATAATTACTTGTCGATATAAATTTTCTAAATCATTCATATTTTTATCCTAATAGTTTTTCAAAGAAACTAACTGTTTGTTTGATTGTTTCGACGAATAAGTCGACATCTTCTTTTGTATTATAAATGTAAAAAGATGCTCGCAGAGTGCCATCACAATGAAGCCATCTTGATACTAGTTGGGCACAATGATGCCCAGCACGTATGGCAATTTGATTTTCATCAAAAAATGTCGCAGCATCATGAGGATGGACTTGATTGATATTAAAAGTAATAATGCCGATTTCCGCAAGCGGATTATAAATTGTTATCCCTTTAATATCTTTTAATTTGCTAAGCGCATATTCATGCAATTCTTGGTCATGCTTTGCAATGTAATCATAACCGATTTCCTTAATGAAACGACAAGCTTGAGCCAATCCTATTGCTTCTGCAATCGCCGGTGTCCCTGCTTCAAAACAATAAGGAATGGGTTTTACTTCTACATCGTCTTTGCTCACAGATTCGTTCATATCGCCACCATAAGCAAGCGGAGATAATTTTTTGAGGATGGCTTTTTTGCCAAAGAGGACTCCAATACCCGTCGGTCCCAACATTTTATGACCGGAAAAAGCAAGAAAATCGCAATCTAAAGCTTTTACATCGACGGAAAAATGCGGTACTGCTTGGGATGCATCCACAATAACAATTGCTTGTTGTTTGTGGGCCATCGCGATAATTTCTTGAATGGGTGTGATATATCCCATTACATTGGAAACATAGGTTAGAGCAACAACTTTTACATGTTCATCGAAAACAGACGCAAATTGTTCAAGCGTAATCCTGCCATCTTTTGTTAGTGGAACATAAACCAAAGATGCCTGCTTTTTTTTACACAGTTTCATCCATGGCAGCAAAGAACTATGGTGTTCAAGTTCAGAAACGATTACTTTGTCCCCTGGTTGTAAGTATTCTTCGCCGTAAGTGAGCGCAACTAAATTTAAACTTTCTGTAGCATTTTTAGTAAACACAATTTCCTGTTCTTGAGCATTGATAAAATTGGCAACTTGTTTCCTAGCTTCTTCATATTCATTGGTTGCTTGGTAACTCAATTGATAAACTCCACGGTGGATATTCACGCCATATTGTTCATAGTATTCTTGCATTTTATCTAAAACCACTTGGGGTTTTAAAGATGTAGCTGCACTGTCTAAATAAACTAACTTCGGATGAAATTTCAAAAGAGGAAATAAATCACGAATGTTTGTTTTTAAATCCATATGCCCTCCTATAAATGGGTATCAATCCACTGCATTAAGTAAGAACGTAATTTTCCAGAAGGAACTTCGCTGATAAGCGGCCAAATAAAGCCATTAATGATTAATTTTTCGGATTGTTCTTTGGTTAACCCACGGCTCATCAAATAATATAACTCTTGATCGTCAATCGCTCCAATGGATGCTCCGTGCGATGCTAAGCAATCATGTTCATTTATTTCTAACCAAGGATTTGCGCTTATTTGGGACTTCTCATCTAAAATAAGGCCTTTAGCTTTTTGCTTCAATTCGGATCCTTTGGCTTCTTTATTGATAATGCCATCGGTAAAAATATTCAATAACGAATGACGGTTACAAATTCCATAATTTTGTAAGTTAGAAACAGAATGCACTTGTTCATGAATAATCGTGAAATGGAAATCTTGTTTAGTATTAGAAGCATTAATCATGACATTCTTGTTTTTTATTTGGGCATTTTCGCCCTCAAGCATAATGCGTTGATCGAAAGATAACACATTTTGACCGATAAACAAATTGTTTAAATTTAAATTTGTTTGGGGTAATAAATGCCATTTTTCTTGAATGTGTGCTTCACTTGCTTGATTAGAGTTAATAAAGCTTAAAAAGCTGACTTGTGAACCATCATTTAAATGAAATGTTCTTGTAAAAGAAACATTATTTTCAACAATTACAACTTCTTGAAGTTGAACATCGGCATTGTTGGCAAATTCATAAGCAAATGTCATTGTTTCGTTTACGAAATGAACAATTTTATAGCTTCCTTTTTGGAAAAGGGGCATTGCTTTTGTGTTATCAAAACTATCAATGATTAACCCATTTTTTAAAATATAATATTGATCGGTAAAATCAATCAAACTCGATCTTAAACTTTCAATCATCATTATTCCCTTGGGGTTTTAAAAGCACATGTGCCAAGAACCGCTGCCATTTTTTCTTCTTCATCTTTGATATTCAGTTCAGCTCTTAGCCAGTCATAACCCTCAGCATCGATTTTCGCAATCAAATCTTTTTTGCCACTGCGAACAATTTGCCCATTAATCATAATGTGAACATAATCGACATCGATGTAATCAAGTAATCTTTGATAATGAGTAATAACCAAAGCGCCGAAGTTTTCGCCTCGCATAGCATTGATGTTTTCCCCAACAATTTTAAGAGCATCAACATCAAGACCACTATCAATTTCATCCAAAATGGCAAAATGAGGTTTTAACATCTTCATTTGCAAGATCTCATTGCGTTTCTTTTCTCCACCAGAAAAGCCTTCGTTCAAATAGCGGTGTGGCAAATCGGCATGCATTTTTAAATCACTGACAGCTTGTTCCATTTCTTTAATAAATTTGAATAAGGAAATGTGTTTCCCCGGTTCCATTCTTGCTTGCATTGCCGTTTTAATAAAATCGGAATTCGTTATTCCCGATATTTCATTGGGATACTGCATTGCTAGGAAGATGCCTTTTCGACTTCTTTCATCAACTGTTAAGGCAAGTAAATCTTCATCGTCCAATGTGATACTGCCTTCAGTAACTTTATATTTATTATGTCCCATAATCGTGGCGGCTAATGTTGATTTACCCGTCCCGTTGGGACCCATAATTGCATGGATTTCTCCGGTCTTTAGGGTAAGGTTAACACCTTTTAATATTTCTCCATCCTCAACAGCCGAATGTAAATTTTTAATTTCCAAAGTTTTCATTATATGCTCCCTTATAGACATAGCCAATCGTTTCGACAGCTTCATTGAAATCAAAGATATCTTTTAAACCATCGGAAACATAAACTTCTTTTTTATCATTGTTTTGGATAACCCAAATAGTATCTAAATAATCCAATTCGTTGACAATAGCCATCCCTCTTTCTAAGCCTAAAGCAAATAAGGTTGTGGAAAAACCATCACCAACAATGGATTCTTGGCAAACAACAGTTACCGAAAGGACTTGATTGTCTACTGGAAATCCTGTTCTTGGATCAAGGATATGATGATACATCACTCCTTCTTCGTTTTTTATATATTTTTCATATGTTCCTGAAGTAACAACGGTGACATCGCTTAAACGCATCGATCCATATGTTTTTAAATTGTTTTCAGCAAACAAATCGATAAATGGTGTTTGGACATCAACCTTCCAAGCGATATCTTTGGAATCAGCGGTAATCCCACTTCCTAAAAGCAAAATGTTTCGACCAACATCAATGACCGCTTTTTCATAGCCTTGACTAATTAAGTATGTTTTTAATTTATCAGCGGCATAGCCTTTTACAATGGCACCTAAATCAAGTTTCATCCCTGTTGCTTTTAAAAAGATTGTCTTTTGTTCTTCGTTGATTTCGATATTGCTTCGGTCTACCAAAGGAAGCAAAACATTAATTTCTTCCAATAGTGGAGCATCAGCTCGGTTATCCATGAATGGATCATATAGATTATCGATAAAATTCCATTTATCCCAAACTGGAGCGATTGTCGGATCAAATAAATACACTTCGTCAACTAGTGAATAATTGCTTATTTCTAAAGCCTTTTTCACAACCATGAACAATTCATCGCTGACAGTCATTGGCGCAATCCCAGATTGCGCGTTTAAACGCATCAATTCGGTTGTAACACCATCGCCGCGGTCTTGAACGTTAAACTTATGATCAAGGTCAATAAGAATTTGATCTAATCCATCATATAATTTATCTAATTCGTCTTGACTTTTTGTTTTAGAAATAATAATGACTTTATTGGTAGTATTGAAAGAGTCACTTAAATTTAAAGTGTAAACTTGGTAGTCATCTTGGCATCCTGTTAAAGTAATAACAATAATAACAAAAAGTAATCCAAAAATAATCCTTCTAGCAAATTTTCGCATAAACATTCCTCTTTATTCATTGATACATATTATACTCTTTTTAAACAAATATTGCATCAAAAGTAATAATAAAAATAGCCAACTTTACTAGTTGACTATTGGGTTTTTCTTTTCAGTCATGATTTCCGCTTTGCGACGACGACTTTCTAAAAAGTCTTGCACATTAAAAACCATTTGTCCGGTTTTAGCTTTTCCCCATGCTTCATAATAGGCAATCATTTCCATGGGTGATAGTTCACTTTTGGCTTGCTCTTGTAAATTATCTTTAACTTCATCAATTGTTTTGTTTTCGTTAGAGGCAATCACATAATAAATTTGTTGTTGGATTTCTTCTAAAATAGTGGATGCTTCGTTTTTTATCTCGGAAATGATCCGATGTTTTTTATCCCAGTCCTTCTTGACTTCTTTTAGTTCTTTGTGTGTTTTCAAAACTAAAATAAAAGAATAAGCCAAAAGACTGATGACAATCCCATAAAGCAAATAAATCAACTTCAGGGGTTCAATCGCTCCAAATAAAACGAGAAACGAGAGAAAAGCCAAAAGACTGATGGCCCAGCCCATGCCGTACAAACGATTACCTCGCTCTTTTTTTAAGCTTGTGAAAACAGGAAAGTACTCATTATTTAAAGTGTTTAATTCACTGACAAATAATTGTGTTTTTTCATCATGCTTTGCTAAAAGAAGATTTAATTTCTCATTATTTATTATTGCCATAATGATCTCCTTAATTGGTCATATTATACCATAAACAACCCAAAACAAAAAGAAAAAGTTAAGAGCGGGGGGCTCTTAACTTTTTGTATGTTTTAGGGCTGGCTTATTTTCCCCACATACCACGAGTATTATCTTTGCTTTGACGATATTGTTCACGAAGAGCATCGACTTGGCCTTTAACTTCTTCTTTTAAAGCACCATATTCTGCTTGATACTCAGCACGAACAGTCGCTAGTTGTGGTTCAACAATTTCATGAAACAAAGCTTCTAAATCAGTAAGACTAACATTGATGGCTGCAAATTTTTCTTCGTATTCAACTCTGACAGCGCGGAAAGTATTAATCCAATCAAATTGAGCTGTTACTTCAACTTCGCCAACGCCTTCATGAATGCCAAATTCGAATCCATTATGTGTTCCTTTAAATTGATTTTTCAATTGCTCTTTATAAGCATCGATTTCATCACTAAGGCCTTGAAATTCTTGCCATTTTGTTTGTAATTGTGTTTTTAATTGTTCTTCTTGAGCTGATCCTTCATTTACTTTTGCTAATTGAGCACGTATTTGAATCATTTCTTGAATCTTTGTTTGTCTTTGAGTTAACAATGCTTCGAATTCTGTATTTGATTCAATTTCGCTTGTTGCTTCTTCTTCAATGATTACTTCTTCAGTTTCAAGAGGGATTTCAATAGCTTTGACAGCATTTAAGTATTGTTCGTATAAAGCAATAACATCGGCAGCTGTTGCGGTTGATTCTGTTAATACTGGAGCAAAGAAATCAACTTCAGCAACTAACATTGCATCATAGATGAATTGAATGCGGCTGACAGCAAATTCGCCACGAGATTCTTGACGGAATTCCATGAAACGATCACGTAATTGTTCGCCAATGAATTCTTTCATTTCTTGACGGCTTGATTTTACAATCGCATTAAGATCTTTAACGGCCATTGTTGCACCAACTTCAAGAGTCAATGTTTCATCAAATTGCATTGCTAATTGGATTAATTTTAATTTTCCAACGCTAATGCCCAATGATTCAGCAAGAGCGATCATCTCAGCTGTTGCTTCTTGACGAGCTTGGATTACTTCCATCGACATTCCTTTGGAATTAGCGTAATCACGAATACGATCACGAATCTTTGTTTCTAATTCTTCTGTGTCTTCTTCGGTTCCACCAGCAGCTGTAACGACAATGGCGTTTTCAGCAGTGAAATCTAAGTACCCTAACTCTACGGCTAAAGCAACAATTGCTTCGACGGTTTCCTCAACGGTTTTTCCAACATAGTTAGTATCAACTAATAATATTTCTGCATCCTCGTTCAAGGCGTTAACTTGACTAACTAATCCATCCTCATCAGTTAAAATTTCAACTGATGGATTGATATCCAATACCACATAGGCATCAGAAGCATAATCGGTATCGCTTGTACCAATTGTGCATCCATATAAACCTAAGGACATAACCAATAACATGGCTCCTAAAAATAAACTAAATTTTTTCATTTTCTTTTCTCCTTTTTTTAGTCACTAATATAACAATCAATTACTTGCATTTGCTAGTAATTTTTTAATCATTTAAATATTCTTCATAATTTTGTAAAAAAGTTTGAACAGTTTCGCTTTGTTTGAAAGTTGATGACACTTGTGGAGACTCCATAAGTGCTGCAAACTGGTTCATCAAAGCAGTAATCATGCGCTCTGATTGTCCGTGTTGTTTCCCTGGATTTTTTTCGATAAGAGAAATATACGTCGAAACCTGGTTAATAATATTGACAATGTCTTCTTCAGCTTCATTGCTTATCGGAAGATCACCATCAGGGAAATGCTCTGGTTCAAAATCATCATCAAAAACAAACTCAAAATCAGTAATATCGATATCTCCTTGCATCTGATAACGAAAAGCTTTAACTTGGCTGTCATATTTTGTATTAACTAATGCTTCAAATCTACCTGTTTGCTCTTCCGTAAACTCTTTTAAACTTACTAAGAAAATCTGATAACGATTATAGGTGGTTAAATTAGCGGGGTTAACATTAGGAAAATGCGTTGTTAACAAAGCATCGACTTGTTCACTAATTGTGGAAAGTGGCACTTCATCATCGATCATCTCAAGAATGTTATCAATTGTTTCCACAATCGTTTCTTCTTTTGTTTCTAATTGTTCAAGTACATTTTCTTTAAGATTAGTTAAAACCTCAATTTTTTGTTCATAGGCATTTTGAAAATTTTGAATCTCTTGACCATTATAACCAGATGCAATCTCATTAAGCTGTTTTACGCTTAATTTGGCAGCTTCTGAAACAGTTAAATTAGGACTTGCTTCGCGAGCTCTTGTAACTAAAATATACTTTCCAACGGACATGTCTAAATCTTTAGCTTGCTCTTTCATTTCTTCATCGGCTTGCTCTAAAACAACTTCACCTTTAATGTTTTTATTTTGGGACAACAGTGCTAATTTTGTTAGTAAACGAGTATTTAATCGTTGTTCAAAATCTTCGTTTTGGTTAATAGCGGTAATTAAAACCTCAGCTTCAACGTCTTCAACATCTAAATAGCCATATTCGATTGCTAAATCGATAACCTCATTAACGGCTTGATCAATTGTTTTTCCCGTTAAAACTAAGCCTTCTTCTTCAAGCAACAGCTGGGCATCAACGTTCATCGATCGATAGCTAACAACAAGATCATTCTCATCGGCTTCTAGTTCGATTGATGGATTAATATCAACGGAAACAACAGTGTTTTCAAAAGCTTGTGTGTTGTCCCCAATTAAACCAAAAAAAGTAATCCCAGCAAAAACAATAAGTAATGCTGATAAACTAAAACTCCAAGCTTGTTTAACGGTTAATTTCCAAAGGGGTTTTCTCTTTGTATATGTCTTAGGAATTTGTGACAAAACTTGTTGCTTTAAATCAGGAACAAACATTTTACATTCTTCCCTAAGCATCTTTTTTAATAATGAATTTTTCATTTTAACCCCTCCTTTTCGATAATTTTTCGTAATTTTTTTAACGCTTGCTCTAATTTCCAAGTTACTCCACTTGTGGAAAGATTAAGCATTTTGCCGACTTCTTTCCTCGTGTGGCCTTCACCAACACAGAGCATAACAATGGTGAATTCATCTTCTGATAAGTGTTTTGACGCTAAATCTATAAGGGGTGTTTCTTTTCGATTTGGTTTTTCATCAACAACTAAATCAGCTGTATCATTATCAATTACTGTTTCTCTTTTCATACGTTTATATTCATTTAAAGCTGTGTTTTTCGCAATCATCGCAATCCATGCCTTTGGTGACACACTATGGTTATACATATCGATTTTATCATATATTTTCATAAACACATCTTGTGTTAAATCTTCCGATTTGCTATAGTCTTTCACAATCCCATGAACAATATAAAAAACCATGCGATGGGTTTGCTCGTAAACATCCTCAAAGGCACTTGAATCACCGTTTTTTAATTGTTGCATACTTTTTTCTAGACGCATTAAATCAAACATAGTTTCCCCCCGAAACTGGTTTTGTACCTTTGCTCACTAATATAACAAAGTACATCTCAGTTTTGTCAGTATTTTTTGATGTTTCTATTATATCATAAATTTAAATACAAAAAACTCTCCTTTTTTTAAGGAGAGTTTTAAAGAAT
>JBFXJT010000020.1:0-4387 GCA_050174575.1 Bacilli bacterium
GTATCGGATAATGCCCTATTAAAAAATAAACAAGAAATCGAGGAATTTTTATGGGAATACTCTTTTCAAAAGTAGCTTTTGCCTATTATCGTCCTCGCAAAAAACAGTATATTCGATATATCCTTGAAAACATCAATCTGAAAATTGCGGAGAAAGATGAATTTATTGCTTTAGTTGGTCATACGGGTAGTGGTAAATCAACCCTTGTCCAAATGATGAATGCTTTATTACTGCCGATTGATGGTGATGTTAGTTTATTTGGGAATAAAATCACGCCATCTCTTAAATTAAAACCAATACGCCAAAAAGTCGGATTAGTTTTTCAGTTTCCTGAATACCAAGTTTTTGAAGAAAATGTGAAAAAAGAAATCATGTTTGGCCCCAAAAACTTTGGCATGCACGACTTAGAACAAACAGCCCAAAAAGCCGCCGAAGTCATGGGTATTACGGATTTACTCGAACGGAGTCCTTTTACTTTATCTGGGGGTCAGCTTCGTAAAGTGGCAATTGCCTCTATTTTAGCAACCAATCCCGATGTCCTCATTTTAGATGAACCAACCGTTGGGCTTGATCCGCTTGCGAAAAGAGAACTTTTGGAATTCTTACAAAAACTCCATGATGATTTGCACAAAACAATTATCTTAATTACCCATGATATGGAAGTTGTTTCCAAGTATGTAAAACGAGTGATTGTCTTAAATCAAGGGCATATCATATATGATGGCAATAAAAAAGAACTGTTTGCGAAAGATGATTTGATGGCAACATACAATTTGGATTATCCTAATACTGTCAGTATTTTAAGATCGTTAGAAAAGAAGTTTCATATCGGCTTAGATGTCAATCAACATTCCATCAAAGAGGCTTATGAGGAAATCTGTCGTAAGTTTGGTGACGCCCATGAATAGTAAAGTTGTTTTCGGGCAATATTTCAATTCGGATTCATGGATGCACCGCTTGGATCCAAGAACAAAGATTGTGGTTATCTTTCTCTTTATCGCGGGTTTGTTTTTATTACAACAACTATGGTCGCTTTTAATAGCATTTAGCATAACTGTTATTTTGGTTATTAGCAGTAAAATTCCTTTATCCAAGTTTTTAAACAGTTTAAAAATGGTAACGATGCTTTTATTTGTGACTGTAATTTTCCAAGTTTTGCTAAGCAAAGCAGGAAACAGTATTCCTTTTTCTTTGCAACTTAATGTCCTAAATCTCGTTATTATTTTAGTTGCTTTTACTTTATATTTTCTTTCAAAACGAATAATCCGAAAAGGACGCTTTTTATTGTTTATTGTGCTTTTTTTAGGGGCCTTTGCGTTACAATATTATGTAAAACAAGGACCAAACATCATCGACTATCAACTGATTATCTATGAGCAAGGCTTGTTATCTTCTGGATTGATTATCACGAGAATTGTATCTTTGATTTTTATTTCTTCGCTTTTAACGTTGACGACAAAACCAACGGATTTGAACAACGGGTTGGAATCACTTGCCAAGCCGCTTCGCTTGTTAAAAATTAATGTTAGCATTATGACAATGATGATATCGATATCGTTGAGATTTATCCCCACTTTATTAAACGAAGCCGAAAAAATCTTGAAAGCGCAAGCTTCAAGAGGGGTTGATTTCAAAGAAAGCAAGTTTAAAGATAAAATAACGCAAATTGTATCGTTATTAGTTCCAATGTTTGTTATTTCGTATAAACGAGCAGGTGACTTAGCTGATGCAATGGAAGCTCGTGGTTATATTCCCGAAGCCCCAAGAACGAATATTAACTTATTGCAGTATAAAACAGCCGACATCATTACTTTATTAATCGTTTGTATGATAATAGCAGGTTTAATTACGATAAAGGTAACAAATTGGTATGCGATATAAATGTATTGTTGCTTATGACGGAACACTTTTTCACGGTTTTCAGACCCAAGATGGCTTAAGAACAGTCCAAAGCGAAATCGAACAGGTTTTATTAACAATTAATAAGCAACCAACGGTAATTTATCCTTCAGGAAGGACTGATGCCGGAGTTCACGCCCATGGGCAGGTCTTCCATTTTGATTCATTGATTGATATGCCGGAAGAAAACATGAAAAATGCGATCAATACCCGTTTGCCAAGAGAAATTTATATTAAAAAAGTTGAAAAAGTCGATGAAAACTTTCATGCAAGATTCAGTGCACTCGCCAAGGAATACCATTACTTAATCGACTTTGGTGAACGTGATCCTCTTTTAAAAAATTATCGGTATTATTGTCCATTTCACACAATCAACGAACAAGCATTTATAACTGCATTAAAGTTTTTTGAAGGTGAACATGACTTCCGTTCTTTCACAAAAAACAAGGAGATCGATGATGCTGTTAGGACGATTCATCACATTAGTATTGACCAGGAAAAGACCCTTTTCACAATCAAAATTATCGGTGATGGGTTCATGCGACACATGGTGAGGATTTTAGTTGCAATGGCTTTAGAGGTGGGGCGGAATAAAATTACCATTGAAAGGCTCAAATACATTATGGAGCAAAAAAACAGGGTTTTTTCGCCTAAAATTTTACCTTCTTCAGGATTGTATTTACATTCCGTCTATTATTCCCAAAATGAGTTACAACTTTTAAATAAACAAAAAAACGACTGATAGTTAATTGATCAGTCGTTTTCATTTTCAATATTTAAATTGTTATCATCTTTTTTAAATTTGATTCTTTTAACACGGGAAATCGCCATAATGATGAACAAAAAGGCAATATTGATTAACCCGATTGTGGAACCAGTTGGCAAATTCAAATAATAACTCATAGCAAAGCCCCCAACAACGGATACTTCCGAAAAAATGATGGAATAAGTAATCGTGCTTTTGAAGGAAGTGCCAATTAAAATGGCGGAAGCAACGGGGACAATCATCAAAGCGGAAATCAATAAGACACCAACAAGATCCAAAAAGATGGAGATAACTAAAGCTAAAATTACTGTGATAGCGAGTTGGATAACGCGAATATTAATGCCTGATACTTTCGCATAAACTTCATCAAAGCAAAGCGAAACGATTTTTTTATAAAAAACAATCGAAAGAGTGATGACAATCACACTTAATGACAAAATAAGAATGATATCGCTGCTATTGATACTATAAATTGAACCAAATAAAAGGCCCGTTGTCCAATTTGTAGAAATACCCGGTGTCAAGTAGATGAATAATCCACTTAAAGCGACACCCAAACTAAGCAAAATCGGCATGGACAACTCTTTATAGTTCTTATAAAAACCACGTAATTTTTCAATAATGAACGTGCCTGCGACCGAGAAAACAACACCCATTAAAATAGGATCTAAATTAATCCAACTAGCTGGGATGATTTTCGCAACAAAGACACCAACAGCAACACCAGCTAAGGAAAAGTGACTTAGAGTGTCGGCGATGAAGGAAAGACGTCTTATAACGACCACCGTACCAATAAGGGGAGCTAAAACACCAACACAGATACCAGCAATGAAAGCATACCTGTAAAACGGAGAGTCAATAAAACTTTGGAAAATGTTAGTTAAAACGATTAATTCCATTATTGGCCTCCATAAAGCGATATTCGCCCAGTTCGTTCATTGTTAGATAATAATCAGTTAAGTCTTTGATGTACTCCGTTTCATGGGTCGAAATGATGATTGTCACTCCTTGCTTTTTCAAATCTGTCAGTATTTTCACAACGCTTTTGATGTTTTCCAGATCAACACCAACCGTTGGTTCGTCTAAAATCAATAATTGTGGACGGTTGAGAAGAGCTCTTGCAATGAAGACTCTTTGAAGTTGCCCACCGGATAAAGTATTAACATTATCGCGATAAAAATGATTTAAATCTAAAGCGTTAATAACTGATGTATAATAAGCATCTTTTCGGTGCAAATAAGCTGAAGTTAAAACTTCTGAGACGGTTATTGGGAACTCATAACTGAATTCAATGCGTTGTGGAACATATCCGACATTTAAAAAACGAGGGATTTTATTGATATCCTGATCGTTTAAAAAAATTTGTCCATCAGCGATTTTAATTAATTTCAATAAGCACTTGATAAAAGTGCTTTTTCCCGAACCGTTTTTTCCAACGATAGTTAGAAAATCACCGGAGTCAATCGCAAACGACAATTTGTTTAGAACGATTTTTTGGGTGTAAGCAAATGTTAGATTATCAACTTTTAAGCGCATGCAACCACCACCTAGCGATATTTTATCACAAAGCCACCCCTAAAACAAGGAAAAATGCGATTTGTTAAGAGAAGTTAATTGGAATTGGTTTGCGTTTTTCATCATTTTATGAGATAATGAGACATAGATTATGAACGAGGAAATTATGGTAAAATTTATTACTTTTGAAGGTGGCGAAGGTACGGG
>JBFXJT010000020.1:4487-24378 GCA_050174575.1 Bacilli bacterium
ATTTGTTAAGAGAAGTTAATTGGAATTGGTTTGCGTTTTTCATCATTTTATGAGATAATGAGACATAGATTATGAACGAGGAAATTATGGTAAAATTTATTACTTTTGAAGGTGGCGAAGGTACGGGAAAAACCACCATCATTGATACCTTAATCAAAGATTTATGGGACTTAGGTTACGATGTTGTGAAAACAAGGGAACCGGGCGGAAGCAAGATTGCTGAAGAGATAAGAAAAGTAATCCTTAGCGTGGAAAATACAGCGATGGATTACCGCACAGAAGCCCTTTTGTATGCCGCAAGCAGACGCCAACATTTACGTGAAGTCATTATTCCCCATTTAGAACAGGGGAAAATTGTTCTGTGTGACCGCTTTTTAGATTCATCGCTCGCTTATCAAGGATATGCTAGACAGCTAGGAATCAAAGAAGTTTATGAAGTGAACCAATACGCTACTGAAGGATTATTACCTGATTTAACTTTTTATATTGATATCGATCCTGAAATCGGGTTGTCACGCATCCAAAAAGCTCATCGAAATGTCGACCGCTTAGATTTAGAGAAAACCGAATTTCACTTACAAGTTAGAAAAGGATATTTGGAGGTTGCGAAAATGTTTCCGAAGCGAATCATGACGATTAATGGAAACAGGCCGATTGCTGAAATATACCAAGAGATAAAAACTATTATTTTAGAGAAGATAAAGAAAAAATCAGACTAAAAAGTCTGATTTTTTAATGACCATAGCGATCATTGAAGTCTTCATCACTCATAGCAATGAGTAAGATGCCTTCAATAAAGCCGATAATTCCTGGGATGCCCGTCCAAAAGAAAAGAGCATAAACAACCCCGGTGCCTGTTTGGCCTAAATAAAATTTATGAACACCAAAGGAACCAAGGAAAATGCCAAAAATCCCCGCAATTAATTTATTTTTGCCATTAGCAGTTGTCGTTGCAAAAGGATCTTTATTCGTTGATTTTTTTTGAACAACAACACCGCATTTTAAACATACTTCTTGATTTTCGTTTAATTCAGCACCACAATTTGTACAATATCTTCCCATATTTTTTTCCTTTCTAACGGGTGTATTATAACATAAAATTAAAAATTCCAAAATATTTTTTATAATTTTGTGCATAATTATTTCATGAATTGACAAAAATGTTGTTTGTATTGTTTTTTAGCGTTTTTTTTGTTACAATTATTATTGTATCAAGGAGGAAATGAGTGTGCGTTTTGAAGCGTTAGTTAAAAACCAGAAAAAAGTTGTAAAACTTTTTCAAAACAGTTTAAAAAAAGATCGCTTTGTGCATACTTATTTATTTGAGGGCGCCAAGGGAACATTGAAGAGAGAAGCTGCTTATTATTTTGCGGCAATGATGCTTTGTACTGGTGAACCAAAACCTTGTTTGGAATGTGAAAACTGCCAAAAAGTCATGAAGGAAATTCATCCAAGCGTTTTTTATGTTGCTCCGGATAATGGGATGATCAAAAAAGAGCAAGCAGAAGCTTTGGAAAAAGAATTCTCCATGACGGCTTTAGCAGAAGGTAAACGAATTTACATCATCGATGAGATTGATAAAGCTAATGCCAGTGCCGCAAATTCGCTTTTAAAATTATTAGAAGAATTGAGTGGCGATAATTATGTTATTATGACCACGGAGAATCTAAATAATGTTTTGTCAACAATCAAATCCCGCTCGCAAATTGTCGCTTTTGATAAGCTTCCTACCGACGTTGTTGCTTGCGAATTAATTGAGCACGGGATTGAAGAAGAAACCGCAAGAGTCTTTGCTAGAGAATCAAACAGTGCGCCTGCAGTTTTAATGCTTCTTAACGATGAAAAAGTTGTTCCGATTTATGAACTGGCCAAAAAAGTGTCATTAGCACTAATGGACAAAGCACTTCATCCTTTGTTAGTCTTACAAAACGACGGTTCGTGCATCACGAAAGAACCGGAGAAAAAGTATCACCAATTGTTTATTGATTTATTACTTTCCGTTGCTAATGATAAATTATACTATATAACAAATCAGATCAATAAAATCGCCTTTATTGATTTGATGCAGATTATCAGTGATTACAAACATTTGAATCAAGACAAGATCATCAAAGAAGTTGAAATTATCTTAAAGTTTAAACAAAGATTGCGTTACAATGTCAATCTAGAGCTTTTTTATGCTCAGTTGTTCATTGAATTAAAACATATCTAGAAAGAGAAGGAAACATGATAAAAGTTGTCGGAATCGGCTTTAAAGAAGTCGGAAAAATATATTGGTTTAACCCCTTTCCATTAACGGTCAGGTTACACGAAAAAGTCATCGTTGAGACTGTTAGAGGTTATGAATTAGGAACAGTTATCCAAGAAGCTAGAGAAATCGATGATGCTGACATCGAAAGAGAAATCAAACCGATTGTCAGGATTGCTACAAAAGCGGATATTATAGCTTACGAAGAAAATTTGGAAAGAGCGAAAACGGCTTTAGAAGTTTGTCGCAGAACGATTAAAAACCATAAATTAGAGATGAAATTACTTGATTGCGAATATACCATCGATCGCCAAAAAATCATTATTTATTATACGGCTGAAGGCCGAGTTGATTTTCGCGAGTTACTGAAAGACTTAGCAAGCGAATTTCGCATTCGGATTGAACTACGCCAAGTTGGTCCAAGAGAAGGTGCGAAGTTTATCGGAGGAATTGGCCCTTGTGGACGTGAAGTTTGCTGTGCATCGCACTTAAGAGAATTTGGGCTTGTAACAATGAAAATGGCAAAAGATCAAGGCATGACGCTAAGTTCTTCCAAAGTTGCTGGTTTATGTGGAAAACTAATGTGCTGCATTGCTTATGAAAATGACTTATACCAAGACCTTAGAAGCCGGATTCCTTTAGTCGGGGATATGGTAAAAACACCTACTTGTGAAAACTGTCGTGTTGTCAATGTCGATTTATTGCGTGAAATGGTGAAAACAATTAATGGCGATAATATCGAAGTTTGGCAAGCCAAAGATTTAGTTAAATTAACGGAGCATAAAGAAGATGTCAAACCAGAAGATTTGACGGATGATGTCGTGGACAACAATGGAAATGATTCATGATCTTCTCGGCTATGACAATTTAAAAATCATTCAAAAGGAAGGCATGTTTGCTTTTTCCCTTGATTCAATGCTGCTTGCTCATTTTGTACAGACAAAAGAAATCCCTCAAAAAATCATTGATTTGGGATGTGGGAATGCTCCCATTCCTCTTTATTTAACGTTAAAAACAGCATCACCAATTATTGGGGTTGAATTGCAACAAGAAGCTTATGAATTAGCGGTTAAAAGTGTGGAATTGAATAATTTACAACAACAAATTTCCATCATAAAAACCGACATTATGAATGTTCACAAACAGCTTGGGGCCAATGTTTTTGATATCGTCACGAGCAATCCGCCTTATTTTAAATATCATGCGAAAAGCCGCACCAATGAAAGTGATTTTTTAACGATTGCTCGCCATGAAGTTAAAATTACTTTAAGCGATATTATCGAAGAAGCTATGAAATTATTGAAGACAAAGGGATCACTTTATATGGTCCATCGCTGTGAACGGCTTGCAGAAGTCGTCTCTTTATTAGAAAAAAATCGTTTTGGAATTAAAAAGATGCGTTTTGTCTATCCGCGTACAGATTCTAAACAAGCGTTATTGTTTTTGTTTGAGGCAAAACAAAACCAAAAGCATGATGTTGTCATTGAACCGCCTCTTTATGTTCTCAATAGCTATGAATCATATACACAAGAAGCTTTAACGATTTTTAATTTTAAAAAACCAAAGTAATTGTTTCGCTATCACGAACATTTATGGTATAATAAAGCAAAGGAGTTGATTTACATGTTTTTAAGTTTATTATCACGTGAAGAAAAATATTATTTTATTGATTTGCTCGCATTAACAGTTAGTGTGGATGGAATTACCTCAGATTTGGAAAAACAAATTGTCAATCGGCTCAAATTTGAAATTGGCGAAGATATCCTTCGATACCGTAAAAGTTCGCTTTCCAAAGATAAATTAATTGAGTATTTTGCGCAAAAGCCAAAATCAACAAAAAATATTGTTTTTATGAATCTGATTAGTTCATTCTTATATGATGAATTTTATTGTGCCGAGGAACATTTTTTGATGGAAGAAATCCAAAACAAATTAGAAATTCCTAATAAAAAACGCGCTGAATTAATGAAAGTTGTTTATGCAGAGCGTGATGTTCGCGAAAAGGCACGACGGATTATTTCCGAATGAACACCACATCTTCATATTCCCAAGCAAGTGCAACCCTTTATTTAGTTCCAACGCCGATTGGTAATTTTCTTGATATGACTTTTCGGGCAATCGAGACTTTAAAAATGGTTGATTATGTGTTTGCTGAAGATACACGCGTGACTAAGGTTTTACTTAGTCACTTTCAAATTACAACACCATTAATCAGTTATCATATCTTTAATGAGGATGAACGCGTTAACGACATTTTGGATTTGCTTAAAAAAGGGCACAACATAGCCCTTGTCAGTGATGCTGGAATGCCCGGGATAAGCGATCCAGGATATTTAATAGCCAATAAAGCTTTAAAAGCTGGCTATAAAGTCATCAGTTTGCCCGGGGCAGTAGCTTTTGTAACGGCCCTTGTTGCATCAGGATTACCGTGTGATCAATTTTCTTTTCTTGGCTTTTTGAGTCATCGAAAAAACACGCGACAAAAAGAGTTTATGCAATTAATAAACCGTGAAGAAACATTGATTTTTTATGAATCACCCCATCGCATGAAAGATTTTTTGCTTGATGCCTATTCGGTATTAGGTGACCGAGAAATCGTTATTGCGAGAGAATTGACAAAGAAATATGAAGAATATATCCGTGGAAGCCTAGAAGAAGCAACAAAACTAGAAGTTGAATTCAAAGGTGAATTAGTAATCATGATCAAGGGGACTAAAGAAGCCTCCCTCCAAAAAGATCTTAACGATAAAAGCATCGAAGAACATTATCAATATTATATTGACCAGCACATTGAACCAAAAGAGGCAATGAAGATGGTAGCTAAAGATCGAAAAACGGCTAAAAGTGATATTTATCGAGAACTCCAAAAACCGTCAAAATGATGGTTTTTTCCATTTAGTGATGTTATCTTTATCTTTTAAAACAATGATTTTGATGTTATAATGAAAAAAAGGTGAACAACATGCGAGAAACGAAACATTTAAATTTTAATTGGTTTTTTTCATCGACTTTTAAAGAGGACCACATTTTAAACTATAATCAAACAGATGGTTTTTCACAAGTTGATCTTCCTCATAATACCAAGCAAATCGATTATAACTATTTGCAAGAACCATTATGTTTTGGTAAATCAACTTACAAATACTGTTTTAATGAAATTATTAACAAAGACAAAGTTTACCGTCTTGTTTTTAAAGGTGTTGCTCATAAAGCGGATGTTTTTGTTAATGGCAAGTTGGTTACGACTCATGCCGGAGGGTATGATGAATTTGCCGTCGATATCACCGATTATTTAAACAAGGACGAACCTAACTGGTTTATCGTCATTGTTGATGAAGACGAAAACCCCGATATCCCTCCTTTTGGTGGGGCAATGGACTATTTAGGATATGGTGGTATTTATCGTGAAGTCCAACTTGAAATATTAAACAAGCCTTATTTTCAAGAAATCATTATTGAAGCAAACGAACAAGCTAATGGTTTTTTACTCAAAGCATTTATTGTTGGACATGCGGATGCGATAACAATTGATTTATCTTATGCAGGTGTTTCAATTAAGCAATTTCAAACAGAAGTAATCGATAATCAAGCCACTTTTATTTCACCATTGTTAGATCTTAAAAAGTGGGATATTGATTCTCCGCATTTGTATGATTTTCAAATATCACTTTTCAATCAAGGATTAAATAGTGATTGTGAAAACATTCGATTTGGCTTTCGAAAAATTCTTTTCACAAAATCTGGTTTTTATTTAAATGACCGTTTTTTAAAACTACGTGGATTAAATCGCCATCAAAGCTATCCATATGTAGGATATGCCATGCCGAAAAGCGCTCAAGTTGCTGATGCTCGTCTTTTAAAACAAGAATTGGGTGTTAACATTGTGCGCACATCCCATTACCCTGTTTCCGAACATTTTTTAAATGCTTGCGATGAAATAGGTCTTTTGGTGATGGAAGAAATCCCTGGTTGGCAACATATCGGTGAGCAACCATTTTTAGATAATGTTTTAAAAAACACGAAAGCCATGATTACAAGAGATCGTCATCACCCATCGATTATTTTATGGGGAGTTAGGATTAATGAATCGGATGATCATCAGGAACTTTATGAAACAACGAACAAACTTGCAAAACAGTTGGACAAAACACGACCAACCGGTGGTGTCCGCAACTTTGGCGCATCACAAATGTTTGAAGATGTGTACACTTTTAATGATTTCACCCACGAAGGAACGAATAAAGCCATTCAAAAGGCGCGAAAAATTAAAAAAAATGTTCCATACTTAATTACGGAACATAATGGTCATATGTTTCCAACCAAGCCATATGATGATGAAGCTCATCGTGTTAGCCAAGCGCTTCGACATCAAGCTGTTTTACAAGCCGTAGACAAACAAAAACAAATATCCGGTTGTATTGGTTGGTGCATGAATGATTATCAAACCCACCCACAATTTGGTAGCGGTGATAAAATTTGTTATCACGGTGTTTTAGATATGTTTAGACTTCCTAAATATGCCGCTTTTCTTTATGCTGCCCAAAATAACCATCATCCTGTCTTAGAAGTATTATCGGAAATGAATGTTGGCGATTATTCAAAGAGCTTTTTAAAAGAAATATATATTGCTACAAACTGTGATTATATTAAGATCTTTAAAGATGACTATTTTGTTGGCGAATATCACGGAAAAAATGCTTCAAAGTTTTTTAAACCACTGATTAAAGTAACAGATTTTATTGGTAATATTTTGGTTGACAAATATCATTTTTCCAAACAAGATGCGAAATTAACTAAGCAATTATTTAAAAAAATACAAAATAGCCAAAATTTACCGTTAATTTCGAAATTTAAAATGTTATATATAATGGTTAAATATCATATATCTAGGCAAGAAGCGACTGGTTTATTTTATAAATTGACCAGTGGCGGAACAAATTGGCGGTTTGAAGGTTATCAAAACAACCAATTAGTAACACAAACTATCAAAGGGAAACAAACAGCGACTAAATGGCTTATTAAAGCCGATGCAGACGTCCTTTATCATCACAAGACATATGATGTTGTAAGGGTATGTATAAAAAAGGTCGACCAAAACCAAAACGTTCTAACATATGCTTTTGATCCATTTGCGATCAAAACAAGTGGTGGTGTTTCCTTGATTGGACCTTCCCAGGTTTCTTTGCTCGGAGGTCAAGCAGCTTTTTGGGTCCGTACAAATGGACAAGCTTTTGATGGTGAAGTCGTTGTTTCGAACAGACAAATGGTTTTAACTCAAAAAATAAAAGTTGAGGTAGAGTAACATGAATTTAAAACAACGAGTTTCGATATTAACGGGCAAAGATGTTTGGCATACATATACTAATAAAAAGCTAAAAATAAAATCAATAATGATGGCAGATGGACCGCACGGGTTAAGGAAACAAATTGATGATCACGATAATCTTGGTTTAAATAATAGTTATCCTGCCACATTGTTTCCGAGCGCTGCTGCAGTAGCTTGTTCTTTTAATAAAAAAATGGCTGAAAAAATGGGAGAAACGATTGCGAAAGAAGCCAAAGCCGCTGATGTTGCGGTTGTTTTAGGTCCCGGTGTCAACATCAAAAGAAACCCTCTTTGTGGCCGCAACTTTGAATACTTTTCCGAAGATCCTCATTTAAGTGGAGCCATGGGTGCAAGTTGGATTAAAGGATTGCAAAAGCAAAATATCGGCGCTAGTTTAAAACATTTTGCCCTAAACAATCAAGAAACATATCGTTTCAACATCAATGCCGTTGTTGATGAACGGGCATTAAGAGAAATTTATTTGAAGCCATTTGAAATTGCTATTAAAGAAAACCCAGCAACCATTATGGCATCATACAATAAAATTAATGGGATATATGCAACGGAAAACAGAAAATTGTTAAAGGATATTTTACGAAACGAATGGAATTATAAGGGAGTGACCGTTTCTGATTGGGGTGCTGTAAGCAACCGTGTTCAAAGTCTTTTACAAGGACTTGACTTAGAGATGCCGAGTAGTGGAACTTACAATTCGAAAAAACTGATTAAAGGATTGCAAGACGAATACATTATTGATAATGACATTGATTCGTCTGTTTCCAGAATTTTAAAATTAATTGAAAAATATCAGAATAATATTGCGGAACCATTTGATAATAACGAACACTTCAATATTGCTGAGCAAATCGCCACTGATAGTATTGTTCTATTAAAAAATGATGGTATTTTACCGTTAAAACCCGGTGATAAAGTAGCTATTGTTGGAAGTTTTGCGAAAAGTCCGAGAATCCAAGGGGGAGGCAGTTCCAACGTCAACCCACTAAAAGTTGACAATGTTGTTGATCAAATCAGCAATTACACGCCTAACTCGAAATATTTTCGTGGTTACACGATGGAAAACGACGGATATGACAAAGCATTAATTGATGAAGTTGTTCATGAAGCACTTTTATTCGATAAAATAATCATTATGGTTGGATTACCGGAAGAATATGAAACTGAAGGGATTGATCGAAAAAACATCGATCTTCCTAAAGGACATTTGCAATTGATTGAAGCAGTTTCGAAAGTCAACCCGCATATTGTTGTCACGTTATCCATGGGAGCCCCCGTCAGTCTTCCTTTTGAAAAATTTGTTGGTGGTATTTTAGCGCTCCATTTGTTAGGAGGAGCATCGGGAAAAGCTGTTTTAGATATTTTGTATGGTAAGGTATCGCCTTCAGGACGATTGGCAACATCTTTCCCATATAAAATTGAAGATGATCCTTCAACAGCTAATTTTGCTGATGGAAACCATAGCTGTTGGTATCAAGAAAGCATTTATGTCGGTTACCGATATTATGAAACTTTTAAAAAACAAGTTCAATATCCGTTTGGGTATGGCTTAAGTTATACAAAATTTGCTTATTCGGACTTACACGTATCCATCCCTGTAATCAGGGTTTCTGGTCCGCTTGAGGTAAAGGTAAAAGTCAAGAATACGGGGAAAATGGCCGGAAGCGAAGTTGTCCTCTTGTTTGTACAAAACAACTTTTCAAAGGTCTATAAACCACTTCGTGAACTACGTGCTTTTGAAAAAGTATATTTAGAACCAAATGAACAAAAAGAAGTTTCCTTTATCTTAAATTATCAAGATTTTGCTTATTACGATGTTGATATGAAGGCTTATCATGTCGATAAAGGTCAGTATAAGATTCAAATTTGTAAAAACGCGCATGAAGTCATTTTAGAAGAAGTTGTTGTGAAAGAAGAAAATGAGGCAGGTTTTAACGAACCATACCCAAGCGCTTATAACGATAAAGAATACCACATTGAGAAAGAAGACTTTCAAAAATTATTAGGACGGCTATTACCACCAAAACACATTATAAAACACCGCCCTTATGCAATGGATGCAACTTTAGAAGATGTGAAAAAAACCATTTTTGGCTTTATTCTATATCAAGTTATTTTACGGAAAGCTTCGAAAATGAGCAAACACATTACTAATGAATGGATGAAACAAGCCATGAAAGAAACACTAGCCCAAACACCATTACGAACAATTGCGACAATGAGTGGCGGAGCCATTTCATTGATACAAATGGAAGGGCTTGTTGACATTATTAATTTTCGGATTATTCGGGGGTTAGGAAAGTTATGAGATGGTATAAAACAACTGTTGTTTATCAAATTTATCCAAGGAGTTTTCAAGATTCCAATCATGATGGCATTGGCGACATCCAAGGAATCATTAGTCGCTTAGATTATTTACAAAATTTAGGGGTAACCGCCTTATGGTTATCCCCTATTTACGTTTCTCCCCTTCACGACATGGGATATGATATTGCTGACTATTGTGCCATTCATCCCGACTATGGAACAATTGATGATTTTAAAGAATTAATTAAAGAAGCCCATAAACGAGAACTTAAAATCATTATGGACTTAGTCATCAATCACACGTCCAATGAACATATGTGGTTCAAACAGGCCATTAGTGATCCTAATAGTCCATATCGCGATTATTATTATCTTTCACCAGGGAAAAAGAAACCAAACAACTGGACATCTTTTTTTGGTGGATCTGCATGGACTTATCTTCCGGAAAATGATGTTTCTTATTTACATTTGTTTGCTCCGGAACAACCGGACTTGAATTGGGAAAATCCGCTTGTGAAAGAAGAAATCAAAAACATTTTGCGTTTTTGGTTAGATATGGGAGTCGACGGATTTAGGTGTGATGTTATTAATATTTTGTCAAAACCAAAAGCCTTACAAAATAGCCACCGCATCCTTGTTTTAAAAGGAGCAGAATATTACGTCAACGGCCCAAAAATTCATGAATATTTGCAAGAATTGAAACATGATGTCTTTGATAAGTATGATATATTTACCGTTGGTGAATGTGTTTTTATTACACCGGAAAAAGCCTTGGAATATATTGAAGAAGGCGTTGATGAGCTAAATATGGTTTTTCAATTTGATCATATGGGAGTGGATAACTATTTTAAATGGATGCTTAAAAAATTTAAACCTTACCGTTTAAAACTTGCGCTTGCCAAGTGGCAAAATGCTCTAAATGGCAAAGGTTGGAATTCATTGTACTTAGAAAACCATGATCAACCACGTTCCGTAAGTCGTTTTGGGAATTTAAATTATTACTATGCTAGTGCAACGATGCTCGCAACGATGCTTTATTTTGAACAGGGGACTCCGTTCATCTATCAAGGACAAGAAATAGGCATGACAAATGCTCATTTCACAAATTTAAATCAATACCGTGATATTGAAACGCACCGCGTTTATCATATTGGTAGAACAAAATTAAAATTGTCACACAAACGAATGATGCATAAAATTAAATATATGAGTCGGGATAATGCTAGAACGCCAATGCAATGGGATGATACCATCCATGGCGGTTTTTCCGATGCGACGCCATGGATTGAAGCTAATCCTAATTTTGTAACGATTAATGTGAAAGAAAACCTACAAAATGAACAATCGATTTATCACTTCTATAAGCAATTAATTTCCTTAAGAAAACTACACCCCGTTATTGTTTATGGTGATTTTAAGTTGTATTATCCAAAACACAAAGCGCTTGTTTATTATGAACGGAATTGGAAGGATGACCAATTAGTAGTCCTGTGTAATTATCAGGATAAACCATTATCCTTTAAAGCTCTCCATGATTTTTCTTCATATGATCTTCTTTTGAACAACGATCAAGCAAATGATGATATATTACAGCCTTATCAAGCTAAAGTGTTTTTAAGGAGAAAAACACATGATTAAGATTACTGATCAGGTTTTTCACTTACAAACCAACGATACTTCATATATTTTCGCTGTTTCTGAAGGATTATTACTGCACCATTATTATGGAGCTAAAATAGCCTTTTTTGATATTGATCATTTAAAAGTAAAACTGCACGGTGGAGCAGGAACAGCTATCGAATATGAAGGCAAAAAGCAAGTATATACCAATTATTTGCCGTTTGAATATTCCACATATGGAACGGGAGATTACCGGGAACCGGCCCTCCTTTTTCACAACATGACTGATGGTTTTTATGCTAATTTTAAATATGTCAGTTATGAACTCGATAAGAATATTAAGGGGCCTCTTCCAGAAGCTAAAGACCCCGATGATCTTTTAAAAATCATTTTAGAAGATGACAGCCGTCATTTACAATTGCAATTAGTTTATAAAGTATTTGAAGACACAAATGTTATCAGCAGATACGTTCGTCTTATTAACCAATCGACTAGTTCCATTTACTTATCAAGAATGTTTTCCGGTCAATGGGATTTTGAAGCCGACGATTTAGAAATGCTAACCTTTGATGGAGCATGGGCTAAAGAAAGACAAAAGCAAACACATCGTTTAGATGGAGGCATCTTTATCAATGATGCTAAATGTGGTTCTAGTAGCAATACTCATAACCCACTTACCATCCTAAAACCATCAACAACAACAGAAGATGCTGGATGGGCCTTTGGGTTTAATATTGTTTATAGTGGTAATCATAAAACGCTTGTGGAAACAATGCCCAACAACCAAAGACGGTTACTGTTAGGAATGAGTGACTTCGCATTTAATTACTGTGTAAATAGTAACGAAACCTTTACAACTTGTGAAGTTGTTATGACTTATACCAACGAAGGATTAAACGATTTATCAAACAATTTTCATGCGTTTGTTAACCGTCATATTATTCCCAAACAGTTCCAATTTAAAAATCGACCGATTGTTTTAAACAATTGGGAAGCCACTTATTTCAATTTTAATGAAAAGAAAATCTTAGAACTTGCAAAAAAAGCGCAAGAAGTTGGGATTGAACTTTTTGTTCTTGATGATGGGTGGTTTGGGAAACGAAACGACGACCATTCATCCTTAGGTGATTGGGATGTCAATTTACAAAAACTTCCAAATGGATTAAAAGGATTGGCTGATAAAATTAATCGTTTAGGATTACAATTTGGCCTTTGGTTTGAACCAGAAATGATTAGTGAAAACAGCGATTTATATCGTAGCCATCCAACTTGGGCTGTCAAGTTTCCTAATCATACACCTAGTCTTGGACGTAACCAATTATTGCTTGATTTAACTAATCCCGAAGTTGTGGCATACTTAAAAACAAAATTATCCAAGACATTAAGTGAAGCTAACATCAGTTATGTGAAATGGGATTACAACAGAAATATCACGGATATGTATGGATCCGCTTTAAGCAATCAAGGAGAATTTTTACATCGGTATATCTTAGGGTTGTATGAAGTAATTGATTATTTAACCAATTGCTTCCCCAACATTCTTTTTGAAGGCTGTGCAAGCGGAGGCAATCGTTTCGATTTAGGAATGCTTTGTTTCTTTCCCCAAATTTGGACAAGCGATGATACGGATTATGTAGAAAGGTTATTCATTCAAACGGGAACATCATACGGGTATCCGTTATCAACAATTTCCAATCATGTGAGCAGTGTTCCCAACCATCAAACACTACGGACAACACCGCTTCATTCCCGTTTTTATTTAGGTTGTTTTGGTGTTCTTGGTTATGAAATGAATCTTTGTGAACAAGATCAAGAAACGTTAAAAGCCATTAAATCCCAAATAATTCTTTATAAGAAATACCGTCATTTATGGCAATTTGGTCGTTTCTACCGTTCATACCCAACGATTTTTGAACTTAATCGCATGGGCTTTTATGTTATGGATGAAAAAAAGCAATTAGGTTTGTATGGCTTTTTTCAAACACTGGTTCATCCGTATATGAGTAATGATGTTGTGAAAATAAACCATTTAGATGATAATTATTATGTTTTTTATAATATTATCCAAAAACTAAATTTATTGGATTTTGGTGGTCTAATCAATATTGCATCGCCAATTCATCTAAAAGTGAATGGGAAGTTGCATCGTTTTATTGGGAAAGTTTATCATCCAAATACGGAAAAAGAACGTTACATTGTCCACGGGAAAGCTTTCTTTCATGCTGGCGTTAAGCTTAATCCACAATTTATGGGAACAGGATTTAACAATCAGGTTCGCATGATTGGTGACTTTGGAAGTCGGTTGTATGTTTTTTCCAAAATGGATATTAAACATCATTTAAAAAGGACTAATTTTAAACATTAGTCCTTTTTTATTGTTAACTTAAAGATATTCTTTGGTTTGTATAAAACAAGAAAGTATTGGATTTCTTGCTTGGTTTCGTATTTTTCCAAACGGCTGTTATGCGAAAGGTCGGTTAGAGACAATTCTCTATACTGCTTTTTGAAAAGGGCATTTGTGGCATTCTTTTCTTGTTTAGAAAGAGGATATTCCCACCAAATAGGTGGCTTTAATAAAGCTTTTTCTAAATAATCTTGTTTTATTAAAAATAAAAAGTAATCTTGATTAGGAACTTGGATTGCTTTAAAAAGAGCACTTGCCAAGTCTTTGATTTGTAAGAAGGCAGTAGGATGATCTTTTAAATATGTTCCTAGAACAAGGAAAAGGTCATAGGGGTTATACTTAACCTCAGTTAGGAGGTATTTCATTGCTTTTTCAAAACGATGGGAATTGTAATAACGGTTTAAACCTTCTTCAACAAGTTTTATTTCTTGTAAATCTTGTTGTGTTAAGTATTTATTGTTTTGAATATCATAGGGAGGCAATTCGTTAAAATCATAATCATGAAGGTCTTTTTCTTTCACAATCTTCGTACCAGCTAAAGCCTTTAAAATCCCTAGTTGCAGTTCATCGGGGAACATCAATAAAGTTTGACTAAACGTATTTTGAAATGAAGCTTTGTCTTCATAAGGTAAACCAGCAATCAAATCGAGATGGATTGTAATATTATCTTTGATTTTCGCAACAACGTCTTTTGTTTTTAAGAAGTCCTGTTTTCGATTAATGGCAGCTGTTGTTTTTTCATTAATGGATTGAATCCCAATTTCAAAACGGATTAATCCTGGACGAATTTGTTGTAAAAAAGCAATGACTTCATCGGTTATTAAATCAGCAACAACTTCGAACTGAAAAACAGCGTGATTGTTGTCATGGTTTTTGATAAAAGTCAATATTTCTATCATCCGTTTATTTTCGACATTAAAAGTACGGTCTAAAAATTTAATTGTTTTCGCATGAGCATTGATTGCCCAAAGAATTTCTTGCTTTATTTGATCGAGCGGGAAAAAACGAACCTTCTTATCAAGCGAAGCTAAACAATAAGAACATGAATAAGGACATCCGCGACTTGATTCTAAATAAACATAACGGTTTTTAGGATCACCCATCAACTCATATTGATGATTGATATGATTGATGTCGGGTATTAGGTCGTAAGTATAATGAATCTCATTTGTTTTATAATATAAATTGGATACTTCCGTAAGCAAACACTTGTTATGATAATAATCCAACAATTGTGTTAAAGCGAGTTCGCCTTCGTTCTTTACAATATATTTCACATTTGGAAAAATAAAATATTCATCTGGCCGAAAACTAACTTCGGGGCCACCCAAAACAACAATTGGTTTAGAATGCAATAGTTTAAGCACTTCTTTCACAAAGCAAGCATTCCAAATGTATACAGATATTCCAATTAGATCCGCATCCACAAGGGCAATCTCTTCTACAACCTTGTGAAAATCGTCTTTAATGGTAAATTCTCTTATTAAAACAGGCCAAGTTGTATTGGCGGCTAATTGCATAATCCCCATTGCGGGATGGATAAATTTGGAATTGATACCGACAAGCAATGTTTTCATAACGAACCTCAAGCAATATTATAACATGTTTCATTATACCTTTACCACGAAAAGCAGATTATTTCAAGTCTTTCTTTTTTTAATAAATTTTGATATAATGCCCACGAGGGAACAAGTTATGATCAACAGTAAAAAAGCTTTAATCCAAGAAATCATTACAACAATATCCCATATTTTAAAAATACCAATGTGTAAAATCACTTATTTAAAAATGCCGGACGAGTTTGCTAAAGTTGTTTGTTTGTTTTCAAAAGAACATTATCAAATAAACATCAATGAAGATGTTATTAAAAAACTATCGGATTTGGAAATAACAGCATCGATGATTCATGAGACAAGGCATGCCTATCAGTGGTTTCAAATCATTAATTCTGAAAAAACAAATGAAACTGAAGAAGAAATCAATTCTTGGAGACAAGAATTTGAACACTATATTCAACCAATCCATAGCGATGAACTATTTTTAAATCAACAATTAGAAATTGATGCGATTGCATTTACGGCAATTGTCACAAAATATTTGTTTAGACGTGATCTGGTTATCCCAGAAATTGTGAAAGAAAAAGTCTATTTACGAATTAATCAAATGCAAAAGCAATTTGAATATTTAAGAACGGTCTAAAATGCTTTCATAAGTTATTTATGAAAAGACCTTGAGAAAAAGAGACGATTGTGCTATAATAGTTAAAAATACTAGGAGGATTAAAATGGCAAAAAAAGTGTTTCAATCAATGGATGGAAACCAAGCAGCAGCTTGGGCATCATATGCATTTACTGAGGTAGCGGGGATTTACCCGATTACACCATCATCAACAATGGCAGAATATGTTGATGATTGGGCCAGCAAAGGTAAAAAGAATTTATTTGGCGTTCCTGTCAAAGTTGTGGAAATGCAATCAGAAGCTGGTGCAGCAGGGACAGTTCACGGTTCGTTACAAGCTGGTGCTTTAACAACTACTTATACCGCCAGCCAAGGCTTATTATTAAAAATTCCTAACATGTATAAAATCGCTGGTGAATTATTACCAGGTGTTATTCATGTATCAGCAAGAAGTATTGCCGTTCAAGCTTTATCAATTTTTGGTGATCACCAAGATGTTATGGCTGTTCGCCAAACTGGTTGGGCCATGTTAGCATCTTCCAGTGTTCAAGAAGTAATGGATTTAGCGGGAATTGCGCATTTAGCAGCCATTAAATCAAGCATTCCATTCTTACATTTCTTTGATGGTTTCCGTACAAGTCATGAAATTCAAAAAATCGAAGTAATGGATTATGAAGTTTATAACCGCTTATTAGATTATAAAGCTGTTGAAGCTTTTAGAAATCATTCTTTAACACCTAACAATCCTGTAACACGTGGTTCAGCTCAAAACGGTGATGTTTACTTCCAAGCACGTGAAGCACAAAACAAATATTATTTAGAAATCCCAAGAATTGTAGAAGAATACATGGATGAGATTTCGAAAGTAACTGGACGAGAATATAAACCGTTTGTTTATTATGGCGCTAAAGATGCGACTGATATCATTATTGCTATGGGATCAGTTATTGAATGTGCAAAAGAAGTTGTTGACCATTTAATAAAACAAGGCAAAAAAGTTGGTTTAATTAATGTTCATTTGTATCGCCCATTCTCTGCTGAACATTTATTACGAGTTTTACCTAAAACTGTCAAACGTATTGCTGTTTTAGAAAGAACAAAAGAACAAGGTTCAATTGGCGAACCATTATACTTAGATATTAAATCAGTCTTTTACAATCAACCTAATGCGCCAATCATTATTGGTGGACGTTATGGTTTATCTAGTAAGGATACTAATCCATCACAAATTTTCGCAGCATTTGAAAACCTTGAAAAGGGCGAAAAAGCCCTTAATTCCTTTACAATCGGAATTAATGATGATGTGACTCATTTATCTTTACCACTAAACAATCATACCGATGTTACGGGTGAAGGCGTTAGCCAATTAATATTCTACGGTTTAGGTAGTGATGGAACTGTTGGTGCCAACAAAAATACGATTAAACTGATTGGTGACAATACCGATTATTATGCACAAGCTTATTTTGCATATGATTCTAAAAAATCCGGTGGTGTTACCCACAGCCATTTACGTTTTGGGCGCAATCCAATTCGTTCAACTTATTTAGTTTCTAAAGCCGATTTTATTTCTTGTTCGCTAGACACATATACGCAAAAATATGATATGTTACGCGAATTGAAAGATGGCGGACGTTTCTTGCTTAATACAATGAAGGGTGATGATGATTTAGTTCATTTTTTACCAAATTCATTTAAAAAAGCTTTAGCTGACAAACATGCGCGTTTATATGTTATCGATGCTGTTTCTCTAGCAATGGAACTTGGTTTAGGTAATCGCACAAATACGATTATGCAAGCCGCTTTCTTCAAATTAAACGAGCAAATCATGCCTTATGCAGAAGCTCAAGAATTAATGAAGAAGTATGCTTATAAATCATATATTAAAAAAGGTCAACACATTGTTGATCAAAACTATTTAGCAATTGATAAAGGCGCAGAAGGATTAAAGGAAATTACTGTTGATCCAGCATGGAGCAACTTACCACTTGAACAAAAATATGTTGATCCAAAAGCACCGAAGTTTGTTGTGAAAATCGCTAATCCAGTCAATGCTCTACGTGGTGATGATTTACCTGTTTCCGCATTTAATGGTTATGAAGATGGAACAATGGAAAACGGAACAACAGCTTTTGAAAAACGTTACATTGCATCGTTTGTGCCACAATGGAACGAAGAAAACTGTATTCAATGTAATCAATGTGCCTTTGTTTGTCCGCATGCTGTTATTCGTCCATTCCTATCAACAGCCGATGAAGTTAAGAACGCCCCAGATAATGCGAAATACCTTGACCCTGTAGGTAAAGGATACGAAGGATTGAAATATTCCATCGTTGTATCGATTGCTGATTGTACAGGTTGTGAAGTTTGCGTTAATGCATGTCCTGGAAGAAAAGGCGAAAAAGCGCTTAAGATGGTTCCAATCGATGAAGCGATTGCTGAAGGCCGCGATAAACTTGCGAAGTATTTCCATGAAAATGTTACTTATAAATCAAATATTCTTGATAAATTTGCTAATCCTAAGAATTCCCAATTTGCAAAACCATTGTTTGAATTCAGTGGTGCATGTGCCGGTTGCGGTGAAACACCTTATGTTCGTTTAGTGACTCAATTGTTCGGCGAACGCATGGTTATCGCCAATGCTACGGGTTGCTCATCCATTTATGGCGGATCATTCCCAGCAACACCTTATACAAAGAATGCGGAAGGCAAAGGACCAGCTTGGGCAAATTCATTATTTGAAGATAATGCAGAATTTGGTTATGGAATGCGTGTTGCAACAGAAGCCATCCGTAGTCGTATCGGCATGATGATGGAAAAAATACTTGAAAACGAAGGACAAACAAACCGTATTCATGAATTATTAAAAGCATGGTTAGAGAATCGTGACAATAGTCAAGAAACTGAAAAAATCTCCAAAGAATTAGTTCCATTACTTGAACAAGCCAACTGTGAAACAGCAAAAGAACTTTTAAAATTAAAAGATTATTTTGTGAAACGTTCGCATTGGGTTATCGGTGGTGATGGATGGGCTTATGATATTGGATTCGGTGGTCTTGATCATGTTATCGCCAATAATGAAGATATCAACATTTTAGTCTTAGATACTGAAGTATATTCCAATACAGGCGGTCAAAGTTCAAAATCAAGTAAAACAGGATCGATTGCGAAATTTACTGCTTCTGGTAAAGTAGGCAAGAAGAAAGATTTAGCATCGATAGCGATGAGTTATGGACATGTATATGTTGCTTCCATTTCCCACGGTGCTTCACAATTGCAAACATTAAAAGCATTTAAAGAAGCGGAAAGCTATCCAGGTCCATCAATTATTATTGCTTATTCACCATGTATTGCTCACGGAATCAAGAAGGGTATGGGAACAACTCAACTACAAGCAAAACTTGCTGTTGAATGTGGTTACTGGCCAACATTCAGATTTGATCCGCGACTAACTAACGAAGGCAAGAATCCATTCCAACTTGATTCTAAAGAGCCAAATTGGGACAAATATGATGAATTCTTAATGAATGAAACGCGCTATTCGCAATTAAAAGAAATTAATCCAGAAGCTGCTGCTAAACTTCTTGAATTAAACAAACAAGAAGCACAACGTCGTTACCGTATGTATCAACGTTACGTATCGATGGATTATACAAACGAACAATAATTCTTTAAAACTCTCCTTAAAAAAAGGAGAGTTTTTTGTATTTAAATTTATGATATAATAGAAACATCAAAAAATACTGACAAAACTGAGATGTACTTTGTTATATTAGTGAGCAAAGGTACAAAA
>JBFXJT010000021.1:0-7165 GCA_050174575.1 Bacilli bacterium
GGTGTTTC
The DNA here is from genome assembly GCA_050174575.1 of Bacilli bacterium. GTDB lineage: Bacteria > Bacillota_I > Bacilli_A > ML615J-28 > CAG-698 > UBA2253. Next base: position 9 of record JBFXJT010000021.1, read on the forward strand.
ATCACGAACAATGGCACCTAAAATGGTAACCAATAAAATATCGCCAGCAAGTAAAACAGTTCCCACAATCATTAACAGGTAATAATCCCGCATCATGGAAATAACAAATAAACTAATGACATATAATAAATATGCAATGACTGCAAAAGTCGTTTTGCCTTTTTTATCGATGATGCGACCAAAAACAATCCCCACAACACTGGCAACTAAAATCATGACGGCGAGCATTAACCCATATTCCATCATCGAAAGTCCTAAGTTGTGTTCAAAATATATTAAGATATAAGTCATAAATACTTGAAAAGAAATCGAAAAGATACACTGAGCAAACAGCACTAAATACAGATAAGGATGAGCAGTGATTGTGGAAGGACGGAACCCATAAACAACACGCTTCCAATAAGACACTGCATCCTGTGATTGCTTTGGTTCGTCCTTAATAAAGAAAAAGCCAAACAAACCACAGGCAATGACTAATAGGCCAATAGCACCAAAAAAGGCGCCATAACCTAAAAGGTCAATGGCAACAGCTCCTAGACCAGTAATGATTAGCATCGCAAGTAAAGGAAATGCTCCCAAAACACCTTCCACACTAGCACGGTTGTTTTCATTGGTAGTTTCCGTTATCCAAGCATTAAATGCAGCATCATTGGCTGTTGAACCAAAAAAAGTCATTATACAATCCATCACGATGACTAAAGTTATTCCAAAAGTGATAATCTGAGCCGTCGATAATGATGGAAAAATTGTTTCAAGATTGGATTTAGAAATAAAAGCAAAACTAAAAGTGATAATTCCCCAAATAAGATAACCCAGACTGATAAATAAACGACGGTTTTTAACTTTGTCCGACCAAGCTCCCATTAAGATTGTTGTAATCGTTGCAACCAAGCCACTTAAAGCAACCATATTACGAATGTCTTTTGCGGAACCACCCATTTCTCTAAATAAGAAAGTATTAAAATAAAAGTTTTCAACCATCCATGCTAATTGGCCGACAAGCCCCAAAACAACAATTGCTAACCAGGTTTTTTTGGAAAGTAACGTCGCTTTATTCATGTTTCCTCGATATGAAGTCATGATTATTTTCTAAATTAAGTAATTGTTCTTTCATTGCTAAACCACCATAAAACCCCGTAAGGTTTCCCTTCGCACCAATTACTCGATGGCAAGGAATAACAAGCATAAGTTTGTTATGTTTACATGCTCCGCCAATAGCTCTAATGCCTTTTGTTTGGAGTTTTACTGCTAAATCTTGGTAGGTCATTGTTTTCCCATAGGGAATATGCACCATTTCTTCCCAAACTCGCTTATAAAAAGGCGGTCCCTTTATTTCAATCGGGAAAGTAAAAACAGTCCTTGTTTTCGCAAAATATTCATTCAGTTCATCCCGCACTTGCTTAATAAGCGGGGTTTCTTTTTCCTCTGTTTCTTCAAGTTGTTCTTTTTCACAACCCAAAGAAATAATTTTGTTGTTTTGTTCTTCAATCCATAATTTTCCCACTGGAAAAAAATAAGCGTATATTGGCATAAAATTCCTTTCTATCTATTTTTCGAAACAAATAAAAATTGATTACGACCACTATTTTTAATTTGATATAAAACAACATCAGCATCAAAATATAAATCAGTCCAAGTAGTCAATTGACTAAAGTTATCATAAGCAATGCCACTGGACAAGGTAATTTTTGTTTTAACCGCTTCCTTATTAAAAGATAATTCTGAAAGCGAAGCATACATGGCTTGCATCTTCCATTCGACCTCTTTTTGATATTTGGCTTTATAAAAAATGATAAATTCATCGCCGCCAATTCGACCAGTCGCACAACGATCATCATTAAAAATTGTTGTAATATTGTTGGCTAATTGAACTAGGCATTCATCACCGATGAGGTGACCATGTTTATCATTATAGTTTTTAAAAAAATCAATATCCATGGCAATAATAAATAATTTTTCATCAATACTTGCATTATTCTTTAATTCTTGAAAAGCCTTATTTAGACCAAAACGGTTAAGAAGGCCCGTTAACGGATCTTGAAGTGACATTAACTCTAATTTATTTGTTGACTGCTTCAATTTAATTTCATAATCAATCATACGACGAAACGTATGATACATGGACTGAGAAATAGTGAGAGCAAAAGCTTCATACAAAAAAATAGTATAAATAGTTTCTTTAAAAGTTAAAATCCCAAAATACCAAATACTTACCATTAACGTATTTGGGAGCATTAAGAAAATAAAAATTTCCCAAAATGAAAAAACAGGGATTGCAGCTAAAATTAAGTAAAAAGCAAATAAAGATGCTACGCTCGAAGTACTATAAGCATCTAACATATAAAGAAAGATGATAACTAAAGCGCTAATCGACCAAAATGACCAATAGATTCCTTTTAAAGCCATAATTGAGAATGTTTTTTTAGGAACAACAAATCTTACAAAAAGAAAAGTGACCAATGAAATCACAGCAATAATTCCTAAACAAACGTAAAAATACCACATTGGTAATTCGCCCTGTGAATTGAGCGCTTGTGCAAAAAAAATAATCAACGTTCCCGCCAGTAAAAACAAAGAAACAGCCTGTAAACGACTAACATTTAAATATGCAAGCTGATATTGTGAATTTTGTTCTTGACTGTCGGATAGTTTCAGTCGCCAATTATCAAGCAATTTAATAAATAATTTATTAAAGTCCTGAAAGAATTTTTTAAACATAATTTACCCCTTAATAAAAATAAACTAAAAGAATTATACCACAAAATCACCATTTTTCATCCCTTTTTTCCATTAATTTTACATTTATTTTACATTTTTCAAAATTATGTTCATTTATGAAAATGGTTTTATTTTTAAAACAGTCTTCATTATTTACTGAAAAAGTGATATAATAGGCAAGGGTAAATATGTAAAAATTAGGAGCGGTTATGACTATCAGCTTTCTAGACTTTATCAATCAATTTTTTTCCAATCCTATTTTATTAGTTACTGTCCTCCTAACTTTGGCAGTAATTATGATAAACGGATGGACTGATGCCCCAAACGCCATTGCAACTTGTATTTCTACAAAAGCAATCTCACCTAAAAACGCCATCATCATGGCAACATTTTTTAACTTCTTAGGTGTGTTTATCATGACAATATTAAATGCTACTGTTGCACAAACCATTTATAAGATGGTTGATTTTGGAGGTAATGCCCAAGATGCGTTAGCAGCCCTTTGTGCAGGACTAGTAGGAATTGTCATTTGGGCAACCCTAGCTTGGATTTTTGGTATTCCCACAAGTGAAAGTCATGCCTTAATTGCCGGTATTTCTGGGGCAGCGATTGCTCTTCAAAATGGTTTGGCCGGAATTAACGCAAGCGAGTGGATTAAGGTTCTCTATGGTCTTCTCTTTTCCACAATCGTTGGTTTTGGCAGTGGTTGGCTGTTTGTGAAAATCATTGAATTAATCTTTAAGAAAACGGACCGTAATAAAACAAATATTTTCTTTAAAAACGCTCAAGTTGCTGGGGGTGCAGCAATGGCCTTCATGCATGGAGCCCAAGACGGGCAAAAATTTATGGGTGTTTTTATGTTAGGTATTTTTTTAGCCCAAGGCAATGCCAATGTCGTCAGTTTTGAAATTCCTATTTGGCTGATGATCTTAAGTTCTTTGGTAATGGCATTAGGAACATCGGTTGGAGGTTATCGAATTATTAAGACTGTTGGTATGGATATGGTCAAATTAAACCAATACCAAGGTTTTGCTGCTGATTTTTCGGCAGCTGGGTGTTTACTTGTTTCTTCCATTGTTGGTATTCCCGTTTCCACTACTCATATGAAAACTACGGCTATCATGGGTGTTGGAAGCGCTAAAAGATTATCTAAAGTTGACTGGGGCATTGTAAAAGAATTAGTCTTAACATGGATTTTAACTTTCCCTGGTTGTGGTCTAATTGGTTTTATCATGGCTAAATTATTTATAACAATCTTTTAAGATAAAAGAAAGGTCGATTATGGCAAAATTACAAGATAACTATTATTTTACTTCATTTATTAAACTGGTTCAATTTTCGGTTGAAGCAGCCACCTTTTTAAAGGATATTCTGTTAAACTATGACCGCAGAACACTGCTTGCTGATGTGCAAGCCATGCACAAAATTGAACATTCCGCCGATTTGGCACAACATGATGTTATGCAAAAACTAGCAAAAGAATTTATTACACCAATTGAACGCGAAGACATTATTGCCATTTGCCAGAAAATTGATGATGTTACCGATGCTATTGAAGACGTCTTATTTAGACTTTACATGTACAATGTGCAAAAATTAAGAAGTGATTATTCAGAATTTAATGATATAATTATTGAAGGATGCAAGGCTTTGAAATTAGCCATTATGGAACTTCCTCAATTTAAAAAAAGCCGCAGTATTGAGCCATATATTATTGAAGTCAACCGCTTAGAAGAAGTTGGCGACAGAATTTATATCGATGCGGTTCGCCGCCTCTTTATTGAAGAAGAAAATCCCGTTGAACTCATTGTTTGGGAAGAAATTTACCACCGTTTTGAAAAGTGTTCCGACTCCATTGAAGATGTAGCCGATGCCATTGAAACAGTTATCATGAAAAATCGCTAATTTAAAAGCCATTAAGCGTTGCTTAATGGCCATTTTTTTTTACATAAGTAATTTAAATTATAAACGCATCCCGCCGTTAACATTTAATGTTTGACCCGTGATGTACGAAGCATCGTCGCTTGCTAAAAACACCGCTACTTTTGCTATTTCTTCTGGTTGACCTAAACGTTTAAGCATGGTCATCTCCGCAAATTTCTTTAATAAGTCTTCTGGAACAGTTTTTAAAATATCGGTCATAACATAACCAGGAGCAATGGCATTAACACGAACAGGAACGCCCTTACGAGCAAATTCTTTTGCCCAAGTCATTGTTAACCCGATGACACCGGCTTTAGAAGCCGCATAGTTGGCTTGGCCAATGTTCCCAAAAACACCGACAACTGATGAAATATTAATGATGCTCCCACCACCAATTGTTTCCATTTGGGGACCAATATAACGCACTAAATTAAACAAACCTTTTAAGTTGACATTTAATACGACATCCCACGCTTCATCAGTCATCTTATAAGTCATTGAATCACGAGTAATTCCCGCATTGTTTACTAAAATATCAATTTTGCCAAATTTCGCAAGCATTTCATCAAAAAAGGTTTTACATCCGGAAACATCCGCAACATTTAAATGATAACCAAAAACATTATTGGCTTGGTAAGTCATTTCTCCCATATCTGCTGCAATGACAATCGCTCCTTCAAGAGCAAAAGCTTTCGCGATTTCGGCACCAATGCCTTTGGCTCCACCAGTTACAATAGCAACTTTTCCTTCTAATTTCATAAATCCTCCCGTTAAACTCTTTTCACAATGATTGCTGTTCCCATTCCTCCACCAATGCATAAGCTAGCTAGGCCGATGGAACGGTTTTGCGCAATTAGTCCATAGAGCAAAGTAACTACAATCCGATTGCCACTATTGCCAAGAGGATGACCAAGAGCAATCGCTCCACCATTGATATTGGTCTTACTTAAGAATGCTTCACGATCAATATGATGTTCTTCGACTAGTTCTTTAAAGACTCCCAAACTTTGAGCAGCAAAAGCTTCATTTAATTCCACTAATTCCATTTGATCTAAGGTCATATGTGCATTTTTCAATGCTCCACGGATAGCAGGAACTGGCCCCAAACCCATAACAGATGGATCAACTCCACCTTGACCAACACTGATGATTTCGGCCATAACTGGCAAATTGTATTTTTTAACTGCTTCTTCCGAAGCAACAATGACAAAACTTGCTCCATCATTAATTCCTGATGAACTACCAGCTGTTACAGTTCCGTCTTGTACAAATACCGGTCGTAATTTTGCCATTTTTTCAGCGTTTGTCGTTCGGTTAGGATATTCATCACGACTGAAAATAATCGTTTCTTTCTTTGTTTTTATTTCGATAGGAATTATTTCAGCATCAAACAAACCCTTGTCAACAGCATTAATGGCCTTTTCTTGTGACTTTAAAGCAAAGGCATCTTGTTCTTCTCTTGTAATTCCGTGCTTTTTACTAATATTTTCTGCCGTAACTCCCATATGATAATTATTAAAGACATCCGTTAAAGAATCTTTAATCATATGATCTACCATGGTCAAATCGCCCATTCGAACACCGTCTCTTACTTTAGGAGTTGTCATATACGGTGCTTGGCTCATGGATTCAATGCCACCAGCAACAATTAAATCTGCCATGTTAGCTTTTATGCTAGCATAAGCATTCATAATTGATTTCATGCCACTGCCACAAACCATATTTAATGAATAGGCAGGAACTTCAACAGGAACACCAGCTTTTATCGAGACTTGACGAGCTAACCCTTGACCAACACCAGCCGATAAAACATGACCGATAATAACTTCATCAATGTTGGAAACAGGAACTCTTGTTTCTGCCAACAATTTTTTTAAAACCTGAGCACCCAAATCTGCTGGATGAACATCTTTTAAAGAACCTAAAAAAGAACCAATGGGACTTCTTTTAGCACCAACGATGAATACTTTGTTACTCATAATACCTCCACTATGATCATTTTAAAATAAGAGTCAATCAATGTCTCTAAAACATAAATGAACTTTTTTCACAAAAAAATAATATGAATTCCGATTCATATCCTAATGTTATTATAGTTGAAAGTGGGTTCTTTGTCAATGTTTTGATTTCTTCTCCAAAAAAAAGCAAGATAAATTCCATCACTTTTTAAATTTTTTCGATATTTTCCTTTGATAATGGTAAACAAAAGAAGCTTAACAAACTAGTTAAACTTCCAATTTCATTTATTCCGATCTTAACGCTTCAACAGGATCTTTTTTAGCTGCTATGCGTGAAGGAATAATGCCCGCAATCAATGTTAAAACCATGGAAATAAGGACTAGAAGAGTTCCATGATAAGCTTTTAAAGCCGCCAAATGAGGAATTTCAACTAAATGGTTTAAAATTAAATTGATGGGAATAATTAATAATAGTGTAATAACAACACCAAACATTCCCGCAGTAAAACCAATAATCAATGTTTCAGCATTGAAGACACGGGAAATATCCTTTTTTCT
>JBFXJT010000021.1:7265-23735 GCA_050174575.1 Bacilli bacterium
ACTTGTTGATAATTTTTCGTAAACTTTGTTCCGTCAAATGTATACAAACCATTATTTAAAATTAATTTTGCTTGGTAACCAATAAAATCAGCAAAAGTAAATTTTGATGAACTATCAATGTCAAAAAATCCTAAGTTAATTAATGTCAAATCGGTAATTTGATTATAGCTGTCAACAACCAAAACAATTTCGTTTTTGGATTCTGGCATATGCCCTTCCAAAACATCATATTGCGTTTGTACAAACGAAAAAGGATTTGTGGCGTTTTCTGTTTCAATTAATTCATTCCACTGTGTAAATGGTGGCTGATTATCTCCCGTATAAATTTCCGGATAATAAAAGTCTGCTCCAAATGGCATTTTTCGGAATATATTCATTTCGACACCATAGGAATAGGTAATGCCATTATATAAATTCGGATCAATCTTTTTTATAACATCATTGATGTATTGATCATTAATATCATTTTCAATAATGGCATTATTTAGATTCTCTCTTAAAGCATTAACATGAATAATCGATGTATCGGGAAATTCCTCTAAATCGGTACCCCGATTGATATTGATAATCTGACTAAAATCAATTGCTGTTTCACTGATTGTTAATGGATAACTTGCTAAAGTATCAGCTTGCATTTTATCAACATATCTTTGAAAGCCATTTGAAAGGGATAAAACTAAAGCAATCCCAATTATGCCAATACTGCCAGCAAAGGCAGTTAAAATGGTCCTGGCTTTTTTGGTTATTAAATTACCCAAACTCAAAGATAAAGCAGTTAAGAAAGACATCGATGTTTTATCTTTGTGAGCTTTCTTTATTTCTTTGGCTTCTTCTTGTAGATATGGATTACTGTCACCGACAACTAACCCATCCAGTAACTTGACAATTCTTGTGGAATACTGATTGGCAATGGTCGGGTTATGAGTAACCATAATGATGAGACGTTCTTGCGATATTGATTTGAGAATTTCCATAATTTGGCGACTTGTTTCCGTATCCAATGCTCCAGTTGGTTCATCGGCTAATAAAACATCGGGGTTATTGACTAAAGCTCTGGCAATTGCAACTCGTTGCATTTGTCCGCCCGATAATTGATTAGGTCGTTTATGGACTTGATCGGACAAACCAACATCCGATAAAGCTTTTAAAGCCCGCTCACGGCGTTCACCGACACTAACTCCTGAAAGTGTTAATGCCAACTCAACATTTCTTAAAACAGAAATGTGAGAAATTAAATTATAATTTTGAAAGACAAACCCAATGGAATAATTACGATAACTATCCCAATCATCATCTTTGAAATCTTTTGTAGAACGATTATTGACTAGTAGATCACCAGAGGTATAGCGGTCCAACCCACCAATAATATTTAAAAGGGTTGTTTTCCCACAACCGGATGGGCCTAAAATCGCCACAAACTCATTTTTACGGAATTCAATACTTACCCCTTTTAGAGCTTCAACAACTAAAGGTCCCACATAATAATTTTTTGTAATATTTTTTAATTTTAACATTTGCTACTCCTTGAATTGTTTTTATTATACTCTAAATTAGAAAATAAACCAATCAATTTACATTAAAAAAAGGCAAGCTATATACTTGCCAATTATCATTTTAATACATGCCTTGTGGCATAGGAGCTTCTTTTTCTTCTTTAATATCCACTACGGCTACTTCTGTCGTGATAAGTAATGCGGAAATGGAAGCAGCATTTAAAATAGCAGTTCGAGCGACTTTCGTTGGATCAACGATACCCGCTTTAAACATATCAACCCATTTGCCTGTTTTCGCATCAAAACCAAAATTAGGTTTAGCGCGTTTTTGCATTTCAACGATTTCACCAGCATCATAACCTGAGTTTTCAGCAATTTGATGAGTCGGTGCAAATAATGATTCTAAGACAACATTAATGCCTTTTTGAATATCGACAACATCGGATTTAATTTTGCCTTTTAATTCCTTATATACTTCAATATAAGCAGCTCCACCACCAATAATAATTCCTTCTTGGATGGCTGCTTTGGTCGCATTTAAGGCATCTTCAATCCGCAATTTCTTTTCTTTTAATTCCGTTTCCGTCATCGCGCCGACTTTTACAACAGCAACGCCTTTTGTTAACTTGCCTAAACGTTCGCTAAAGCGTTTCTTATCGTATTCGGATGTTGAAGCTTCGATGCGTTTTCTGATTTCCGCAATCCGTTCTTTAATTTCTTCTTGATTGCCACTACCATCAATAATGGTTGTGTTATCTTTTGTAATGGAAATTTTCTTAGCTTGGCCTAAATGTTCTAAAGCTAAATCCTTTAACTCCATATTTAAGTCTTTTGCGAAGAATGTTGCTCCCGTCATTGTAGCGATATCACTTAAAATATCTTTTTGGTTGTCACCAAAACCAGGAGCTTTTGTGGCAACAACATTAAATGTTCCACGTAATTTATTGACAATTAACGTACTGACAACTTCATTTTCTAAATCATCAGCAATGATTAATAATGGCTTGTTAGCCTGAACAATTTGTTCAAGAACAGGCAAAACATCTTTAATAGTCTGTAATTTTTGATCTGTGACTAAAACATAAGCATTCTCTAAGGTAACTTGCATCTTTTCACGATCGGAGACCATGTAAGGTGATACGTAACCTTTGTCATATTGTAAGCCTTCTACAACTTCTAAGTAAGTGTCAAAGCCCTTTGATTCATCAACACTGATAACACCATCACTGCCAACTTTTTCCATCGCTTGCGCAATGATTTTACCAACTTCTTCAGAACTTGAAGAAATTGTTGCAACACTGGCTATATCTTCGTTTGTATTAATAGTACGTGAACGTTCCAATAGTTTTTTCGCAACTTCACTTGCTGCTTGTTCGATTCCTTGACGCAAGAAAACAGGATTAGCCCCATTTTCAATAGCATTAATGCCTTTATGAATCATGGAATGCGCTAAAACAGCAGCAGTCGTCGTTCCATCACCAGCTACATCGTTTGTTTTATTAGCGACTTCATAAATTAGTTTTGCACCCATATTTTCAAATTTATCGGGTAATTCAATCTCACGAGCAATGGTAACACCATCATTGGTAATAAGCGGTGAACCATATCCCTTGTCCAAAACGACATTGCGGCCTTTTGGTCCAAGAGTTATCTTGACTGCATCGGCTAAAATATCAACACCACGCAAAATGGCGCTACGAGCATCCTTGGAAAATTTTAAATCTTTACTCATTTTCTTCTTTATTCAACAATTGCCAGAATATCCTTCTCGGCAATTATTAAATACTCCTCTTCTTCAAATTTAAATTCTGTTGTGGAATAACGCTTATAAACAACTTTATTGCCAACTTTAACAGTTGGGGATACTAGTTTGCCATCAACGATTGTCCCTTCCCCGACAGCAACGACTTCTGCAAAACTTGGTTGTTCTTTAACATCGCCAGTGAGAATAATCCCACTGGCTGTTTTCTTTTCAACTTTTTCTTTTTTCAATACGACATTATCATGCAATGGTTTTAACATCAAAGATCCTCCTTATTCAATTTCGATGTACTTTTTAGCTTCAACTTCTTCAACGTTTTCTTTTGGAACAGTTAACGTAAGGATACCATTTTTGAAACTTGCTGAGATGTTTTCTTTTTTGATGTCACCAACATAGTAACTACGCGAGCAACTTCCATAATGACGTTCACGACGAAGGTAATTACCCTTGTTGTCTTTGTCTTCATTTGCTTCCTCTTTGGTGGCTTCAACAGTTAAATAACCATTTTCTAGGCTAATTTTAATATCTTCTTTCGCAAAGCCAGGAACATCAATATCAAGTAAATAATGTTTATCTTCCTCACGAATATCCGTTCTCATAATATTGTTAGCACTAGATGTCCATGGTGAATCAAACAAATCATCAAAAGCATCTCCTAAAAATCCTAAACGATAACCTCCGTTTGCTTTTTTAACTAAATAATTTCTCATAGCTTTCACTCCTTTGTTTTTTTATTAGCACTCGTTATTCTTTAGTGCCAATTGTATTATACCATACTTATTAGCACTGTCAAATGTTAATTGCTAAAAAACACAATTTATATGACATATTGTCATTTAACGTTGGGAGATAAAAACCTTGAAAAAACAAATTGATTGTGATAAAATAACGGCACATGCGGCTATGGCGGAACTGGTAGACGCGCTATCTTGAGGGGGTAGTGTCCCTGACGTGTGAATTCGAATTTCACTAGCCGCACCATTTAAAGCTTAGGTTAACTAAGCTTTTTATATTATATCACAAAATCCACCTTTTTTCTTAACAATTACTGATCTCTTTGGTATAATATAGAAAAAGGGAGGCAATTATGAAAATTTTTATTGATACTGCCAATGTTTCGGAAATCCGCCAAGTTTGGGAATTAGGCGTTCTCGATGGCGTTACGACTAACCCTAGTTTAATCTTAAAAAGTGGGCGCAATCTCGTTGAGACTTTAAAGGAAATCAGCAACATCGTTGATGATTGTATATCCGGTGAAGTCATCAGTTTGGATCATCAAGGGATGATAAAAGAAGCTTTAGAGTTAATGAAAATTAGCCCAAAAATTGTTATAAAAGTACCAATGACTAAAGAGGGTTTAATTGCCGTCAAACATTTGTCATCTTTAGGTATTAGAACAAATGTAACCTTGGTTTTTAGTGCCAATCAAGCTTTACTAGCTGCTAAAGCCCATGCCACTTATGTATCACCTTTTTTAGGTCGTTTAGATGATATCGGTGAAGATAGCATGCAACTCATATATGATATAAAACAAATATTTCAAAATTATGATTTCAAAACCCAAATCATTTGTGCAAGTATTCGTTCCCCAATGCATATTGTGAAGTGTGCTAAAGCGGGAGCAGATATTGCCACTGTCCCTTATAAAATCATTATGGACATGTTTAACCACCCACTTACAGATATTGGCATTGAACGATTCTTAAAAGATTATGAAAAATCAGAAAAATAATTAAAAAACTTAAGCTTTTTGCTTAAGTTTTTTACATTTATAATATTATAATTAATGTTTTTAATATTTTTATTAATTTTATTTATTGACAAATTAATTTTAATGATATATAATTAAGCGTATTTGTCATTTGAAAGGAAAATATTACAAAATGAAACAATTATTGTTTAAAAGAAAGTGGCGGTTCTTCCTCTACTTCACTGCTTGCTTTTTCCCTGTTGTCAGTGATCTCTTAAGAATTTTTATTTTTGCGAAACTATTTGATGCCATCGCCTCCCTTGACCCAGACTATTTCTTACGCGTATCAATAATGGCGGCAGGATATGTTGTTCTTGGCTTTTTAATCTTTATTTCTTCACGCTTGCTGAGAATTAGTTATATGCGTGATACTATTCTCGATGTTAGAATCGCAGCTTTCTCCAAAATAATGGACACATCCTATCAACACTTTAATAAAAAATCAAAAGATGTTTACATCTCTAACTTAATAAATGACATTAATAACTTTGAAAATAATTTCTTTATTAACTTATTGAACTTTATTTTTAGAATCGGTATGTATGTTGTTTCATTAATAATAATGATGACCATTGATTATCGTTTAGCTCTTGCTGTTGTTGTCTTTTCTATTCTTATTTTCTTTTTAGTAAGAACATTTGAGAAAAAAACTGAAGTATTACAAAAACAAGTCTCCCAAAACAACGAAGAATTTACTCTGAATATCGGCAATACCTTTAATGGCCTAGAGATTCTAAAACTTAATAATATGGATAATAAGTTTTTACATAAAAGTTATGATGCCATAAACAAAGTCGAACAAAGTAAATATCGTTTCCGCTTTTTTGGTGACTCACAACGTAATATCACCCAATCGATTGCAGGAGCAAGTACGGTGGCGGTGCTGATTTATTTAATGTATCAAACTAGATTTGGGCTTCAATATGATCAATTAATGATGCTCATGATGTTGTCCGGCAACATGGTGTTTGCTCTTCCCGATATTTTCCCAAGATTAAATGTAATTAAATCTTCAGTGCAAATCTACAATAAAATTACTGTTTTGGAAGAAGACACTTATACTAATAACCGACCAAACGAGTTTAAATTCAAAAATCAATTTGCAGTTTCCGATTTATCTTTCGGTTACGATGGTAAAGAAATTTTCCAAAACGTTTCTTTCACAATCGAAAAGGGCAAAAAGTACTTGCTTAAAGGTGCTAGTGGAGTTGGTAAATCAACATTAATCAAACTTTTATCCCAAACATACACCGATTATGAAGGCAAAATTACCGTCGATGGTGTTGATTTAAAAACAATTAAAGATAAAAGCTTTGCCAATAAAGTTGCTTATATTTATCAAGAAGTTTTCTTGTTTGAAGATACAATTAAAAACAATATCACCCTATTTAAAACTCTTGACCAAAAAACAATTGATGAAGCAATCAATAAATCCGGTTTAAGGCAATTTGTAAACGACCGCGCTTTAGGAATTGAAGAAAAAGTCAGTGAAAACGGCAAGAACCTTTCCGGTGGTGAACGTCAGCGTTTATCAATTGCCAGAGCGATTGCAAAACAAGCAGAAATCCTCTTCATTGATGAAGGCACATCCGCCGTTAATGAAGAGTTAGGAAAAGAAATCGAACAAACCTTTTTGAATCTAGATAATACCGTTATTTCCATTAGTCACCGTTTCTATCCAGGAGTTACTAATCAATATGATTATGTCTTAGAAATCAAAGAGGGAAAAATCAGAACTTATACAGGCAAAGATTATTTTGCGGAGGAGGCTTCCTATGCTTAAACAATTAAAAGCATTTATCCCTCAAATTATTTGGTTAACTATCTGTGGAGCAGTTGCAGCTTTTGCAGATGTCATTATTGCCTTAAAAATCAGAGATATTATCGACCAATCTCAAATCAATGATTTTTCGCAGTTTGTTGATAATATTTGGATTATTTCTGGAGCGACGCTTGTCTTTGCTGTTGGTTTGCTGACATTCCATTATTTCAAAGCGTTGTTCATCCGTTTATCGCTTAGCAAAATGAAACAACAGTATGTAAGCCGTGTATTTAAGAAAAACATTAACGAATTTCAGCGAGATAACAATTCTACATATTTATCATCATTGACCAATGACTACGACCAAATCGAAGCAAACTTCTTAGAACCGATGGTGGAATTGATTTTCGGTGCAGTCAACCTAATTGCGGGAATTATCTTGTTTGTGATTGTTGATTATCGGATTCTTTTAATAACGGTCGGTTTAATGACTCTAAACATTCTTCTTTCTGCTTTAGCTTCCAAACCACTTAACAAGCACAATAAAGAGCGTAGTGAACTGTTTGGGGCTTATACTTCTTACATCAAAGAAGTGTTATCAGCCTTTCATATCGTAAAAACAAATAACCTAGAAGATAAAGTTAAAAATGATTTTTACCAAAAAAGTCATGACATCCAGCAAAAAGGTTATGTAATCGATCGAATCAAGTCCTTCTTCTTCGCTGCCCAAAACTCCACATTTATGCTAATATTCTTTGGCTTGATTGTCATTGTCGGATCGATGGCATTAAATGATGCAATCAGCTTCGGTTCCGTTATTTTGATTGTTCAGTCCGCAGAAAAAATTATTTGGCCAATTCAAAACTTCTCTGAAGCTTTGCCGAAAATATTATCCGTAAAATCCATCTTTAAGCGTATTGATGAAACTCTTAAAAATAAAACAGATTATAATGAAACAAAAGACTTTGAAGGTTTCCAAAAATCAATTCAACTAGAAAATGTGAAATTTGGCTATGAAGACACTTCTGTTTTAGAGAATGTCAGTTTAGGATTTGAAAAAGGCAAAAAGTATTTGATCGTTGGTCCTTCCGGTGGCGGAAAATCCACCATCTTAAAATTATTAAGGAAGTATTTTAATCCAGAAGATGGAACCATTTTAATTGATAATATTCCTTTAAAAGATATCAAAAAAGAACATTATTTCTCCCATATCGCTAATGTCGAACAAAATGTCTTTTTATTCGAAGATACAATTAAAAACAATCTGACTTTATACAAAGATTATTCAAACGAAGAAATCGAAAACGCCATTGACAAATCAGGCCTAAGAGATTTTGTAAACAATCTTCCTAAAGGATTAGAAACCATGATTTATGATAATGGCAAAAACATCAGTGGTGGTGAACGTAGTCGTTTAGCCATTGCTCGTGGTTTAATCAATAAAGCAGATATTATTTTCTTAGATGAAGCTTTCGCAAATCTCGATTCTGAAAAAGCTAAAGCCATCGAAAAAAGTATTCTTGATTTGAAAGATGTAACCATCATCAATGTCAGCCATATTGTGTTTAAAGAACATCGTTCAATGTATGATGATGTTATTGTTGTGAAAAACAAAATGGCAACTAGTTTATAACCAAAAGGTGCTTAAATATTTAAGCACCTTTTTCATTTCTCTTAGTAATTTCGCTTTTGATAAAATTAAAACGATCACGATCTAAATCAGCTCTTCTACCAAAATAGACGGATATGATAAATAATATTCCTGGTAAAATACCCATAATTAAACGAATTGCCAACAAGGCTTCATCGGGTTGTGGGATACTAACACCATCAACGCTTTCCACATAATGGAAAAGTTTTAAAATTATACCCACAAAAGCAATCGCTAACCCTGATGCGGTTTTGTACATAAACTGCACAATCCCATAATATGCCCCTTCACGCCTTGTTCCATTAACATATTCGTCGACTTCCACAACATCCGGAACACTTGCCCAAGGTAAAATTTGGACAGCACTCATGCCAATACCAACAGCAACAACCACAAACCCTAAACTAAGATATGCGGTTAGAGCATTACCGGTACTGTAAGCAGGAATAAACAAACAAGCTAGAAGGGCAATGACAATCCATATGGTTGCGAAAGTATATACTTTGACTTTATTGAATTTTTCCGATAATTTAACCCAAAAGACAGCGGAAAGAATGGCAAAGATCAACGGGAGGGCAATAAAAATCATGGAGACCTCTCCTCCGCCTATTTGCCCAAAATGAAGAGCATCATTTACAAAGAATAAAAAGACCCCCATAATGATATCAAAACCAACCATGGACAATAAATAATACATCATGATACTTCGAAATTCTTTTAATTTAAAAAATTGTTTTAACGTCTTCATTAACCCTTGGTCGTAAGTTTGAGAACTATCGTAACGTTCTTTCACATTAACCGCGCAAATGAGCATAATCACTCCTGCAAGTACTCCAAAAATAGCGCTGGAAAGTAAATATCCCTGTTTGACACTACCGAGAAGACTTGCAAAAAGGCTCTCTTCACCTTCCGCAAACAACGCAAATAAAGCTGCTCCTAATAAAATCCCAACATTGGCAAGAATGATTCTGATTCCGTTTAATGATGTTCTTTCATCATAGTTTTTTGTCATATTAGCTGTTAAAGCGTTATAAGGAACATAAACAATCGTCCAGACAACATTAAACAACATATAAATACCTGTATAATATAAGAACTTAATAAAATCCGTTGTTTGAGCATTAAATGGCGTAATCCACAATAAAATAAAAGTTAGCCCAAAAGGGATGGCTCCAAACAACATATAAACGCGGCGCTTGCCGTATTTCGACTTCGTTTTATCGCTGATTACACCCATAAAATAATCTGTAATAGCATCCCAAAAACGCGCAATAATGAAAATAACACCTGCCAATGCGGAATTGAGCCCAGCAACATTAACGATAAAGTATAATAAATAAAAGCTTATAGCCGCAATGATAATGTTTGAAGCCAAATCACCTAATCCATAACTGAATTTTTCTTTAAAAGATAATCTATCCATATATTTTTCCTTAATGTGAAGATTATAACACCAATGCCCTACATTTACAATAAAAAAGGGTAACTCGATGTTACCCTTAAATATTTATTTTGTTAATTGGATGAATTCGTCGATATCTGAAGCAATCGTTTTTAAACCAGCTTCCCAAAAATCAGTCTTGGTAATATCAATATCGATGAGTTTCGCAACATCTTCACAATTCATTTTCCCCGTTGCTCTCAACAATTGGTTAATTTTCTCAACAAAACTACTTCCTTGTTCCATGTACTTCGCATAAATGCCTTTCGCAAATAACAAGCCAAAAGCATATGGGAAGTTATAGAAACTTAAACCACCGCGATAATAATGCGATTTGTTAATCCACATTCCACCATTCAGCGTGTTTGGATCAATAGCTTCCCCGTAGGAAGCTTTTTGTGCATCCTTCATTAATTCATTTAATTCTTTAGCACTTGGAATCGATTTTTCACGAGCATTGAACGCCGATTGTTCAAATAAGAAGCGACTGTAAATATCCACAATTACTTGTGTTGAATCTTGCAATTCTTGTTCAAGGATGTGAATTTTTTCATCTTTTGTTTCTGCTTGACGATAAGCAGCCCGCTTAGTAATTGTTTCGCACAACGTGGATGCTGTTTCAGCAACTGGCATTGTATAATGACTGTTCAATAAAGCCTCTTTAAAGATTTGTTCTCCGTGATAAGCATGACCAAGTTCATGGGCTAAAGTAATAATATCACCAATATCACCGCCAAAGTTCGATAAAATGCGACTTTGTTTTAAAGCTGGATTATTGGCGCAGAAGGCTCCCCCAACTTTGCCTTTTCTTGGAAGATAGTCAATCCAATTATCACGGAAAGCTTTTTCGGCCATCCCTCGCAATTCTTCTCCAAAAGTTCCAAATTGTTTTAAAATGAACGCTTGGGCTTCTTCAACAGTATACTTCTTCTCTGATTTTCCCATTGGTGCAAACAAGTCATACCAAGGAAGAGCGCCTTCATAACCTAACAACGAAGCTTTATGAAGTAAATATTTTCTAAAAGCTGGCAAGTATTTCTTCATTGCTTCAATCAAAGCATCAAGTGTTGGTTTGCTTAAACGTGATTTAAACAAAGCTTCGTCTAAAGGAGAAGCAAAATGGCGACGTTTGCCTAACAAATTAACTTCACCTTTGATTCCAGAAATAGCGAAACTCATTGGCTCCTGTATTTTTTCATAAATACTTAATTCTTTTTCATAAGCTGCTTTACGAACTTTTGGATCAGTACTGTAAGCCAAATTGCGAAGTTCAGTTAAAGACAGTTTTTTACCATCCAGTTCTTCTTCAGCTGTTGATGTTAGATGGCGTTGCATTTGGGACCAAAGCGATGAACCATTTTGAACTAGTTCGCTTGCTAAGACTTCTAATGGTTCGCTCATCGTGTGTTCCAATTCTTCTTTTGTTTCTTGAAGTAAAAAAGCATACTCTTTCAAATAATCGCTTTTCGAAACAATTCCGTCTAAATCATCAAGTTCTTTTACGTAAGTTTTAAATTTGTTATCTAGCAAAGCAAATTTTGGATATAAGCCTTGCATTGCCACCATGGCTTTTTTAGCTTCCATATCCTGCGTGTTGGCCGATGAACGTAAACTAATAAAACTCATGACTTTTAAAGAGAGCATGTGTAATTGCTCTTGCTGTTTTAAGTTTTCTTCTAAAAACCAAGCAGGTTTAATTGAAGCATTGGGGTGGTTAAAAAAAGCAATAATCTCATCAAGCATGCTAAAAAGTTTAGCACCATCTTGTTTAAACGCTTCGCTTTCGAAGCTCTGATAAAACGGGGTTAAATCCCACTCGTACATTTTTTGTCCTCCTTAAATAAAACTAAATAAATTATATAATAAAAAAAGCAAATTAGCACGTGTTAATTAAAATAATCCATCAACATATACTGGCATAATACCTTCGGCTTCGTACTCATTCATTAACAAATCAAAGACAGCAAAGACTGATGATGCGAAATAGCCGTATGTACATAAGTAATTGTTAATTTCAGTAAAATTATTGATATCATAGGGGTTTTTTAAAGCCACAACCAATAAATCAGGGTGTTGTGCAAATAAACTTTTCACAAGTTGGCTTTGTGATAAAGATGCATTTTCC
Organism: Bacilli bacterium; assembly: GCA_050174575.1. Taxonomy (GTDB): domain Bacteria; phylum Bacillota_I; class Bacilli_A; order ML615J-28; family CAG-698; genus UBA2253. The sequence goes on from JBFXJT010000021.1 coordinate 19,250, forward strand.
ATAGCAATGACAACCTGTTCATAATCGCTTGCTTTTGCAATAATTGTAGCCATTTTAGTGCTTGTAACGGATGTTCCAATCACTTCATAATCTGCATTAACCATCCCTAATTCTTTAAAGTAATTATTGGCAACATAAGCAAACGAATTGTTGGTTGTGTTGATTTGGTATCCAGGAATTAAAGGATATCTTGTGCAAACGGAAGAAATAAATAATGTTGCTTTACTTATAGAAAATTGGTCAACACTACCTTTCGCAACAGTTATGCTTTTTCGGATTAATTTTTCACTTAGGTCTTTATGCAAAGCAAAGTCCGCATTCGTTAAATTAACTCGAGGTAAATAATCATTAAATAAGTTGTATTTTGCCTTTTTCGTTAAAATGCGTAAAACGGCTTCATTGATACGGTCTTCGGAAATCGTCCCACCCTTAACAGCGTTCAATACTCCTAAATAAGCCAAAACGGAAAGTGTCGTCGATTCACCGTATAAAAGAAGATCAACACCGGCATTAACCGCTAAAACAGCAGCTTCTGCAACTCCGAAGTTTTTACTGATGGCATCCATATTCATGGAGTCCGTCATGACAATTCCATCAAACCCCATCTTGTCTCTCAATAAATCAGTGATGACTTTTTTTGATAGTGTTGCCGGATATACTGTATCTAGTGCAGAAAAAATAATATGAGCAGACATAATCGCATCAATCCCATTGTCAATAGCTTTTTGGAAAGGATATAGTTCAAATGCTTCTAAATGTTCCATTGAATGGGCAATTTGAGGAAGTCCATAATGGCTGTCCACCGATGTATCACCGTGTCCAGGAAAGTGTTTAGCAGTTGCCATGACTTCGCCTGCTCTTAACCCTTTAATCATCATGTTCCCGTAAGCAGAAACTACTTTTGGATCATCGGAATAACTTCTAATGCCGATTACAGGATTGCTTGGATTATTGTTGACATCCAAAACAGGGGCTAAATTGAGATTGACACCGTAATGGCGTAACTCCTGACCAGAAAATTTTCCAACAATGTAAGAATTGTCGCTTTTGTTTGTAGCAACTAATCCCATATTGCCTATAAAATGTGTTGCATTATTGGCAAAACGAACGACCATGCCTCCTTCTTGATCCATTGAAATGAATCCAGGAATCCCTGTTTTTTCCATAATCGTGCTCTGGATATCTTCGGATAATTGAGGGACTAAAGAATCATCAGCAACATTTGGTCCAAAGTAAATAAAATTACCAAAATAATATTGGGATATATTGGTTATAAGGGATGATGGAATACTCGTACCACTAAAACCCACCATAAACATTTGCCCAATCTTTTGTTCAAGCGATAATGTTTCTAAATAAGACTGCGCTTGTTCTTCCCACTTTTTTTCTTCGGTTTTAAATGAAAATTCATAACTGCATCCCGAAAAAACAAAAGCTAAAACCAAAATCATTAAAATTTTAATAAATTTATTCATACACTCTCCGATTAAAATACTTCTTCTATTTTATTACAAATCGAAACATAATACAATAAAATATGTTATAAAAAGTGCTTAAGCAAGAATGCCTAAACACTTTTTTCCTTTTTTACATTACTTTAATGGTTGCTTCGACAATTTGTATAACTCTTCAATCATAATGACGGCTTGAGTTGCCAAATAAGGTTTGTTAGGAATAAATTGATATAACATGTTGTTCATATAAATCTGAAAATTTATGCCTGCGTCAAAAGGAACATATCGAACAACATTCGTCGGTATGGAAAATGAAAATTTATCGTCACTAAGATATTCAATGCTATTTTGGGAAATTCTTAGCTTACCTTGGCTAATAATCTGGTATTGATAATGATTGATACTTTCTACTTTCACATCAACTTCCAACATAAATGAAGGAGAATTTAATATTTTATTCTTTTCAAACGTTCTTTCATAAAGATACGCTTCTTGAATGTTGGTTTTTTCTTCGTCATGATGCAACCATCCGTTAACTTGCACTTCATACTTAAAATGGCATTCTGAACACATTAACTCATTTTTGTTACTTATCATTTCCCCTTCAGAGTGGCATTTTGGGCATAAATAAAGAATGTTTTCTAAACCTTTCGCAAGCTTTTTGCCCTTAAAAATATAAGCTTTCCCGTCGATAAATGGATTTGTGAAAATGGTATGAAAAAGTTTTTCTTCTATTTCTTCCGGGGAAAGCCCTTTTGCTTCATCAGGTGTTAATGCTTGAAACAAATGACTATCAATTCTCCCTTTTCGGGTGATTTTTGTCCAAGGAGGATCTTTTAAATAAGCTCCAGTTGTTTTCACTGCATAAACCATAACTCCAACTTTTTTCACAAATTTTCCAATTCCTGAAGCGAAAGGAAGCGTGACTCCTGTAATGGAAATTTGTCCTTCGGGAAAAAGCCCAACTACACCACCTTTTTTGATTACTTCTAACATATTTTTCATCGCCATGGTATCAGCTTGGAACAAACTTTTGGGAATCGTGTGACCAAGTTTTAAAATTTTGGATAAAGGCTTGGTTTCATAATATTTTCTTGCCACAACAAAATTAACTGGAGTATGTTTAAAAGCCCACATGACATACAAAAAATCAAAAAATGAAGTATGATTGCTAATGACAATCGATGGAGTCTCAATTTTGATTTTATCGGGATTGTGAAAACGATGTTTTTTCACAATCAAGGTATACAATCTTGCGAAATAATTTAAGATTACATAAACAAACTTATTTGGTCTTTTCATCACATAATTCCTTTATGAGTTGTTCATCTTCTATGCCTTGTTTGCGATTTTCCAAAGCTTGTATAATACGTTTTTGCATCTCATAATCAATTTTATATTTTTTAGAAACAAAAATACCAATGCTCATAAACAATAGCGGTGCAAAAGCAATGATAATTCTTAACACCATTTGCGCACTTTCTGGTTGTGAATTCACTACTTGCCCAGGTTCTGCTTCTTTAAAATCAAAGATTCCTAAAATAATCATCACAAGTCCTAATCCAATTGCCTGTGAAATTTTATTCGCAAAATTTGTTAGCCCACTAATGGACCCTTCTGCTCGTTCTTTCAAAATCAGTTCACTGGAATCCACAACATCACCAAGAATAGTATGAGGAATGAGCCCTGGGGCGCTAATGCCAAAACCTAAAATAATCGCCAATAGATAAACATAGATGGGGTTTACATTGGCAGGTAAAAAGAAGAGAAATATTGCCCCAACAATCCAAATGTAAGCTCCAAAGCGATACACAAACATTTTATTTTTTAATCGAATCATTTTAAGATAAACTGGCAAAGCAACAATCTGCATCATAAACATGAGTGCTGCTCCAATCATTCCCACAATATTCTTTCCTCCGATTTCAGTTATGTCTCGAACAATGATGAAATCAATGTAGAAAAAGAACAAACCACTCATAATTGCCATGGTGACTTGTAATGTCATAAACATCCATAAATACTGACGGTATGTTTTCAGCTTTAATGGTTTCACAAAGCCCTTAAAGTCTACTTTTGATTTTAAAGGAGGAGTTTTAATCTCTTCTCTTGCAAACAATCCTGTAATCAAAACACTAATGGCAAAAATGCTTCCAAAAATGAGTCCCATCACAATATATCCTGTTGGATTTGAGCTATTCTCTTTTTGATACATTTCCACAATCAATTTTGGAAGGGCAACACATAAAATGGATGAAAAAATGGAAAACCCCAATCGATAAGCATTCGCTCTTGCTCTCTGCTCGTAATCAGTTGATATTTCACTTGATAATGAATAATAAGGTATCATAACCATTGTTTGCACTGTCGCAAATAATAGATAAGTAAATAAAGAAGCAATGATTCTTAAAGCTAAAGAGTCAAACTGAAACGGATAAAATAATAAAAAGAGTGCTAACACCACCAAAGGAGAAGCAACAACCAAATAGATTCTTCTTTTCCCAAGTTTTGATTGAGTACGATCGGAAATAGCTCCCATAATCGGATCTGTAATGGCATCCCAAACTCTAGCAATTAAGATGATAATTCCCGCCCATTCAGCCGGAACACCAATTGTCAATGCTAAAAAACCAGGATATAAAAAATTTATGATGTTAAACGAACCACCACCAAAAATATCTGTTGATGCAAAAGCTAGCATTCGTCCTCGATTCAATTTATTTTTATTCATGTTTTTTCTCCATTTTTTTAAAAGTATAAGTAATCATTATTATAACGGAATTTATTATAGAAGAAAAGAGTAATCTTTTTTTAGCGAAAACTTATTCCAAAAAGGTATGATTATAGAAACATCAATAAAAATTATGCATAATAAAAAAGTATTAATAAACAACTAAATCAATTTTCATATTTACTAATACTTTTTTTATCAATATTATTAGAGTTTTTTTCCTATTTTCGCCAAAACAAGACCTTAAAATGACAAAAACTTTGATATGCAAGCAAACATAGTTTGCTATTGTATCAAAGTT
>JBFXJT010000022.1:0-22260 GCA_050174575.1 Bacilli bacterium
TCGTCGGAATCAACATACTCAAATAAATCGGCCAACTGTTCAGCTGGAAGTGTTTGATAAATCTTTTGTCGCAAATCTTCATCAAGGAGGTTAAAGGCTTTTGCAAGATCATAAGGATGAAAATTTGTTAATTGCTCACGAAGGACGAGAGGATCATCAGTTGTTTCAATGATTGTTTTAATTTGTTTTAGCAGTTCGTCATTCATTGTTTTCCCTCCTTCATCTTTTGTTATATTATAAATCAAAAGCACTTTTTTTACTAGAGCATAAATCAAAAAAACTCCTTAAAATAACTGATGAATTTAAACCTGTTTTGCTTGTCATTTTAAAGAGTTCTTTATAAAAAACTTATTTTATTTTCTTATGAAAAGTCGTTTTGAATATCAATTTATCAAACAATACAAATGTTTCTGGAAGAACAAAGAGAACTAGAAGTGTAGAAATCAAAGCACCACGGCCGATTAATGTTCCAAAAACTGCAATAGAAGGAATACTTGAAACCCATCCCAATAAATAACCCGCAATAATTAAAATTAAACCAGAAGTCAAAACGGTTGTTTTTGAATCTTCAAACGCTGAAAAGGTCGATTGTTTTGGATCTTGATCTGCTCGATAATAAAGATAACGGTTAGCATACAAAATACCATAATCAATTGTTGCCCCTAATTGAATGCAACTGACAATGATATAACCGATATAGAGTAAATTTTGGTTAAGAAAAGCCGGAATTGCCATATTGATTAGGATGGCACCTTCAATGAGAAGAACAAGTAATAGTGGAACAGAAATGGACACAAAGGAAAGAGCAATAATTAGGAAAATGAAAGCCATCGTAATGAAAGATACTTTTTGATAATCACTTTTTACAACCTCTTTCATGTCGCTAATGGCAATACTTTCTCCAATGATATGGGTTTGTTCGATAAAGGTATCGTCCAAGATGGTTCGCAACCTTTGTACAAAAGCAAAAGTTTCTTCACTTTCACTTGGTAAGGAGACAGTCAATAATAAACGATGATAATTTGTCGAGATCAATTGATTTTTTACAGCAGTAATTTGTGCGAAAAATGGTTGAAATTGCTGCTTTTGTTCGTTTGTTAAAAGGTTTGTGTTTGTTATATAAGTAATCATTTCATTAATGGAAAACTGATTTTGTTGTAGTTCTAATTGCATCATATCAAAGACGGTTAAAATACCTGTTTGTTGAGTGCTATCTACTTGCGAGTTGACAAGAAAAGCTTGAAATGCTATACGATTAAATGGTTGATCAAAAATAGTTACCGAAGTAATTTCTTTGATTTCGTAACTGTTAGTAAAAGCATCGCTTTGGATGGCGGTAATTAAAGTTGCTTCCTTAGTGCTTTCATTTTTAGGAATTAAAATGACTGTTTGGTTGCGAATTCCGAAAGCTTCATTAATAATTGTTTGTTCAGTCCCTACTTCACTACTTTCTTGCGCAATTGTCAATTCACCATAAATAAAATTATTCTTGTTTTGCCAATAAAAACTAACACCGATTAAGATAAATGCCAATAAAGGTAACACCCATTTTCCTTTTATAAGTGTTTTTATAATCTTTGGGTTTGGTTTGATTAAATAACGATGACTTGTTTTTTTAATTAAATTAGCAAAGACCAACAATAAGCAAGGCATAAGCAGTAAAGATGTAATTAAACTGATAATTGTGCCTTTTGCTAGAACAACACCAATATCCCAACCGATTCCATAGCGCATAAACATTAAAACAACAAAACTTGTAATGGTCGTTAAAGCACTTCCTAATATGGGCATAAAACTGGCTTTTGTTGCTTGGATAATCGCTGCTTTAGGATCATTGTTCTGATTTAAATGTTTTTTATAGCTATGCATGAGCATGACGGAATAATCCATGCAAAGAGCTAATTGAAGGATACCACATGTTGCATGCGTCATGTAAGAAATGTTAGGGAAAATTATATTGCTTCCCATATTGATAATGACGGAAACAGCAACAACAATTAAGAAGAGCAGAGGATCAATCCAAGAAGAAGTCGTAAAGAAAAGAATGATAATAATAATGGGAATGATAAAGGCTAGAATTTTAAAAATTTCTTCTTGAATAACTTCTGAATAACGATTAACAAGAACACTTTCTCCTCCTAAATAAAAATCTTCATTAACAAGAAGAAGTTTAAGATCTTCAAGAGCTTGCTTTGTTGATTCGGAATAATTATCATCTTCGAATGTTATCATCATTAAAGCTTGTTCATCTTTAAAATTATTGATATCATTTTTATTAAAAACGACACTTTTTACGTTACCTATTTGACTTAATTGATAAGCTAAAGTATCTGCTTCTGTGGCTGTGACATCTTTAACCATCACCTGAGCTAAACCATTGAACCCAAATTCCTCTTTTAAAGCAATCAAAGCTTGTTTTGTCGGTTCCGAATCAGGCAAGTATTTAGAGTTATCATAATTAATTTTCACAAACCCAAACAAAATTGCTGATAAGATGAATAACAAACCAAAAAAAGCAATCACAATATAACGCCATTTAAGTATCTTGTTCATAATCAAACCTCCTTTTTGAACAACGTGTTGACTAAAGTTCCTAATTTTATTATAATGACATTAGTTATCAATATCAATAATCAGTTATTTTGTTGTTGTTGATAAATAAACAAATATTAAAAAAGCGTTGAGGTGAATATGGATCGTCGAATTAAAAAAACTCAGATCTTGTTGAAGGAAACTTTAACAACTTTAATTGAACAAAAGGAATTACGAAACATCACTGTTTCTGAATTGTGCGAACTAGCGAATATCAACCGTGGAACTTTTTATTTACACTATCTAGATATCTATGATATGATTGAGCAATTCGAAAAAGCGATTGTTGGGGATTTAGCGGCAATAATAGAAAAAAATAGTCCGATTTCCGCAGAGTATTATATACTTCCTGTATTAATTCAAGTTATCGAATATTTGTACAAAGATATGCGGTTTGTGAAAGCAATGCTAAGCAAAAACGGTGATTTACATTTCCTTGAGCAACTAAAGACAACGATGCTTGCCCAAACAAAAAAAAGTTTGCCAGAATTTCCAAAGAAATATGATGAAACATTTATTAAAATATTAACAATATTTATTGTTTCAGGTGGAGCTGGTGTTTTTCAAGAGTGGTTGAATGGCGATTTTCAAGTTCCCCTCAAGTCCATTATCTATCCTTGTGAGATAATGATTACCAGTGGCATCAGTAAAATCCTTGGTAATTAGTTCTCAAGCAGGAAACAATTGGCATTTGAGCTTTCTTGTGTTAAAATATTACTGGAGTTGATAACATGATTTTACCATCGTATGTCTTAAAAGCTCTTAATTTACTTGAACAAAGTGGCTTTATTGCCGTTGTTGTTGGCGGAGCAGTCCGCGATTTTTTACTTGGAAAAGAACCATATGATTATGATATTTCAACTTCAGCAACTCCCGATGAAATCATGACGGTCTTTACCCATTATTATTTATTGGATTTTGGAAAAAAGCACGGAACCATTACCGTTTTTTTAGACCATCATCAATTAGAAATTACGACATTTCGGGTTGAATCGGGTTATGAAGATTTTCGCCATCCCAATAAAACACAGTTTGTTAGAAATTTAAAACAAGATATCAACAGACGTGATTTCACAATTAATGCTATTTGTTTTAATAAAGACTACATCGATTTTGTTGGAGGGATGCAAGATCTGAAACTAGGGATTATTCGAGCAATCGGTAACCCTCAAGACCGATTTTATGAAGATCCACTTAGAATTATGCGTGGTTTAAGGTTTGCCTCAACTTTTGGGTTTATTATGGAAGAGGAAACTAAGCAAGCAATCATAAAATATATGCCCCTAATTTCCCGTGTTTCTAAAGAACGGATTCGCGATGAATTTAACCGCTTTTTAAGTGGAGAAAAATGTGTTTCGGTTTTTTTGGAATATGGGGAAAAGTTGATGGCAATTATTTCACCTACAATCGTTTTTGATTATGAAGCCATAATTAAGCGCTTGGAAGTTGTAAAAGGATTACACGTGAAAATTGCTTCCATTTTTTTAGATTTAGCGAAAGATCAGATAAAAAAGGAATTAAAAAGCTTAAAATATAGCAATAACGATATAAAAATAATTTTAATGTTTTGTGATGCAAAAAACATCAGTTGGAGCACTGATCGTTACTTTTTATCCCAACTATTATCGAAATTTGCTTATCAAGATGTTTTAACAATGCTAGCCTTTTATCAAAGCATTACTGACCATAACCTTACTAAAGAACAAGAACAAATAATCCTAAATAATTTAAATGACCTTAATTTAAATAATCACTGCTTTCATCTTGCTGATTTAGCAATCGATGGCAATCAGTTATTGCAGTTAGGAATTCCTCAGGGGAAAAAGATTAATGTTATCCTTTATAAACTGCTCGATGAAATCATGCAGGGAAAACTTGCAAACGACGAACAGACGTTATTGCAAAGGGCATTGGTCATTTACCAAGAAAGAAGATAATGTGAATAAGTATCAAAAGCGCGCAAAAACATACAAATTAATTTTTATAATCGTCGGTTTGGTCATTGTTCCCCTTTATGCCCTCATTTTTTCCCAATATGGACCGGGTGGTGATTTGATTTTGGTTACTTTTTCTCAAATTGGTGCGCGTTATGGCGCTATGGAGTTATTGATTATTTGGGGAATGCTAACTTCTTTATATTATTTAGCTTTTCTTTCATATTTAGCCGTTTTGACACGCTTTAATAATTTCATCATGAATTTTCTAATTGGGTTTGGTGGGTTGTCGATGCTTGTAACTGTTTTTTTACCATTTGCTCCAAGTATGTTTCCCATTACTTCAGAAACCCATAACTTTTTAGCCTATGTTACAGCAGTATCGACTTTATTTTCGTTAGTTGTCTTTGTGGGCTCACTGTTTAGACTTGATCGTTTATTGTTCGTGAAATCAGCCATTCTTTTGCTAATTGTGGTCGCTGCTTGTTTAACGGTTTTAATTGTTTTTGGCGTAAGCAGTCTCTTCCAAATTGTTTTTTCGACACTCCTATGTGCACTTCTTTGTTTATTGCTCATTTTTATTGAAAAGAGCCCCAACATTAATATTTCACAAGCTCTTGAAGATCACGATAAACAGACGGATAAATTTTAAAAGGCTCTTTCTTATGAAAAAGCCTCTTTTTTTATTTCTTTAAAAAGAATTTTTTAATTAATTTTTTAATAAAGGGTTTATAGGGTTGATACCTAATCATCAATTCTGCAGTCGGATGTTTATGATAGATAGCAACTTGATGGGAAAAGGTTTTAAAAGAATATAACCCATGGTAATTTCCTAAACCACTTGTTTTTACACCGCCAAATGGTAAATTATCCGAAATAATATGACTAAGTGTATCATTGACGCAACCACCACCAAAGGTATGATGACGAAGAATCTTATCGATAAAAACTTTGTTTTTGGAAAAGACATAAAGCGCTAATGGGTTAGGTGAATGGGCAATAATGTTGTCAATCTCAGATTCCTCATCATAAGGAATGATTGGTAGCACAGGGCCAAAAATTTCTTCTTGCATAAAAGGATTGTTGATGTCCGTCACTAAAACAGTTGGCTCAATTTTAAGTGATTCTGGAGAAAAACGTCCCCCAAATGTCAATTTTTGATTTTCTAATAGAGAAACCATGCGATCAAAATGACGTTTTGTAATCATTTTAGGATAATCGCTTGTTTTTAATGGGTCTTCCACAAACGCTTGTTTAACGGCCATTTCTAAATATTTTAAAAGATCTGGAAGGGCTTTTCGTTCACAAATGACATAATCGGGGGCAATACATGTTTGGCCACAATTGATTAATTTTCCGAAGATAATCCGACGAGCCGTAATTTCTGGCTTAATAGTGCCATCAACGATGCAGGGGCTTTTGCCACCAAGTTCAAGTGTCAATTTTGTAAGGTTTTTAGCAGCTTTTTCATAAACTGTTTTACCTATTGATGGTGATCCTGTAAAGAAAATATGGTCAAAATTAGCTTCTAAAAGGCGGTTAGTTTCTTCATGATCGGCTAAAACGCAAGTTACATATTCTAAAGAAAAAGCTTCTTCAATAATGGTTTTGATTACTTTACTTGTATTGATGGATGACAATGAAGGCTTAACGATTGCGGTATTTCCCGCTGCAATTGCTCCAATCAAGGGAATAAATAATAAATGGAAGGGATAATTCCAAGGTGACAAAATGAAAGAAGTCCCTAATGGAGCAAAATAAGAATAAGATTTCCCTGGAATGGAAGTCAGATCCGTCGAAACTCTTTTTGTTCGCATCCATGATTTTAAATGACGCATTTGGTAGGCCAATTCCTTTTCAACCATCCAAACTTCCGTCAAGATAGCTTCTGTTTCCCCTTTGTTTAAATCTTGAAAAAGGGCATCAAGAATGTCTTGATGATGGCGAACAATTGCTAATTGGAGTTTTTTTAAAGCATTTTTGCGAAAATCATAATTTAAAGTGGCTCCTGTTTGAAAAAAACGTTTTTGTAAATCTAATAATTCATGCATAAAATCACCTCTTAATGTATTATAACAAATTTTCTTGTTTTTGTCACAAAAGCAATTTTTAAACGTTTATTTCGTAAAATAATTCTTCTTTTATTTATTTTAATTTGTGATATAATACATTACGAGGAAAAATATGTTTCTTTATATAAAAAACAATTGGCTTTTACTTACTATTATGGCAATAATGGTTGGAATATCCTTAATCTTTATTTTGCTTAATGGTCAAGAAATAATCATGATCTTTTCCTATATTGCCGCATCATATTTATTTTTAGTTGGTATTTCCTTTTTTGTTTCCGCAGTCAAATTTTCTTCATATTTAGAAAACTCGCGAAGGCAAAAGCACCAACAATTGCTGCTCATATTGGAAGCATGCTTATTAATCGTTTTAGGCGTAGTCATCTTGGTTTTTTCCACATATTCGGTTCGTGCCATTGTCGGAATCTTATTAATAATTTTACCAACCATTCAAATGTTTATGAAAACATCGAAATGGGCTTATTTTCGGAAAAACTTCTGGAAGTACCTTGTTGGTTTAGTGTTCATTTTGGCTACTGAAGCGATAATTGATTATGTCTTTTTTGCTCTAGGGCTCCTCATTTTGGGATTGGTTTGTTATTTTATTTATCTATTCATTATTAATTATCATGATTTAAGTCGCCCAAATTTAATCATTAAGTATGGGTTACTTTACTTGAACAAGAAAGGTCGAAGATAAAATGGGTAAAATTGAACTTGTTATTTTAATTGTTGTCGGTTTATTTACACTTTTTGGGTTTTTCCGAGGATTTGTAAAACAATTAATGTCAGCCGCTAGTTGGTTGGTTTCGTTAGTTGGTGCATTTTTACTGACGGAAAAAGTCAGTGTTTTTGTGAAAGGATCGAGTATTGGTGATCAAATTGTGGCTAAAGTCACAAGTTGGATTGCTGGTTTTCCGACTTTTAATATTCCTTTTGATGCTAGTAATGCTACTGAACAATTGTCAACGGCGATTGCAGAATTAGGATTGCCAAAATTTATTGCTGATGCGATTGCGAAAGGTGTTGATTTTACTTCTGTGCCAACAACATTTTCACTTGCCGAAGTTTTATCGCCTTCAATCAGCAGTGTTATTATTACAATTGTTACTTTTATCGGTTTGTTTATTGCTATTTTTATCTTATTTAAGATTTTGAGCCATTTTCTAAATCGTTTATTCTCAGGAAAGGTTTTAGGCTTTGTCAATAAGATATTGGGTGGAGCTTTAGGATTAGTCAAAGCAGCGTTAATCGTCAGTGTATTGATGCTTGTATTGTCCACAGCAGCCGGAATGATTTCTTCTGTCAATGATTTTGTCGTTGCTGACTTAGCTTCTCCGGGTGGTTTTGGGATTGCGAAATACATGTATGAGAGCAATCCGCTAGTTTCCTTAATTGAGGGAAGCTTTAGTTTTGATAATCTATTTTAATTAAAGATATAGTCAGATGTACAATATCTGACTTTTTTTATAAAAGTGAGGAATTATGATTAAGTTAGAAAATGTTTCAAAATATTACCACAATGAGGGTGCTGTTACCCTTGGCTTGCGCAAAATTAACCTTGAATTAAGACTTGGTGAATTTGTTGCTGTTACTGGCGAAAGTGGTAGTGGTAAGAGTACTTTATTGAATGTCATCAGTGGCATTGATACATATGAAGACGGGGAAATGTTCATCGAAGGCGAAGAAACTTCGTATTTTGATGATGCGGATTGGGAACAGTATCGCCGTGATTCTGTTGGTTTTATTTTTCAGAATTATAATCTGATTGATAGTTACACTGTATTACAAAATGTAGAAGCGGCTTTACTCATTCAAGGGATGGATAAAAAAACGCGCTTGCAAAAAGCTAAGGCCATCATCGATCGAGTTGGTTTAACTAGCCATAGTCGGCATCGAGCTTCCAAATTATCCGGTGGCGAAAAACAGCGCTTATCGATTGCCCGCGCCTTGGCAAAAGAAACAAAAATCATCGTTGCTGATGAACCAACGGGAAATCTTGATAGCGAAAGCAGCAAACAGATCTTAAAATTATTAAAAGAAGTAGCTGATGGACGATTAGTTGTCATTGTCACTCATGATTTTGAAAATGTTGAACAATATGTCACAAGAAAAATTCGTCTTTTTGATGGAGAAATAGTCGAAGATAAACTTTTAAGAGAGACAGTTCAAAAAGATGTTCCTGAAAAAACGATAGGGAAAATGACCAGTTTTAAAAAAACTTTTCTTATTGCGTTTTATAATTTATTTAGTCAACCAAAAAAAACAATTTTATTACTACTGGTTGCTTTAACTACTTTGGTATTTGTTTTCTTTAATTATGGAACAAAACTAATTTCTGATAATTATGAAAGCTCAACATACAGCATTTACAACGATTATCCCGAACGATTAATTGTGACAAGACAAGATAAACAGGCTATGACAACAACTGATTATGATTATTTTGCCTCACAAAATGAAATTTCAAAAATAATTGTCTCTGATTTAATTGTTGATGCTAACTTTACCATTAATTTTGAGGTGAATGATTCCTATTATTATGAATCCGGCTATTTAAATTTAACCGATTCCTTTAAGGATCAACAAGTTTATGGCAGATTACCTCAAGGTGAAAATGAAATGGCGATTGCTTTTAATCCTTATTCAACGGACGAAGAATTTTTGGATAGTTTGCTCAACAATTCATATGATATCGACATTTCCACATCTAAAAGTAATTTAAATTTACGATTCAAATTAGTTGGGATTTACAAAACTGTCGGTGAAACACAATTTATTCTAAATGATGTCGGCGTTGATAAATTGTATAATTATTTGCAAGTATCATTGTTTGGTTATTTATTGCATGTGAAAACGGATATCGTCGAATTTAATTATCCATACGGTTTTATTTTAGTAGACAATGCTTTACTTGGCTATCGGGTAAAAGTACCGGAGAGTTTTATATGGTCGATTGGGGAAACGCCACTGGAAGAAACGATTGCTACATTCAACGATGTTCCTGTAACCCTTATTTTGGATACCGATTATAATAACTATAATACAATTTTAATAAGTCCAACTTTTTTTGAAGAGATTCAACTTGAAGAAGACTATCAATATACACTTAATTTAAAAGACAGTGATCAAGCAAATCGCGTTATTAACCGTTTATATGAAAATGGGTATTTTGCTTTTTCACCGAACATTGCCAGCCAAGGTCTTGATATTGAAGCGCTTTTTTTAGTAATTACGAATTTGTTTGCCACAATTGGCGTGTTATTTTCCATTGGTGTTATTTTTATTATTTCTTATTTAGTTGTCCGCTCCATTATTTTAAGTAAGAAAAAGGATTATACGATTTTGCGCATAATTGGGTTACGTCTTGATGAACTGAAAAAAATCGTTGTCATTGAAATTTTAAGTGTTTTCCTTTTTGCGTTAGTCCTGTTATTTGGACTTTACTTTACAATCGTTTATTTTTCGGAGTTAGTTAGAAATGCTGTTGCTGGTTTATTTGAATTTACTGATTATTTAATGCTCATAAGTGTTTCTTTAGTCGTTATGCTTTTGATTGCATGGCGTTTTATCAGTATGATGACCAAAAAAAGCTTATTTTCTAATTTGAAGGTTGATGGTGAATAAGATGATTAGTGTCAAAAATTTACATAAATATTTTAACCGTAATAAGCAAAATGAAATTCATGTCATCAATGACATTAATTTAACTTTTCCAAAAACAGGTTTAGTTTGTTTGCTTGGGCCATCCGGAAGCGGAAAAACAACTTTGATGAATGTTATAAGCGGACTAGACCGTGTTCATAGTGGTGAAATTGATTTTCGTGAACATAAAATTACCAAATATAATGCAAATGAATGGGATTTAATTAGAAATCGTTATTTCGGCTATGTTTTTCAAAATTATGTTTTATTACCAGATTTAACCGTTTTTCAAAACCTTGAATTTGTTTTAAAAATGTTTAATTTAACACAAGAAGAGATCAATCAACGAATTGATTACGCTTTGGATGCTGTTGGGATGGTTAAATACAAAAAACGACGTCCAACACAATTGTCCGGTGGTCAGCAACAACGTGTTGCCATTGCTCGGGCTCTTGTAAAAGCCCCGGATGTTGTCGTTGCCGATGAACCAACGGGAAACCTTGATGAAAAAAACACCTTGCAAATCATGAATATTATTAAGAAAGTTTCGCAAGATTGTTTAGTCATTATGGTAACCCACGAGCGCCGTTTAGCTGAGTTTTATGGTGATTCCATTATTGAATTAAAAGATGGGCAAATTGTTCAAGAACGAAGTGTTGCCCAAGATTCCGAACTCCATAGTTTATATGATACGAACATTTATTTAGGCGATTTAGAAAAAAGGACAGTTTCGTCGGAAAATGTGAACATCAATTATTACCAGGATAAGCCTGCAAATGAGTTGGCTCTTAATATCATTTATAAGGATAATACTTTTTACATCAATTCTAACCAAGACAATATTAAGATTAAGTTTATTGATAATTACAGTGAAGTAAAAGTTATTGAAGGTAAAAAGCCCATTATCAAACTTGATAGTATGCAAAAGTTCGAATATGATTTGCCAAAGATCCCTGTTTCCGTTAAAGAAAAAAGTGCCGCAATCAAATACCGCGATACTTTTAAAATGGCTTTACGTTATTTGTCATCGTTAAATAAACGTAAAAAATTATTATTTGTTGTTTTGTTTTTGTCGGCAATCATCGTTGTTTCGGGATTTGTGAAACTATATTCATCTACAAAAATTGATGAACATGATTTTTTGTTTGAAAATCGCAACTTAATTGAAGTTAAAGGTGCTAATGATTATGATTATGCTGACTATTTAGCTTTACAAGCTAAATTAGGCGAAGCAAAAATAATACCCGACATTTCAGAAATGTATTTTACTTCGATGGCTTTTAACATTTACGCCCAAACGAGAAATGTTACCATTCCCTTTCCCAAACATTCCTTATTACCTCTTTCCTTTTTGAATAACCCAATTCCAATTTATGGACAGCTTCCAACTAATCCGTATGACATTGTTATTGATAAATGGATTGCTGATGAAATATTAGAGAGCGACAGTTTTAAAACATGTGGTGGACTTTTTTATGAGCAAATTATTGGTCAAGATTATTATAAATATTATGACCTAATCGGCGGAAAAATCGTCGGAATTGTCGATACTAATAATCCAACTATCTATACTTCCGATGAGATGTTTTATATAAATTCCATTCAATCTGTTACAAGATATGACTATAATGGTCTTAACTACAGCACATTGGCTTTATCAGAAATTGTTAATTACTTCGAAGTTGCGGATTTCCAAAATGAATTAAATAATCCCGATACTTTTACAGCTTTACCAAAAGTCATTAATGATGGCTGGCAAAAAACAAAACAGGTTTTAGTCAGCAAGGCGTTTTATGCTACTGTTTTATCTAATGAAGATGATAAAACGCATTTGTTAATGGGCAATGGTGAAAAATATTTAGTCATCGGTGTTGTTGATGGTCTTCAATTAGATGTATACATTCACCCAAGTAATTTCGAAGAATTATCACTTGTAGCCAATGACATTACTGAAGCTATTAACGTATATTCGCTAAACAAAGAAGACACAATCCCTGTTTTAGAAGATGAGGATTTAAGAGCAAAAGATAAGTATCAGATTAATTATGAAGAACATTATGAAATGGTTTTTGATATTTTTCAATATATTATCAGTATCATCATTTTAGTTGGCTCGCTTATCTTCCTATACTTTATTATGCGTTCAAGCCTTATTTCACGGGTATATGAAGTTGGCGTTTATCGTGCTTTGGGTGTCAAAAAAAGCAATGTTTATCGACTGTTTGTTTCGGAAATTGTTTTGATTTCGATATTCAGTTCTTTAATCGGCGTCATTGCCTCATCTATTTTTATAGCACAGGTTAATAATATTGCGGGGATGGACTTAATTGAATATCCTTGGTTCATCAGTGTTGTTTCGCTTGTTTTTCTATTTTTCTGTAATTTAATCATCGGGCTCATTCCCGTAGCAACGCTTTTAAGGCTGACTCCTTCGCAAATCTTAAGTAAATACGATATATAAAATAAAAAGCAAGATGCAAAGTATTACGATTGTAAAACTTTACTATCTTGCTTTTTTATTATTTGATTAATAACCTATATAGAAGCCTAAAATGAGTAAACCAATTGTTAGGGCAAGAATTATTAATTGTAATACAAAAGTTTTTTTCAACCATTTTAAGTAACTGAATGACGAAATTCCTAACGCGATTAGTAGAACGGGATTTGTTGGATAAATCAAATCGGTAAATCCATCACCAAAGATAAAAGCTAATAGGGCAATATTTTGCGTTATTCCTAAATCATTGGCAATAATGGAAATAATCGGAATAATCAAAATGACTTTCGCGCTTGCGGAACCGATAAAAAATTGGATTACTAGAATAACCAAATAGATAAACAAAATACCCATGATTGGCGAAGACCCTGTAAACCATTGGACAATTTGGTTAATAACCGTTCCCATAATTTGCGAATCTTCAAGAATGAATTTAATTGAAGCTGCTAAAGTAATCATAATGATTGCCGGAGCTAGCGAAACAATACCCGACCAAAACAATTTACTGATCTCTTTTAAAGGCTTCCCAATCATTTTGCCACAAATAAAGATTCCAAACAAGAAAGAAAGAGCAATAATAGGGATTGTATAATCTTGTAAGAAGGGAATTGATGAAGCTAAAACAATCGCCAGCAGAACCCATAAAAAGAAGAAGGCATAAACACGTAAGATTTTTTGATCATAATTTTCAAAATTTTCTTCAGGATTGATAAGCGCTAATTTTTGTTTGTCAATTTCATAAGTCGGTGATTTTTGAGGATCTTTTTCAATTTTCTTTACATGGATTGTTAGGAAAATACATAAAATAAGATACATCATTAGAAAAATGATTAACCTAAACCAAAAACCTTCTAAAATTTGTAATCCCATTTGGTCACTTGCTAAACCGATGGTAAATGGATTTGTTAAGGCAGTCGAAAAACCAAAACCAGTGGCGATCAAACACATTCCTAAACCGGTAAAAGTATCCCAACCAAGTGATAGTGCTAAAATAATAATGATTGGAAGTAAAGTTACAGCTTCTTCAAAAATCCCAAAGAGAGAACCAAGAAGCATAAAAAATAAAGTGACAATATAAAGAAGTAAATACTTTTGTTTTTTGAACTTTTTAATTAAATAGCTAATGATGGATTTTATTCCATGGGTTTTATCCATGACATTGAAAGAACCACCCAAAATGAGGATGAACAAGGAAATGACGATGACTTTTAAACTATCGCTTCCTGCAAATAATCGAAAAGGTGAAGTAATGAACTTCCAAAAAGGATAACCAGTACCGCCAATCAACTGATAGGTATTGTCTGTATAAACACCTTTTTCGATAAAAAATGTCATGATATAAACCATTATCATAAAGCTGATTAAAATGACACAAACGGTAATAAATGATCGCTTATTAATTTTTAATATTTTATCTTCACTCATGTTCGTTTTCCTTTACATACTTAATGTGGAGCAATTCGCCAACTACTGACCATTTGACACATTCGCGGATATTATCGGGAATAAAGTAATAGAGGGTATCATTATGGTAAATTTCAAAATCTTCGTTGACACCAAACGGAATTGCGGGGATGTTTTGTAATTTGAATAAGATGCTTTGTGTTTCATTATTGATTGTTCCTTCATACAAAACACCAAGTTTCGAAAGTGTCGTTATTCCTTCACCAACAAAAACAAAGCCTTTACCTTTTGGATCGGGCATTTTGACCCGAACATGGCTCGAAAAGGAATAATTAGGATCTTCAATATTTGTTCTTTCGACTTCTTTTTGCCATAAATACCAATCGCGGATATTTTTTGGTATTTTATCATTATCACTTTCGAAATCATAATAGGGGTTCAAGTGAACATGAGTGTGGCAATGCTGACATTCTAAGTCGCTTTTTGATGCCGTATAAGAATATTCATGGTGACAAATGGGGCAGATATATAAAATGTGTTCTAACCCCTCAGCAAATTTTTTACTATAATAAGGAACATGGTTAACTGCTTGCCATGCATATTCATCGTAATCCATCGTATTATACAATTTTTGATCGATTTCTTCCACGGTCATTGCTAATAGTTCTTCTTTAGAAAACATTAAAGAATATTTTATTTCAACTTTTCCCCTTCTAGATACATTTGACCATTTTGGGAATGTGAAATAACTTCCCGAAATTTGGGCATAGATGACATCCATGTCTAAATTTTTTAAAAGTTTTCCCGTTGCAGAAGTAATATCTTCTAAAGTACCATAAGCACTCAATCGACCTTCAGGGGCTAATCCCAAATTTCCTTGGTTCCTTTTTACCTTTAAAATATTTCGCATTGATTTTAAATCCGGTTGAAAAAGCATTTTTGGAAAAGCACCAATTTGATGTAGCAACCATCCCAAATCATAATTACAAAAATAGTAATAAGCCGTTACCGAATTTACCATCCATGGATGAAGTGGTACAAAAGCCCAAATGAAATCAAATTTTGACGGATGATTGAAAACGACAACTACTGGGCGTTTAATGTTTTTTATTGCCGATTTATCAATCCTAACGCGAAAGCGAGGGAAGAAGAACAATTTTAAATAATAGACAATAATGGTATAAAGAAGTGGTCTTGGCTTTCTGACATTATTTCGGTAATAGTCCATCCCATATTTCTTAGGCATATTCATGACTTTTTTCATAATCTTTGGATAAAAGATTGCTGATAAAGCACAAATTATAACCAATAAAATAGCAATTAACAAAGTGTATAACCAGTCAATTTTATATGAAATAGTCCCAAAAGCGACTCCGGCCAATAACGAAGGAATGGAAGCCAATGTTGTTATAAAAACGTAGCGAGGAAACTTTAATTTAGAATTAGCGGCTGTAAAAGCGATTAAACCATAAGGTAAACCAGGAAGAAGGTACATAATCGCAATAATTGCCATAAATTTTTTGGAAGCGAATGGTAATGTTAATGAATCAATTCTTTTAATTTGCTTTTTTGAGAAGAGATTTAAAAACCTTGGTCCCAGTTTTCTAACTAAAAGATAAATTAAAATGTGACCGATAACAAGTCCACTAATGCAGGCAATAAAGCCCCAAATCGGTCCCAACATAAAACCGGCAACCATATGGGTTAATTGCGAAGGCAAGACAACAATCAGTAATTGCATTGCTTGAAATATTGCAATAAAAATCGGTGCCCAGTATCCATAACTTGAAAACTTTTCAAACACGGGTTCTAAAGAATTAGTTTCAATTGCTAGGCTAATTGGTTCAAACAAATCAAAACCTAGAAAAGTGATTAGAGTTCCAAAAACAACGATAAACAATATCGTTAAAATTAATTTAGGGATATTTCTTTTTTTCATACAGCCTACTTTTTTATGAATTTATGATATTATACCATAAAAAAAGGCAAATTAGAAGATATTAATCGTCAATCAAGAACGTTTTGGTGATTTTTGTAGCAGTTTTAGGAAATTTAGTTTATAATAGTAACAAATAAATGAAAGACAACTGATGGAGGCAAAGATGATTACAATCAAAGAAATTAGTCAACGAAAAGATATTTTAAAATTTATCCAATTTCCTATCAAAATGTATAAAAAGAATCCTTACTATATTCCTTGTTTCATCTCAGATGAAATGACATTACTAAATCCAAAAAAGAACCCTGCTTATGCTTACTGTGACACACGTTTATTTTTAGCGTATGAAGACAAAAAAATTGTCGGACGCATTTGTGCGATGATAAATAAAGCATATAATGAAAAAAAGGGTTTGAAGCAGATGCGCTTTAATCGGTTTGATGTTATTGATAATCTTGAGATAACTAAATTATTGATGCAACAAGTAATCGATTGGGCAAAAGAACGTGGCTTAAACCAGATTATCGGGCCAATCGGCTTTAGCGATTTGGACAAGCAAGGTTTATTAGTTGAGGGCTTTGAAGAAGAAAGCAATACTATCACCCTATACAATCATCCTTATTATATGCAGCATTTAGAGACATTGGGGTTCCGAAAAGACGTTGATTGGGTTGAGTACCAAGTGTTTACACCAGCATCAATGAATGATCGCATTACCCGTTTAGCTTCAGTCATTTCCAATCGTTATGGCTATAAAGTTGTGAAAGTCAAAAACCGCCAAGAAATTAACCGTTATGCCCGTGATGCTTTCCATTTAATAAATGAATCGTTCGAACATTTGTATGGTGTTGTTCCACTTAGTGATCGTCAAATCGATGATACTGTAAAACAATTTATCAGTATTGTTAACGTTGAATTTTTATACTTTATCACAACCAAAACAGATGAACTTATCGGTTTTGGGCTGTTAGTTCCATCACTTAATAAGGCTACTAAAAAATCAAATGGGCGATTGTTCCCATTTGGCTTTTTGCGGGTTTTGAAAGCTTTGCATACTTATCATGTTTTAGACATGTATTTAGTGGGTGTGAAGCCGCAATACCAAAAATTAGGCGTTAATGCTCTTATATTATTAGAGGGTATTAAATCAGCAATTAAATGTGGCGTGGAACTTGCAGAAACGGGCCCTGAACTAGAAACTAATTTAGAAGTTCGGTCACAATGGCGTGAATTTGAGACTCGTCAACACCGCCGCCGTCGTTGTTATATCCGTGATTTAAGCTAATTAATTAAAGAATATTTTAATTGACTTTTTAACCAGAAAAGTATATAATATGGATGTTGTGAAATCGCAACCGCTCAAAACAGGTTTTAAGTGATTTATATCCACCTTAATGGCGTGACTTAATTAATGAGGAGGTGCGAATTATTATGTATGCAATTATTGAAACTGGTGGCAAACAATTCCGCGTAACAACAAATGATGTTGTTTATGTAGAAAAACTTGACGCTTCGGAAAATGAAGAAGTTGTTTTCGATAAGGTCTTAATGGTTGATGGTAAATTCGGTTCACCATATCTTGAAGGAGCAAAAGTTACGGCTCGCGTTGAGAAAAATGGTAAGAACAAGAAGATCATTGTCTATAAGTACAAATCTAAGAAAAACTATCATAAGAAGCAAGGCCACAGACAACCTTATACAAAGGTAACAATTTTAAACATTGAAGGATAACCATGACAACCGTTAATGTTGTTTACCATGAAGATGGGACGATTTGGAAAATTACGGTAAGTGGCCATTCTGATTACGGAAAAAACGGTTCAGATATTGTGTGTAGTGCTGTTTCGACAGCAATGTATGTTAGTCGAGGTTTAATTGAAAAATCATCCCCGGACTATTACTTTCATGAAGATGAAAAAGCACCAGTCATGCAACTAGAAATCCGTCAAACGACTGAATTCACAAATTTAATTATGGAGAATTTAGTGACAACCTTACAAGGCATTAGTAAAAACTATGCTAAGTATCTAAAAATAAATTTAAAAAAATAGGAGGTAATCTCATGTTTAAAATTAATATTCAGTTTTTTGCATCGAAAAAAGCCGGTTCATCGACTAAAAACGGCCGTGATTCCCGAGCTAAACGTTTAGGTATAAAATTGTCGGATGGCGAATTCGCTCATTCCGGATCGATTATTTATCGCCAAAGGGGAACTAAAATTTTCCCAGGAACAAATGTTGGTTTAGGAGCTGATGATACTTTGTTTGCAACTATTACTGGTTATGTAAAATATGAGCGTAAAGGTCGAGACAAAAAACAAGTGTCTGTTTACGAAACAAAATAATGCACTTCTAGTGCATTTTTTTAAACAATAAAATAAGGAGAAAATATGTTTATTGATGATGTCAGTTTCCATATTAGGGCGGGTAACGGCGGCAATGGTGTCGTCGCTTTTCGTCGTGAGAAATATGTTCCTAAAGGAGGACCATCCGGTGGAAACGGTGGTCGTGGTGGTGACATCATTTTTGTTGGTGATGAAGGCTTAACCACTCTTTTAGATTTTCGTTACCAAAAATTGATTTTTGCTGAAAACGGTGAGAGCGGTCATTCAAAAGATTGCTTTGGTCGCGATGCCAAGGATATTTACATTCGTGTGCCCGTCGGCAGTGTCGTTTATGATTTAAATAAGGGCATTGTTATCGCCGATATCATTAATCATAAGCAAGAAGTAATTGTTGCAAAGGGTGGAAAAGGTGGACGAGGTAATGCTTCATTTGCTACTGCAAGGATGACTGCTCCGGAAATTTGTGAAAAAGGGGAGCCTGGAGAAGAAAAAGACATTCGCATTGAGCTGAAAATATTAGCTGATGTAGGGCTTGTTGGTTTTCCTAGTGTGGGAAAATCCACGATTATATCTGCTGTCAGTGCTGCCAAACCCAAAATTGCTGATTATCCATTCACAACATTAGTCCCACATTTAGGCGTAGTTAAGGCTAAAGATGGGCGAAGTTTTGTGATGGCTGATTTGCCCGGTCTTATTGAAAATGCTAGTCAGGGGGCGGGTCTTGGCTTCCAATTCTTAAAACACATTGAAAGAACAAGAGTCATTGTCCACGTTTTAGATATGGATTCAAAAGAAAAACGTGACCCTTATGACGATTATTTGAAAATAAATAAAGAATTAGCTACTTATAATCCCAAGTTAATGATGCGTCCACAATTGGTTGTTGCCAATAAAATGGATTTACCAGATGCATTAACAAACCTTGAAAAATTACAAAATAATCTTCCTGATACTACCATTATTCCGATAAGCGCTTATACCCATCAAAACCTTGATCAAATGGTTTATGAAATTGCTAAAATGCTTGATACAGTGCAAATTGATCAATTTAAAGATGATTTAGTTGATCAAGTGGTTGAATATCGTTTTATTCCTGAAGAACCATTCTTTATTGAAAAAGACGAGCAAGAGGTGTATAATGTGAGTGGTCCAATGGTAAAAAAGTTCTTTGATGCTACTGATTTTACTAAGGATGAAAACGTCAAAATGTTCGCAAGACGTTTACGCAACTTGGGTATTGATGCTGAACTTCGCAAACTTGGAGTCAAAAATGGTGATACCGTTCGTATCTTTGGATATGAATTTGAATTTTTAGATTAGATGTTACTTGAAAAAGAACATACTCTTTTATTCAGAAAATAAAAAACTTAAGGGACTTTTTAAGCCTAAAAAGGAGAAAAAATGAATACTATTACTAAACGGACAGAAAGAAACGAACAAATTAGGAAGATGGTGTTAGCTGCCATTTTGGTTGCTATTATTATTTTAATGACTTTTGTTCCTCAACTAGGTTATATTACGATTGGCCTAGTTCCTATTACAATAATTCACATTCCCGTCATCGTTGGAGGAATCCTGCTTGGTCGGAAATACGGATTGATCCTTGGTCTTGTTTTTGGCCTTGGTTCCATGACACGAAGCTTTATGGAGTATTCTCTGTATGCCCCATTTACTAATCCGCTATTGTCGGTATTACCAAGAGCTTTTGTTGGCTTAATTGCTAGCGATATTTATACTTTCTTTACCAAAACAATTCATCGAGAGAAATTATCCGTTCCCCTAGCTTTAGGCACTGTTACTTTTATCCATTCCATCGTTGTTCTTCCTTTACTTTATTGGTTTTGGAAAAGTGAATTTTTCTTTTTTGCTTCAGAATTTGCATTCCAACCAGAAGGAAATCTATTTGTTTATATTTGGGGAATTTTTGTTGCCAATTCTGTATTCGAAATTGCTTTGGCCATTTTAATTGGAACTCCGATAATAATAATATTAGAAATAATCAAGAAAAATCAAAAATAAATGGGGTCTGTAAAGAATTTTGTTGATGATTAAATTTTCCAAGTTTAATTTATGACGATAAATCGTCCCTGTCAAGAATTTTGTTGATGAATACTTGTCAAGAATTTTGTTGATAAAATAGGTCTATGTTCAATCTCATTTCAGTGAGAAACATAGACCTTTTTTTGCCAGATTATAGTGATTATCTATCTATTTTTAGTCTTTGTTTAGGTGTGTTTAATATTGGTATATTTTTATTAATAACATAAATTGATCTATTTCTAAATCTCCAAAAATTAGAATAACCATTACCATTCACATTTATTTTCTCTAAAGTTGCATTTAATCCTTCAATAGCTCCAGATGACAATCTTCTTGGTTTAGGTTCTTCACCTTTGCTGCTTGGTTTTGATAATGCATCAGAAATCGTAATAAATGAATTTATGATGTATTCTTTCCATGTGGACAATGTTTTAGCTACATCAAAAAAACTTGAGAGATTTGATGTGTAGAAATCGTTTATTAGTATTTCTAATTCCTCTTCAGCTTTTTCATAAGAAGTCGTTTTATTAAACTCTCTATACCTTGATGTTAGATTATAAGCTTTTTCCAATCTGAAATCGATATCTAATAAATACTTTCTCATACTATGCTTATCAAACCATATTTTCATTTTTCTATTATAAAATCTTTTATCTGTAATATGATCGAATTCTGAAACAAAATAATACCTATACTTCTTTAAAACATAGTAATATGGATGATTGTCTTCAATATTATCGGTTTTTAGGTTAAATCTTTGCATAACACTGATTCTAACACTATTCATAGCATTATTAATTGTTTCCATGATATGAAATGAATCTATCGCTATTTTTGC
This sequence comes from Bacilli bacterium, assembly GCA_050174575.1. GTDB lineage: Bacteria > Bacillota_I > Bacilli_A > ML615J-28 > CAG-698 > UBA2253. Next base: position 21,303 of record JBFXJT010000022.1, read on the forward strand.
GTTTCTAAAGTATCTTTTAGCTACATCAAGATATGTTTCCCACATATCTATCGTAATATATTGAACTTTTTGCCGTTCTTCTGGTGAAATCTTAGAAAAATATCGTTCGAGTACAAATTTATGTCTTGAAGAAACAATATCATATATTTGGATGTTTTTAAAATCAACAATAATAAAAATATAAACATTTTCTGTCATTCTTTTGTTGATATGTTTTTCATCAAAACTAAGAATTTCTGGTAATTTACCAGGATTATAATCTATATACCTATCGAAAACATCAATAACATTTTGTCTAGATATATGTAAATCACGAGCAACACTTTCAAATGTAATGTTAGACAATTTTAGTTTTTCAAGAATAATAAAAATAGTTTCTTTGGAAAGGGTTTCTTTGTGGTTAGAAAAAGTATCTTTTTCGTAAAAAACAAAATTACAATATTTACACTTATATCGTTGTATATGACATGTAACAAGAAATAACATAGTATGATAAGTACAGTGTTTGACTGTTTTAGTAATATGCCCGTTTTTGCAAATTGAGTTGGAACCACATATAGGACAAATTTCATCATCAGCAATGTAATAGGCATCAACATAAATCGTAAGACCTTTGGAACGATATTTAAACCGATCAAAATCAAAGTTGGTATCTTTAAAATAATTATAATAAATGATATAATAAGTCCGTCCTTTCTTAGTTAAATCTGGCGATTTAATTATAGCAAAGGACTTTTTTTGATTCAATAAAAAGATGGCTGTCAAGAATTCTGTTGATTATCAACAAGATTTTTGACAGCCTACATTTTCAACAAAATTTTTGACTTACCTAATAAATGATTGTGCACAAAATGTGCACTTTTTTTGTATAAAAAAATCCATAATTGTTTAGTCGATATCTTTGTTTGGAAATTCTTCTGTAATATGTTATAATTTACGAAAAAGGAGTTTATTATGA
>JBFXJT010000023.1:0-22177 GCA_050174575.1 Bacilli bacterium
TTTTAAATAATATAAAAATTATTCTTCTAACAAACTTAATATTTCTTGTTTTGTTTGCAAATATTGTTTTTCTTCTTCCACATGCTCGTGTGGATTGTTTAGTAAGCGGAAAGTGTAATCGATTTGGTAACTTTTCAAAATACTAGGCGATCCTGTTTTCATCACATAAATACTAGTTCCCAACAATAGGGCTTCATCAATATCATGCGTTACAAAGAAAACCGTAGAATGATTCTTGTTCCATAAATCACGAAGCATTATTTGCATTTTATTTCGAGTAAAACTATCTAGTGCTCCAAATGGTTCATCCATTAAAATTACTTCGGGATTGTTTGCCAATGTTCGGGCAATTGCTACACGTTGCTTTTGACCTCCGGACAATTCAAACACTTTTGTGTTTTTGTATTCTATTAAATCAACTTGTTCTAAATATTTATCACAAATTTGATCAATGTTTTGTTTGGTCATTTGTGAAAAACGTGGCCCCATGGCAACATTTTGTTTTGCAGTGAACCAAGGAAATAAATTGGATTCTTGAAATACAATGCCTCTAGTTCGATTTGGTCCAGTTATTTCTTGATTATTCATGAGAATTTGTCCCTTATTAGGTTTAATAAATCCCGCAATAGCTTTTAAAAGGGTGCTTTTTCCACAGCCTGATGGACCAACAATACAAATAAAATCATTTTTATAAATGTTTAATGAGGCATCATTTATGGCCCCTAAGGTGTCATCATCCTCATTATAATCAATACTAACATTTTTTATTTCAATTATTTTATCCATTATTTATTTCCAACGCATATGAATGATTGATAAAACTTGTTACTTCGGCTTTTGTAATACTGCGTCCTAACATGTCCTGTTCAATCATAAATAGTGTTTGTTCATACATTGTATTAACGTAATTGGTAATGAAACTTTCACTTTGCATGTCAGCTAAACTAGTCCAAATTGATCCAGCAACTTCAATAGCAATCTCTTCTTTGGCAATTTCCAACTCAAGAGCTAATTTCTCAATTGCATCTTCTTCGTTTGTGACATAATAATCATAAGCTTCTTGCATACATTCAATATAAGCAACCGCAAGTTCTGGATGGGCAACGATGTATGATTTTCGTGCCAACTCTATATTTGCTGTCATATAACCTTTTTCAATCATATCTTCACTTGAAACAAGAACAGAACCATCTTCATCGAGTAATTTTCCAAGTGACGGTTGCCAAGTATAAGCAGCATCAATGTCACCTCTTAACCAAGCAGCAACAATTTCCGTTGTTTTCATATTCAATATTTGAACTTCACTTTCAATATTTGCTTCCTGTAAAACGTTAAGTAAAATATAATGAGCAGTTGAAGCAAATGTTGTTGCTATTTTTTTACCACTTAATTGTTCAACTGATGTAATATTCAAACTATTTTTAACAGCCAATGCTTCAACATCTCCCAATGTTTCATGAATCCAAATTAATTCCGCATCTAAATTACTGCCTAAGGCAACAAGTCCATTAATGTTTCCCATTGTTGCGAAATCAATATCACCGGAGACAATTGCTTTATTGGCTTCAACACCAGAATCAAAATAATAGTAATGCACTTCATAGCCGATTGCACCAAATTTTTCTTCAAATAACCCCATTTGTTTGGCAAGCATGGCATCGTTAGGAACTTTTAAAAGTCCAAGATTGACGATGTTGGTTTCTTTATTGCATCCTGTAAACAATCCGAGAAGTGCTAGGAAAATTATTAATATAATATATTTTTTCATCATGCTTGTCCTTTCCAAAAAACAACTTTTTTTTCAATCCATTGAATGAATTGGTCCATTAATATGGCAGATAATCCGATAATAATAATACCTATAAAAATAACGTCCGATTTTAAATAATTGGATGCATCTAAAATCATCCACCCAATACCGGAGATAGCGGCAATCATTTCAGCACTAACAAGTGTTGTATAAGCAACTCCTGTTGCTGTTCTGATACCTGTAAAAATGTTTGGCAATGAACTAGGAAAAACGACATTTGTAAAAATCTGTAAATTAGTTGCCCCTAAAGTTTTAGCAGATAAGATGTGGTCTTGCCTTACTAGTTTAACAGCTTGAACACACGCAATGTAGATGGGGGCAAAAGCAGCAATATACAGTAAAACTACTTTTGAAGTATTACCGATTCCTAACCATAAAATCAGCAACATATAATAAGCAAGTGGTGGAAGTGGTCTAATAAATTCAACAATCGTGGAAACAACGGTTTCGATTTTTTTAATATATCCACATAATAATCCAAGTGGAACTGCCGTAATGATCGCAAGTCCAATAGAAAAAAATAGCCTTCCAAAACTAGCTCCCAAATGTTCATAAAAAGGGATATGGTTATATCCGTTTTTACAAATATCAATAAAAGTGTTCAATACTTTAATGGGGGATGGTACTAAAGTTTCATTGACTAATTGTAAACTTGGAATTGTTACAACAAACCAAATAAAAACGATAATAACCCATACCAGCAATTTCCGATATTTCATATGCTCACCTAATTTAAAAATTTAATAAAATAAGTAAGGAAACCTTTAATCAAACGACTAAAGGTTTTCCTTTTTGTTTTGTACAAATTAAAGTTGAGAAGGGTCAACAACTTTATAGAAAGATTTACGAATCATATTTCCTAAATAGCCACCGCCAAATAAGAAGAAGAAATAAATCCAACCAGCTAATGAGAAGTTAGCAATCGGAGTATATAATGCGCCGACGTTGCAACCTAATGATAATCTTGTACCGAATCCCATTAAGAATCCGCCCATGGCAAATAATGCTATTTCTAACGGTTTAATTTTCAAACCATTTTTAAATGTTTCTGTAAAGTTTTTAGCTAATAATAAGGAAACAGCAGCACCAAGGATAATGCCAACGTTTTGCATTTGACCGGCATTTTTTAATAACGGAGTTGTAAACGCTGTTTCTGCTTGTTTTGTAAAGTTTGCTAAAGCTTCTGGGCTAACACCTAGTAAATATAGAAGACGGCCAAACCAATGTCCGTAAACTGTAGATGCACCCCAACCTGTTGCGGAAACGATATATAATAAACCGAATAATAAAGCAATAACTAAAACTGTTACTGTTCCTGACCATTTTTTTACGAAAAATCGATCATATGTTGTGACTTCTTCAGTTTCAACAACTTCTTTTTGTTGTGCTGGGAAGTTTTTCGCAATTTTCTTTTCAAACCATTTTGCTAATAAACCGATTAAGACAGCGAATAAAACAGTGACAAGAATGGCACCGACAACACCGTTTGTTCCATCCCACTTAAACCATTCAGTCATGGAAACACCTTTATTAACGCCATCAGTAAATAATGAATTTGATGCAAATCCCGTTTTCATTAAAGGGAACCCAACAAAAACACCGATTCCAAAGAACAATAGTGTAATCATTGCTCGACTAAAACCAACAGGAACATCTTGCATAACACCAGTTGCGCAGCAGCTTGAAAAAGCCATACCTACACCAAATAAAATTCCACCGACAACTAATCCTAAAGAAATAGGGTTAATCCATAAACTTAAAGTTTGTCCAGTTGCTAAGAAAGCACCAACAATGATTGCTGAAACAACGAATAATAACATTAAGTTTCTAATCAATTTTGTGGAACCTTTTCTGCAAGTTCTGTTTGCTAAACCGGCAAAACCAAAATCACCTCTGATTAAGGCATACCCAAAACCCATACCAATTAATGTTTTAATGAAAACCATTGAACTAAAGACACCTGTAAATCCTAATACTAAGATAACAGCAATTAGGGCAAAACCCACGATTGATTCAATCAATCCTTTTTTACTTAAATTTTTCATACATTTCTCCTCCTCTTTTTATTTGAAATTGTATGCTGTAACAATTTTTTCGCGTTTTAAAGTGACATCTTCAAAATATTGATTATAGCAGATTCCCATAAAGGAACCTGAAATATTAATAACATTACTAAACCCAAGTTGTCCAAGTGCTCTTGTAACATTGTATGATCTTTGAGCAGAGCGGCAATGTAAATAAACAGGACGATCTGTTGGGATTTCATCAAGTCTTTGACGGAATTGACTCATTGGAATATTGACGGCTGTTTTAATATGTCCAGCAGCATATTCTCCAGGTTCTCTAACATCGATAATATATCCACCATTTTCCACAACTCCCCGAACTTCCGAAACTTTGATCTGTTTAAATTCCCCATTTAAAATGTTTAAGCCAATTAATGCTGCATGATTTAAAGGATCTTTTGGTGTTGAGAATGTTGGTGAATAACATAGTTCCAACTCTTTTAAGTCTTCCAATGTTCCACCCATAGTAATCAATGTTGCTGCAACATCAACTCTTTTTACAACATCGCCTTTGCCAATTGCTTGGCATCCTAAAATTTTACCTGTTGGAACTTCAAATATTAATTTCAAATGCATTGGATTGCATGTTGGAAGTAACCCAACTTTATCACCAGGAATTAAGTATACATAGTCATACTTAACATTATTTTCAAGACAGTCTTTTTCGTTTAAGCCAGTGCTTGCGACATTCAATTCAAATATTTGAACAGAACTAGATCCGATAACTCCTTTGTTTTGAACTGGACGGCCATACATATGATCCGCAGCACCTCTAGCTTGACGTTGTGCTGGTCCAGCAAGTGTTAAGCGAGTTGTTTTGTGCAATAGTGACGAATAAACTTCAATAGCATCACCAACAGCATAAATGTCTTTAAAATTAGTTTGATAATTGGCATTTACTTTGATAGCGCCCGTTGTTCCTAATTCGATTCCTGCATTAACAGCTAGTTCAACTTCTGCTCTTACACCAATAGCAGCAACAACCATTTGTGCTTTTACTTCTCGTTTACTCTTTAAAATGACTTTATCTTGTTTAATTGCGCAAAGTGGATCATTAAGAATCAATTCAACATCATGATCAATGATTTCTTTTTGAGCGATTTGAACCATATCTTTATCTAATGGTCTTAAAATTTGGTCAGCAGCTTCAATGAGCGTAACATTAATACCGGCCATCTTTAAGTTTTCCATAACCTCTAAACCGATGTACCCTCCACCAATAACAGCAACATCTTTTACATTATGTTGTTTAACGTAATTGTCTATTTTTTCAATATCAACTACATTTCTTACTGGGAAGACATGTTCAGCGTGAATTCCTTCAATAGCATTAGGTAAAATAGGACTTGCTCCTGGTGATAAAAATAACTTGTCATATGATTCCTCATATGTTTTACCAGTTAAAACATCCTTAATAACGATTTTGTGTTCATTTGGTAAAATTTTTACAACTTCACTGTTTACTTTTGCTTTGATGTTGTATTGTTTTTCAAACTGAGTAGGTGTCATTAAAACTAAGTTTTCACTTTGTTCAATGGTTCTACTTAGAAAGAAAGGCAATGCACAATTTGAAAAAGAAACGTGAGGGCCTCTTTCAAACATGGTGATGTCAGCATGTTCATCCAATCTTCTTACACGGGCTGCAACGGATGCTCCACCTGCCACACCACCGACGATTAATACTTTTTTTGACATTGGCTTTTTCCTCCTCTTATTTATTAAGTCAACTTTGATTATTGATTGAAAAATATTTATTAAACTAGTTTTTGTTCTTTTTCTAGCATCTCGGATAAGCGTCTTGATAAATACGCTAACCCAGAAGCCATATTTTCACTTTGAATAATAACATCTTCTGGTACTTTTAAGAGAATAGGTGAAAAATTCCAAATCGCTTTGATGCCGCTTTTTACAAGTTCATCACAAATTTCTTGGGCAGATGCTTCATTAACAGCAATGATTCCAATAAAAACTTGCTCTTTTCTACAATACATCCCTAAATCTTTAATCGAATGAATTGGAACATTATTGATTTTTTTACCAACAATAGTTTCATTGATATCGAATGCATGGATAATTTTTAAGCCATAATCATTAAACCCTTTATAAGATAATAAAGCAGTTCCTAAATGACCAGCTCCAACAAGTACAGCATTTGTCGTTTGATTACAACCCAAAAAATTTTCAATATCCTGAATTAAATCATCGACTGAATGACCAACTTTTGGCTTCCCGCTTTTTTTAGTAGCATGAGAAATGTCTTTTTTTACTTGGACAGCATTTTTTTCTAAATCCAAAGCAATCTGCGGAGTCGATATAAATTTTACACCAGCTTTTTTCTTTTCTTTTAAATACCTTAAATAGAATGGTAGCCTTTTAATAGCTGATTGGGAAATGGAATTAACAGCATCTTCTTTTTTCATCTTTTCACCCCCACTTAATAAATATTTTTTTATCGATATAATTATACCAATTAAATGATAAAAGAGCAACTACTTTTTCAAAAATATTTTTATCTTTATCTTAAATATTTTTTTTACTTGTCTTTTGTAAATAATGTATTAATTTACAAAATGTGTTATAATTTTCATTAGAAAGAACATCAAAAAACAGGAGTAATTATGCAATACTATTTTGGGCCAAAAAAGAAAATGAATTATTTTGAAGGCTGGTATTTTAAACAGACATCCCAAGACTTAAACATTGCCTTCATCCCCAGTATCTCTGTTGTTAATAAAATCGATAAAAAAGCTTTTATTCAAGTTATTAGCAACATGTTTACCGAACGTTTTGCATTTTCATACGATGAATTCAGCTCTCAAAAAAATATATTGAGTGTAAAAATTAGCAACAACACTTTTTCAGCTGAAGGACTAAAACTTTATTTGAAAAATGAACATTATGAAATTATCGTTAATTTAATATATTCGCCTTTCTTACAATTGAAACATGATATTATGGGACCTTTCAAACATCTTCCAAAGATGGAATGCAAACACAACATTTTTTCCATGAAACATTTAGTAAATGGACAAATCACAATCAATGACAAAGAATATCGGTTTAATGACGATTTTGGCTATCTTGAGGGGGATTATGGAAGTTCCTTCCCAAGCAAATACATTTGGATGCAGGCAAACAATTTACAAAATGGGGCATTCTTTTTATCAATTGCCACAATCCCTTATGGCAAAATTAATTTTTCTGGATTAATTGGTTCATTGTATGTTGGCAATAAAGAGTATCGCTTTGCAACTTATAACTTCTCTAAACTTGTTAAGAATACTAACGACCACATTACCATCAAAAAAGGGCGCCTGTTATTAGATGTTTATTTAAAAGACAGTCATCGTTTACTATTGTCAGCCCCTAAAAATGGTGACATGACAAGAAAAGTCTTTGAATCAATGGATGCAACAATCGAGATTGTTCTTTCAAAAAACAAAAAAGAAATCTATCATGGAACCGCATCAAATGCGTCAATTGAAATAGGTTAAAAAAGGATCTAAAAGTGAAAACCACTTTTAGACCCTTTTTATTTTTTGTAAAATTTTATTCATTTGAATACGTAGCTAAATGAAGCAATACTAGATCCTAACAAAGCAAAAAAAGTTAATATACTGTATTGTAAAAAATTCTTTTTCCGAAAAAGGGATGATACCAAGCCTAAAATTAAAAAGGTTAAACAAGCAATTAATAAGAAAACAGGAATGATAAAGGCAAATTTTTGTCTTATTCTAAAAACAAAAATAATTAATTTTGTTAAGCCAAATGATAAGACCCCAAACATTGCGAAAATGACTAATTGTTGAAACAACTCCATATTTGTAAACATCAAATATCCCCTTAAAAACAGTTTTTATTATATTGTAATCGAAATTTGTTTTGTCTTTCCAATAATTATTATGCATTAATTATATCATAACTTTAATGTAAACCAGTACCATTATTTATATAACAAATATTTGCTTTTACACACTTTTTGTTGTTTGATTAAATTGCATAAAAAAAGGTTTAATCCTAATTGGATTAAACCTATGTATTCATATGGTGGAATAGAGGGGAGTCGAACCCCTGTCCAAACTACAATCCATACCTGTTTCTACATGCTTAGTTTATTGTATTAATTTCATCGATTACCTAACAACAAACAAATAGGCAATAAACTAACCTTTAAATCTCGAATCAGAGAGCCAAGGTAAGCTCAAAGATCCATCCCTTAATTCTGAGCCCGTTTATAAAACTTAAGGGGGATTCTACAACAGGCAAGCACCTTATTTAATTAGGCAGCAAAAGATAAATTTTGTTTTGCGGTTAATTTAACCTCGGCGTTTTTATATGCGCAACCATAGCATGCTACAAATATTTCAAATAGCCTGTCGAAACCATGACTATCCCATAATGAAGAAACTTATGTTTCTTCTAAAAAAAGATTACCCCGATTACTAAGTAAATCGTTTTAAACAAAATGACCGCTAAAGACACATAAGCCATCCCCAACCCAACATTTCTTGTTGGTTCAAGTTTTACTTTTGCTGGCTTTCTAGCAAACAACATCGTAAATCCAATTAAAATAATAGTAATTCCAAAATATAAAACAACAAATCCCGGATGAAATAAAAATAAAATCATAAATAGCAAAGATGTTAATCCAAAAAGAAACGTTAAAATGGGAAAATCAACCAATAAGTTTTTATCCTTATCATTGACTGTTGGATCGTCTTTTTGGGAGAAAAGCGCATTATATTTCGCATCTTCTTCAAAATTAAACCCACATTCGCAAATTTTCGTATCATCGCTAACTTCTTTGCCACAACGTTTACATTTCATATTATACCACGCACCTTGTTAGCTTTTTTTATTTCTTCTTGAACAGCTTCTTTTCGTAAATCTTCCCGTTTATCATAATTCTTCTTCCCTTTACAAAGAGCAATTTCGACTTTCGCAAGGCCTTCGTGTAAATACAAGGAAAGAGGAACAATTGTTAAGCCATCTTGGCTAACTTTCGCTTCCATTTTACGAATCTCATTTTTATGAGCTAATAGTTTTCTTGTTCTTGTTTCCTGATGATTAAAGATGTTTCCCTTTTCATAATGAGCGATATGCATATTAATCATCTTAAGTTCTTCATTTTCTACTCGACAAAAAGCATCTTGAATCGATACTTTACCTTCTCGGATAGACTTTATTTCTGTTCCTGTAAGGACTATTCCACAATCAAACTTATCTAAGATAAAGTAATCATGAGCGGCTTTTTTGTTGCGAGCGACGATTTGACTTTTTTCCACTTGGCATCACCTTATTATCATTATACACTATTTTGAAGTCGATTTCACGTTTTATTTTACTAGCACCAATGACTTCTACAAGAACTTCATCACCTAAATGAAGACGGTGCCCACTGCTACCAATCAAGCTAACAGTTTCCGGATCATAGACATAACGACCACGAAGATTTTTGATGTGAACCAATCCTTCAATAGTATTTTGCAAGCTGACAAAAACACCAAATTTAGTAACCGAAGAAATAAGGCCTGAATACCTTTTGCCAATATAGTCTTCCATATATTCAGCTTTTTTCATGTCATTGACTTGATATTCACAGTCAACAGCATCACGCTCACGTTTTGACGATTGCCTTGCCATTTCCGATATGTCGGAACTTAGAGCAATAAATTCACTGGCTTTAATATTCTTTTCAAATAAATATTTTCTTAACAATCGATGAACTAATAAATCAGGATAACGGCGAATCGGTGAAGTAAAGTGCGTGTAACAAGTACTTGCTAACCCAAAATGGCCGATATTACTTTCAGAATAAATGGCTTTTGCCATGGATCTCAATAAATATGTGCGTAAAAATTGATCTTTTTCATGCAAATTTTGTAAGAAAATTTGTAATTGTTTCGTATTGATTTGTCTTCTAAAAGCTTGATACCCAAGACTTTTAGATAATCTTTTAAAATCATCTAACTTCCGTTGGTTCGGTTCTTCATGAATTCGATAAATAAACGGTAAATCAAGATGAAAGATTGTGGAAGCGACAGTTTCATTGGCAATGAGCATAAATTCTTCAATAATGTGTTCGCTTTGTCCTCTTTCCTCTAATTCAACGCGGATGGGTTTTCCTTTATCATCAACAATGATTTTACCTTCTTCGATATTAAAATCAAGTGCTCCTCTTTTGACTCGCATTTTGTTAAGTACAAGAGCAAGTTCGCTCATAAACAAAACATCTGTGGTAATATCGGAAAACTGATCTAGAACATTAGTATCATGATCAAGCATTAGATTGACTTGATAGTAAGTCATACGATGAACCGTTTTGATCGATGAAGGGAAAATCACATGATCCACTACTTCACCTTGGTCATTAATTTCCATCTCACAAGCAATAACTAATTTATCTTGTCCTGGATTTAAAGAACACAAATTGTTGCTTAAAAGAGTTGGAAGCATGGGAATAACCCGATTAACCAAATAAACACTTGTTCCCCTAAATAGGGCTTCATCATCAAGAGGGGACTTTTCTTTTACATAATAGCTAACATCAGCTATATAAACACCCAGTTTATAATGACCATTGTTTAATTTTTTTATAGCGACAGCATCGTCCAAATCTTTTGCATCTTCACCATCAATGGTGATAATGTTCGTTAAAGATGGTTTTTGGCGTTTGATAATTTCTTCAGAAATATCTTGGTTCAAACTTTCTAAATAAGCCATTGTTTCTTTTTTAAAGTCAATGGGAAAATTAAAATTGCTGGCAATTTGGATAATATCAATACCAATATCGTTTTTAAAACCTAATCTTTCGATAATCTCCGCTTTTTTAGGGCTACTTGCATAATCTGTAATCAGCACACGGACGATATCGCCTTCTTGACATAATGTAAATATCTCGTTAGGAACAATATTTAAGCGGGGAATTTGAGGATGATTCAAATTAATATAGAATTGATCCTTTTTAAACTTTAACTCGCCGACTACATTTGTAAAATTCCTTTTGACTATTTTTAGAACTTTTGCTTCTTGACGAAAATCACGGTTAACGACCTTTAAATAATCTTTGATTTGAAATAATACTTCGTCGCGATCAATCGCTTTTCCATAATTAAAACGCGAAACATACACATCGGCATCAAGATCATCACACATAATAAAACCAAAATCTTCATTTTTGATGCTGATTGTACCTTTAAATACACCAACATGATGGGGAAGCAAAAAACGATCTTTCTTTTTTGATAAAAAAAGATCATAATCATCAACCATTTGTTTTAATGTTTGTTCCAACTCCATGAATGAATCATCAGCAATTTGCAATTTATCTTTGATTTCTAAAAGAGTTGACGGTTGATAGTTTTCTTCTTGGAACATTTTTTCTAATAATGTTTTCATTTTTTCTCCCATAAAAATTGGTATTTAAAAAGACCTGTTGACCAGGCCTATTTTTAAATTACGATAATCTGTCTACAAAGAAAGCCGATAAAATGGCAAGCACAAAGAAAGCAATCGATAATCCCGCAGTAATGTAATTGATCCAAAGTTCAATTCCACGAGCCTTCTTGTTTGCAAATAAATCTGACTTTTCTCCAGAAAAAGCTTGAGAAGCATCTTCTTTTGAATCTTGTAAAACAATGATAGTAATTAATAAGCATGATACGATCAATAATAATATATCAATAGCGCTCATAAGTCCTCCCAAAACGGTAAAGCAATCAACTTTATCCATTATCAATTTTTCACTAGTGAAATGATTATAACATAAAATAAGCTTAAATGCAAACCATTTATGAAAATAATCAAAGGGAAAGAGCAGCTAATTCCAGCTGCTCTTTGTTATAACAAAGCAATTTTCACAACATCGTCAATGGTTTCAACAGGGATGATTTCTAAGGCCTTTTTAACGCCTTCCGGAACATCATCTAAGTCTCGAATGTTTTCCTTAGGAATAAGGATTTTTGATAAACCACTGCGATGAGCAGCGATTGCTTTTTCACGAAGACCTCCAATTGGTAAAATACGTCCTCGTAAAGTAATTTCTCCCGTCATTCCAATATCATTATGGACATAACGGTGTGCTAATGCGGAAATAATACCTGTGGCAATTGTCACGCCAGCTGATGGACCATCTTTCGGGACAGCACCTTCAGGGACATGAATATGGATATCATTTTTTTGAAATATTTCAGCGTCAATCGAGAATTTTTTATAATTACTCTTAACATAGCTTAAAGCTGCTTGCGCTGATTCTTTCATAACGTCACCAAGTTTTCCTGTAAGCATTAGATGGCCGTCACCTTTATAATAAGTAACTTCAACAGGCAAAGTATCGCCACCAAATTGTGTGTAAGCAAGTCCTGTAACAATCCCTATTTGTTGAGTTAAATCAATTTTATTGTAATCATATTTTGGTTTGCCCAGCCATGAAGCTAAGTTTTCTTTGGTAATGGTTACTTTTTCGACTTTGTCCATTAAAATTGTTTTAATGGCTCGTCTTATCAGCGTTCCAATACTTCTTTCCAGTTCGCGAACACCCGCTTCTTTGGTATACAAACGGATGACATCCCATAAAGCTTCATCTTGGAGTTCAAAATCAATTCGGCTTAAACCGTGATTGATTAATTGCTTTTCTAATAAATGACGTTTTGCAATTTCAAATTTTTCAAATTCTGTATAACTGCTTAATTGGACTATTTCTAAACGATCACGTAAAGCATCGGGAATGTTATCTAGGTAGTTGGCTGTCGCAATAAAGAAGACACGTGATAAATCATATGGCTCTTCTAAATAGTGATCACTGAAGTATTTGTTTTGTTCACTGTCCAACACTTCAAGAAGGGCTGAAGCAGGATCGCCTTTATAATCGCTCGATAATTTATCAATCTCATCAAGCAAGAAAACAGGGTTGATAACACCTGCTCGCTTCATTCCTTGAAGAATTCTTCCTGGAAGAGCAGCGATATACGTTCGACGATGACCTCTAATCTCTGATTCATCCTTTATCCCACCAAGGGATTGCTTCACAAATTGTTTATTTAAGCTTGTTGCAATGCTCCTTGCAAGTGATGTTTTACCAACACCCGGAGGTCCAACCAAGCATAGAATTGCTTGAGGATTTTTTTGGGTCATGATACGAACAGCTAAATACTCTAATATCCGTTCTTTTACAATTTCTAACCCATAATGGTCACTATCAAGTTGCTCTTTAGCTTTTTTAATATCGTTGGTTTCTTTACTTTCCTTGCTCCAAGGAAGAGCAATCAAAAAGTCTAAGTAAGTACGAACAACGCCACTTTCACCAGTTGTATTGTTTAAAGAACTGTATCTTTGCAATTCGTTTAAAGCCTTCTCTTCAATGGTTGGTGGCATTTTAGCTTCTAATATTTTACGTTTTAATTCATCAATATCGGTTTCGCGTTTAACTTTATCTCCAAGTTCATCTTGAATGATTTTCATCTTTTCGCGTAAATAATATTCTTTTTGGCTTTCGCTGATGGATTTTTTAACTTGGTTTTCAATATCTAGTTCCAGATTACGAATGTATTTTTCCCGTTTTATGTCTTCTAACATAAAGCGAAGACGTTCACCAACATTTGGTGTATTCAAATACTTTAATTTCGCATTGATGTCAAAAGGAAGATTGTATGCTAAAACATCGGTTAATTTGTCAGCTGTCACTCCCTGGGCAACGATGTTTGCCAATTCGGAATTGCCATCAAACAATTGGGAGGCATCGGCCTGTAATTCTTCAATGAGCAATCTAACATAAGCAAGTTCTTTATCTAAGTCATCATTTTGCATCGGAACAGTTACAATGTTCGCTGTCCAATAAGGATCTGTTTCTGTAATATCAACCAAATTACAACGGACGACACCCAACATTTTGACTTTATGGACGTTTTGGCTGTCCATATCATAGATGATTTTCGCAATGATACCCATCGGATGAATATTGTCAATTGTTGGTAATTCTTTATTATGATCGATTTGCACAAACAAGGCAATGTATTTTTTGCTTTCAGCGGCAGCTTTTAAAGCAAGGATACTCTCTTTGCGAGCAACATCGATTCTGATTTCATTGTTTGGTAGAGGAACTTTGCCTCTAACAGCCATAACGGGGAGGGTTGCGGAAACAACAGTTGTATTGGAAAACATCGGGTTCACCTCCTTTACTTTGGTAATTCGACGATGCCTTGGTCTAAGCAATATTGCAAGACCTTGGTTTCCATTAAATGACGATGCATATAAATTTGGTATTTTTCAATACTATTAAACCCCATAAACAGGATTTTGTCAAACTCATATTCTTCGTGAATTTTTTCTTTTAAAAGCACATCATCATTAGGATAATTAAGATTGATGACGGCAATAATATATTCTTTAATAATGCTTTTAGTAAGCTCTCTTTTAAAATTGGCTTGTGCTTTAATGCCCTTAGGTATTTCTTGATAATCCCAGTAATGATTAATGATGGTCTCATCAAAAACAAGGTCACCATTTTGCATCACGAATTCAGCAAGAAAATCAATAAGTAAAATAACGATTGTGGAAAACTGATAAATATCCGTTACTTTTTGAGTTAATTCTTCAACTGTTTTTGTGTTAAGGAAATGACAATTAGTAACGATGTCATCGGTTAATTCAGGAAAAACCTTTTTAGTTATTTCGGTTATTTTGGCCTTCACAACAACTTCATCATCAATATCTAATATAACCTCATCGCCAATATGTTTATCAAGAAACAACTTAAATTGCTTTTGATTGGTTGTTGTATAACTCAATTGGCGGTTTTCAATATGATTGATGGTAAAATCGTCTTTCTCATAACTGATGTCATAAGTGATAAGGCAACCGTCCGTGATAACTTGTTGTTTTTGTTCTTCATACAAATTGTTTTTAATCATTAGTTGATTGGTAAAATCATCAAATATGTCTCGATCAAGTGACACTTTTAAAATATCACTAGGGATTTTTGACGGTAATTGAATCTCCGTCCCCGGAGGCAATACACAGAACTGACAAATGACAACCAAGCCCTGATTGACGGATACTTCATTTAAATAGCGATATTTCTTCCAACTAACAGGAAAAACATCGAGTTTTTCGATTTCTTCATCAATGACTTTGTTTTCGATATGTTTCATCACTAATTCATCTATTTGTTTTAGTGTTTTCTTGTTTTTCACATTCCCTAATTGATATGAACTAATAACTTCTTCATAAATGTTTTGAATTTCAAGCGATGAAAACGAAAAGTAAATTTGATGATATCCGGGACTTACATAATCTTGTTTTATTTTCATCAAATACCTACTAAGCTAATTTTGACTGTTTTTTAATAAATTTGGCATCGCCACCCGAAGTAATAAACTCCTTAGTGATGATACATTTCGCTAAATCTTTTTCTTCTGGAACTTTATACATGATTTCAAGCATAATGTTTTCAATGATGGAACGTAAACCTCTCGCTCCTGTTTTTTGTTTGTGGGCTCTTCTAGCAATTTCCCATAGAGCTTCATCTTCAAACTCGAGACTCACACCATCCATTTTCAACATTTTTTGATATTGCTTAACAATCGCGTTTTTAGGCTCCTTTAATATTTTAATTAAATCTTCAACTTCTAAAATGTCTAAATAAGCAATAATTGGCAATCGTCCAACTAATTCCGGGATAATCCCATATTTTTGAATGTCCTCAGAAGTAACATCACGATACATATCTTTATCAATCTTTGGCGTAATCGACGCTGAATTGAAGCCAATAGCTTTCTTTCCAAGGCGTGATTTAACAATTTCTGTGATTCCTTCAAAAGAACCACCACAAATGAATAAGACATTCGTCGTATCAAATGGGATGAATTCTTGGTGAGGGTGTTTTCTTCCCCCACCAGGAGGAACATTAGCAACCGTTCCTTCTAAAATCTTTAATAGGGCTTGTTGGACGCCTTCACCGGAAACATCGCGGGTAATGGACGGGCTATCGGATTTGCGACCGATTTTATCAAGTTCATCGATGTATATGATGCCTCTTTGGGCTAAATCCAAATCAAAATCGGCTGCTTGCAATAATCGCAACAAAACATTTTCGACGTCTTCACCAACATAACCCGCTTGGGTTAATGTTGTTGCATCAGCTATCGCAAATGGAACATTCAATATTTTCGCAAGTGTTCTAGCAAATAATGTTTTCCCACTACCTGTTGCTCCTAGCAATAAGATATTACTCTTATCAATGTCAATTTCGCTTTTTTCAAACAAATTATTTTGGACTCTTTTATAGTGATTGTAAACGGCAACGGATAAAACTTTTTTCGCATATTGTTGCCCAATGACATATTCACTCAAACGTTCATAAATCTCTCTTGGAGTTAACTCCAAAGCAAAACTTTTTTGTTTTTCTTCAGGAGTATTTTCCGGAACAAGGCTCATTTGAAACATTTGATGACATACGCCCACACAAACTTCACAAATGAAGGCATTATCGCCTTCAATGAGATGTCGTTCCGGGCTTTCCGGCATTCCACAGAATGAACAGATTCGGGGTTTTTTTGTTTCTTTTGCCATGCTCTTCACCTCAATTCATTGCTATTTTATAATAGCGGCTTTTTTGATTTCTTCAATCGTCTTTAACATCATGAAATGGTAAGCAATTCGATCTTTTGGATATTGCTTTTTAATTTCTTCTAAATCCTGATTATACATTTTCGCAATCTCTTCATATTGATTTTGATAATCTTCTTCAGTTAAGTTGATGTTTTCTGTTTCGATTATTTTTGTAATGACTAATTCTTTTAAAACGTCAAAACGAGCTGGCGCTTTAATCATCTCTTGATATTGTTCTTTTGTCATGCCTTGGTATTGTAACAATTGTTCAAAAGTAATGCCATAACCTTTGGCACGCTCTTCTTCTTGTTTCATCATACTGTCAACACGACGAGTAATTAACACTTCAGGAACATTGACTTTTGCATCGTCACAAACTTTGCTTAGTAAGTCATATTCAAATTTGTTTTCAGAAGCTTCGACTTTTTCCGCTTTCATTTTATCTTCTTGGTATTTGCGGTAATCAGCAACTGTTTTTGCATCAATATTAAGGGAAACAACGAATTCATCGTTTAATTCCGGTAAAACGCGTTTTTTAATTTCATGTAATTTGACTTTAAAATTAGCTTCTTTACCTTTTAAATTCTCTGCATGATAATCATCGGGGAATTTAACTTTTAAATCGCGTTCTTCTTCCGATTTCATCCCAATCATCTGCTCTTCAAAACCTGGAATGAATTGACCTGAGCCGATTTCTAAAGAATAGTTTTTAGAAGTGCCTCCATCAAATAAAACACCATCAACGCTGCCTTCAAAATCAAAGACGGCTGTATGACCAACTTCTAATCCGCCTTCTTCCACAAGTTCTAAATCGGATTTAGTTTTTAAATCACGGCTAATAGCTGCTTCAATTTCCGCTTCGGAAACATCGGTATTATCTTTCGTAACTTCCACACCAAAGTATTTTCCTAAAACAACTTCCGGATAAACTAACACTTCAGCTTTGAATTTTAATGTTTTCTCTTTATCAAATACTTCGAAATCAATATCGATTTTTGGTTCATCGATAACTTGAACATTGTTTTCTTCGACTGCTTGATAATATGATCTGCTTAGTGCACTGTCTAACGCATTTTGGTAAACTTGGCTTTCACCAAATTTTCTTAAATATAGATCGCGAGGGACTTTCCCTTTGCGAAAACCTTTAACTTCGGCTTTCTCCATTAATTTTTTTAATTCTTCTTCAAAATAAACTTGGAATTCTTCTTTGCTTAATTCCACAGTTAAAAGGACTTTGTCCTCGGGATTTCTTTCAATATTTACATTCATTTTTTTATTTCTCCTTTAATTTTCTTCGATAGTAAATATTATTGATGATACCTTTTGTAGTTCATCAATAATTTCTTCAGGATATCCTATTTCATAAAGCATATTTATTTGGTCAAACCAACGCACTAGTAAGATGTGATCATTTTGACTGTCTGCAAAATTTAGTTCTCTTCCTAAACCCTCACAATAAACCATTACTAAAACAACTAAACTTGTAAAAATGTCAGTTGCTGGAAGTGTTAATAAATGAGCATAGTTAGCATTTTCCCAGTTATGAAATTCTTGATATTCTTTTTCATTTAATATTTGGCTATTTTTAATGATTGCTAGTGCTGCAAAGAGGTTATGATCCCCGATACACGATAAGAGCAAATAATAAAGCATTGCCATGCTTTCATAATTTTTGGCCAACAATTGTTGACCAAAAATAAAGTTATTTCGAAACTCCTTTAAAACAAAACCAGCCATAAAAACATCATCAATCTGCTTGTTGTTTTCTTCCAAATTATTGATTACTTCATGACGCAAACTATAAATAGTTTTTAAGTCATTTGTTTCCCATAATTTTGCAATTTTTAGCGCTAGTTTACTTTGTTTTTCTGGGCTATTCATATTTATTTTAATTTCGATTGATCGAAATCATCTAAAAATTTTTGTAACTCTTTTGCGATTAAGGCAACTGTGCCATCCACAAATGGATTTTTTAAACCCGATGCTTCAATTAAGCCCAAGAACGATTTACTTCCGCCTAAAGTACATAGTTTATAGTACTTTTCCCAGGCTTTTTCATGGTTCTCACGATTTAAAATCCAGAACTGCTGAGCACAAACTTGTGCTAAAGTATAATCAATATAATAGAAAGCAGTGTTAAAAATATGACCTTGGCGGAACCAGTAAGTTCCTTTTTCTAAAAAGTCGTTTTCATAAACTTTATAAGGTAAGTACTTCTTTTCAATTTTACGCCATACTGCTTTTCGCTCATCCGGTGTTAATTCAGGATTTTCATAAACTTCGTGCTGGAATTCATCAACAGCTACGCCGTATGGAATAAACGTAATTGTTCCGGCTAAATGTTCATACTTGTATTTATCAGTATCATTCCCAAAGAATAAATTAATCCATGGCCATGCGAAAAATTCCATACTCATTGAATGAATCTCTGCTGATTCCATTGTTGGCCAATAATATTCAGGAACATCAAAATGACGGCTAGAAAAAACTTGGAAAGCATGTCCTGCTTCATGTGTTAAAACATCGACATCGCCTGCTGTACCGTTAAAGTTTGAAAAGATGAATGGTGAATTATAATCAGGGAAGTATGTACAGAAACCACCGCCTGCTTTTCCTTGTTTAGCTTCTAAGTCAAGCAATTCGTGGTCGATCATGAAGTCAATAAACTCGCCTGTTTGCGGGCTCATGGCATGGTACATTTTTTGGGCCTGACCCACTAAGTAATCGCGATCACCCTGTGGCTTTGGATTACCTGAAGCAAAGTTAATGCCAAGATCATAACTCTTCATATCGCTTATTCCTAAGCGCTTAGCTTTTTCTTTAAAAATCGAAACAGCGACAGGAACTAAATCTTTTTCTACTTGTTTACGGTAGTTAGCAACCATTTTACTGTCATAATCCGTTCGTCCTAAGCGGGCATAACCGACTTCTACAAAGTTTTCATAACCTAATTTTTTCGCAATCCTTGTTCTTGTTTTCACAAGTTTGTCATAAATATCATCGTATTTTGCTTCATTAGTTTCAAAAAACTTCATCACAGCTGCTTCAGCTTGTTTTCTTGTATCGCGGTTAGGTGAAATCGCATATGGAGACATTTGCGATAAATTGTTAATTTTACCGTCAAACTCGATTTTGGCACTAGCTGTTAATTTCGTATATTCGGTAACTAATTTATTTTCTTCCTGTAAATCTTCGATGATTTCCGGTTTAAATGTTTTTAAATTAGCTTCAATCAAAGCAAACAATTGTTTTCCATATTTATTAATCAATTCCGGTTTAAATGGGCTGTTATGCAATGATAATGCTAATTGGTTTTCAAACCCCGATATAAACGGTGAATTTTCATCAAAGAAATTTTGTTCTTCTTCATAAAACTTATCAGTTGTGTCGATGGCATTACGCGCACCAACTAATGATTGCATTGTTTGCAAAGTTTTCCGAACTTGATTAATTTCATCGATAGCTTTAACCACTTCGCTCAACTCAAGAGCATTTTTAAGAGCATTGATGGCTTGTTCATAAGCCTGTTTAACTTCTTCTAAATTTGGTCTTACATACGGATAATCTTTAAATATCATAAGATAAATTCCTTTCTTTCTTTAAAATATTATAGCACAAAATTTGTGATTACGCAAATTAAAGCTCCTAGTATTTTCATCATAATCATTTTTTAAATATTCTTTTCGCTCTTTTAAATAACAAGTTACTGTTCTTAATTGTTAGTTTTTTCTTGTTTATTTTATGTTATAATATTTAAAAGGAGAAAACGATGGATTTTTTTGAATTAATAAATAAACGTTACAGCTGCCGCCATTTTTCCGATCAAAAAATCGACCACGAAAAATTAGAACAAATCGTCAATTTCGCTCGCTTAGCTCCTTCAGCAGTTAATGGTCAACCATGGTTCGTCCATATTGTTCAAACTGAAGATATATTAAATAAAGCAAAAGCGGCTTGTACTTATCTTGGCATGAATTGGTTTGTGAGAAAAGCACAGGCCTTACTAATAGTAACAGAAGCTACTGACAATATCATATCAAGTACAATCAGCAAAATGAAAGATGTCGATTTTAAAACATTGGATATTGGTATCTTTACAGCACATTTGACTTTAGGAGCAACTTCCCTAGACATTGGAAGCTGCATTTTGGGATGGTTTAATGAGAACCAACTAAAAGATGCTCTAAATTTAAGTAAAAGCAGCAAAGTCCGAATTGTAATTGCTTTAGGTTATCCCGAAAATGCCAATCACAAAACGAAGAATCGCAAAGATATCGACCAAATAAGAAAGTATTATTAGCGATGATAACTGATAAAAAGCAACGATTAATTCGTTCAATCATCACTTTATGTGTTTTTTTACTTTTAATGGGATTGCTTGCTTTCCTTTATTTTTCTTTAGGCTTAAATAAGCTTTTTTATGATGAAGAAGCTTTAAAAGAAGAAATATCATCTTTTGGCAGCAATGCGAAAATTATTTTTGTTTTAATCCAGTTTATCCAAACAACTATTTTACCGATTTCTAACGTTGCCACTATTATTGTTGGTCGCATCCTTTTTGGTCCTTGGCAGTCCGCACTTCTTACAAGTATTGGTGTTTTAGCAGGATCAATCATCGCTTTTTTAGTGGGGAAACTGTTTGGAAGAAAAGTTGTTGATTGGATATTAGGCCAAGAAGTTGTCGAGAAATACTTGAAAATTCTTGGTGGAAAACAAAATTTAGTTATTTTCGTCATGCTTTTGTTCCCTTTTTTCCCAGATGATGTTCTCTGCTTTGTTGCTGGGCTTACTTCCATGTCTTGGCTTTTTTTCTTGATTACTATTTTGTTAACAAGGCCACTTCCCATTTTTCTAACTAGTTATTTTTTTGATAGTTCCTTCATCCCTCTTCATGGATGGGGATTATTGGTTTGGGGAATGATTATTTTGATTGGGCTTTTTCTTGTTTGGCTTGTGAAAAAAAGGTGGGTTACAGTTAATGCCTTTTTAGATAAAATAAACGATAAACTTAAAAAATAACCTTTGCTTTATAATAAAAAGCAAAGGTTTTTAATTACATCGAAGATAGCCCATTAACAATCATTTTTTCACAAGGTTCCATTATATAAGGAAGTGGTGTTTGGCAATCAGATTTGAACCATTCTTGGAAAACTCCGATACTTCCTGAGACGATAAAAGTCATTAAAAAATGGATGAAAGTATCATCATATTTTCTAACTAAATCAGGAACTGTTTTCTTGGCTTCCACAATCATGGATTGCTTGAGTTTTTCCACAAAGTTGATATCTCCATGAGGACCTACAAGCATTTTACAAAATCCTAAATCCTTATGCAAATAATCTATCAGTTCAATCAAAGTCGGAATAACACTTAATTCGGGGCCAATTGGTCCCTTTTTTTCTACAATTTTTGTTAAATCAAATAATATCTCATCCTCCAAAGCTGATAGCATCTGTGGGACATCTTGATAATGAAGATAAAACGTTCCGCGGTTAATGTTGGCTCTTTTCGTTAAATCTTTGACCGTGATATTTTGGAAGTGTTGTTCTTGCATCATCGCTGTTAATGTGTCTTTTAATATTCTTTTTGTTTTTTTAATTCTTTGGTCCATTTTCCCCTCCAAAAAAATGATACTATATTATATCATTTATTATACATTAGTCAACATAGTGTTGAAAATAAAAAACGGTTTCTT
>JBFXJT010000024.1:0-19294 GCA_050174575.1 Bacilli bacterium
TACAATAGTCATGGTGATTTATACTCCTTTCGTGAAGAATTTCCGCGAAATCTTCTTTCATGATTGAGTATAAATCGCTTTTGCTTTTTATACAACTAAAAGTCTCATATGTATTGTATACTAACAATTGCTTGGAAAGATTGTGAAATAACATCATTGAAAATTTATTAATTGATGTTATAATTAAAATGGACTGAAAAATGGGGATTTTCCAAGCAAAATTTAGGAAATCTCTTGCATCAGAATAAAGTTTAGAAGAGGCGTCGATGAACTTTTTAGATGATAGTATTAACAAATACATTCAAAACTTTTTAAAACTTGAACCTAATTTAATTTTATCTATCGGGATCACGTCTTCCAATCATGAAGAAGTCAGTTTGTTTTCTAACAATTTTCCTAATAACAAAGATTATTTATATGAAATTGGTTCCATTTCCAAAGTGTATTTGTCTTGTTTGCTAGCAAAACTAATCTTTGAAAAAAAGATTAATTTAGAAGACAGCATTGATAAATATCTAAAACTTCCAAAAGATCGGATATATCCGACAGTTTTAAGTTTAGCTACTCATACATCAGGATATTGTCCCTTAATATCGTTTAGTTTTATTTGGCGTTATTTATTAAAAAATAAAAACATGCGAACAAACTTATATTATAAAGTTAAAAGCGAACGAATTTATGAACAAATTCATGCAATCAAATTAAAAAATAAAACATATCCCTATCATTATTCTGATATGAATGCGGCTGTCCTAGGAGAAGTAATCTCCCAAGTAGAAAACAAGCCATTTGATGAAGTCATGCAAGCATTTTTAGAGCATGACCTTGGGCTTAGTAATACTTTTTTAGCTTCTTCAAAATTACGTAATATTGAAAGTTACTATCGTAAAAAAATTCGTTATCATTTTAATTGGGATTATGGCGATGTTTATGCTCCTGCTGGAGGATTATTAACAACAATTGATGACGCCCTTAAATTTTTAAAAATGCAAATCGAAAAACAACCAGAATTTATTTCTCTGACACAAAAAAAACATGTCCGGATTATCTTTTTTCGAAAACCAATGATGATGGGACTCGGATGGCACATGTATCCGGATGGCAATTATATGTTCCATAAAGGGGGAACTTCTTGTTTTCGGGCATCATATTTAGTTGAAAAGAAAAGAAAAATTGGCATTGCTGTTTTAGCGAACGTTATAGGAAATCGAGTTTATAATACAACAAAATTATCGATAATGCTTTGTAAAAAAGCCAAAGAAGAAATTAAAAAAGACCGTGTTGTAACGACATTAATCAAAGAAACAAACTTTTCTTAAAGTTTGCAAGGCAGATATAAATGTAATCTGCCTTTTTTTATGAAGTGTTCTTTAATATTATTATCAAAAATCACATTTGTTGAACAAAAATGAAAATTTGTTATAATAGATAAAAAGGAGGAATTTAATATAAAAACAATCTTTGCTAACAACAACATTTATCAATTGACGAAAGACAATCCCGAAATAATTAATATTCTTTCAGAAATTGGTTTCAAAGAAATTACAAAACCGGGAATGATTGCTAGTGTCGGACGTTTTATGACATTAAAACAAGGATGTTCTTTAAGAAAAATAAATTACGATTATGTAAAAGAAACATTATATAAAAATGGCTATCTTTTAAAGGAGGATAATAATGAGTGAACTAATCAATAACAATGAAAAACGGCAAGAACTATTGAAAAAAATAATTAAAAGTTTGCATGAAGGGAAAAATTTAGAGGAAGCAAAAGCTGAATTTAAAGCTCACTTTAGTGAAGTATCAACTGCGGAAATTTCGCAAATGGAACAAAGCTTAATCAAAGAGGGAATGGCAATCGAAGAAGTTCAAAACCTTTGTGATGTTCATGCTGCCGTTTTTGAGGGATCTATTTCCGATATTCATGCACCGAAAGATCGCACAAAAATTCCTGGTCATCCTGTCCAAGTTTTTTTAGATGAAAACGACCGACTGGAAAAATTAATCAAAGAAGAGATAGAACCATACTTGAATCAAGAAGGAAGCACAGCTATTTTAATGCTTAGAGTAGGATATGATCGCTTAGCAAACATTCATAACCATTATGCTCGTAAAGAGTATTTGTTCTTTCCTAATCTTGAAAAGAAAGGGATTGATGCTCCACCAAAAGTTATGTGGGCAGTTGATGATGAAATTAGAGCAGAAATTAAAACAATTCAAAATGACCTTGGTAGTGTAGATAGCATTTTTTCAGAGACCAAAGAAAAGATTGTGAAGAATGTTCAAAAAGTTCGTGACATGATTTCTAAAGAAAACAACATTTTAGTGCCGCTTTTAGTGGAAACATTATCATTCTATGATTGGATTGTTGTTGATGGAGCAACACCAGAAATGGGTTATTTTTTAGAAAAACCGAAACAATCTTGGAAGATAGAAGATAAACCAAAAGAAGAAGAAAAACCAATTAGCAAACAAAACCAAGATCATTTGGTTCAATTTGATGCTGGGAGTTTAAGTCCCGACCAATTAAATGCTATGTTAAATACTTTACCGCTTGATTTGACGTTTGTTGATAAAGAAGGATATGTGCGCTATTTTACCCAAGGAAAAGAACGGATTTTTGATCGACCGATTACCATCATTGGGCGTCATGTAAGTATGTGTCATCCACCACAAAGTGTTCATGTTGTAATGGATATCATCAATAGTTTTATTAATAATGAAAAAGACCATGAAGATTTTTGGATTCGTTTTAAAGACAAATTTGTTTACATCCGTTATTTTGCTGTTCGAAACCAACAAGGCGAATATTTAGGGACCCTAGAAGTGACCCAAGATATTAAACCGATTAGGGAATTAGAGGGCGAAAAAAGATTAACTTCCAAATAAGAAATTAGGAGTTCTCTAATGGACTCCTTTTTTGTTGTTTTGTGACTATTAACAATGGTTTTTTATTAAGCATTTTTTCACAACGTTTTTAAGCAAATGACCCCCTTTGTCTATGGACTTTTACTTGAAGGTATGTTAAAATATAGAAGTAATACAAAAAGGTGGTGAGGAATAATGTCTATTTTAGAATTAATTCAAACAGCGGAACAAAGAGCCGAAGCGATTCGCCAATCCGCCAATGAACAAGTTAAAACCCTTTTAGAAACCACAAAAATGAAGAGTGAAGAAGAAGCGAAACAATTACATTTACAAGCCGAACTTGACTTAAAGGCATTAGAAAACAAATTTGAAATGCAAATTCAAAAAGAAAAAGTAGTTGTTGAAGAAAAAGCAATAATCGAAGATGAATTAATGATTAAGAAAGCAAAACAGCAATTTAATGTTGCTACTGACTTTATTTTAAAGAAGGTTGTCATTAAATGATTGTACCAATGAAAAAAGTCCACATTGTGGCCTTGAAAGAAAACCAAAAAGCATTGCTTATGTCGATTCAGAAAAGCGGTGAATTAATGCTTCTTGCATCAGAAGATGTGATGCTAGAAGATGACGCCTTTTTTGAAGAAAACTTGATCCAAAGAACCGACAAATCAATGCGCTTTTTAAAGAAATTTCAAGAAAAGCAAAAATTATTTAGTAATTATCATGAAGTTGATTACAATACATTTGTTACGCCGGATCCAAAACGCGAACAATTGCTTGAGCAAGTTGAAAAAGCTGAAGAAAAATTACTGCAGCTAAAAAACGAAAATGATTCATTAAAAGAATCAGTTCTTTTTTTGACTGTTTGGCAAGATTTAGATTTGTCTTTAAACAAACTTCATTATTCAAAATATGTTAATTTCCATTTAGGTTTTATTGAATTTAAAAACAATAATTACTTAGCTGATTTAATGAACGAAGCTGGTGGAGAATTAAAGTTATTAGGAAGCAATTCTGAAGGTCAAGCAGTCTTTATTGCCAATTATTTTGAAGATGACCTAGCCGTAATGGAAAAAGTTCGATTGTTAGGGTTTAATGAAGTAACACTACCGAATGAGCCATATTTAGTGAGTGAGATTATCTTGCAAAAGCAAAAACAAATGGAAGATAATAATCAATTGATAATGGCAATAACTGAAGAAATGCAAAAATTATCAAAACAAATGACGGATTTAAAACTTCTCAGTGACCAAATGGCAACAGTTAGTGAGATTAAAAAAGCACCTGTTCAAAAGACAATATCGACCATTTACTTAGAAGGTTGGGTTAGAAGTGATCGTCAAAAAGCGGTCATCAAAGCAATTGAAGAAGTAACCGATACTTATGATATTGATTTTTATGATCCAAGTCCGGAAGAAACTCCACCAACGGTAACAAAAAACAATCGGTTTATTTCAGCTTTTGAAACGGTAACTGATATGTTTGCGAAACCAAATCCTAACGAAGTTGATCCTAATCCAATGATGTCTTTTTGGTATTGGATTATCTTTGGCATCATGATGGCTGACGTTGGCTATGGATTAGTGATGATTGGTTTATTTTATGCCCTTATCAAACTGATGAAGCCAAAGGGAAATTCTTTAAAGTTATTTAAAGTATTAATTTTCTGTGGTATTACAACTATTTTTTGGGGTGTAATGTTTGGTAGTTATTTTGGGGCAACATGGAATCCTCTTTTTCTTGAGCCAATGAAAGAACCACTGGAAATGCTTATTTTATCGTTGATTATTGGCGCACTTCATGTTATTTCTGGATTGCTTGTGAAAATATATGCTAATATTAGAAGTAAACAATATTTTGCAGCTTTAGCTGATCAGGTAAGTTGGATTTTTGTAATCGTTGGTTTAGGAATGCTTTTCCTGCCAGATTTCAACCAAATTGGCAAGATTATCGCGCTTTTAGGTGCTGCAATTATTTTATTATTTGCAGGACGAAAAAATAAAAACATATTTGGACGCTTAGGCGGTGGATTATATTCGCTATATGGTGCGACAGGTTTTATGAGTGATATTCTTTCCTACTCGCGAATCTTAGCTTTAAGTTTATCAACAGCAGTTATTGCGATGGTCATGAATATGTTAGCGGCAATGATTCAGGGAACAATTATTGGATTTATTTTATCAATTGCCATTTATCTTGTTGGTCATATCTTCAATTTAGTCATGGGCTTGCTATCAGCCTATGTTCATGACAGCCGTTTACAATACATTGAATTTTTTGGAAAATTTTATGAAGGTGGCGGCTATGAGTTCAAACCTTTATCTTTAAAATTAAAACACATTAATCAAGTTAACGAAAAATAATAATTCATTAGGAGGAAAATAATGAGTGACGGATTACTTTATGCAATTATTGGAGCTGCTTTAGCAGCAATTTTACCGGGGATTGGTTCCGCTATTGGTGTGCAAATGGGTGGCAAAGCTGCTGCTGGTGTTGTTTCTGAAAAACCAGAATTATTTGGTAAACTTTTAATTTTACAAGCTTTACCAGGAACACAAGGAATTTATGGTTTCTTAATTGCCATTTTATTAATGGTTCAAATCGGCATGCTTGGTGGTGGAGCAGTTGCTATAACTGAAGCTCAAGGATGGAGTTATTTTGGTGCTTGTATGCCAATTGCTATTGTTGGGTTAGTTTCCGCAATCTATCAAGGAAGAACAGCAGTTAGTGCGATTCATATGGTTGCAAAACAACCTGATGCTTCTGCAAAAGGGATGACAATGGTCGCTATGGTTGAAACATATGCCATTCTATCACTTCTTGCAAGTATCTTAATTCTTACTGGAATATAGGAAGAAGTGACTAAATTGGGAAACAGTTCAATCTATAAAAAGATCGAAGAAAAAGGCTCTTTGGATGCAGCCAATATTATCAAAAGCGGTGAAATGAAAGCACAAGTCCTACATGATGATATTCTAGCAATTGCTTCAAAAGAAGTTGCGCAATTGTTGGAAAAAGCGACTAAACGTGGACAAGACTTGGTCAAAATGAAATTGACTGAACAAGAACAAGCTGCTAAACAACGAACCTTAGCTAAGAAAAAAGCCCTCATCGATGAGGTCTTTGATCGAGTATTAGAAAGCTTATTAGCTTTAAAAGATGAAGCGTTGACAAATTTAGTTATTAGTTTTATTAATCAAGAAACAATTGTTGGTGATGAAATCATTTATGTTTCGAAAAATGATTTTGAACGATTTCAAAACTTGTTTGCAAGCAATAAAACGAAAGCTGATTTGTGCTTATTAGATAAATTAAATAACAAGCTTAACAATCCAAAAGCACATTTACAATTGTCAACCAAGCCTGTGAATATCAAGGGCGGTTTAATTCTTTCGGGAAAAGCTTTTGATATCGACTTATCTTTTGAAACAAAAATTAAAAGCTTTAAAGAGACTTACGAGACGAAGATTGCAGAAATCTTGTTTGGCGGTGAATGACATGAATTATCCATATGCGGTTGGCAATGTTAAAGCTGTTGAAAGTCGCATTTTCGATAAAAGTAAATTTTCAAAGTTAATAAGAGTCGAAAAAAGTGATTTCTTAAAGACTTTAAAAGAATTAGGCTATGCGTCTTCAGTCAATAGTGATAATCTTGAAGATTTAATCAATCAAGAATTAGTTGCATTAAAACAATATTTTGACGAAATAAGTCCTAATCAGCGTTTAACTGATTTGTTTTTTATGGCAAATGATGCCACAAATATTAAAATCATTTTTAAAAAACGCATTTTTAAAATTGATCAAATTGATGCTTATTCTAATACGGGTAGCATTAGCCCAGAAATATTAGAAAAGGCCATTATGAATCAGGATTATTCATTATTATCCAAAGAAATCCAAACTTTGTTGTTAGAAATAGAAAAGCAAATTGATGGCTTAACGAGTGCTCGCTTCATAAGCAGTAAAATTGATAATGCCATTTACGATTATGTTTTTAATGAAAATAGTTTTTCACAAGCTAAAGCTTTAAAGAGTTACTTTCAAGCTGTTATTGATACAACGAATATTATGAGTTGGTTACGTTGCCGTTTGTTAGAATGGGATGTTAGCGAACTTGAAACGATGTTTATCAATCATGGTTTAATTGCAAAAACATTATTTTTAGAAAGTTTTTCAATGAGTAAAGAAACAGCTCCAAGAGTTTTTATGGATTATTACAAAGAAAAAATCATGAAAGCCTTAAAAGCTTATTTTGAAAGACCACGCTTAAATCAAATGGAAAAACAGCTTGATTTATTAGTGCTTGAACTGATGAAAGAAGAGCGAAATGATTCTTTTTCCATTGGGCCGATTATTTATTATTATTTACAAAAAATTTCCGAAGCTAAAAATATTCGGATGATTTATGCGAGTACTTATTTTGACCCCAATGATTTATTGGATTATTAAGGAGATTGGCCATGAATCAAAAAACAGAAATGGCTGCCATTGGTCTTGATGAAACTGTTTTAATTTATAATGCTTTAGGCATTAAAACGTTTATTATCAAGCAAGCCAATGAAGCTGATGGAATCATTTTTAAACTAGTAAATCAAAAATGTAAAATCATTTTTATTAGTGAAGAAATTTATTCCCACATACCGGAAACATTAGAAAAATACCAATCGTTGCCGTTTCCGATGATCCTTCCTTTACCGATGGAAAAAGATTCAACATCCGTTGGTTTAAAGAAAATTCAAGATAATGTGGAAAAAGCGATTGGCATTAATATATTTTAGAAAGGGTGACGTCGATGAGTGAAATAAATCTAAATGAAAAAGTCGGCATCATATCAAAGGTTTCCGGACCGCTGATTGTTGCGAAAAACATGAAAGACGTGCAGATGTACGACGTCGTTCGTGTCAGTGAAAAGAAATTAATTGGTGAAGTTATTGAATTACGTGGTGATTTAGCTTCTATTCAAGTATATGAAGAGACTGCGGGGATTGGTCCTGGGGAACCCGTTTATCTAACAAATGAACCGTTATCCGTGGAATTGGCTCCTGGATTAATCGAAGGAATCTTTGATGGTATTCAAAGGCCATTAAACGTGATTTACGGTATTTCTGGTGATCGTATTCCTTTAGGAGTCGATGTGCCAAAACTTGACCGCACCAAAGAATGGGATTTTAAACCACTTGTAAAAGTTGGGGAAAAAGTCGCCAGTGGTGATTTTTTAGGTGAAGTTCCTGAATCAAGTGCTGTCATGCATAAAGTTATGGTTCCACCTGGTTTATCAGGATCCGTTGTTTGGATTCATACTGGTAAAGCAACCATTATTGATGTTGTTGCCAAGATTGAAACTAGCAAGGGTATTGTAGAAATAAAAATGCTTCAAACATGGCCGGTTCGAAGAGGTCGACCATATGCCAAAAAACTTGCTCCTGAAGCACCGATGGTTACGGGACAACGTGTTATTGATACGCTATTCCCAATTGCTATTGGCGGCATTGCAGCCATTCCTGGTCCATTTGGATCGGGGAAAACCGTTGTTCAACATCAATTAGCAAAATGGGCGGATGCTGATATCATTGTTTATGTTGGTTGTGGTGAACGTGGGAATGAGATGACCGATGTTTTAAATGAATTCCCTGAACTTCATGATCCAAAAACAGGCCAAACATTAATGAAACGAACAGTTTTAATTGCCAATACATCGAATATGCCCGTTGCTGCTCGTGAAGCTTCGATTTATACGGGAATTACGATTGCAGAATATTATCGAGATATGGGATATCGTGTTGCCATCATGGCGGATTCAACTTCCCGTTGGGCGGAAGCATTGCGAGAAATGTCCGGACGTCTAGAAGAAATGCCAGGTGAAGAAGGTTACCCAGCTTATTTGTCTTCTCGTTTAGCAGAATTTTATGAACGCGCTGGTTTTGTGAAATGTTTAGGTAAAGATGGTCGCACTGGTGCAATTAGTGCAATTGGTGCAGTTTCGCCTCCAGGAGGTGATACTTCGGAACCAGTTTCCCAAGGAACACTGCGCATTGTAAAAGTATTCTGGGGATTAAGTGCCCAATTAGCATATAGCCGTCATTTTCCTGCGATTGATTGGCTTAAGAGTTATTCATTATATGAAGATGCTCTCAATGAATATTTTGACACAAAAGTTAAGAAAGATTGGTCGGAACAAGTCCAAGAAACGAAACGTATTTTACAAGAAGAAGCCAAATTACAAGAAATTGTTCGTTTAGTAGGTGTTGACTCTCTTGAATTTCAAGACCGTTTAACTTTGGAATGTGCTCGCAGTATTCGTGAAGACTATTTACATCAAATCGCTTTCCATGAAATTGATACATATACTTCATTAAACAAACAGCATGGAATGTTAAAAGCCATTTTAACGTGGTATCATTTAGGTCAAAAAGGACTAAAAGATAATTTAAGCTTTTATAAATTAACCGAAATGGAAATTCTTAACCGGATTGGTCGTATGAAATATTTGCATGAAGATCATTTTGATGAAGAATGCCAACAAATAATGACTTCTCTCGAAAAAGAATTTCAAGATTTGCAAAGAGGTGATGAGTTCGATGCCTAAAGAATATAAAACAATTCGCGAAGTTGTCGGACCATTAATGTTGGTTGACCAAGTTAATAATGTAAAATATGACGAACTTGTTAGAATCAAACAAGCCAATGGTGAAGAACGAATCGGTAAAGTCCTAGAAATTAATGAAGACAAAGCCCTTGTACAATTATTTGATTCTTCTCAAGGATTAAAAATTATCGATGCAAAAGCTGTTTTCCTAGGTCATGGAATTGAAATTAAATTAGCACCAGAAATTCTTGGCCGTGTTTTTGACGGTATGGGTCGTCCAATCGATGGTGGTGGTGAAATCATTCCTAAGAAGATTTCCGATATTAATGGGACACCATTAAATCCTGTTGCTCGTGACTATCCAAAAGAATTTATTGAAACCGGTGTAAGTGCCATTGATGGTTTAAATACATTAGTCCGTGGCCAAAAACTGCCAATTTTCTCGGGCTCAGGTTTGCCCCATGCTCGATTAGCAGCACAAATTGCTCGTCAAGCAAAAGTAAAACGAACCGAAGATAAATTTGCGGTTGTTTTTGCTGCCATTGGGATTACTTTTGAAGAAGCTGATTTCTTCATTAAGGATTTTCAAAAATCTGGTTCAATTGAACGTTCAGTTTTGTTTATGAATCTTGCGAATGATCCAGCTATCGAACGAATTGCGACTCCGCGAATGGCCATTACTTGCGCTGAATACTTAGCTTATGAATTAGGCATGCATGTTTTGGTTATCTTAACAGATATTACCAATTATGCGGAAGCATTACGTGAAGTATCAGCTGCTAGAAAAGAAGTTCCTGGACGTCGTGGATATCCTGGATACATGTATACCGATTTAGCATCATTGTATGAACGAGCTGGTCGTATTAAAGGGAAAGTTGGCTCAATCACGCAAATTCCGATTCTTACAATGCCAGAAGATGATAAGACCCATCCAATTCCTGACTTAACTGGTTATATTACTGAAGGACAAATCATCTTATCGAGAGATTTATATATGAAGGGGATTACCCCACCGATCGATGTATTACCTTCCCTAAGTCGTCTGAAAGATAAAGGAATCGGTGTTGGCAAAACCCGTGAAGATCATTCAGAAACAATGAACCAATTATTCGCTGCTTATGCCCGAGGCAAAGAAGCGAAAGAATTATCGACCATTTTAGGTGAAGCTGCTCTTTCGGATACTGATAAACTATATAGCAAGTTTGCTACCGAGTTTGAACTTCGTTATGTTTCACAAGGTTATACAACTAATCGCAGTATTGAAGAAACGCTTGATATTGGTTGGCAATTGTTAACGATTTTACCTAGAACTGAGCTAAAACGAATTAGCTTAGAAAAAATTGAAAAATACCTTCCGAAAGAGGCGTAATTATGTCATTAGTACGTGTTAATCCTACAAGAATGGAATTGACCCGTTTAAAAAGGCAACTTACGACTGCTAAACGAGGTCATAAACTCTTAAAAGATAAACAAGATGAAATGATCCGTCAATTTATGGTGTTTATCAAAAAAAATCGCAGTTTGCGCATTAAAGTGGAAGAAGAGCTAAGCCAAATAATGAAAAAATTTGGCATGGCAAAGTTAAAGATGAGTCGGATTGGAATGCTTGAAGCAATGATGATTCCTTCTCAAGCTGCTAAAATGACCGTAAATTCAAAATCAGTCATGAATATTAAAATTCCGACTGTTGATTACGAAACGCAAAAAGCCATTGATTTAACCTATGGGTTTGCATTCACTCCGAGTGAACTCGATCAAGCAATCATTGATTTGTCCCATTTATTACCTCAACTTGTTGAACTTGCACAGCTTGATAAATCATGCGATATGTTAGCCAATGAAATCGAGAAAACAAGAAGACGTGTAAATGCTATTGAATTTATTATGATTCCTGATATGGTTGAATCAATTCACTATATTCAAATGAAGCTTGAAGACAATGAACGAAGTAACATTATCCGTTTAATGAAGAGTAAAGAAATCATTTTAGCGAAAACAAATGAACAAACTAATTATTCATAAAAATGAGGGAAAGACGAAATGGCTTTCCCTTTTTTTAAGCAAAAAAACGTTGCTTTTATCTTAAAAATATGGTATTATTATTAAGCAAATAAATGCGGATATGGCGGAACTGGCAGACGCGCTAGACTTAGGCTCTAGTTCCTCGGAGTGCAGGTTCGATTCCTGTTATCCGCACCATTTTGAAATAGATTGGCTTCCAAAAGTTGGAGAGAAGGTGTAAGATATACCTAATCAAAAACAAGGGAGCCATTTTTTTATGCAAAAAGGGTATTTTATCCCTATCTGCGTAATATCGAGAGTCATTTAGAAGACGAAAACAGAAATATTTCTTGCCTATATTAAATTCTTATTCAATTATTTAAACGATTACCTAACTATTCACGCGATTA
Organism: Bacilli bacterium; assembly: GCA_050174575.1. Lineage (GTDB taxonomy): Bacteria > Bacillota_I > Bacilli_A > ML615J-28 > CAG-698 > UBA2253. The sequence goes on from JBFXJT010000024.1 coordinate 11,866, forward strand.
AATAATGTTGAAGGTAACTAACTCGAAGTAGATATATTGATATCTACAAGAGAATTTTCTATAACGTGATATAACAAAACTTAAAAAAATCGAAAAACGTGTAAAATAAATGTTTCAATAAATCGAAAAACGAGTATAATAGAGTTAAAAGAGGTGATTCTGATGAAGTTAGAGCGTAAGATATATGACAAATTGCTTTCATGGAAAAACGAAAATGGTAAAACTGCTTTACTAATCGAGGGTGCAAGACGTGTTGGAAAAAGCACAGTGGTTGAAGCTTTCGCAAAAAATGAATACAAATCATACATACTGATTGATTTTAGCATTGCTAGTGATGAAATTAAATCTCTTTTCAAAAGGTATGCATCAAATCTGGATGATTTTTTCTTTTTCTTAACATCAATCACTGGGATTACATTATATGAAAGAAACTCACTCATTGTATTTGATGAAGTGCAACTGTTCCCTCAAGCAAGACAGCTGATAAAACATCTAGTGAATGACAACCGTTTTGATTATATTGAGACTGGTTCTTTATTATCAATCAAGCGTAATGTTGAAAGCATTTTAATACCTTCAGAAGAAAGAGCAATTAAAATGTATCCACTTGATTTCGAAGAATTTTGTGTAGCACTTGGTAGAGGTGATGTTATAGCTATTATTAAAAAGCATTTTGAAACTTTAAAACCATTAGGTGCAATCCATTCAACGATTATGAAACTTTTTAGACAATACTTGTTAATCGGAGGTATGCCTCAAGCAGTCATGGAATATTTAAAAACCAATGATTATACAAAAGTCGACCGAATTAAAAGAGACATCTTAAAACTATATAAGAATGACATTTCAAAATATGCTAAAGGATATGAACATAAAGTACTCAGTATTTTTGATGAGATCCCTAGTCAATTATCAAAGCACGAGAAAAAGTTTATGTTAAGTTCACTATCAAAAGATGCTAGATTTAGAGATTATGAAGATGCATTTACATGGTTGGATGAAGCTATGATTACTAATGTATGCTTCAATGCATCAGACCCTAACTTTGGATTATCTTTAAATCGTGACAGGTTAACACTCAAAATGTATATGGCAGACACTGGATTGCTACTTACTCAAGCATTCAGTGAAAATAATGAAATGCATCAAGAAGTAGCGAAAGCCATTATTCAAGATCGTCTTGAAGTTAACAACGGTATGATATTCGAAAATATCGTTGCACAAATGTTTACTGCCTTAAATAAGAAATTGTATTTTTACTCAAGATCAGATAATCAAGATCGGTCAAATACGATGGAAATAGATTTTCTAATCATAGATCAATCTAAACTAACTAAAATATCACCAGTTGAAGTTAAGTCTGGCAAAAACTATACAACGTCATCATTGGACAAGTTTAGTATCAAGTTCAAAGAAAAGCTGGGTAAAAAATACATTATTCATACAAAAGATTTAGCGTTAAAAGATGATGTTATTTATTTACCGGTTTATATGACGATGTTCTTATAGAGGCATGGTTATGGAACTCAATCAAAAATTTAATATAATTAATGGAAATACACTTACACTAAAACTTATTGAAACATGTGCGGGTGATGATAAAGTCATTCCATTTTACTATTATGATATTTATCTAAACTCGATTTCAAGTCCAATTGGTAAGATCAGTATTCGTATCTGATACAATGAACATTTCTACTTTAATGGTAATGTAGGTTACGAAATTGATGAACTTTTTCGTGGAAATGGCTATGCCAAATTAGCAGTAATGATGACCTATGAAATAGCTAAGTTTCATGGTACGACACATTTGATTATTTCGTGTGACGAGGATAATTATTCATCAGAGCGTGTGATTAACAAACTTGGTGGCATCCACATAGAAATAATTACACCGCCTAAGAATTATGTGTTTTATTATGATGGCATCCCCAAAAAGAGTATTTATAGAATTGATATTTAGTATTATTGTATTGTTAAGCCGTTTCTATAGGGATGCTAAAATATTTCTCAAGGGTGCTAAAAAAAATATAGGGTGCTAATTTGTATTAAAATAGGTCACACAATACATTTTGAAAAACTCTCGAAAGAGAGTTTTTTTCTTATTGACGTTTGTTTGTTTTTTCAATATACTTTAGTTAAAGAAATGTAAGAGGAGAACTTTATGAAAAAAGTATTGTTTGTTTGTGTCCATAATTCAGCAAGATCGCAAATGGCGGAAGCATTTACAAATATTTATGGAAATAATGTAATTAGTGCTGAAAGTGCTGGCCTTGAAAAAGGGCAGTTAAATCCCTATGTTGTTATCGCAATGCAAGAAGTTGGCATTGACATTAGTCATAACCAAACAAAGACAACGCAAATGATGCTTGATTTAGGAAAGCATTACGACTATGTTGTGACAGTATGTGATGGTGCAAGCAAAGAAAAATGTCCGTTATTCCCGGGAGTAAAAGCGAGGTTTCATTGGGATTTAGAAGACCCTTCCAGCTTCAAAGGAACAAAAGACGAAATCTTAAGACGCGTCCGGGTTATTCGCGATGAAATAAAAAACCGAGTAAACGACTTTATTAAAGAACAAATCACTGAAAATTAAAAATCTTGCATCTATCAAAGTTTTATGTATAATAAAATCAATAGCAAGGTGATTATATGAAATTAGAAACCCAAAAACATGGTAAACTACGAGAAAAATTACGGGCAGGTGCATGGATAGTTATTGTAATCCAAGCTATTGCCATTTATTGGTTTTTAACAAGCCTGGGTGTTGATAAATTTACTGCAGCCATCGATGCTTGTTTGTTAGTTGTTTTTTCTGTCATCCAATTAGTCTTAGTTATCAAAAGTTCCGATTATTAAACTGGGTAATACCCAGTTTTTTTATGACAATTAAGGGTTAAGTGTCAACATGTTGTTGCATTAAAAAGGTGATTTTGTAGTAATATATAATAAAGAGAAGGTAGGAGGCAGATATGAAGTGTCTTGTTACAGGTGGAACCGGGCATATTGGTAATGTTTTGATTCGAGAGTTGTTTGCACAAGGTTATCAGATTAAGGCAATTGTTATGCCCAATGATTGTTATCAAATCATAGAACCTTATGCGGAAATAATTATTGGGAATATTTTAGACCTGCCTTTTTTACAAGCCACAATTAAAGATGTTGACGTTGTTTTTCATTTAGCGGGGATTGTTGAAATAGGCTCAGGTAAGAAAAAATTAATTCATAAAGTTAACGTTCAGGGAACAAAAAATATTGTTGATGTATGTTTGGAAAATCATATCCCAAGATTAGTTTATACTTCGAGTGTCCATGCTTTACAAGAACTTCCCAAACCACAAGTTCAAAGGGAATCCGATATTTTTGATCCTAAATTAGTTCATGGGCTGTATGCGAAATCAAAAGCCGAAGCAACAGCATATGTTTTATCAAAAAAGCATTTAGGAATGGATATCATTGTTGTCCATCCTTCCGGTGTTATTGGACCTTATGATTATAAAGTCTCTAATGTCAGCCAGCTGTTTATTGATTTACTATGTGGAAGGCTAAGAGCATACCTACGTGGTGGATATAATTTTGTTGATGTCAGGGATGTTGCTAGAGGAGTTAGATTGGCTGCTGAAAAAGGTGAAAGCGGTGAATGTTATCTCTTATCGGGTCATGAAATAACTGTGAAGCAACTGCTAGACGAAATAGCCCATTTGGGGAATGTGAAAAAGGTAAAAACAAAGCTGGCTTATTGGTTTATTCTTGGAATGAGCTATTTTGCGGAATTGTATTACTTAATCATCCGCCAAAAACCATTATTTACCCATTATTCCATTGTCGTTCTTGATTCTAATTATCATTTTTCTAATGAAAAAGCCAAAACAAAACTGGGATTTACAACACGTGATTTAAAAGAATCGATACGCGATGCTTTCTTATTTGCTACAACAACTTATTTAGAAAAGCATAAAAATGGTTATCGTCAAAAACTTGTGAAAAAAATAAACATTAAAGCTTAAAGGAAAACCTTTAAGCTTTTTTCTTAACAATTATTCAAAAAAATGATACAATAAGTTAAATTATAGGTGGTAATGATGAATCCTTTAAAATATACTAAACAGTTAAACGTATCCTATACGCTTGGAGCAACACTAACAATTGAATTATTAGAAACAAAGCCCCAATTGGTGAAGCACATCTATGTTCATGCTGATACAGAACGAAATGACACTTATCATTTCATTGAGAAGCTTTGTGCTTTACATCATATTTCGATGAGTCAAAACAATAAGGCATTTAATATTCTTTCCAATAAAGAAAATGTTTATTTTATCGGTGAATTTGCCAAATTTTCGTCGGATATTGATGCTAAAGCAAATCATATCGTCTTAGTAAATCCCGCAAATGCTGGGAATCTAGGAACTATTATCAGGACGATGGTTGGGTTTAATATGCTCAATTTAGCGATTATTACTCCGAGTGTTGATTTTTTTGACCCGAAAGTTGTTCGGGCATCGATGGGATCTATTTTTCATCTCAACTTTGCTTTTTTCTCAAGTTTTCAAGACTACTTAGAGAAATTTGCCCATCATCCTTATTGCTTTATGTTAAAAGGGAAAAATGAATTACCTCATTTTTTATTTAAAACACCATATGCCTTAGTTTTTGGGAATGAAGCAACCGGATTAAGCGATCAATTTTTAGATATCGGTGAAAGCATCAAAATCAACCACAGTTCATTAATCGATAGTTTAAATCTGCCGATGGCAGTGGGCATTGCCTTATATGAAACAACCAAAAACAATTTCTAACCATGAAATTGTTTTTAGTTTCCGCTCTTTTTGATTATTTACCTTGCTTTTTACCTTGTTTTCTTGTATAATATATCATAGTTAATTGACGAAGATTGGTCTCATGGTGTAGTGGTTAACATGCCAGTCTGTCACACTGGAGATCGCGGGTTCAAGTCCCGTTGAGACCGCCATATATGCGCCCATAGCTCAGCTGGATAGAGTACCTGACTACGAATCAGGTGGTCGGAGGTTCGAATCCTCTTGGGCGTACCATAAGAACTTTAAGGTTAGCGTTATTGCTAACTTTTTTATTTCTATTGGGTTTTCCCATTAATTATGGTAAAATATAACAAGAATATTATTTAAGGAAGTTTGTATGAAAAAATTATGGTTTATTGCTTTTATCTTTCTGTGTGGCTTTTTAATCGGATGTGACACAGAAACACCAAAAACAGAAGTTGATTTGTTAATCGAGGCTTTACCCGAACCTTCACTTCTTACGATTGGTTATAAACAGCAAGTATTAAACATCCGAGTTAAATTAGATCAATTAGATGAAGCACACATGCAATTGATTCTCGATGCCAATTTAAACAAGTTTGCTGCTTTAGAAGCAACAATGGAAGTGCTAGTTGAGGAAGACGAGAACAAATCAATTGCTCTTAATATTTCCGCTCTAATCGCTTTATTACCGACTGTGGATAATTTAACTATCCAGGATGAAAAAACGATTGAGGCCATTGATAGCAACCTTACTTTGATGAATGAGGACTACTTATATTTTATTAACAGTGATTTGTTAACAAAATATGCTGATATTAAAATTGCTTGGGAATCGTTTATTATTGACTACGAAACAGCCGAAATCGTTAATCAATTATTGCTAAGTTTACCATCACTTGAAGAATTAACCTTAGATCATCAATTGATAGTAATGGAAATTGACAATTTATATACTAACCTTACAACAAACCAAAAACGCTTTGTCAGTAATGGCATTGAATTATTGTCCTATTATCAAGAGAAATTAGCATCATTACTCATTGTTCATCAAGAAGAACAAGAAGAATTGGCTTTTTTAGAATTATCGACTTTCTTGATGGCTTTAGACAACCAAGAGATTACAGAAGACTTAGAATTGCCGATTACCTATAAAAGAGGATTAGTCGATCTTAGTGTCAGTTGGACCTCTAGCTCTTTAGTTATTGGCAGTAATGGTATATTAAAACGAGGCCTTTTAAATACTGATGTTGTTTTGCAAGCCCAAGTTAATGGGCAAGTGATTCACAAAACAATCGACATTAACATAACTGTCAGAGGAACGAGGGTGGTAGATATGCCAGCAATTGATCCTAATAAAAAACTAACATTTGCTTATTTCCGTAATCCTGCGTACGGCACTAATTTAATGGAACGCGATTACATGAAAATTGATGTTTTGAATTATTCTTTTGGGAATATAATCGGTGGAGAATTAAGTGTCTATAATTTATCTAATTTAAACAACGTTTTAAAAATACGTGAAAAAGGCGTTCGCGTCGTCATTGTCATTGATGGAGTGTCTTCAGAAACAAGAGAAGCTTTTGTACAAGCTGCCAGTACACAAGAAAACCGTCTGAAATTAGCTAATTCCATTGCTGCTGTCCTTGAACAATTTCAATTTGACGGTGTGGATTTAGATTGGGAATTCCCCAATGGGACAACGGAAAAAAACAATTTTTCGTTGCTTGTGAAAGAAATAAGGGAGGCCATCGATCGTTCTTCAAGAGATCTTATCTTAAGTGCCGCTGTTGTTTCCGGAAGCTATAGCACCCATTATGATTTAGTTGAATTAAATAAATATTTAGATTATTTACATATTATGACATATGGGATGAGTGGAAGTTATGTTGCTAAACATCAATCAGCTTTAATTAGATCCACTTATGCGTCTTATGCTGTTGCCTCTTCAGTTGATATGTATGCTACTGGAGGAATCGATATCAACAAAATTGTTTTTGGCATTCCTTTTTATGTGAAAATCGGCAATGTTGCCAATAACCCCACCAATGTTTTAGGACAACCATTAACAAGTCCGATATCCGTCAGTTATACGACTTTTATTCGCGATTATTTTAATAAAAATGGGATGGTAGAATACTATGACGAAGAAGCAAAGGTTTTTTATTCCTACAGCGGAACAAAATTTGCTTCCTATGATAATCCGACTTCCATTAGATACAAATGTGAATATGCAATCGAAAAAGACTTGGCAGGCGTGATGTTTTGGGACTATGGCCATGACGAAGTTGGCGGAACACTTCTCGATGCGATTTATCAACAATTCAAAATTGAATCATAAAAAATAAGAAAAATCAGGTTGCATAAAGCAACCTGATTTGTGCTTAAAAACTTACTTTTTCGTTGACAATTTTTGTGAAATATTATATAATACTTAAGCGTGAGAAATCACCCTGTTTAACAAACCTTTATTTGTTAAGCTGATTTGATCGGGAAATAGCTCAGCTTGGTAGAGCGCTTGGTTTGGGACCAAGATGTCGCAGGTTCGAATCCTGTTTTCCCGACCATTTTTTTGCAGGTGTAGTTCAATGGTAGAACTTCAGCCTTCCAAGCTGACCATGCGGGTTCGATTCCCGTCACCTGCTCCA
>JBFXJT010000025.1:0-19235 GCA_050174575.1 Bacilli bacterium
ATAAATAAATCAAAAATCTATGTATTAAACTTTTTTAGAAAAAAAAGTGAAAAGACCCCAGAAAGGGAAATAAAAAAAGCTGAAAGGTTAGTTAAAAAACTTTTGGAAAAGTGATTTAAAATTGATTAGGAGAAAAGTCAATGAAAAACACAACTTGGAGGGAGTTAAGGTGTCAAATCTTAACGGAAGAAGAAAGAGCATACAACGATTTTTTAGTGGAAATTGTTGCAAAAATTATTGAAAAAAGGAACTCTTTGGAGCTTTCACAAAAAGACCTAGAAGAAAAAACAGGAATTAAAAGGGAAGCTATAAGCAGAATTGAAGGACTAAAAAACAGCCCACAATTGAACACCATTTTTAAGTTGCTAAAACCATTGGGATTAAAGCTTGTTGTTGAAGAAGCTTAAATTTTAAGGTATAATTTATTTGCGTTACAGGCGGGGACGCCGATGAACGTAAAAGGACGTAAAGAGCTGAGTTTTTTAACTCAGCTCTTTTTTATTTAAAGATAAAAAACCTTATTTTTCTTGAAAGCCAGATTTTTTAATCTGGCTTTTTTTAATTTTTCAATTAGTTTCTTCTACATAAGACTTTTTACACACCCCACATGTTAATCTTATGCCAGCTTTGCCCCATACATTAAAAGTCCCAGCTTCGCAGGTATGACTATATTTGCTTTTGATTTTAGAGTTATCTAATCTAACCATTTTTTTTATGTTTGCAGTGGAAATCTTTGTTAAATCTGTTGAATTAGGAATGTAACGATCAAACCACAATAAATGAAAGTCTGTTTCCAATAGTTTTTTTATCGTAATAAAAAAAACGCCATTATCAATTATGTAATGGTGCATAGATTGCCCTGTTTCGTCGCCGCCGAGTTTCCCAGATGATGAGGGTTGCAAACCGACGTCTTTCATTTTTTTTGCCCATTCTTTATTGTGATATGTTCGTCTGGAGGGCTTCCCAAAATGTTGTTGCCAAAGATGAACCATTTCATGAACTAAGGTCGCTAAAACTTCATCTAAAGACCTTGTGCCGAAATATTTTGCGTTCATTGCTATTTCGTCTGTTATTTCATCGTTTGTTGATGCAAAACAACTATCCCAATAATAGCCTAAGACACCAGATTTGATACTTCTTAAGGTGATTAAACAGTCAGGTAATTCATTATTAAAAAGCTCTTGATTAAAAAAATCATAAGCTTTTTGAAGTGGCTCATAAACTTGATTCGTTGGTTTTAACATTTCTATCTTTTCTCTTTAATTTATATCGTTCGATACAATTTTATTTTATAAGTAAAGAAAAAGCAAAAATTATTTTTTCCATTTGGCAAAATAAAGTAAAAAAATGAAAAATTCTTTTGTAAAATTTTTTTAGGCTTTTTCATCTGTTTTTTTATTTAAAAACAGTATTCACAATACACATTATGCGACAAACCTCACTCTAAAACTTACGTTCTTTTTTTAAGTATCCCGTGAGGGGTTTTAGGGGAGAGCAGAGCTCGCCCCTAATTTTGGCGTGTGGACACACTTTTTTATAGTGTGAACACGCCAAAATCGCTTGTGGAATGTCTTTTTTGCTCTGTGGAATTTAAAAAAGGCATATTTTACTTTTGTGGATTTAAAAATCAAAAAATTAAATTGAATTTTAACGCTAAAAAATCCTTGCATAGCAAGGCCTTTAGCGTTAAAATTTGCTTATTAATAGTTTAAGGGCAGGATACGCATTTTGTTCGACAAAAAGCACAACAACTGCGGTTTTCCGCTGTTGTTTTCTCCGAAGGCTCTGCGAGGCAAAAGGTAAGAAATGAATAAAACTAGAAGATACGCAATCAGACTAACCGAGGAAGAATGGCAGTTAATAACAAGGAAGGCAAAGGATAGCCCCGCCTCTTTTCTTAGAGAAGCTATGAGAAATGCTTTAGGCGATAAAATTCCTTGCCCTTCAAATGAAGAAAAAAAACTTTTGCAAGATATAAGATACAACCTTCAGAAAATAGGTATAAATTTTAACAACTTTGTTAAATATTCGACAGCGGCTTATCACGATAGATCATTGCCGATGCCCGAATATTCAGAGTTGGAGAGTAGTATCGAAAATCTAAAAAAAATTACAAAAAGACTTAATCAGATCATTAGAAGAATGAGTGAAAAAAAATGAGTTTAAGTTTTTGGGAACAGAAGATTAAAGGTGGCGTTGTTTTAAGCAAACAACGCACAAGAACTTTGGGTAATTTGCCTAATAGTAGTAAGGAGGCTGTTTTCAAAATTGTATCTTATGGTAAAAGTCAAAGAGCAATTGTAGCAACAGCCAGTTATATTGCGGAACATTCCGAAGGACTTTTCGAACGTTGCAAATTAGAAACTAACGAAGGCGAAATTTCCAAAGATGAAATTTGGAAAAAGTTAAAAGATTGGGAATTGCCGAGCGACAAAGATAATTTGAAAGAAGGATATTCTCTTAACGATAAATATATTGATGAAAAAAAAGCTTTTAAAGAAAGACATACTGTTCATTTTGTTATTTCATTGCCGAAAGGTGTCGGCAATGTTGAAAAACTCAACAATATGACCAGAGATATTTTAGAACCGTTTAAACAGAACGGTCATGAATTTGTATTTGGAACACATCAGCATCAAGGCGCTTTACACAGCCATGTTGTCTTAAAGTTAAGAAATAACGAAGGTAAAAAAATTCGTTTTGATAAAGAACGACTTCAAGAAATGAGAGAATGGCAAGTTGAAGTTGCCAAGAAACATGGAATAGAGCTTGAAGCAACCAGAGTTAAGGAAATGGCAAATTATATAATTAAGAAAAAAACAAAACTTGATGATAAAGAACTTGAAATTTTAAAAAGTGAAAGAGAAAAACTTAAAAAGAGATTAAATAAGATACGCATATGGAACTATAACGGGGAGAAATCAACGTTAAACAAAATCAAGGCAATAGATGAAGCTTTAAGAAAAAATAGTAAGAAGCAAGAGCCGCTAAAAGCGAAGACGCTTTTAGAAAGACAGGTAGAAAATTGGTATAATAGAAATGGTCTACAGTGGGAAGCAAGACGGCTTGATAACCCTAGTCTTAAATTGGAAGCCCTAAGAATAAAATTGCCAGAGCTAGAAAAAAGGGAAGAAGAACAGCTCGAGAAGTGGGGAGCCGCTTTTGTAGAGCCTCAAAAAGCCGTTCAAAGGCTTAAAGAAATGCTGGCAGAAAATCAGAAAACCGCTTTTTTTTATGCTAATAAAAGACCTGAAATTTTTGAAGCTTTAAAAGATAAAAACAAACAACCTTCTAAAATCTATGGGAATCAAATAAAAATTAAAAAAAAGTGGCAAGAAGAGGCTCTTAAAACAATAAAAGAAAGCACCTTTAAAGAAAGCGATTTGAGAAAAAAAGCAAAAGAGCAATTGCTAGATAATATAAGACTGAAAGAGGGCGAAGTTAAGGAAAAAGAAGCAAGAGCGAGGCTGGAAAAAGAAGGGGTTTTGGAAAAAGAAAGAGTTGAACGGAAAGAGAAAGAAATCTTTGAGAAAAAGAGTATTTTCGGCAAAAAAATAATTGAAATTACAAAAATCGATTATTCTTTCTTTACCGACAAAGAAAAAGAAAATCTTTATATCAAAAATTTACCAATTTTTAAAGAGCGTTACGGCGATAATCTAAAAGCAATTGCAGAGGGCGACTGGAAAGAACCAGCTAAACATCTAAAATTGCCACCATTAGGAAAAAAAGACGAGGTAACACTCGAGAAGTGGGGAGCCGCTTTTGTAGAGCCTCAAAAAGCCGTTCAAAGGCTTAAAGAGATACTGGCAGAAAATAAAAATCAGGCTTTTATTTTACTTAATAAACAAAAACTCGAAGTTTTTGGAGAATTAAAACCGTATATAGATAAGGAAAAAAGCAGAGAAAGGCTTACTATTGATAACAAAGACCTGAACATTACTCCTGAATGGCAAAACAAAGTCTTAGATAAAATATCTAAAGAAGTCAAACTGGAGCTTTTGGAAGAGATAGAGAAGGCAAAAGAGCGAAATACACCTTATTTGCAAAAGGTTACTCCCGCTTTTTATGAAAGAAATTGTAAAAAGGGCTTTGTGCAATTTGTAGAAATGCCAAAGCTTGATGAAAAATCAGAACAGACACTCGAGAAGTGGGGAGCCGCCTTTGTAGAGCCCCAAAAAGCCGTTCAAAGGCTTAAAGAGATGCTGGCAGAAAATAAAAATCAGGCAATCAAATCTAGTTTTAATGATCCTTCCGTATTTGGAAAGCTTAAAGCAAATGTTTCTATCAGTGATCTAAAACTAGATATAGAGGTTAGCTCTGAATGGAAGAAGAAGGCTTTTCAGGAAGTTTTAAAGACACTGCCTGAAAACAACAAGGCTGTTGTTGAGTATAAGAAGCAAGAAGCCGTCAATAAAATACTAAAAAGTAAGGATAGAAATTTAAGCGAAGAAGATAAAACTCTTTTGAGGGAAGAAAGCGAGAAATTAAAGAAAATTATTTTTTTCTTTGAGGAAAGGGGCGACGCTGGGAACTGGGCACAAAAGAAGAAAGACCAAATCGATATAATTTTAAGTGCTGAAAGAGTTAAGGAAATCAAGGAAGGCAACTTTGATAAACTGAGCTCAAGCGACGTTGAGCTGTTAAAACAAGAAAGCCGTTTGCTTGCTGATAAAATTACATATTTTGAAGATAAAGACTTAAAGGGAAATTGGGCATCTGAGCAAAAAGACAGAATAGATAGACTAATTGAAGGCTATCAAGAAGAGCAGAGACATAAGAAAGAAGCTATTGAGCAGGAAGAAAAGCCAAAAGAAGAAGTGAGAAAAACTAAAAAGGTAGAGAAGAAAGAAGGCATTATCGGAAAAATTAAAAAGATTTTTGCGAAAGAACCAGAGCCAGAAAAAGAAGTTTTACAAGATGCTTTCAAAGGGCAGAAGAGAGTTTTAGACGTTGCGGACTTTAGCAGTCATAAAAAAGATGAAAGCAAATCTAAAACAAAAGAAAAAGATATTGATATTGATAGAGAAAGGTAAGAGCTATGTTATGGGAAGGTTGCGTTACTTGCTCAGTGTTTACGAGTTTTGATGATTTTTTAAAACTCTTTGCAATTAACTTTTTTAATCTTGCAGTTGTTCCGCTTCGAGACACGATGAACAAAGTTTGTGTGGCTTGGATTTTGTTTTCAGCAATTCAGATTATATCTAGTTATGAAATGGAGCAAGGCGCAGGAATTAAAAAAGGAAAAGATTTAATATGGTGGATAGTTGCGGTGTCCTTAATGCAAGCCAATTCAAACTGGTGGTTTGATATTATCCAAACAATATTTGATTATTTTGTAAAGATCGCCTCAATGACGTTTGTAGGGGCAAACGTTGAGTTAACAAGTGATAAAGAGGGCATCGAAGCCTTAATTCAAACGATGGAGAATGGAATTGTCAACACCATAGGGGCTACTTTTATAGGATTAATACAAGATTTTACATTTACAAAACTGGGGAATTTGTTTTTATCACTTCCGCTGGTTTTTTGTTTTGTGTTTTTATTTTGGAAGTTGTTGAAAACGTTTTTCATGGCATATTTAAAACTATTTGGAGTAGCGGTATTAGCTCCTTTTTTAGTAGCGTTTATAGCAATAGAAAGTATGAGAAAAACTGTAGTTAATGCAATTAGACTGGTGATGGTCGGTGGTATGCAAGTAGTCTTAGCCTCTGCGGCGGGGGCGATGATCCTTTTTATTTTAAAAAGCATCAATGGAATTTTGCCAGAAGGGGAAGGGGTTATCAAGCAGGGAAGTCAGGAATTTTTAGGGGGACAAAATTATTTTGTATTACTGATTACAACGGCAATTATGATAATAGGAGTAGATTATCTTGTCGCATTAGCTCCCCAGATTCTTGATGTTATTGAACATCAAGGGAGTAATTCTGGAAGACAGTTCATTAATTCTGTTAATAGAGCAGGGAGTATGGCGGGTGGCGCTTATGGTGCTTCATCAAAACTCGTCAAGAGTTCTTATAAACATTTTTTTAAATAGGAGTGAAAATGAAAAAAATAATTTTAAGTTTAATAATTGCAACACCTTTAGTTGCAGGGGCAACAAATGCTATTGCTGGTTTAGATGAACTTATTAAAATGAATCAAGGAAAAACCAACAAATTTGCAGAGGCAAGAAAAACGACGGACGAGGCAAAAAAAGTTAGTTGTGACCAGTTAAAAGAAATATTGTTAGATGATGACAATATGACAGTTAAAAGAACTGTTGCTTATGACCTCTACAAAGTTAATTGCGATTTTGTTGGTCTTGCAAAAGATTTAGAGATTGAAACCAAAAACTTAATTTGGTTTCAATAAAGCAAAGGACAAATTAAAAAGCCAGACTTAAAGTCTGGCTTTTTTTTATGCTAAGAACCTACGATAACGAGGTGTCTTGTAATATAACGGAGTTTTACAATACACTGGTTTCGTTTGATGTCCTTGAACTATAAGAATATGGGAGCCAAAAGGAATAGAGCCCCATTCTTCGATACGGATTAAGTCGACGCCCTCTGCATTGATACTTGTAGAAGCATCACCCACAAAAGCAAAAAGTTTTCTATTTAAACTTTTCTTATTCCGAGTAACCTTGCCGACGGTTTCAGTTAACGCCTTTTGCGTGTTGGTGTTGTTCTGGCTAAAAGCTATCGTATAAGTGCAGTTTGTTCTTATTGTCTGGAGGTCATAAGTCCCGTAGGTTTTTTCTATTTGAGCAAAGTCTTGAATTATGGGCATAATTATTGCCCCCATTCCTGCCCCTTTGCTTAGAAAATCGCTCATTAACGGAATTTGAGGCAAAGACCCAAATTCATCAGCGATTATACAAATAGGTTTTTCGCCTTGCTTCATTTCTGTATCTAATGCCCAAGCCATAAAGCTTTCGAAAAATAAAGCGGTCAACTGTCCGTAATAAGCGGCGTCCTGTTGTGGAAACTGAATAAAAACAGTGCTTTTTTGATGTCGTAATTCATCAAAACTAAAAGAACTAGAACGAGTTGAACCTCTCACCGCTGTTGATCTCATAATTTGGATCCCTCTGGTGAGATTGTCTAGATGCGTTGATCTCATTTTAAATGATGTTCCCGCCCATTGATTCAAATCAACCGTTATTCTTTTAGACCAGCCCATATAGTGAGCTCTTTTGGCTAAAGCAGTTAAATGTTTGCCAAATGGATCTTCGTCTTCTTCGGCTTCTTGAAAGCCGACAAGTGTTTCGTAGAGGTCGCCGATATGCGGCTCTTTGTTTTTTTCTTTGCCGTCAAATATTTCGTATAATATAAGGCTTGCAAAATATTTTTTAGAAACGTCTTGCCAAAATGAATCACTCCCGCCCTCTTTGGGATAGAATTGAACCGCCACCCTTTCGGCGTGGCGTTCAAGTAATACGGGATCGTCAGGTAACATTTTTGCCGATATAGGATTCCAGCAATCGGGGCTATTAGGATTAGCCCAATTGATACAATAAACTTTTTCACCTCTTCTTCGAAGCGGGGTAGCTAGTTTATTATATAGCTCCCCTTTAGGATCAGTTACAATTGTAGAGCCTTTAAAGTCTATAATCGAAGGAATAACGACACCTGCCGTCTTACCTGTTCTATTTGGAGCGACGACTAAAACGTGTCGTGGGACAGCAAGATTAAGTAATCTATGGCTTTTTTTACCTAAAATAATCCCTAGGTTGCCAAGCAGTCCCATTTCTTGTAGATCTCCAGAGGTAGCAAATCGGCTGTCGCCGTAGGCATCATTTTTGATTGAAACAACAGCCGCTAATATAACAATGACAGACATTATTATTAGGGCGAGCATTAAAAATAATCCCAAAATTAACGGTGCTTTCTGCGCTTCGAAAAGCACAGAAAAATCTTTATTTGTTATTGCAAAAAAGATGCAATCATAACTATATAACAAGGCTTCTTGCAAACCTACAATCAAAGTATCTTGTTTTGATATTAAAAGCCTTGTCACTATACAAGAACAGACAACAATAGTTATTGCTATTGTTGTTAGTGTTGATAGTAATCTCTTTTTCTCACTCCACGGCGTCATAAAAATTCTTACTCCATAATATATCAGAGACCACTCTTTTATCAGAGTTTTTAGCTCTCGATAATTGCACAACTACGTCTAGCCCCTCTTTCACTTGTTTGTTGACAACATCTATCGGAGGGGGTGTCTTTTGCGTCCTGATGTAGTCAGTTAAACGTTCTAGGGCTTTTCTGGGGCTATCTGCGTGAATAGTTGAAACAAACCCTTTGTGTCCGTTGTTCAACATTCTAATAACGCTTGCGCCGTTATTAGAACGTATTTCACCACAGAAAATTCTATCCGGACGTAATCTTAAAATTGCGTCCATGATTTTATTTAATTGCCCTCTGATCTCTTCGTCGTCCAGAGCGGTTGTCTTAAAATGCACTTTATTTTTAATGTGCGGGATTTGAATTTCTCTTGTGTCCTCAACGGTGATGACTCTGTCATCTGTTGGAATTTCTTTTAATAAGGCATTCAAAAATTGCGTTTTCCCGCTATTTGTTGCTCCAGAAACCAAGATATTTGCTTTTGCTTTGATTGCATCAATAAGCAATTTTTTTAACTCTTGCTTATTGTCAATGTTGATATCTGTTTCGTTTGCGGTTTTCCCTAGTTTTTCAAGTTCAAAATCGTCAAGAGTAAAAGTAGTTTTGCGAGAAAGTCTAATTGCAATAGCAATTTTACTTTCAATCATATCACCACAACAAATCTGTATTCTATGCCCTTCTGGAAGTTCTGCAGGAATAAAAGGAATATCACGAAAGCCCCTCATTCCCGATTTGTTTGCAAGCATGTTCCCAAGTTCAAAAGCCCAGCTTTCCGTTATCTCTGGTTCTTTTATAACTTTCCACCCTTTTTCTTTGTATTCGACCCAAATTTCGCCCTGACAATTGATGACAATTTCGCTTGCCTTAGGATCACTTAAGAAAGGCCTTAGGGGTTCAGCCTTTCTTAAGATGAGTCTATCGCTGTTATTCAACATAATCCGAGCAGTTTTCCCAAACTTGTTCTGGAGTATTAAATGTGCTTGTCCAATTATCCCACTTGCTTTTCGTTGCAGGGCATACATCTAACGAAGGACATATTTTTTGTTCGCTCGTTGTTGTCCATTGTGAGTAAAATACATCGTTAGTGTAAGGATTAGTCCTTTTTTCTCGAGATTGATTGTATCTAATTGCTTCCCAAGCTCGGCTAGTTAAGAAATAAGCGTCGTTAGCAACACAAGAGCCCCCTGAACCAGATAGATATGTTATAGAACACCACCCTTTATCGGCAAAAAAACCAGCAACAATACTACAACTTAAGCGAAATTTGTTTTGTTGCGGGCTTTCACATCTAGAACCTGAACAAGTATGAGATACTCCACTAATTCGGGCTTTATGGTAATAACGATCTTCATTTTCTATTGTGCAAACATCAACCCATGCACTTGGCGCAGTAGCGACGCCAGGTGCAGTGTATTCCGTATTGTCTGGTCTTGTATAGATGTCGCAAGTTTCTTGTAACTCTCTGCGGTTACAGCCGCTATTTTCAAACTCGTTGATACCTACAGTGTCGGTCTTTTTATAAGAATACGGTTGAGCTGGCATATTATCAATGATACTTGCGGCTTTTATAATTACTTTGCCAATAGGCATAGTAATATAAGTTTGCATCAATCGATCAGCCTCAAGTTCAGTATCATTGTTTTGCCAACCTGTCTGCTCAAGCTCGTGAGTATATGTAGCAGAGCTTTCCGCACATTGTGTTAAATACTCCCTGCTCCCTGACAATGTATGGTAATAACGGCTAAATCCTCGAGAATAACCAGCTTCCCAATATTCATTGTGCATCGCTTCGCACCCTTCCGTTGTCTCGACAATATTCGAGGTTGTATTGGTTGGGGTGCAGTCATTGAGGTATTTAGCTCCGTCTAAAGTATCAATCCTGATTTTTGCCGTCGTTATTACAACACCTTTTTCCCAGTCTGTTATAGTTTTGCAGTTGCTTGTATCTGCAACGAAAGGATATTCTGTTTCACTGTCTGCACAAGACGTTAAAGCGGTTGTTACGCCGTCTTTTTCGTAGACTTTTTTTGTTTGTTGATACGCAACATTTTTATCAAAATCAGGTCGAAAACTGCAACCGTCCGTTGTTTCTTTTATCTCATACGTTTTAGCCTCAGCTCTAACCGAGCAGGGCGAAACCGTCATAATGCCACCAAACCTATTTGTATAAATAAGTTCGGTTTTTGCCGTAACAAGATTATTTTCAAAATCAATCTGAGGATCGCAACTGTCCGAATTTTCTACAATTTCGTAAACATCTTCTTCTTTTTCGCTCTGCGAACATTCGTTAAGATATTTAATTTCGCCTTCTGAATCACTTACTAAAACTCTATTTGTAGCGTAAGCTTTCATATTTGCTAAATCGACAATATCCGTTAAACACTCACTATAAGACCACTCAAAGGGATATTCAGTTTCACTGTCTGCACAAGACGTTAAAGTCTTTGTAATGCCGTCTTTTTCATAGACTTTTCTTGTTTGTTGATAAGCTACTTCTTTTTCCCAATCAGGGCGGATTTTACAGCCGTCCGAATTTTCTGTTATTTCGTAAATGTCGTCCGTCGATTTTTGACAATCGCTAACATATCTTGTGATGCCTGTTGCGTCTTTATAATATTGCTTACGCATAGCGTAAGCTTTGTTTGCTTCAAGATCTATAACATCGTTGGGGCACTCCGTGTAAGACCACTCAAAGTTATAAGTCTTTTCGCTGTTCAAACAAGATGTAACGGCTACCGTTACGCCGTCTTTTTCGTAGACTTTTCTTGTTTGTTGATATGCGATATCGCTTTCTACAGAAACATCGCAACCGTCCGTTGTTTCTTTTATCTCATACGTTTTAGCCTCAGCTCTAACCGAGCAGGGCGAAACCGTTATGACGCTACCCGACCTATTAGTATAATATAGCTCGGATTGCTCTGTTACTAATTTTGCTTGAATGTCAATCGAAGGCGAACATTTAGAAGATGACATATTGATAATGTATACATCATCATTAGACTGCGCACATTCCCCTAAATAATTAATTTCACCAGAAGCATTAGTATAATAGGGTTTTTTTGTAGCGTAAGCTTTCATATTTGTTAAATCAACAACATCGTTAGGGCATTCGCTATAAGAATAACTTATTGGAAAGGGCATTTCACCGTCGGTGCAAGCGCCTTTAGTTGTAACGCCATCTTTCGTCGTTGTTGTTGCCGCTTGTGGATACACAAGCCCAGTGTTCCAATCGACTCTGACACCGCAACCGTCTGTCGTTGTCCCGTATGTCGTTACTGATTCTTCTTCAATAGGCAGAGCTTCATAATTTTCGGCAACATCGTTAGATGTTGTGGGTGATGAAGCTTGAGGCGTAGTTGATTTAGAGGAAGATGTTTTTTTCTCTGGCTCTTCCTCCTCTTCTTTTGTTGTCTCTTCTTCAAAAAGGCTTTTTATTTTATCAGACATCTTTTCAACATCTCCGTAAGCTGGGATTAATGTTGCTGGAGGTATCTCCCCAGACGGAGCCCTTAAGTTAGTAGCTAAAGGTTCATCGAAGATGGCACTTTTTGTTGTGTCTATTAATGTTGCACCTGTCCAATTAATTGTAAATTCAGTCCCTTGGATTGTTGTTTCTTTGGGAATCAAAAGTCCCTGAATTTCAACTTTATTTGCATTAATGCCCGTCATTCTTGTGTCTTGCGACAATACGTCTGATAGTTTAGCCTTAATGTTGACAGTTTTATCGACAGGCGAGCCGTCAGGCATTAATAACAAAACTTTTTCGGGTGGTTTTGTCTCTAACTCTGTTTGCGGCGTTGTTTCAGCCCCAACAGCATTAAAAGAAAAAAAGGAAATAATAAGATAACAAAATATTTTTTTCATTTGGCAAGAACTCCTAAGTTGTTTTAAGAAAAAATATTATATTCTTTTTTCAGTTAAAAAAGAATCCTAAAGTTTTTTGGGACGTCTTAAATAGATCTCTTTCAATAGCTCCATATTTAAAACCTCTCCTGCTCCGATTGTAACAATCGGGGCTAGGTTAATTGATTGTTCTAAAATCTTTGCAGTTATAGTGCTAACATCTTCGCCTAACTTTTCCGAGAAATTGGCAAAAGCGTCGTTGCCTTCCATACTCTCTGCCGCTCCTGCGGCGGCTCCAATTGCGGCAGATATAGCCGCAGAGCCGTAGCGTTCCCAGTTGCGATTGTCAATTTCACCAATTAATCCTGTTGAGCCCATTTTGTCAGTAGCGTAAGCTATAGGTTCGTCGCTTTTGTATATTAAAGCTCCGTCAGATCTAATGATTTTGTAGAAGGAGATGTTAAGTCTGGTATCCCCCACTTTTGCTAAGCTTTCATAGCGTCCGATAAAGATGTCCCCTTTTTCTAAAAGTTTATAACGTTTATCAGCTCCAAATATGTCCCTGTCTACCATTACTCTAACTTCGCTTGCAATCTGCGAATTGATGCGATGTAAAAGAACACCTGATATTGTGCGATCAGTCGTTAAGATAAAAGAGCGGTCGACAGGATAAGAAGAGGTAACCGTCGGTGGATCCTCTCGGGAGTAATCAGGATCGCTTAACTGCCATTTTTGCTCTTGTGGCTGTTGAACATAGTTGTATTCGGCATTAGCGGACATAATAAAAGATGGTCCGCTAATCATACGCCCGATTAGTCTTTCCTCCGATGTTAGCTTTACTCGTTCTAAATATTCTTGTTCTGCGTCTCTTGGCGGAGGTGGTGGCGCTTCTATTTCCTTTGGTGGTGGCAAGGCAGGAGCCCCCATGTCAATTAATCTTTCGATAGGTGGTGGCTCTGGGGCTGGCGGTGGCGGTGGCACTTCAAAATAGTTTTTAGGAAAAGGTTCAATTTTTCTAAAACTTGGTGGCGGTGTTGGTTTTTTATCGTTGTCGTCATCACAAGATGTTAGAAAAAAGCATAATCCTAAAAAAATAAAAATTATTTTACGGATTTTATACATACTACCTTATCCCCATGCACCAAGGTTATATTGTCGATTGTCTCTATCACAAGATAGCGTCCGTCGGGTGATATCCTTTTGTTGACTGGTTGATCTACATTGTCAACAACCCTGAAAGGAGCGGGGAAATATCTCGCATCGTGATTATCGCCGTAATCTAAATAAGTAAAATTATCATCTCTAAAGACCAATATGGGGGCTATATCTTTATTTCCTTCCATTTTTCGATCATGTCTGATTTTCATAGGGTCAAAGTTGATTGCTCTTAGCCATTCAGGGACGCCGTCTTTTGTTAGATCTTTAACAGTCTTATCGATAGCAATTGCCGCTTTATCCTCTTCTGTAGGTTCAGCCTGAAAAAAAGTAGGCATCGTTCCAGACAAATATACAACCTGATCCGTTATGTTTTTGCTGTTCCAAGACTCACTTCTTAAGTAAAAAGCATAAACTCGGCTTGTCTTGCCAATGAAAAGGAGATTGGTGTCATAGCCTGAGGCTTGCGTATAAATTAACGCTTTGTTTTTGCCGACAAGATTAACTTTAAAATTAACTTGATCGCCTAGACTTGCCATTTCGATTTCTTCGAAATCAGGCAAAACAATTGCGGTTGTCATACCTTCCCTTAGCCTAACTTTGACCGTTAAATCCTTTTTCCACTCGACATTTAAAACCCCTGCCGTTAAAGGGGCTTTACTCCAAGCGTCTTGAATTGCTCCTCCAGGCGAATTTTGCCTAAGCAATTCAGGATAATCCCCTTCTTGCTGTTTTTTAATTGAGGAAAAGTTAGCTTTTGAGTTGTATTTTGCCCCTAAATCCTCTAGGGCAAACGCTGGGTTAGATATAAAAATGAAACTGGCAAGTATTAATAGTTTTTTCATTTGTTTGTTTCCGTTGTTGTAACAGGGTTAATTCTTTCTCTTAAAGCGTAATTTGCGACAGTTAAACCAATAGGATTAATTGCGGCAATTTCGGTATTGCTTTCTATTTCTTGGTAATAGATTGTAAAAGTAGCAATATATTCTTTGCGGTTTACTTCATAACCACCCCGCCTGTCTATCGTAAAAAATTCTACTTGATAGCCATTTTTTAGATCAGGCAGAGGCATTATTGAAATAACCGTAGCTTCTCTAGTTAATCCTTCTTTTGCATATTTTAAAATCGGACTGTCAGGGTTGCTGAAACTCATTAGGTTCCTATAATATTCAAACCATTCTGGATCAGTGAAAAACCCTAGCCATTGTCCCCTTTCTTTGTCGTCAACATGGTTTATTGTTTCTCTTTTTCGAACATATTCCCTTAAATAATTTTCGGTTAATTGTTCTAAAGTTGTCTTGTCAATTCCCTCAGGAATTAAGCGAACCAGCTGTTGATCTTCTTTGTTGAAGGTAACAAAAACCAGCTCTTTTTCTTTTAAGGGAAAAAGAGAAACAATGCCTGCCAAACTTGCAACAAATCCCGCTGTCGAAACTGAACTAATTACACTTAAAATTCGATTGCTCTTTTCAAGCAATCTCGTGTAATTTTCGTCGTTATATAATTCGGGATTACCTTTGTAAAACATACTATCCTTAGACATTTGGCATTGGTATAGGTTCACAAGCACAAGGACTTTCTTTATACTGATCTGTCCCATTACCTATTGACGACATCTTTTGTTGACTAGCACAAGAAGTCAAAACAAAAGTTGTCGCAATTATTAAACTTAAAATTATTTTTTTCATTTGTTTTCCTTTCAAAAATAATTATTCATCGATGTTTCGTTTTACAGAATCATAAGAAAGAGGTTGAGTTTGCAACTCTTTGCTAGATTCTATTTGAGCTTGAACAGCTAGCAACATTCTGATGTTGCTTAGCTCTCGCAATATTGCCGCTAGAGCTCTGTTTGTTTGAATATTAATTTCAAGCAAATTTTTAGCACTGTCAGTGTCTTTTATAATTGCTTTTGCTTCGTCCGCTACTTTATCGGAAGTGTCTCGCAAAGCAAGAGACGTCGCTAAGCCTTTATCAATACTATCTTGATAAATTAGTTCTCGAGCTGTCTTTACTTCATTTGCTTTCGTATTCTTTGTTGTTGCCGTAGCACCAATCGAGCTAATTTCGGTGCTATTGTTTTTTTCATAAAGGTAAAGATTTTTTAAAATGTATTGATGCGCATTACAAATGTTTGTAATGTCGCCGTTAAAATTCGGGATTAAATTAGGAAGATCTGGTTTTAGGCAACTTAAGAGCTTGTCGCCGTCTGTCAACCACGACTGCACTGTTAGCCCGATTGATCCAACTTTACCGATAGCGTCTCTTGTGTCTGTCGCTAGATCATTCGCCGCCTTAGCTTGTATAATAAGCTCATTGGTGTTAACGGCTGTTTTAGCTGACTCAATTGCAGTTTTTGTTGTTTGAGCTATATTTGTCATATCGATAGTTGGCATATCTGCTAACGCCGAAGTCGATAGTAATAAAAATATTCCTACATATTTAGATAATGTTTTAACCATGATCCCTCTCCTTGTTCTGCTAGTGTCTTTGCTTTTTCCATTTGTTTAACTGGAGCTGGTCCCCCTCTAAAGACTTTTAATAATTTTCCCAGAGCGGATATGTCTGTCTCAAGAAAGACACTTTCGCTTTCAGTTCTGTTAAGAATAATTCTTTTCCCGTCGGGAAATGGTGTTCCTTTGCCAAGAACAAACTCTAATTCTTCGGGGGTAAAAGAAAAAGCCTCGCAGTCTTCAACTGCTTTTGCGGTTCCTTGCCAGAACAAAAGCCTTCGGCAATTAACAATAACCGAAGATCTAACTTTTGAGGTTTTAAGAGATGCTAATTCTTGAAAAGCTAGAACTACAGAAAGCCGGCGTTTTCTAGCAGTTCTCAATGTCTTGTCAACTTCTGCGGCGAGATTGTCATCTCTCAATAATGTAGCGGCTTCGTCGACAAAAAGCATTGAGGGATTGCCTGAGCTGGAATTTTTTTCAATTTGATGAAATAAAAAAAAGGAAAGAGCGGCGGAAGCTACTTCGTCATTGTCAACACCGCTTAGGTCAAATACAATAAAGCGGGATTTGTTGAAAATTGTCTTTGTGGTATCTGTTGCCCCAGAAAACATGGCACTGTATCTGCCTGTTACTGTCCATTTTATTAAAGATTTTTTTACCTGCCCGTCAGCATCAAGATAAAGCTCACTTAAGGTCTTTAGTGATCTGTCTTGTAGGGGAAGCTCAAAAATCTGTTTTACGGCTCTGGCTATTTCATTTTGAGAGAGGTCGTCTTTGCAATCTGTGATTAGTGCAAGCCACGCTTCTAAAAATCTTTTGTCTTCTTCTGATCCTTCGCAATCGAAGGGGTTAATCTGCATTTCAAGCATAGTTAGATAACTGCCGCCGTAAGCTTCCGTTAATACTTCTAACCCTTTATCTCTATCGAAAGCAAAGACCTTAGCATTAGGATAGTTAGCAAGCACTCCAGAAGCCAAAAAAGCGGCAAATACCGTTTTGCCGCCGCCCGTTGGCGCAAACATAGCAACATGAGGCGGAGCTTGCTCGCCGTCGTGTTCGTGTAAGATAAAACCGTAAGGACTACCGCTACTCGCTGTTGGGAAATATTGTATCGGACGATTGCCCCAATCACAGCCTTTAAATCCTGTCGGTTCTGCTAACCAAGGGGTGAACTCGGCAAGATCACTAGCGCATAACGTATATGCCCGAGTAAAAAAATTATAGCCGGGCAAGCGTGCAAAATAGCATCTTTCAGTTAAGCTTTTTTCTCGCAAAACTCTTGTTTGCAAACTCCCGAGTTTGCCTCCAACTATATCAACTGCGGTCTTTAATTCTTCTTCACTATCCGCAGTAACATAAAAAATAATTTCAGTTTTGAAGAGGCTTTCCTTATCTGCTGAAAGCTCGTCTTCGATTGTTTCCCACTCGTCAGTAATTAAAACATTCTCTCTTTTATTAAAAAGACTGCTTTGTTTGTTCCCATATTTTACCTTACCGATAGCAATCTCTTGGGCTAAAGGCTCGGCGTGAATCATAATGCTGGTTTGTAATGGTAAGTTTAAAATCTTTTGAACTATTTGAGTTGTTGAATATTCGGGGAAAGCCCTTATACCGAAAGCGGCACGATGTCTTTTTCCGAACCCGTTGTCGGTTATAGCTTCCCCATTCTCTCCAAAAAACAGCGAACACGCCGAAATTGACTCTTTTAAAAAAAGATCTTTATTTGGTCGTGGGATTATATGTTGATAATCAGATATTAAGCTTGCTAAAAAGCTTAATAAAGGAGACCCTCCCAAAATAGGATCGGTTACGTTTTTTAAAATTTTGGGTTTAAATTCAGACAGAAAATTTTTTAGGTCGTTAAAGACTGTATCTATGCGTCCTATTTTACTTGGATTATCAACAGACATTATTATATGATGTGTTGTGAAGTAGGTGTTTTGAAGGTGCTCATGCCACGTTTCGTTGATTTGACTTGCAACACCTTCAAAACTGGGCGGTTTTGGTATTTTTAGCTTATGACGTCTCGAAATTATTCTTAACGTCAGGGGGGTTTGTCTAAGACTAAAAAACCAGCTTTTCCGCCTATTCAATATCTGATCGATAACACTCTGAGCTTTACCTGCGTAGATAGCGCCTTCAACTTCTATAACTCTAAAACAACTTCCGTCGTCGCAAAACACGGTCATTTCATCATCACCGATTTTATTAAAAGGGATAAAATCAGAAACTCGGCTAGCTTCATGTTGAGCCGAAAAAAATTTAAAAAATTTATTCGGCAAGGCATAACTTGCCGCCGCTAGACCTAATATTGCCGCAGAACTAAGGCTCATAATAGTTACCTTTTTTAGACCAAGTGTTTTGTGTGTAGGCTTTAGGGTAACCTCGTAGATTAATTCCTAAAAGCCCTAGAGCCTTTCTGGCTTTTTCGATAAATATTATATCAAAATGTGGCTCTTTCCTTGTGAGAAAAACTGATAAGGGGTGTCCTATCACCGCTACTGCTATAATTCCCAAGACATTATGACAAACTAGAAAAACAAGGAATGCCGCTAATGCCTCTAAAATCAATAAAGAGATAGCAACCTTAGCTATTTTGAGAGGCATTGCTATTTGAAAATAAATCTTGTGCATATTAATTAATCAAATATTAATTCAGCTATAAATGTTGCTGATGTTGCAAGAATTGAACCTAAAATAACGTTTCCCAACAATCTTGCTGGAAATTTGCCGAAGATAGTTAAAGTAGCACAAATCAAAATTATGAGAACACAAATTGTCCCAATAATCCCCGTCAAGCTTTCTGTAGCCCAATCAAGCAAATCGCTAGTTTTTTCAAAGGGGTCGGAATCCGTCGAAACTGGTATCCCTCCTGCTATTGCTTTTTTGATTTGAAAGAGAGCTATTAACGATAACGAAAGGCTGGACATTTTTTTTAATTTATTCATAATATGTTTTACTCCATGTAGAAAATAACAATTTGGCGTTTTATCCTTTTTTATGTATAATACGCCAATGACTTTTAAAAAACAAGGTCTAATATGAAAACCAAAAAAAGAATGTTTGTTGATAAATTTATTTGGTCAGACTTCAAAACCTTGGCTCACAAAAAAGGCTATACCACAAATAAGCTATTAGAGGAAGTCTTAAAAACTATTCTAACTTTAGATGTTGTTGAAGAATTAGAGATAATAGAAGGTGTTAGAATAGGAGTAGAGATTGACCGAGATTTATGGTTCTGCCTTTTTGAAAAGTCCGCCGATTTAAAAAAGGATCGGCACAATTTTTTGAATGGTGTTTTGAGAGTATATTTAGATGAGCAAAGTCAAGGTTTGGATACCTGAAAATTTAATCAAATATAAACCTCTTTTAAAAATTGGTTTGCATATTCTTGTTGGGAAGCCTTTTCCTTACATAGAAAAAGTTAGCAGAAATGAAGAGAAGTGCGTAACCTTCTTATTAGATGATTATGCCGAAGAATGTATTAACGCAGTGGTGAAGTATGACGGCAAAAAAATTAGCGAAATTATAAAAGCCGCTCTTATTGAAGCCGCTAAAAGTAATATTAAAACAATATAAAACAATATTGTTTTAATATCTTTAAATTTCTATTTCATATTTAATCAATACGAAATTTTAACCTAAATCATAGGGGAAAGGTTTTTCCCTCACT
>JBFXJT010000026.1:0-14247 GCA_050174575.1 Bacilli bacterium
GGATGATAATTCCGAGTAAAATTATTTGTCTTTTTAAAGTTAATATGCTATAATTGGAAAGAAATTTAAAGGAGGTCAGTATGGCAGAAAAAAAATATGTCTTTATGTTCACTGAAACCGACGAAACAATGAAAAACCTTTGTGGTGGTAAAGGCGCTAACTTGGGAGGAATGACCAAGTTAGGATTACCAATTCCTCAAGGATTCACCGTTACAACGGAAGCGTGCACATATTATTACAAAAACAAACAACAATTATCATCGGACATCATTAAGGAAATTGAGGTTGCCCTTGTAAATCTTGAAAAAATTACGGAAAAACAATTTGGAAATCCGGAAAATCCTCTATTAGTGTCTGTTCGCAGTGGTGCACGTGTTTCGATGCCAGGAATGATGGACACCATTCTTAACTTGGGGTTAAATGACGAAGTTGTTGCAGGACTTGCAAAAACAACAAATAACCCACGGTTTGCTTATGATTCTTACCGTCGCTTCATCCAAATGTATTCGGATGTTGTTATGGGCTTAGCAAAGAGCCGTTTTGAAGAAATCATTGATGAAATGAAACATGAACGCAAAATTGAACAAGATACGCAATTTAACGCTCATGATTTCCAAGAAATGATAATTAAATTCAAAGCTTTTTACAAGCAAGAATTAAAAGAAGAATTCCCAACAGAACCAAAAACGCAATTATTTGGAGCAATTAATGCTGTTTTCCAATCTTGGGAAAACCCACGAGCTAATTATTATCGTAAGATAAACAACATTCCTTCTGATTGGGGGACTGCTGTCAATGTCCAATCCATGGTTTATGGAAACATGGGCGATACATCTGGGACAGGTGTTGCTTTCACGCGTAACCCAGCCACTGGGGAAAATAAAATATATGGTGAATACTTAATCAATGCTCAAGGCGAAGACGTTGTTGCTGGTGTTAGAACACCATCACCAATTGCGAAATTACATGAAGATTTACCAGAAGTTTATGATCAATTCTTAGAAGTTGCGAACAAACTAGAATCACACTTCAAAGATATGCAAGATATTGAATTTACTATTGAAAACGGGAAATTATATTTATTACAAACAAGAAACGGAAAACGTACAGCACAAGCTGCCCTACAAATTGCTGTTGACTTATTTGAACAAGGGATGGTAACCAAAGAAAAAGCCATTATGCTTGTTCAACCAGAACAACTAGATACATTATTACATCCTCAATTCGATCAAAAAGCTTTAAAAAGCGCCAAAATGATTGGTGAAGGCCTACCTGCATCGCCTGGTGCAGCCTGCGGTCAAGTTGTTTTTGATGTTGATGATGCTATTAAATTAACAAAACAAGGACAAAAAGTTGTCTTAGTTCGTCTTGAAACAAGTCCAGAAGATATTGAAGGAATGCATGTATCCGAAGGGTTCTTAACCGCTCGTGGTGGGATGACTTCCCACGCCGCAGTTGTTGCCCGTGGAATGGGTAAATGTTGTGTTTCTGGATGCAAAGCCATGGATATTCATGAAGAAGAAGGATACTTTGTTCTTGGTGGACAAACGTTTAAAAAAGGCGATTGGCTATCATTAGACGGCTCAACAGGAGCTGTTTATGGGCAAAAGATTCCAACAGTTCCCGCAACTATTTCAGGGAATTTCGAAAAATTTATGACTTGGGCCGATGAAATCCGTCGTTTGAAAGTTCGTACAAATGCCGATACACCTGCAGATGCCAAACAAGCTCGTGCTTTTGGTGCTGAAGGAATTGGGTTATGTCGTACAGAACATATGTTCTTTGATTCTAACAGAATTAAAGCTATGCGTGAAATGATTGTTTCTGATACAAAAGAACAACGTGAAAACGCCCTTGCAAAAATATTGCCAATGCAAAGAAGTGATTTTGAAGAGTTATATGAAGCGATGGGAAACTTCCCTGTGACCGTTCGTTATCTTGATCCTCCACTTCATGAATTCTTACCAACTGATTCCGAAGATATCAAAGAATTGGCTAAAGAATTACATGTTACGGAAGAAAAATTACAACAAAAAATAGCTAGTTTACATGAGTTCAACCCAATGATGGGACATCGTGGATGCCGTTTGTCTGTTTCTTATCCTGAACTTGCAGAAATGCAAACAAGGGCGGTTATAGAAGCATACGTTAATGTGAAAAAACGCAATCCTAAATATGAACCAACTCCTGAAATTATGATTCCGCTTGTTGGTGATGAACGCGAACTTCGTTATGTAAAAGAAATTGTTATCCGTGTTGCTGATGAAATTTTAAAACAAAACAACATGACAGTTAACTACAAAGTTGGAACAATGATCGAAATTCCAAGAGCTGCCCTACGTGCAGACCACATTGCGAAGGAAGCTGATTTCTTCAGTTTTGGTACAAACGACTTAACACAAATGACATTTGGCTTTAGTCGTGATGACGCCGGATCTTTCCTTCCTCATTATTATGAGAAACGCATTTTAGAAAGTGATCCATTTGCTCGTCTTGATCAAGACGGTGTTGGCTCGCTTGTGAAATTATCTTGCGAATTAGGACGCAGTGTTAAACCAAACTTAAAATTAGGTGTTTGTGGAGAACACGGCGGAGAGCCTTCTTCAGTTGAATTCTTCCACCGAACAGGACTTGATTATGTTTCATGTTCACCTTTCCGTGTTCCAATTGCGCGCTTAGCTGCTGCTCAAGCCGTTGTAAAAGAAAAAAATACAAAGAAATAAAAAAATAGGTTGTGAGTTAAATCACAACCTGTTTTATTTAGAAATCACAATTTTTAGGTGTTCGAGGATAAGGTAAAACATCACGGATATTTTCAACGCCCGTTACATACATAACTAAACGTTCAAAGCCAAGACCAAAGCCCGAGTGTTTTGTTCCGCCATATTTTCTTAAATCTAAGTACCACTCCATTCCCGATACGGGAACTTTTAATTCAATCATTTTTTTCATAAGAACATCATAACGTTCTTCTCTTTGACTGCCACCAACAAGTTCACCCGAACCAGGGACAAGCAAGTCCATTGCCGCAACTGTTTTTCCATCTTCGTTAAGACGCATATAAAAAGCTTTTATTTCTTTTGGCCAATTAATTACAAAAACAGGTGCTTTAAAATGAACATCGGTTAAATACTTTTCGTGTTCAGTTGATAAGTCATCGCCATATTTAATTTTATTTTCAAATTTGTCATTTTGTTTTTCAAGGATGGCAATTGCTTCTTCATATTCACAACGATATATATGGGAATTAACTAAAGCTTCAAGTTGGGCCACTTTTCCCAAAGCAACAAACTGATCAAAAAAAGCAAGTTCTTCTTTGGCGTTTTCTAAAATATATTGGATGACATATTTGACCATATCTTCTACAAGGTCCATATCATCACTTAATTCTGAAAAAGCCATCTCAGGTTCAATCATCCAAAATTCGGAAGCATGTCTTGTTGTATTCGAATTTTCAGCACGGAAAGTAGGCCCGAAGGTATAAACATTTTTAAATGCTTGTGCAAATGTTTCGGCTTCAAGTTGTCCAGAAACAGTCAAATTGGTTTTCTTTCCAAAAAAATCTTTAGAATAATCAACAAAACCGTTGTTTAATTTAGGAAGTTTGTTTAAATCAAGCGTTGTTACCTGGAACATTTCGCCGGCACCTTCAGCATCACTTGCGGTAATAATCGGAGCATGAATATATAAAAAGTCTCGACTATGGAAAAAATCATGGATGGCGAAGGCCAATAAACTCCTAACACGGAAAACAGCATTAAATAAATTTGTTCGTGGGCGTAAGTGAGCTTGTTCTCGTAAAAACTCTTTAGAATGTCTTTTTGGCTGAATCGGGAAATCTTCGGGTGAATCACCTTCTAAAACGGCAACACTAGCTTTTAACTCATATGGCTGCTTGTTTTCCGGGGTAAAAACGACAGTTCCTGTGACAGTTATGGAGCAGCCGACACGCCATTTGGAAACTTCATCAAAATTAGTTAATGAACGGTCATACACAATTTGCAGTGTTGACAATGTGGAACCATCATTGAAACTGATGAAACCAAATTCTTTTTGGCTACGGTTTGTTCTAATCCATCCTTGAACGGTAACTGATTGATTTGCAAGACTTTTATAGTCTTGCGATAATTGACGCATACTTATTTTCATAAATCCTCCTAAAAAAATAAAAAAATCCTTAAGAACACTTAAGGACGAAAAATTCCGCGGTACCACCTTGTTTCAGTATAAAACTGCACTCAATACGACGGATAACGCAGTCAACGGTTAGGTCTACTTTATTCTTCTAACAGCTCCGAGTGTTCTTTCGCAATCACTTTTAACGGGTTTCCACTATCTCCGTATCACTGTAAAAAGAAAGATTGTTACTTTTCTCATCAACGCTTCTTAATTGTTGACAATACTATAGCACAGAGTTTAAACGTTGTCAACAACGGAATCGCTTACCTTCAATTATAAAAAGAAGTAAAAACATGTTTATTATTTTTGAATATTTGGTATAATATCTTAAACGGTGATGATATGTTTCTTCCAATCAATAAACAAGATATGATTAACCGAGAATGGGATTATGTTGATTTCGTTCTTGTATCGGGTGACGCTTATGTCGATCACCCGTCTTTTGGCGTTAGTATCATTGCAAGAGTATTGGAAGCCATGGGATATAGAGTTGCGATTTTGCCACAACCTAATTGGCATACAACCGAAGATTTCTTACAATTTGGTACACCAAAGCTTGGCTTTTTAGTAACTAGCGGAAACATCGATTCCATTGTCAATCACTATGCTGTCAGTAAGAAAAGACGAACAGAAGATCGATATAGCGAAGGCGGAAGAATTGGTCTACGACCGGACTATGCCACAAAAGTTTATTCCCAAATTATTCGCCGGTTGTTCCCCCAAATACCCATTATTTTAGGGGGAATCGAAGCATCGCTAAGACGTCTTGCCCATTATGACTATTTACAAAATCATTTGTTGCCATCCATCCTCATTGAATCACAAGCTGACTTAATTGTTTATGGAATGGGAGAAACAACAATCGTTGACATAGCCGACGCCTTAAAAAGTGGGTTAAATATCCAAGATATCATTTATGTTCGGGGAACAGTGTGGAAAACAACGGATAACAACCGATTACCTTCCGATTGTATTAGACTACCATCTTTTGAAGAAGTAAGCAGAAATAAAGCAACATTTGCAAGCAGTTTTAAAATCCAATATGACAACACGGATGCCATTGCTTCAAAACCACTTATTGAGCAATATGGGCAAACGATTGTTGTCCAAAACCAAGCAAGTTTACCTATTTCCCGAGAATACTTTGACTGGGTTTACGAATTGCCATATGAACGGAATTATCATCCAGTATATAAAGAAAAGGTTCCAGCCATCGAAGAAGTCAAATTTAGTTTGATTGCTAATCGCGGATGCATGGGCAGTTGTTCGTTCTGCGCCCTTACATTTCATCAAGGAAGTATCATTCAATCAAGAAGTAAAGAATCCTTAGTTGAAGAAGCCAAGAAAATGATAAATGATCCAGAATTTAAAGGATACATTCATGATGTTGGCGGACCAACGGCCAATTTTTATGTTAAGGCATGTAAAAAACAAGAAAAATACGGTGCTTGTGTTGACAAAAAATGTTTATCGCCAACAAAATGTAAAAACCTAACCGTCAGTCACAAAGAATACTTAGATGTACTAAGAAGCCTAAGAAAATTACCGAATGTAAAAAAAGTATTTGTTCGAAGTGGCATTAGATATGATTATTTGATGTATGATTCCGATGAGAGTTTTTTTAATGAATTAGTTGAACACCATATTTCCGGGCAATTGAAAGTTGCTCCTGAACATGTAAGTAATCGGGTACTTGATTATATGCAAAAACCTCATGTTGAGTTATACAACAAATTTGTTGACAAGTATGAAGAGATTAATCAAAAACACAATAAAAAGCAGTTTTTAGTGCCTTATTTAATGAGCAGTCACCCAGGTAGCACATTGGAAGATGCCATTATTCTTGCTGAATACTTGCATAAACATCACATGAGGGTTGAACAGGTTCAGGATTTTTATCCCACTCCGGGCACCTTATCAACATGTATGTATTAT
Organism: Bacilli bacterium; assembly: GCA_050174575.1. GTDB lineage: Bacteria > Bacillota_I > Bacilli_A > ML615J-28 > CAG-698 > UBA2253. The sequence goes on from JBFXJT010000026.1 coordinate 6,115, forward strand.
ACAGAGCTTGATCCAAGAACAATGAAGCCAGTTTATGTAGAAAAAAATCCTCATCGAAAGGCGATGCAGCGAGCATTAATTCAATATCGAAACCCTCATAATTTACAATTAGTGAAAGAAGCACTAAAATTATGTCAACGTGAAGATTTGATTGGTGCCAAACAAACTTGTTTAATCAAAAACGAAAAAATGTTTAATTATCGTCCAAAAGTATGATATAATTAACCAAAAGGAGCTGATGAAAAAATGGCATATAAAGCCCTATATCGAACATACCGCCCACAAAAATTTTCTGAAGTCATAGGCCAAGAAGCCATTGTAAGAACCTTACAAAATGCTTTAGCAACAGGAAAGACAACACATGCCTATTTATTCAGCGGCCCACGAGGAACCGGAAAAACAACGGTTGCTCGTATTTTCGCGAAAGCTCTAAATTGTGATCGTGCACCGACAACAGAACCATGCGGAGAATGTACATCTTGCCGGGAGATTGCGGAATCGAATAATCCAGATGTCATCGAAATCGATGCTGCCAGCAACAACGGTGTCGACGAAATAAGAGACATCCGGGAAAAAGTTAAATTTTTACCGGGCGGATCGAAATATAAAATATATATCATCGATGAAGTACACATGTTAAGCCAGGGAGCTTTCAATGCTTTGCTTAAAACATTGGAAGAACCACCAAAACACGTTATTTTTATTCTTGCAACAACAGAACCATATAAAGTTATTCCCACAATTTTATCACGCTGTCAGCGTTATGATTTCAAATCGCTTTCCGTGAAAGAAATAAAGGAACAATTAGAAAAGGTTGCAAAAACAGAACAGTTTTCCATTTCTGATGAAGCGCTTATTGCGATTGCTGAAAGCGCCGAAGGAGGAATGCGGGATGCTTTTAGTTATTTGGACCAAGCAGCATCCTTTGCGGATAACGAGATTACAATTGATGATGTCAATTCCGTCACCGGTAATCTAAACTATGACAAAACAATCGAGTTAGCCCAATACTTGGAAAACGGAAACATTAACCAAGCATTAACAACAATCAATGATTTATTAGCCGCTGGCAAAGAAATCTCGAAAATTGTTAATAGTATTTTGCAGTTTTACCGCGATTTATTGCTTTATAAAAACATTGATATTTCCACAACCTCAAAATATATTTATGAAAAACCAGCTTTTAAAGAACTTGCTGAAAACATCAACGAAGCAAAGATCTTTTATTATGTAGATACCTTAAGCGATATCCAAGTTAAAATTAAATCGAGTATTACACCACACATCTATTTAGAAGTTGCCATAATCAAAATGATTAACATCCAAGATTGTGAATTGGATTTAATTAAACGCTTTAAAACGCTCGAAGAAAAAATTGAAAATATTAAAGCAAATCCCGAAGCAGCTAGTAGTCAAGACCAACCAGTAAACGATGAAAAAGTAAACGATATCGATTATCGACTTAATCGAGTTGTGCAGGAATTAAGCAAACTAGAACTTCATAAATTAATCGATCGCGTTAACTTGCTTGAAAACAAAGAAACAACGCCTAATGCTAGTAATAACGACAATGAATTAGGAACCGAAGTTGCTTTATTAAAGCAACAAGTCACGTCTTTAAAAGGGCAACTAGATGTCATTAGTTTAGAGCTCAATCAAAAATGGCAGATAATGGACAACAAGGTTGATCATCTTAAAACCACACCAAAAGAAGAAACAATCGACACCCAAGCCATTTTCAATATTATTCAAGATGAAATTAAACCAATAAAACAAGATGTTTCTAAGTTGTATTCGCAAATTGAAACATTAAAGCAACTAAAACAAGCATCCCCGATAACAAGCGAAGGACAATTAATGAGCAATAATGACGATGTTCTTGCAAAACTATCGTCTTTAGAGAACAAGGTTTATAAATTGATGACAAATGCTTTGGCGCAAACAACGAGCAAAAAAGGCAAATCGAAAGCATCCGAAGGCCAAATAGTCTTGTTTGGGGATGAAGTTACATCGCTCGACACATTAGAAAAACCGGTTAAAATACAAATTGATTTCGCTGAATTTCAAAAAAACGATATTGAAAAGGAAGAAATAAAAGAAGAATCAACAATTATTGTTGAACAAACAAAAGAAGACGAACAGGAACCGTTGTTTGAAAAAGAGCAAGATGAACCGATTGTAAATAGAGCTTCTTTTGAAGAACTTAATAAACCAACGGAAAAACCATCCTATCAAGAAAAGAATGAACCGAAGCAAGAACAAGTAAAACAAGAAGAAAAACTTGCTATCAAAGAATTAAAGATAACTGATTTTCAGGAACCTGAAACTAATAGTATTCAAACGACAATTATCGAAAATCAAGAAATCATCGATCGACCGCACTCTCAGCTTGTTCGAAAACTAAACCCAGAAAAGCCAGAAATTGAGCGGATGTCTGCAAAAGATTTAGATGAAGAAAAAGCAAAACCAGATCCAATTATTAAACCAATCATTCATGATACACCAAAACAACGATTAACGATTGCAAAATTTGTTGAAAAAATATTGCATGAAACACGCAATGAAATAGCAAGAAACGATAAGCCAAGAGTGCTTAAACTTTGGGAAACACTTGATAAGAGTGCGAACTCCCAACAACAAATTACAGCTGAATTGTTGCAAGAAGGCCTTATTTGTGCGGTTGGTGAAAAAACATTATTAATTGTATACCCAAATGCAACGCTATGTAATCAAGTTATGAAGCCTCAATTTAAAAAGGATGCCCTTCGTTTACTTTATGATAGTTTAGGAGATACTTATGATTATTTAGCGATTCCTGATTATTTATGGAAAGAAAAACGCAATGAGTATGTCAGTCAATATAACATTGGAACAACCTTTCCTATATTAACAGAAATTGAAGACCCCAATTTAATGTTTGACGACGAAGAAACAGAAAAAGGGGAATTTGAAAAGAAGATTGATGAAGCAAAATCACTATTTGGTGATGATTTTGTGAAAATAGAATAAGGAGATATTATGAATCAACAAGCATTATTACAAAAAGTAAAGAAATTACAAAAAGAAATGGTTGAGACCCAAAAAGAAATTGAACAAACATCATTTTATGCATCAGCCGGTGGTGTTGTCAATGTTGAGGTCAAAGGCACGAAAGAGCTCATAAAAGTCAATATTGAAGAAGGCTTTGAAGTTGAAGCACCGGAAGATCTTGAAATGCTAAGCGATATGGTTGTTGCTGCGTGTAATCAAGCATACAAAGAAATTGAAAAAGTCACAAAAGAAAAAATGAGTAAGTATAACGAATTGCTTGGCGGTTTTGGCGGGCTCTTCTAATATGAAATATCCGTCCGCTTTACAAAAACTAATCGAAAGTTTTCAAATGTATCCAGGCATTGGACCAAAAACAGCGGAACGCTTAGCTTTTTTCACATTTACAAAATTAAAAGAAGACGATGTTATTAAGTTTTCTCAGAATTTAATCAGCGTAAAACAAGAACTGCATTATTGTGAAAATTGCGGTTCATTAACAGAAAACCCAATTTGTGATATATGTTTAGATAGTACAAGAGAAGCAAAACTTTTGATTGTTGAAACAAGCAAAGACGTAATTGCTTTTGAAAAAACAAAACAGCATCGTGGAAAATACCATGTTTTAAATGGCTTAATATCGCCACTAAAAGGCATTTCTCCCGATGACATCAATGTTTCAAATCTTCTAAAGCGTTTAGAAAGCGAACACATTGATGAAATTATCATTGCTACAAACGCCAATATTGAAGGTGAAATGACCGCTCTTTATTTAAAAAAACTATTGGCACAAACAGACGTTCGCGTTTCTCGCATAGGTTACGGTCTTCCCGCAGGCGGAGATGTTGAATATGCGGACGAAATTACTTTAATAAAAGCCCTTGAAGGGCGAAGAGAAATGTAGTATAATAAACTAACTTTTTTAAAGAGGAGAAAAAAATGGACTTTGTAAAAGACTTATTCGCTAAAGGCGATGCAATAGTTGGCCCTATTTTAGACCCAATTGTTGATAAAATTGTAGCCTTCTTAAACAATACAGGTATCACCGCCCTCGCTGTGATATTATTGTTTGCTACCCTACTGATTCTTGTCGGTTTATTTGGGTGGCTAAAAAAAGCTCCGAAATTTTTCTTATTCATCGTTGTTTTGTTTGGAATCGTTATCGGCGCTTGGTTTTTATTTGTAAAATAACGCGAACTCTAAGAGAACTGCTTGTCAGTTCTTTTTATTTATTAACGGAAATTATTGGTAAACCAATTTACTATTTTTAAAAAATAAACAAAAAGAACGACATTAAAAAAGCAGGAAAAGATAACGTTTTTATAAATAACGTTTTACTTTATTTTTGATTCATGGTAAAATAATCAAGTAAAAACGCTATTAAAAGGAGTCAGAAATGGAAAAAGCAACGACAAACATGACGGAAACAAACGGCACAATTATTCATCAAAGTGTTGATGTTCGTCTGCAAAACCTCACAAAAGAATTTTATGAAAAAAGTGGTAAAAAAACAGTAGCAGTTGACGACTTTTCAGTTGTCATCCCTGCAGGGAAGCTTATAGGTTTATTAGGACCATCAGGATGTGGAAAATCAACAACCCTTTATATGATTGCTGGACTTCACAAACCAACAGCTGGATCCATTTTCTTTGGCGATGAAGATGTCACAAATATGCCACCAGAAAAAAGAGGAATTGGCTTAGTATTTCAAAATTATGCCCTTTATCCTCATTTTACTGTTCGGCAGAACATTATGTTCCCACTAGAAAATTTAAAAGTACCAAAAGAAGAAGCTTTGAAATTAGCTCAACAAATGGCTGAACTAGTTCACATTGGTGATTTGATGGATCGTAAGCCAAATCAATTAAGTGGTGGTCAACAACAGCGCGTTGCCATTGCAAGAGCGCTTGTCAAGCGACCACGAGTCTTGTTATTGGATGAACCACTATCCAACTTAGACGCTCGCTTACGTTTACAAACACGAGAAGAAATAAAAAGAATTCAACGAGAAACAGGAATCACAACAATTTTTGTAACACATGATCAAGAAGAAGCCATGAGTATTTCCGATGAAATCGTTGTTATGAATTATGGGGTTAAGCAACAAATAAACCCACCTCAAGCTGTTTATGACGAACCTATTAATATGTTTGTTGCTAAGTTTTTGGGGAATCCGCCAATTAATATCGTTCCTGCCAAAATGGAAGCAGGGCAAATTGTTTTACATGACGGCACCATTCTTGAAAAGGGATACGAAATTCCCGATCAAGAGATCTTGCTTGGACTAAGACCGGAATTTTTAAAAATTCAACAAACAGGAAAAATAGGCGCACAAATCGATTTAATTGAGCACATTGGGCGCGACACAATGATTATTTGCCAATTGGAAAACTCCGACACTTCGATTCGTGTCATCGTTCCTAGCAGTAAAGATTTAGAAATAAACCAAAAAATAAATTTAAGTATTACTAAACTCTTTGTTTTCAACAAAGAAACGGGAGAGAGGTATAAATAATGCTGGAATATAAGAAAGATGGATGGAAGGCGATGTTGGCGCTTGCGCCAATGTTACTTCTTATGTCTGTATTTACTTTCTGGCCCATTATTAATTCCCTCATCATGGCCTTTTTAGAAGATTATTCTTTTGGAGGAATGATGAGCCACAATTATGCTCGTATCATCGGCGGTGGAACTTATAATGGGATTGGTTTTGCAAACTTCATTCAAGTTTTCAACGAAAAAGACTTTTGGGTGGCTTTAAAAAACACCAGTATTATGGTTTTTATATCCGTCCCATTAACGGTTATCATTGGGTTAGCCATTGCGGTTGGTCTTAATGCTACTAAAAAATTACAGGGATTTTTCCAAACAGTGTTCTTCCTTCCGTATGTTACCAACACCATCGCTTTAGGCTTGGTTTTTGGGTCTGTTTTCCACATTGAATATGGTTTAATTAATAAACTATTCGGAACAATTGGCTTATCTTGGATTAATCACGGAGCGACTTGGTGGCGAGCAATGCTTGTTCTGATGGTCTATACAGTGTGGAATGGCTTAGCTTTTAAGATTATTGTCTTTTTGTCCGGTATGCAAAGTATCGACAAACAATATTATCAAGCAGCACAAATCGATTCGACACCGAGATGGCGCGTGTTCAGCAAGATTACTGTTCCACTTTTGTCGCCAATGATTTTATATATCACGATTACTTCTTTTATCGGTGCATTTAAAGCTTATTCATCCGTTATTGCCATTTTTGGAACCGGCGATTATGGTCCTGTAGGCAATGAAAAAATGATGATTACTCTAGTTGGTTATATTTATGATAAAATGTGGGCAAGTGGAACACCGTTTGGTGTTGGCTCCGCTGGATCGTTAATCCTCTTCCTAATCATTTTATTAATTACTTTTGCTCAATTCCAAGTAAGCAAAAAACGGGTTCATTATTAGGAGGTGTGCAATGGATAAAGAATTATATTTAGACAAAGAAGCCTTGCGGACCTTTAAAATAAAACGAATGATTGGAAATATCTTCCAATATGGATTCTTAATTTTAATGGCTTTATTTATTATTATTCCTTTTTACTGGATGTTAATCAGTTCAGTTAAGGAAACGTGGGAAATTACTTCTCCAAAACTAACACTTCTTCCCCAAAATTTAAGTTCGGGGACAACGGCTTGGCCGTGGGATTGGGCATGGGAAAACTATACCAAACTGTTCTTGGGTATTCCTAATACTTCAGGAGTAGGTAGTGAATGGACATTCCAACCAATGCCATTCGGATGGATGTTTTTAAACACAATCGTTGTTGGCGCGTTTACCACCATTGGCATGGTCGTTACTGTTGTGTTATCGGCATTTGCTTTTGCAAGATTAAACTTTAAAGGACGCGATCTTTTATTCTCGATTCTCTTAGCAACGATGATGATTCCTGGTGAAGTCTTTGTTATAACGAACTATATGACAATCGCCCAGTGGGGATGGGTAAGAAGCGATAGCCATCTACAAAATTATTTAGCTTTAATTTTACCGTTTGTCACAAGTGTCTTCTATACGTTCTTCTTAAGACAAACATTTAAACAAATACCAAATGAACTATATTTAGCGGCTAAAGTGGACGGAACTACCGACTTTAAATACTTATTAAAAGTGATGATTCCGATGGCAAGAGCCACATTAACAACTATTATTATTTTAAGCATGATTGGAACATGGAATGCTTATATTTGGCCTTCGTTTGTAACGAATGCGGAAAACAGAAGCCATTTACTAGTAAGTAATGGATTGATTGTTGGCTTAGCCGGTGCTGTTGAATCAACCGGACCAAACTCAATTTTGAACTTACAAATGGCAGCTTCTACGCTTGTTACAGTTCCACTCCTAATTGTCTTCTTTGTGTTTAAAAAACACATTATGCGCGGGGTATCCCGTAGCGGTATTAAAGGTTAAGATAACAAAAGCAAAAGCTTAGTTATATAAAAAGAAAGGAAACAAAAAATGAAAAAAAGTTTATTTTTATTGGTGCTTCTCTTTAGTATTTTTATGTTCGCAGGATGTAAACAAAATACAGGGACTCCTGAAGGATTCAATGTTTTATCAACAGAAGATATCGCTGATAAAGAAATCACCATTAAATTTGTCGTTCGCTCCGGTGTTATTTCCACCGCGCTTGTCGATTTAGTGACTGAATTTAAAACCCTTTATCCAAAAATCACTGTTGATGTAGAAGCCTTATCTGGCAATTATGATTTACTTCGTTCGACAACTATGATTGACATTAACTCTAAACAAGCTCCTGATCTAGTAATTGGTTACCCAGATCATTTCGCTGAATACTATTCAGCAGGCGCATTAGTCAATCTTACTCGTTTTATTGAAGATGAAGGCGTTGGCTTTACAGAAGCCCAAATGAACGATTTTTTAGAAACTTACTTAAAAGAAAATCGCGGATTCAATGATGAATATCCAGAATATATTTATGGATTACCATTTAACAAATCAACTGAAGTTTTAGTTTATAACAAAACATTCTTTGAAGGTTTATATGGCGAAACTTGGGAAACAAAAATTCCTAAAACTTGGCAAGAATTAGAAACTGTTGGCGC
>JBFXJT010000026.1:14347-16867 GCA_050174575.1 Bacilli bacterium
ACAGGTGGATACTTACCAGTTCGTAAATCTGCTTATGAAACAGTTGATTATGCCGAATACTTAACAAATCCAACTGATGACAAAGTTCATTATTCAAAAGCTGCAAACGTTGCTTTGAATGATTATATCGAACAACAATACATTTTCTTCGTTGATGATGCCTTTGTTGGTTCAGCTGCTATTCGTAGCGAAGCCGGTGCAATCTTCAATGCTGTTATTGTTAATAATGAGGATATTAGTGCACGTATCACTCAAGCGTACAATACTTTAAAACCTTACGTTGAAGCCGGCGAATAATTTTTCTCAAAGGTGAATGATGAAAAAACAATATTTATCTAAATGGCTGTTAATCTTTGTTTTATTGGTCATAAGTTTTACAATCGTTGGCTGTAAGCCTGATGATGATGAAGAAATCATCACCGTTGAAGACTTAACAACGGTCTATACCGATGAACTAAAATTAACTGTTAACTATGAAAATGAAGACTTTCTTACCGATGGTCTTGGCGAAGTTACCCTTTTAAGAGTTGTTGATGGAGACACTGCCCATTTTTTGAATGATGACGGTGATACGATTAAGATCCGATTTTTAAATATCAACACGCCAGAATCAACAGGCATTATTGCTCCTTGGGGCAAAAAAGCTAGTTCTTATACAAAATCAAAACTACTTAATGCCAGTGAGATTGTTTTAGAATCAGAAGTTATCAATCAAGCAGCACAACTTGATTCAACAGGAGGACGTTATTTAGGTTATGTCTGGTACCGTCCAACCGCTGATGCTGATTTGCGGCTATTAAACCTAGAAATCGTTGAACAATGTTTTTCTTATTTTACGGGTGATCCCGGAACAAAATACGGAACAACTTTCAACGAAGCGTTCTTAGAAGCTTACGCTACCAATTTACGTGTTTTTGGCGAAACCGATCCCGATTTCAGTTATTCCGCAACTGTTAACGAAATAACGATTGCTGAATTACGAAATAACTATTCTAGTTATTCAACTGGTTCTCGCTTAAAAATGACAGTTCGTGTTGTGCGAATGATTGGTAATAGCTTGTTTGTTGAAGATTTAGAACCAACCTTAAATGAAGATACAGGTCTTTCTACAAAAGCCGGCATCTTCCTATATCATTCGTTTGTTAGTGGTCTTGGCAATTACCGTCCAGGGTATATCATTTCTTTTGAGTGTCAAGCATCGGATGATGAAACATATGGAGCACAACTCGTTAATCCAAAAAGTTTACGAACAGTCTCCAAAACAAGCGAATACACGATTGCTGAAGTGGATAGCGAAATAACCAATCTTCAACCATTTGAAGGATTTGTTGTCCGAGTTTTAGGATTTAAGGTTACAAGAATTGGTAAAGAATCCGATACGGGAGCCTTCACCATTTACGGAACAATGCCAAACGGCGCAGAGTTAATGGTTCGTGTCGATGCTGATGCATCACCGAAATTGCCTTCCGATTTTCCACAAATTGGTTCGCGTTATGATGTCATCGGCGGTGTTAGCAAGTATGTTAACGCTTATGAAAATAACACAGTATATTATCAATTAAAACTCGGCAATTTGACCGAAGAAACATTTAATGACTTCGTTTTAAGCGAAAATCAAAATTGATTAGTAAAAATTAATAGGAGGAAAATACTTATGACTTTTCTTAAAAATAATGTGAAAAAAATAGCAGTGCTATTGTTTGCATTATTATTGAGCTTCTCACTTACTGCATGTACCAGTAAAGAAGATGCCCAACAAGTTCAAGAAGGTTTAGCATCGATTGCGGTTGGGAATTTAAATGCCCTAACGGAATCGTTTGAATTAAGAGCTACAACTATTCAACACGACTTACCAATTACTTGGGAAGTTGAATGTGATGACAACTCGGCTAAAATTGAAACAGTTGATGGAAAAATCATGGTTGTTGTTACTAGAACGGAATATTCTGAAGATACTAACGGCAATCAAAACAATGCTTGGGGTGAAGCCAAATTAAAAGCAACAGTTACTGTTGGATCACAATCCGCAACACGTGATTGGGATATGTTTATTAAACCAGGCGACAAACTAGCTGATGATTTCATGGATTTAGCAACAGTTAAAGCCGCAGCAACAACTGATGACACACCTGTACTAGTTCAAGGAACTGTCTTCTATGTAAAATCTGATGGCTTTATGATTAAAGATGATACCGAAACAATTTTCGTCTTTAACGATGGAGCTCCAGCAGCGAATATTCTTCCAGGTGCAATTGTAGAAATTGCCGGAAAAAAAGACACTTATTACGGAATGCCACAAATTGCAGAACCAGTAACAACTGTCGTTACAGCCGCTCCAACAGCCGGATTTGATTATTCGGGCGTTGCCGCAGAAGACATCGATACAGTTGAAGGAAAACTTACAACAGATCCAAACAACTTTACAAAGATGTACAAAGTAACTGGTATGGTAGTTGCTGTTGATGAATTCTCTTGCGATTATGCAATTAAAGACACAACAACTAATGGAATGCTTTATAT
>JBFXJT010000027.1:0-16143 GCA_050174575.1 Bacilli bacterium
AAAATTAAAAGGTATGACCCCTAACGAATACAGGAAATCATACCTTGAAATTTCATCATGAACAAACCGCGTTTTAATACAATTTGTTATTTATTTTAATTTAGTCCAACTTTTTGGGTTCAGTTCACAAACCGGAGCTTTTTATCTGATTATTTTGACTTGAAAATAAGCGAGTAATCAAGTATAATAAATGACTATAAGAGGATGATGTTATGAGTGTTTTTAAACTACACAGCGATTACGTACCAACGGGCGACCAACCAGAAGCAATCAAAAAACTTGTGGGCAATTTGCAAATTGGTGTCAAGGAACAAACCCTTCTGGGAGCAACAGGAACCGGAAAAACATTTACAATGGCTAATGTCATTTCCCAAATTGGCAAAAAAACATTGGTTTTAGCTCATAATAAAACCTTGGCTGCGCAATTGTATAGCGAATTAAAAACCTTTTTCCCTGAAAATCGTGTTGAATATTTTATTTCCTATTATGATTATTATCAACCAGAAGCATATGTTGCGAAAAAGGATTTGTACATTGAAAAAGATTCCGACATTAACGAAGATATCGACCAAATGCGCCATAGTACGGTAAGTTCCTTAATGGAGCGCGATGATGTCATTGTTGTTGCCAGTGTTTCATGTATCTATGGAATCGGGGATCCAGAAGATTATAAAGGCAAAATTATTACGTTACGTCAAGGTCAAATCATTAAAAGAGAAGCATTGATTGAACGTTTGGTAAACATGCAGTATGAACGAAACGACTATGATTTAAAACGCGGGTCTTTTCGAATTAAAGGAGAGTCCTTGGACATTATTCCAACATATGAAAAGGATCAAGCCATCCGGTTAGAGTTTTTTGATGACGAAATCGAAAAAATAAAAATAATTGATACCATCACGGGAAGAGCTCTTTTGGAAAAAACAATTGCCAATATTTTTCCAGCAACGTTGTTTGCAATTGGCGATGAAAAATTAAAAGAAGCCATTCGCCGGATAAAAGCGGAATTAGAGGAACGGATTGCTTACTTTGAAAGTCAAAAAAAGTTATTAGAAGCAGAAAGAATTAAACAAAGAACGGAATATGATATTGAGATGCTCGAAGAAGTTGGCAGCTGTAGTGGTGTTGAAAACTATTCTCGTCACTTAAGTTTACGTTCAGAAGGAGAAACACCGTACACTTTGCTTGACTTTTTTGCGAAAGACTTTTTACTTGTCATTGATGAATCCCATGTCACTTTGCCCCAAGTAAGGGGAATGTATCATGGTGACCGCTCTCGCAAACAAAGTCTTGTCGATTATGGGTTTCGTTTGCCATCTGCCCTCGATAATCGTCCGCTGACGTTTTCTGAATTCTATGATAAACTTGATCAAATCATTTATTTAAGCGCAACACCAACTGATTTTGAAAAAAATCGCAGTTTCAGTGTCATTGAACAAATCATCCGGCCAACAGGATTACTCGATCCATTGGTCGAAGTTCGTCCGACGGAAGGGCAAATTGATGATTTATTAAAAGAAATAAACCAAAGGATTAAAAGCAATGAACGAGTTTTAATCCTTACGCTAACTATTAAGATGAGCGAAGATTTAACGAAATATTTAAAAGAACTTGATTATAAAGTTGCTTATTTACATTCGGAAATTAAGTCATTGGAGCGTATTGAAATTATTCGCGAACTTCGTCAAGGAAAATTCGATATTTTGGTCGGTATCAATTTATTAAGAGAAGGACTGGATATTCCGGAAGTTTCCTTGATTGCTATATTAGATGCTGATAAGGAAGGCTTTTTAAGAAGCGAGACATCTTTGATTCAGACCATTGGCCGAGCAGCACGAAATGTTAATGGGAAAGTCATTTTATATGCAAATCATGTAACAGGTTCTATGGAAAGAGCGATTGTGGAAACATATCGCCGACGTTTTATTCAAGATGAATTCAATCAAAAAAACAATATTACACCAAAAACAATCTATAAACATATTAGCGATAATATTGTTATTACCAGAGAAATAAAAGATGATAAAAGTTTTGTTGATATGACTTCTTTAAAAGACATGAGCAAACTTGAAAAGAAAAATATCATCATGAAATTAGAAATGCAAATGAAAGAAGCTGCGAAAAAACTTGATTTTGAACAGGCAATGGCCTTAAGAGATATTATATTTGAAATGAAAGCAGATTTACGGTAAATAAAATGAAGAAAAAAGTTATTGTTGGATTATCAGGGGGTGTTGATAGCGCTGTTGCTTGTATTAACCTTTTAAATCAAGGTTATGATGTTACAGGCGTTTTTATGCGCAATTGGGACTCTTCCCTCAACAATGATGTTTTAGGAAACCCCCATTTGTTTGATAATGTTTGTCCTCAGGAAAAGGATTACGTTGATGCTTTAAATGTTGCCCATAAATTAGGAATTCCTTTTGTAAGGATTGATTTTGTTCAGGAATATTGGGATAATGTTTTTCAATACTTTTTGAACGAATATCGACTTAATCGAACACCAAACCCCGATATTTTATGCAATAAGGAAATTAAATTTAAAGCATTTTTAAATGAAGCAGTAAAAATGGGAGCAGATTATATTGCCATGGGTCATTATGCTCGATCTGTTTTTGAACCAACGGTTCGCTTGCTACGAGGCATTGATGCCACAAAAGACCAAAGTTATTTTTTGTGTCAACTGACAAAAGAGCAAATAGCGAAGACGTTGTTTCCAATTGGGGATATGTATAAAAAAGATGTTCGGGAAGTTGCGAAAGAATATGGACTGGATGTCGCTACAAAAAAAGATTCTACTGGAGTTTGTTTTATTGGGGAACGAAATTTTCGCGAATTTCTTAAAAATTATCTTCCTTCACAACCCGGAAATATTGAAGATTTAAACGGTGAAATCGTGGGTACTCATGAAGGGATTATGTATTATACAATTGGACAACGAAAGGGTTTAAAGATTGGTGGAGCCGGTGAACCTTGGTTTGTCCTCGGAAAAGATGTAAAACGGAATGTATTATTAGTGGGTCGAGGAGAAAATCAAGATTTACTTTATTCTAATTATGCCATCATAGAGCAGATGAATTGGCTCCAAGATGGTAAATATAATCAATCTTGTACCGCTAAATTCCGCTATCGGGGAGTTGATCACCCTGTTACTATTACTTGGCTTGATGACCACACTTTAGGGGTCAGTTATCCAAATAAAGCAAAAGCTGTTACTCCTGGTCAAGCTGCTGTATTTTATAACGGCGAAGAACTAATAGGTGGGGGAACGATTGCTTCTGTTTATATGAATCATGATTTACGACCTTATTAAGGAGTTTTTATGGAAGAATCATTGTATGGTGTCATTGCGAAGGTAACTTATTATAATGAAGATACCCATTTTGGCGTTGTGAAAGTCAAACTCGATTACCAAGATCACCGAATTGCGAAATACAAAGCAAAGCTGTTCACAAACATCTTAAATGTTACGGGAAGTTTTGAACGTCAACCGATTGTTGATGAACAGTATGATTTTGTGGGAGAATTTGTCACAAACCAATATGGAATCCAATTTAAAGCAACAAGATGCCAAGCAAGAAACGACAATACATTAGAAGGTGTGATCACCTTTTTATCGAGTGATTTATTTCCCGGCGTCGGGAAAGTCACCGCACAAAAAATATTCCATGCTTTAGGTGAAGATTGTTTAAGCAAAATCGAACAAGAGCAAAATGTTTTAAATGAAATTGAAGGCATTACAGCCCACCAAAAACAGACTATTTATGGAAATTTAGTCGATTTTCAAAAAAACAAACAAACATTGGTTGGTCTTTTAGATTTAGGCATGACAATGCGAACTGCAACCAAAATTATGCGGTTTTTAGGGAATGATGCTTTAGAAAAAGTTAGAACAAATCCCTATATGTTAATTGAAATGATTGAAGGATTTGGTTTTCGAAGAGCGGATAAGATCGCTTTAGAGGTTGGTTTTGCGAAGGACAGTGCATTAAGATTACAAGCTTTATTTTTGTTCCTCATTCGCCAAATTTGCTTTTCCTATGGTGATACATTTGTAGAAATGAATTTCTTATACCAAAAAGCAGCTGAAGAATTAAACAAAGAAGAAGAAATTCTATCAACAAATAATTTTCATGACAACTTGGATGCTTTAGTTGACGAACATCAAATAATTATTGATGAACAAAAGAATATTTTTGATTTACGACTTTATAATTCCGAAATTTTATTAGCACAACGCATCCATACTTTTTTAAATAATGTTAATCAATATCAGTATTCCGATCTTGATATTCAAAAAGCTATGACTGATGTTTCCATCCAAAACAAAATCGAATATGGTGAAAAACAACAAGATGCCATCATCATGGCTTTGAAAGAACCCCTTTGCATTATTACTGGGGGACCAGGAACGGGGAAATCAACAATTATCAAAGGAATCATTGACTGTCTTTTGCGTTTGTATCCAAATGAGATTATTCGCGAAAAGATTGCTTTATTAGCACCAACTGGAAGGGCATCAAAACGATTAAGAGAATTAACGGGCTATCCAGCAATGACGATTCATAAATTTTTAGGTTATGAAGGTCATGGTTTCTATCGCTTTGGTCCACTAGCAAAAGTCGATGCAAAAATTTTGATTGTGGATGAAGTATCGATGGTTGATTTAGGATTAGCTGCTCGATTGTTTGGGGCTGTTGATGATGATGTGAAAGTCATATTAGTCGGTGATGTTGATCAATTACCATCTGTTGGACCGGGAGATGTTCTCAACGACTTAATCAGTTGTAAAGAAATATCGACTGTAAGATTAACAAAAATCCACCGTCAAGCTGAAGATTCTTCCATTGTTGCTTTAGCTCATCAAATTAATGCTGGTGTAGTCCCAGAAAGCGTTATGGATCGTCAACCTGACCGCAATTTCATAAATATGCAAGATATTGATTTAATTCCCAATATATTGAAAACAGTTGAACAGGCGCTAAATAAGGGAATGGATTTAATTCGTGACATTCAAGTGTTGGTACCAATGTACAAGGGTGAAGTCGGTATTAATGCCATTAACCTAAAGATGCAAGAAAAATTCAACCCTTCAAATGGGCACGAGTTAAAGCATATGAATCGTGTCTTTCGGGTTAATGACAAAGTGATTCAGTTAGTTAATCGAAGTGAAAAGAAGGTTATGAATGGTGATATAGGCTATGTTTTATCGCTTGATTATAGTAATGGTGAATACCAAGGCTTGACCGTAATGTTTGATTTTGGAAGTGTTGATTATACACGCGATGAACTTGAAGATTTAACCCATGCCTTTGCTATTTCTATTCATAAATCACAAGGAAGTGAATTTGACTGTGCCATCGTTCCTTTTTCGTATCGTTATTTTGTAATGCTTAAGCGAAAACTAATTTATACGGCAATCACAAGAGCCAAAAAGTATTTAATTATGATGGGTAGCATTGAAGCTTTCATCCATGGTATTGCTGGGATTGAACCAAAAAGACGAACAAAGTTACAAGAGAGAATTACAGCAAACTTGCAATTGACCGTACCAATTGAGCAACTTGAAATATCGGAAATGGAAGAAATAACACCTTATGATTTTATGAAATAAAAAAGATAGATATAAAAAAATGCTAGCAGAATTTGCTAGCATTTTTATTGTGTTTTTATTTTGCAGGTAAGTTTACATAATAAACTTTTGTTGCATCATAACCGGAATCATTTGTAATTCGCAATGTATAACTTGTTCTTGTTGCAACAGCTGGAAGATCAATTACACGGCCGTTTGCATTAATTAATTCTGGGTTACTTGATTGGAAAGAAATATTGTAACCTTGTAAAACAGTTCTAACTAAGTATTCAGCTTGGACCATTTCTTTGAAGTAATTCCACATATCAGCATGTCTCATTGTCATTGGGCAATCTTTACCACTATAATAATGATGTTGAACAATGCGATCAAATCCCAATCCTTGTTCTTCTAGTAAGAAGGCAACAAGTTTTGCTAATAATTGCCATGTTAGGAAGACATCGCTTCCTTTGTTGACGCATGATTCAATACCAACGCTGTTACGGTTTCCACCGCCATTGCCGATATAATTATATGTAGAACTATACCATGTATTGCCAATCCACCAATTGCCATTTTCGCCAACGACGATTTGGATTCCTAAATCATTAATACGTGAAGTTGGAAGAATTGCACCATTATTTGTTGGCGCAATAATTTGTGTCTTTTCGCCATTTAATGCATAATAACCATCAACAGTAATCGAAATAATTGGTTTTTCTTTGCCTGATGCGACGATTCCACTATCATTATTTGTGGCGTTCATAGCATATTGACGGCTACCATCACCAGCATGGTAGGCAACTTCATTGTTAGGGATATGATGGAAAATTCCATCATTACCAACGGTGTAGTGCCAAGATGTTCCACCACCACCATTGGTGACATAAGCATTGTGGGCAACAGCACCAGCAGAAGGAGCTGCTGAAGCTGTATCATGGACAGTAATATATTCCGTACTTTCTTTAATAATGCCAGGGCGATTTTCAAGAGTTAACGAAATTAAGGATTCAGTTACATTTAATTGTTCAGGAAGATACTTGCTTACGCTCGCATACATTTCATAAGTATAAGTAGAATTTAATTCCCAACCAAAAACCGTAATGCTTTTTACAATTGGGTTTTCTACATGAATCATGTCGAAAATCTCAATTGGTGTCGGAGTAACTGTAAATGTTACTTCGGCTTGGAAGGTTGTATCTGTTAATGTAGCTTTCATTGTGACCTCTCCTGGACCAATAGGTTTTACTTTGCCATCAGCATCAACTGTAGCAACCGCTTCATTACTGGATTCCCAAACAATTTCTCCAGTTGCTCCAATTGGAAGAATTTTTGCACTCAATTTGAACGTAGTCGATAATGTAATCGGAGTTACTGTAATTGGGGCAATTTCAATTCCTGTTGCTTCAGGAATGGTAACGGTAATTTCTAATTCTAGAGTATCGGGAGTATAGAACGAAGTAATTATGACTTTCGCAACACCTCCTGCGATGCCACTAACAACACCTTCTTGGGTGACTTTCAAAATGGAAGTATCAGTAGATTCCCAAAAAACGATATTTTCTGGATTTCCGGAATCAGTAGCTGTCAAAGTAATTGTTTGACCGACAGCAACAGTATTCAATCCAGTTAAAGTCAATGGATTAACGGGTACTGGATCATCAACCTTTTCAACTGTTATGGCAACAGTTTTTGTAACAGTAGCATATCCACTAACACCAACGGTGATTGTGGTTTGGCCAACAGCCACAGCAGTAATCAAACCTGTTGTAGAAACTGTCGCAATTGCTTCATTTGAAGAAACAAAAGTTGTAGTCAATACTTCAGTAGTACCACTGATGGTTGCATTAATTTGTGATGTCTCCGCAACTTTTATCGTTACACTCTCTGATGCAACTGTTAGAGTTGGAATAATTGGGTCATCGTCTGGGTCTTCCTCTTCGTCATCTGGTTTAGTACAGCCGACAAAAAAGATGCCCAAAGCTAAAAGAAACAAAACAAGCATAAATTTATTGTTTTTCATAAGATCTCCTTTTTTATAATTATAACATAAAAAAATATTTTTCGAAAGTGTTTTCATAAAAATGCACGAAAAACACAAAAATTCCAATAATATAAAAGTGGAGGATTTATTATGAAACCGAAAATTAAAACCATCATAATCATTTCCACAATCGTTGTTCTCATCATTATTGGGTTAATATTGGGCAATAACGATAAACCAACAACAATTATTCCCATAAATGAAGAAGAAGAAACAATCATTAACGATTTGGTTGTGGAAGTAAAAGGAGAAGTAAACCGACCGGGATTATACTTCTTAAATAGCAATGCTCGTGTTAATGATGCCATTATTTTAGCAGGTGGATTTACGATTACTGCGAATACAACGACCATAAATTTAGCTTTAAAAGTAACCGATGGTATGGTTATCATTGTCCCTAGCAATGATGACCATAATACGATTTCGAAAATTTCTATCAACCAAGCGTCCTTGAATGAATTAATGGAAATAAGTGGTATTGGTGAAATAAAAGCACGCAACATTATTAATTATCGTAATACGAACGGACCGTTTCAAATGTTAGAGGAATTATTGAATGTGGAAGGAATATCCCAAAATTTATTTGACCAAATTAAAAACGACATCTGTTTATGAAAAACTCGTAAACAACTGGTTTTTCATTGCCTTTTTAATCATGCTTTGGCTAATCACTTTAAATCATTGGTGGATGATATTCGCGCTCATAATATGTTGTTATATTTATTTTAAAAAACTAAAAATATTGGTTGTTGTTACAATCTGTTCGATAGCGATTATCACCATTATTTATGGCTTGTTTTCATGGCGTTACCAATATAACATTATGAATGAAGCAAAAGGTGTTGTTATCGAAATCCAAAATAAAGAAAACTGCCAACAAATAAAAATTAGGGATTTTGATCGTTTGTTTATAATATATGACGACCAATACGTAAATGTAAAAATCGGCGATAAAATCGTTGTTTCAGGAGAGGGATTGGCAACTGATGGCGCACGAATCCCCAATGGCTTTGATTATCGGTCATATTTGTATCACAAAAAAATTGTTGGAAGAATCATTGCGAAAGATATCATTATTGATGGGCATCGATTTTGCTTGCCGATGATGACCAAATTTTTAAAAGAGCAAGTAAAAAGTCATTTAGATGATGAATCATCCGCTTTTATTTTAACAGTCATTTTAGGTGATGACGAAGGGATGGAAGAATCTTTTTCCCAAGCCATAAAAGATAACGGAATTATTCATCTTTTTGCAATTTCGGGATTGCATATTTCCCTATTTATTAGGATGTTAACAACTGCTTTAACTTTTCTTAAAATAAGTGAAGATAAACAAATTGTCTTTTTAAGTTTATTTTTAGGATGCTATTTAATTGTTACATCTTTTTCTCCATCTGTTTTTCGTGCAGTAATCATGTGGGTATTCACTATGATTAACAAAAAAGGCAAATTAAGGTTGTCATCATTAGATATTTTATGTTTAAGTTTTATTTTACTGATTGTTATCAATCCTTTTTACATGTATGATTTAGGGTTCCAACTCAGTTTCTTGGCAACATTAATCATCATTATCGGTGGCCCGTTAGTCGAAAATAGAACATTAATAATGAAAATCTTTGCTCTTTCACTTTTGTGTCTTCTATTTACATTGCCAATTGTTATCAACATTAATTACCAAATCAATCTATTTAGTCCGTTTACAAATGTCGTGTTTATTCTTCTTTTTGAAACAATCATGTTACCTGCTGCCATTATTGTGTTCTTTCTTCCATGGCTGTCTTTTTTATTTAAACCGATGATGGTATCATTTAAAAGTTTGAATTTATTTTTTTATCAGCATTTTTGTTTATTTTTGAAACTACCAAAAATGGGGATTGTGGAAACAGCACTTTTTTATATCATTTTGTTTTACGTTATTTATTTATTTTTTCATTTCAAACCACAAAAGGTGCTTGCCGCAACATTGCTTGTTCTTATGTTGTTTTCGATAAAATTGCTTCAAGTTTTACAACCGACAAGTATCTACTTTTTAGATTTGTTAGGTGGTGAAGCAACAGTCATCATTGCTCCTAAAGAAGAATGCTATGCCGTTATTGATACAGGCACAGGAAAACAAAGCGATGTGACCCAATTTTTAAAAAGCAAAGGTGTTACTTCATTAGATTTATTAATCCTGACCCACAACCATAGTGATCACAACGGTGAAACGCCAACCCTTTTACAAGAATTTAAAGTTCATAATTTAATAACGAGCAAATTTGATCAAAGCATATTTCGTAATGATGCAATTAAAGTTCAAGCAAACGATCAATTCAACTGTGGTAAAATTGTTTTCAAAGTTTTATCTCCTAGTAAGGATGATGATAATCCGAACAATGATAGTTTAGTTTTAAAAGCTACAATTGGGGATATGCGCTTTTTGTGGATGGGAGATGCGGAAAAAGAAGTAGAGTCACAATTGATGAATAGTTCCATTGAAGCAGATGTTATAAAAATTGGTCACCACGGAAGTAGTACATCATCAACGCTTCCATTTATCCAAAAAGTTAATCCGAAACATGCTGTTATTCAAACGGAAAGATTAACTAATATGGGTTTTCCCAGCAAGCAAACAATTGCTAACTTAGACTTATTAGGAACAAAAACATGGCGCACGGATTGGCATTATTCGATTGTTTTCACATTTAGATTTAAAAAATGGCATATTTCATCTTTAAAAACTAAATCACTTTAGATCTTATAAAATTGACAAAAATCTTGACATTCACTTGGGGATGCTTTATGATAAAAATACACCCAAGGAGCATTTAATGAACAGTCAAAGTAATGAGCAAAACAATTCCCAAGAGCCAAAATACGATGGTGGTTGTGAAAAAAGCCCAAAGGAAATCATTAAAACCAAAAGCCGCCACGTTTCTCTTTATTTAGGATTAATTTCTTTAGGGTTCGGTCTTTTGTTTGGTGGCTTTTATTTGCCAGTTATAGCCATTTTGTTGGGTGCTCTAGGATTAATATTAGTTGTCATTGATCATAAAAAAACAAAAAGCCTTTTTTTGGCTGGAATTATTTTGGGAACGCTTGGGATAACATTTGGCGCATTATCATTTTATGCATCATTTATAAACAAACAAATGGCCCATTTCGCATATATCACTTATAATCAAGAACTGACCATTGATATTCCGGAAATCAAACCTGATTTTTATTTTATTGCTTTTGGTATTTTTGCTTCAATTGAAGATTTGCCAAGAAAAGAGTTTCATTACAATCTCAATGATGTTGATAATGAAACCTTCAATTTAGGAATAACCTATGATCATCGCTGGCTAGATCTTCCTTTTTCTGATTCAACATCATCTTTTTTAGGAACATTTAATCTTGATTTAGATTATTTTGGGAAATATTTACTATTTGATAGAATTGAAGGACGCTTTGGTGATTTAGTTGATTTAGAAAACTATCAAAACGATTATAATTTTGTTTTAGTTATTTACGATTATGAAGCAAACACTTTAATTATTTATGATATTTATCAATCATAACAGATGATCATTTGTGAAAAGAGGTACTATGGGAAACATATATTTATATACTGGAGAAGAAAAATTTCGGATTAATACAAAAATTCAAACGATTGTGAAAGAAACTAGTGCTGATGAATACAATATCATGACTTATGATCTTGATGATGCAAATATCAGCGATGTTATCCGTGATGCCTTAACACCACCATTTATGTGTGACCAAAAAGTGGTTATTGTTAAGAACCCTAGATTTTTAACATCAGAAAAAAGTTTACTTGAAGAACAAGCCAATGACTTCCTTAAATACCTTTCAAAACCAATGGAGACAACGGTATTCATTGTTAATGCAGTCAATTTAAAATTGGATGAGCGTAAAGAAGTTGTCAAACGATTAAAAAAAGTTGCCCAAATAAGTGACAACAATGAATTGACGGAAGTTGAATTTTATGGTTGGGTGAAAAGGCAATGTGCGATAAACGATGTAGAAATCAAAGACGATGCTACAAAAACCTTTTATAATCTTGTTGGTAAATCATTAATGAATGCGAAAAATGAGTTGGATAAACTCATAAGTTACGTTGGAGAAAAAGGATTAATAACCGTTGACGTTGTTAATAGGGTTTCTGTCAAAGAAATTCAAAATGATGTTTTCGCTTTAGCGAATGCCATCATTGATCATAACCGTTCAAAAGTTATTAATTTGTATCGTGATTTAACAAAAATTGGTAATGATGTTAATTTTTTGTTTGGTTTAGTTGCGAAAAGCATGCGAGAACTATTTATCGTCAGCTTAATGATAAAAAACGGCTACAAACAGCAAGATGTAGCCAATTCATTAAACGTGTCGACAGGAAAAGCTTTTTATTTAGTTAAAAATGCCCGTAGCATGGATATTAACACAATCGAAAATTACGTGTTAAAATTAGGGGAACTTGATTATAAAATAAAAAGTGGATTGATGGACGCGAAAACGGGATTTGAATTTTTCTTATTTGAAATATAAGCGCTTTTAAAAAGCGCTTTTTAAATAAAAAACACCCAAAGAACAAGTGTCTTGGGTGATTTATGCTAAAGTGTTAACTAATTTGGAAAGTCGGGACTTATTGCGCGCAACAAAGTTTTTATGCGATAATCCCTTAACAATGGATTTATCTAATTTGGCGCTTGCTAATTGATAAGCTTTTGTAGCTTCTTCTAAGTTCTTGCTTTGAACAGCGATTTCAACGTTTTTAATTGCTGTTTTCAAAGAAGATTTGAAAGAGGCATTTTGAAGTCTTTTCTTTTCATTTGTTAGATTACGCTTAGCCTGTGATTTGATGTTAGCCATTATTTATACCTCCAAATGATACATGTCATATTATACTAAAAACAGTTAAAAAAAGCAAGTATTATTACGATTATTTTTTAGTAAGTAAAGAAAGCCTCTTATATGATTTACCGATTTTCTTTTACTGAAAAAAGAAATTATGATATAATTAAACCACTTTATGGAGACAGTATGCAAAATAAATTAATAATTGTCGGTGGAGGAGCGTCGGGAATTGTTTGTGCAATCACAGCAAAACGCCACAACCCCCAATTACAAATTACTATTTTAGAAAAGAATGATCGAATTGGCAAAAAGATTCTAAAAACTGGTAATGGGAAATGCAATATTAGTAATTTAAACATTACGGAAACGTTTTTTAATCATAAATCAAAGCTTAAACCATGGTTGGAACAAATTCCTGTTAATGAAGTTTTAACTTTTTTTCAAAACCTTGGTTTATTTCTTAAAACTGATGGGTCAACACGGTTATATCCATACAGTGAATCCGCAACCACAGTTTTAGAAGTTTTACGTTATGAGTTAGAATATTTGCAAATTGAAGTTGTTTGCAATGTTACTGTTACTGGGTTACAGCATGATAAACAGTGGATAATTCATACAAACCAACGAGATTTTGTTGCTGATTATGTCGTCATGGCAACGGGTTCGTTAGCACAAGAAAAGACGATGGGTTATCAAATACTAGAAAAAATGGGCCATGATATCATTCCTGTTCGTCCAGCTTTAGTTGCATTGAAAACAAAAGAGCACTTACGAGGACTACAAGGATTACGTGTAAAGTGTCAAGCCAGTATTTTCCATAACCAACAACTTCTGTATCAAGATACCGGTGAAATTCTTTTTAAAGAAGATGGCTTATCGGGAATCCTTGCTTTAGATTTGTCGCGTTACTTTACTAATTCAAACGTAGTGTCTTTGGATTTGCTATTTGATCACCCCGATCTTGAATCAGAATTAAAAGAATTATTAACTTGGAAAAAAATGGAAAATGCTTTAATGGGCATTTTACCAAAAATGCTTGTATGGGAAGTTTTACGGAGGAACCCAGATCGCAATTTAAAAGCAATTGTACAGCAAATCCACCACTTAAATTTTGAAGTGGTTGATACCTATGGCTTTGATTTTGCGCAAATTGCTTGTGGTGGCGTTGATCTCAACAATATTAATGCTGATTTTTGCTCGAAAAAGCATCCCAATTTATATATTGTAGGAGAAGTTTTAGATGTTGACGGAGCTTCAGGAGGTTACAATCTGCACTTTGCTTGGATCAGTGGGATGATTGCTGGAAAGGCTATTGCTGATTTTTGAAAAAAACGGGAAACAGTTTACTAAAGCGGGAAAATATTGTATAATATACTATAGAAAGAGTGAAGAACATGAATTTACCTAATCGTTTGACAATGGCGCGAATTTGTTTAATTCCGTTCATTATTTTAATTCCTTTAATTCCTTTTTTTAATTCCATTATTTTATTTGGTGATGCTAGTCTAAGTACGGCTTTTACCCTTGAAAACCTCATTGTATTGATTATTTTTGTAGTTGGATCGTTTACTGATTTTCTTGATGGTCATATTGCCAGGAAGCATAATTTAGTAACTGATTTTGGAAAATTTATGGATCCTCTAGCTGATAAATTATTAGTTTTAGCAGCACTTATCGTTCTTTTGGAACGAGGAAGAATGGAAGCATTTGATTTTAGTTTGGGGTTTGTTGTAACCCTGATTCTTGCTCGAGAATTTGTGGTAACGGGTATCCGTTTGATTGCTGCAAACAACAATTTAGTGATTGCTGCAAGTAAGTTAGGTAAATTTAAAACCGTTTCCCAAATGACGTTAATTATTATCTTATTGTTAAACGGATATCCGTTTACATTATTAGGATTGTTAGCCCAAGATATCATCAGTTTAATTCTCATTGTTTTAGCTGGAGGATTAACGATTATATCAGGATGGGATTACTTTTGGAAAAACAAAGATATCATCTTAAAGAATAAATAGGAGAAAAAAATGGCAGACGAAAAATTAAAAGCCTTAGAAGAAGCCTTTAAACAGATTGAAAAACAATTTGGAAAAGGATCAATTATGAAATTGGGTGAAGCGGTTTTTGGTGATATGGAAATATTACCATCAGGATCGATTTCGCTTGACCTAGCAATGGGTGTAGGTGGTTACCCAAAAGGACGAATTGTAGAAATATACGGTCCTGAAAGTAGTGGTAAAACCACATTAGCCCTTCATGCCATTGCTTCTGCACAAAAAGCAGGCGGCTATGCGGCATTCATTGATGCAGAACACGCTTTAGACCCTGTTTATGCAAAAAACTTGGGTGTTGATACCAACAACTTAATTTTGTCGCAACCAGATACTGGGGAACAAGCTTTAGAGATTGCGGAACACTTAATACGCAGTAATGCTATTGATGTCATTGTAATTGACTCCGTTGCCGCTTTAGTTCCTAAAGTCGAAATAGATGGTGACATGGGCGATTCTCATATTGGTATGCAAGCCCGTTTAATGTCGCAAGCAATGCGAAAATTAAGCGGTGCAATTTCTAAAAGTAAGACGATTGCCATCTTTATTAACCAAATCAGAGAAAAAGTTGGCGTCATGTTTGGTTCTCCGGAAACAACATCGGGAGGTCGAGCTTTAAAGTTTTACGCTTCCATCCGTCTTGATATCAGAAGAATCGATGCCATTAAATTAGGAACAGAAATCATTGGTAATATTACTAGAATTAAAGTTGTGAAAAACAAAGTTGCTCCACCATTTAAAGTTGTGGAAGTCGATTTGATTTATGGCAAAGGAATATCCTATGAAGGTGAAGTTCTTGATTTGGGTGTTTCCTGTGAAGTCATTAATAAAAGCGGTGCATGGTTCTCGTATAATGATGAAAAATTAGGTCAAGGCCGTGAAAACGTGAAAGATTACTTTAAAAACAATCCTAATCTAACCAAAGAAATTGAAAATAAGATTAGAGAAACCTTAAAAGGCAAACTTCATTCGCAAGAATAAGATCAAAAAAAGCCTTTCTAAAAGTTTATAATAAATATTAATCAAAATTGAGGCAAAAAGCCTCTTTTTTTATGCAACAAAAGGGTAATTATGTTTTGAAGTTGAAAAACAGTATAATTTAAAATAAAATTGACTTTAAATGCTCAAAAAAATTTATATTTTAATAAATAAATAACTATGATACAATGTAAAACAGAAAATGAAAAATATATTTTCAACAATTTAATATATCATAAATGAATTTGCTAAAAGCAAAAATACAAAATTTACCTACTATGATTGTTAATGAATTTTTACAAGCTAGATTTGGTATATTTTTCTAAATTATTACCTCTTTAATTTTCTTAAAAAAAAATAGGAGCTTTTTATGAAAAAAATCTTTGTATTTGCATTTTTAGCATTTTTTTTATTGGTTGGTTGTGAGATGATTCCTAAAAACATTACTGTTCAATTTAACACTTTAGGAGGACCAAGCGTTCCTAGTCAAACAATAAACTTTGGTAGTTTAATTGATATACCCGAAGAATTAGTTTGGGAAGGATATACCTTTGGTGGATGGTTTACTGAGGCAGAATTCACCAATGCATATAGCTTTACAACAATTCCTTCATCAAACATTACTTTATATGCAAAGTGGAACATCAATCAATATACTATAAATT
>JBFXJT010000028.1:0-1527 GCA_050174575.1 Bacilli bacterium
GCGAATGATGTCCTTAAAAAAGAAATCGGCAAACGCCTCAAAAATAGTTTTGAAAAACGTACCGATATTCGCAAAAAACTCTCTTATGAAATTAATGTAGTATCGAGAAAACTCTACCATAACTTCAACCTTTCATTGAATACAATTCTTTACTGGATGAAAAGAAATAACAAAAATAAATTATTCTTTATTTTCCTCTTGTTTCATTTCTTCCATTATTTTAGCTCTTAAAGCTTCTTTTTCTTTTTCTAATTGCTCGTGAACTTGTTTCATCTCTTCTTGATGTTTAGTTTCCATTTTGGACTTATTAATAGTTAAAATGTTTTTAGCTAACAAAATTCCTTCATAAACTAACACTAAAAAAGTTGGTAAAACAATGAATACAGCAAAACCCACTGGAGATTGTAAGAAAGATAATACTTTACCAGCTCCACTCCATGTCGATGTCTGTACCGCTAAAATTTCATCACGGCCCATTAATTCATAATAATTTTCATCATTAACTAATAGATCCGGATCATAAACTTTATCAGGATGATCGATAGCGACTAGGTCACCTTGTGTAAAAATAAAGTCCCCATCAATTTCCACAATTCTATGGGTATTAAGTGCTCTGATTTCTGTATCCCAAAAAGTAACAATGTCTCCTACTGCTAGGGCTTGTCGCTCAGTGTCATTACAGATGTTTACGAACAGTAAGTCATCTTTCGCAAACGAATCAGGTTGATTCCCATCCATGGAATCTGATTGAACGGTTAAAAAGCCCATTCCAAAAATGCTAGGAATATCAGCTTCCGTTCTAACTTTCATGTTCGCAATTGAGAACAATAAAAGTAAAGCAATTACTGAATAAAATAAAACATTTAAAACAATTTTCACAGTTTTTCGAACTTTTGGAGAACACGGTTGTTTCATTTATAAGCCTCTTTTCTTTATTATAAATAACTTTATAATAATGATAACATATAAATGAAAAATAATCTATAAATTTTTTTCACTTTTTGTCAAGGAAAATGTCAATATAAAAGAAATGTCACAACTATGCAGTTGTGACATCTTAAACTAAGGGTAAAATGAATATATTTTAAGATACTCTTGCTTCAAAGACAAGACCAACTGTAATAGCATCTCCCAATACCGAATTGAAACAATCAGGATCCCATCCTTCAATCCAAATGCGGATGGTAATCGTTCCAACATTGTAGGAACCTTCAAGTGTATTTAAAGTAACTAAAGCAACATCATCTAGTTCAGCAGCTGACGAAGCAGTTGCCGGAACAGATACAGTTGTTGCGCCAATAGGTGCATGTCCAGTTTTTGCGATAAAGTAATCAATTGCACCATCAGCATTAGTAATATCACCTAAAAAAGCATCCAGTTCTGTATTAGAAGCTGATACCGGTAGTTCATAAATCACCGGTGATACATTTGTTCCTTTTACAGAAATTCTTGTGGAATCAGCCGCATAATAAGTTGCTGATCCAGATGCAGGCGTAATTGTTTCCCCTTTTGCATTTATAAACGAGT
>JBFXJT010000028.1:1627-15549 GCA_050174575.1 Bacilli bacterium
GTTAAAGTATCAGATAAAATAGAGTTGAATGCATTTGGATCCCAACCTTCAAGCCAGATTGATACTGTTAAAGTACCAGACCAAGCGTTTGCTGAACCAGTATCTAAAACAAGAATTGCAGCATCATTTAATAAAGTGGAATCAGTGACTGTAGCAGGAATAACGGCAGCTGCTGCACCAGCAGGAGCTGTACCTTTTTTCGCAACATAGTAAGCATTTGCTCCATCTTCAGTACCAGTGATTTCTGTGACTAATTTTTCGCCTAATACAGTATTGTCTTGTGAATTGAAATCAGAAGGTAATTCATAAATCGAAGTTGAATCACCAGCAACAAGGATTCTACCTGAGTTTGCAGCATAACGCATTACAGGTGAACTTGCAGTTGTAAGGGCGGTTGTAACGCCTGCTTCACTATCATTAAAAGATACATCTGGTTGCCAAGATTTTCCAGTTGAAGTTAAAGTTACACCATTCCAGTAAATACTTGGAGATGCATCAGCAAATGAACGGAAATATAAAGTAAAACTTAAATATTTTCCTGTTGCGTCTCCGCCACCTAGTGTTGTAAATGTTGTTCCATCAGGAGTTGTTACTAAATCAAATTTAAAAGTAGAAGTGTTTAATGTTGTTTCCATTAAAGCTTCGGAAAGAGTTGTATACCAGTTTGTTCCATCTAGTGAAATTTCAATTCCTTCACCTGCGGTAACAGATGCTTGGAAAGGTGATACGGTTGCGGTATTACTTAAAGTGAACCACGCGAAAGTAGTGGTGCCAAGTGCGATAACTGCAAAAGCTACAGTTAAGATCGAAATAAATAATTTGTTTGTTAATTTTCTCATTTTTTTTCTCCTATTTTTTCTTTTTTGTTTTTTTTTAATTTGTGATGGACTTGCCAGCCCGGAATTTTAATTGGATTCTAATTACATCATTCAAGATTGCATCGAAGCAATCCGCATCCCAACCTTCTAACCAAATATTCATGGTAACTTTACCAACATAATAAGTTTGGTCCTTATTATCTTTTTGGTCACTCACAATCAACTCCATAATCTTTGAGTTATCACTCACAGGAATATAGGGGTTGTTTGCGGAAAATTCAGTTAGCTCGTAAACCGTTTCGGGTTTCTCAGCTGGTGCTTCAATGATTCGTCCCATTCTTTTACTAATGTAATCTATTGCACCGTACGAGACTCCGTATCCTCGAAGAGGATCCCCACTCGGATCAATTATCACTTTGTTTAAAGTGGAAAATAATCGAGTGTCATAAATGTTTTCACTATGAACTTGTTCAATAAAAGCAATTCTTACAGCTTGACTTGCATAATAAGTATTGCGCGTCCCTTCATGAACAACATCTGTTAATTCATCCGTTCCATTAACGAAGGTCATATCAGCCTTCCAATTTCTACCGAGGGATACCACAAAGGTCCCATCTTGTCCTGTATCATATTCTACACTATTACTTACATTATCAACGAGGTAAACAAACCGTTCAGCAGCTGTTGTTCGAAACCACAAGGTTATCGAAACATAATCTTTATTGGAAACAGCAACACCAACACCGGTTGGCCCTCCTGATTTGAAAGTTACACCATTGAAAGAAGTAACATCTTGCATTTGCAAGTTGGTTAACTCTTCAGCAATCAACTCACCTGGCAATTTGTTGTAATAAGAAATACCATCTAAGGAAATTTGTAAATCTTCACCAGTATTAACATTAAGGACTAAGCCATCGGCGACACCTGTGTTGGACATTGTAATCCAAGCAAAGGTTACAGTCCCTAGCATGATTGCTGAAAGAGAAAGCGATAAAATCGATAATAATAATTTATTAAATAATTTGTTCACGTTAGTCTCTCATCACCCAATTTCCTTAAAGTGTATTTCTATTCCTCAGCACCAACAATATCAAATTTCATCTGGATCTTAATCATCCCTCCCAATATTTCATCTACGCAATCCGGATCTTCTCCTTCTAACCACATCACAACACTGTATTTTTTATACATGTTAGGGCGTAAGTTGGAAATCCGACCATCGCAAACAAGAACATCATCTATAAAATAACTAGCTTCAGGAATTTCATCTGGATAATCATAAGCAACTGTATCAGGTTTTTGATATATATATTCCTTAACGTCATCTTCGATGATTAATATCCGAACAGCTTCATCAACATTTTTATAAGTATCAGTAATTTTTAATTGATATCCGACATCGACTGTTTCACTGCCGATGTTTTTCACATAAAATGTGTAAGCAACATATCGATAATCATTATCAATATAATCGCCATCAGTAGCTTTTATCTCCGAGAGCTTGAGCCATGTATAAGTAACATCTTTCACATCAATAACAGGATTAGCAAGTAATCTTGGTGATGGTGCTAAGAATTCATCATCACTTGAAAGGATAATTCCTCGTGTGAATGAGTCAGGATCAATGGACATAACGAAGTTACCAGCATGTTGACCATAAAACGTAATAACACCAATCGCTAGCGAAAGAAACGCTGAGATGATTAATCCAATGGTAACAACCGTTGTTCTGACAGCAAATTTTCTTACTCCTAACACTTTGGAAAGTCGCATTCACACACCACCTTTCTATTTGAGAAATAAAAAATAGCCAGCATCATCATTAAATGACAACTGGCTACCATTTCAGGCCCTATAGCTTTGCGTCCTTAGATTTCTCTAAGTTTGCCTTTTACATATCTTGATAAAAGATAAATAAAACTTATTAAATTTCTACATTAGTACTTTAAGAAAGAAAAAAAGCCAGCATCATTATTAATAATGACAACTGGCTACCATTTCAGGCCCTATAGCTTTGCGTCCCTAGATTTCTCTAGGTTTGCCTTTTAACATTTTTCTACCTTAAGTGACTAGATTTTAACATACAACTATTGTCTTGTCAACATAATTGCAAAAATAGTTTTTCTTTTTTAAATATTAATGTTTTTTATTTATTTGTCAATGCATTTTGATTATTCTTTTAAAAGTTTTTCTTTCCAAGATCGACTAAATATATAAGATTTTAGATCATCGCCTGCCATCGGATAACCAAAATAATAACCCTGAACAAAATTAATACCAAATTTGTTTACTTTTTCAAGCATTTCAAAATTTTCGACACCTTCAGAAATAACAATTTTTTGATTATTGGTCGCAAAGCCAACCAATAAGCTGGCAAATTTTTCGGTCATATACGATTCTTGGGTTTCACTCAAAAATGAACGGTCTAATTTGATAATGTCAATTGGCATCTTTTCCAATTTTGCTAAAGTCGCGAAATCAAGACCAAAACCATCAATGGCAATCTTAAATCCGACATCTTTTAGTTTTTGAATATTCACCATAATTTCATCATATCGCTCAAACAAAGCAAATTCCACAATTTCTAAAGTTACGTTGGAAGCTTGCAGATGATACTTTCGCAGTATTTTTTGAAAATCACTGACCAAAGTACTGACAATCAATTGTTTTGGGCTTAAATTAAGCGACATACGAAACTCAAGATCGGAAAATTCATTTTTGATATCATAATATTGTTTAATCAAATTTTCCATTCCCCATAAACCGACCCAATAAATATCACCAGATTGTTCCATGATATTGATAAATTGATTAGGAGCCAATACTCCATGTTCGGGATGATTCCATCTTAGTAAAGCTTCAGCACCATAAATGCTTCCATCATTAACATTTATAATTGGTTGATAGTAAAGCAAGAATTCTTTGTTTTTCATGGCAGCTTTTATCTGGTAATAATAAGCTAAATTTTCAAACTCTGTTTCTTTGATGTCTTCTGAATATAGCATAGTGCTATTTCCACCCTTTTTCTTTAACATATAGATGGAAATTTTCAATGAATTGATTAATTGTTTTAATGTATTACCGTGTTTAGGATAGAAACAAACGGCGACACTAGCAGTTGGTGTTATGAAAGTATCACTATAAACTTTAATCGGTGTGCGGACAACTTCCAAGAGTTTTTTTCCAAGATCTAAACTTTGTAAGCGGTCAAAATCACCTTTTAAAAACACAAGAAATTCATCACCGGTTAGTCTTGCCATTTGGACACGTTTTGGTAAAACTTGACTTAGGTTTTGGGCAATCTTTTCCAATGCCCTTTCTGCTTCTTTTTCACCAAAAGCATTAATAACATCGGAAAATTTATCAATGTCCAAATATAAAAGAGCAAATGTTGTTTCTAAGGATCCCTTCGCTATATATCCGGAAATCGCATTAGTCAATTCTGATTTTGACAGTAAACCTTCTAGTAAAACTGTTTTTTCCTCTTGAAATTTCGATCGTTCCTTTAAAACTGATTTTATTAAAAAATATCCTAAAACGATTGTGACTGCTAACGCAATTATGGAAAAAAAGATATATGCGCCATCATTAAAATTGGCTAGAAACATGGAATCACCTCTTATTCATTGTATCATATTAATTATAAAAATTGGTTATTTTTCTTTTGATTTTGATTTTAGTTCTTTTGTTTTTTCAATATTATATTCATTGATAAGTTTTAAAGCAACACTTTGAGGAACAGCTGGGCTGATTAAATGTCCCTGAATTACATTGCAACCACTCTTTAATAAGAATTGGTTTTGTCTTTCATCTTCAACACCTTCAGCAATAACATCTAAATCCAGGCTCTTGGCCATGGAAATGACTTTCGAGACAATAGCTCGAGAGAATTTATCCGTATTTAAGTGGCGGACAAATTCTTTATCAATCTTGATTGTATCAATCGGTAAGTCTTTTAAATATAGCATTGAACTATAACCTGTCCCAAAATCATCTAAATGGATATTAAAACCATGATTTTTCAATAATTTTAATTTTTCAATGACGGAATCAAAGTTAGTCATCAAGAATGTTTCTGTAATTTCGATGGAAATGGCATGAGGTTTTAATGCAAAACGATCGTACACTTCCACAATCTCTGAAACAAAGCCTGCCTGAAGCAATTGTACTGGCGAAATGTTAATGGAGATATGAACATTGTAATCTTCCAATTCTTTCGCAATCCTGAAAGTATCTAGAATAACAAATTTACCTATTTCAATAATCAAGTTGTTTTGTTCCGCAAGTTCAATGAAATGTGCAGGGGATTCTAATAAATATTTGGGATTATTCCAACGAATAAGTGATTCAAATCCAACAATCCGACCGACAATATTATCAAATTGTGGCTGTAAATACATAACAAATTCATTTTCTTGAATTGCTTTCACAAGGTCATTTTCCATAATTTGTTCACGCGTAATAAACTGGCCAAGCCCTAAATCATAAGTAATGTATTTAGCTGTTCGTGAATTTTTAGCGCGTTTTAAGGCAATCATGGCATGATCATAAGCCATGTTAGGAGTTAAATTATTATAAAGATCACTTTCAATATTAAAAATACCCATCTTAACATCTAATATTAATAAGTTGTTTTGGATTTCAACAGGCTTTGTTAATAATTCAAGAACAACTTCAACCCATTTTTTTACTTCATCAAAACTACTTACTCTTTCAAAAAGCACAACGAAATTATCGCCTTCTGTGTTAAATAATGTTGCCTTTTTATCAGACAAAGATTCTTGGATAATCGTTGCTAATTTGATTAATGTTTCATCACCAATTTTAATTCCAAATAAATTATTGATGTTTTTGAAAGACATAATATCAAAAGCAACTAAGGAGTTTAATAATCCCAATGACTCGGTATTTCCAAATAAGTCTTTTAATTTTGTTAATAAAAAGTTCTTGTTAGGTAGTTTAGTTGTTTTTGTGTACAATGCCATATTGCGGTTTATTAAATAATCTTTTTCACGTTCGGTAATATCTTCACCCAACAAATAATACCCAAATCCCGATCGTAAAGGAATGAACCGAATAAAAATTTCATTATTAGAAATCGAAGTAAACGATACGGTAAATGGATGTTGCTTGCGCAAATACGACAATAATGTTCCACTATCAACTTCTGCTTTTAAATCACTAAGTGCTTGATAGTCACGAAATGACTGAATATTTGTTTTGCATGTTTTATTTAAATAACGAATTTTCCCTGTTGCAGAAAGACGAATGATATAAGGTTTTGAATAATAATAAATCAATCTTGCAGCTTCTACATCAGAATTTTTTGTTCTCAATAAGTGATAAATACTAAATAGTGCAATTGCGAAAAAGACAGCAACAAGAACTAAAATAATAATTAATGACATCATTAAATAGTTCATCGAATTTAATACATCGCTTTTATTAAAAACATGAACTACAAATAAATCACGAGTAGAAAAATCAGTAGATAAAGGAGAATATGCAAGATATGATTGCTCACCATCAAAGTTTACAACGGCTGCTCCAGATATTCCATCATATAAATCATTAACAATGTTCTCAATGTCTTCTTCAGCATTACCTCCCCTAACATAGTGTTCAAATAATTTGTCTTTATTTGTTTCAAGGTCAATTTGAAAATTGATTAAACCGTCTTTGCTGATAATAAAATATTGATTTTTAGGCGCGTTGGTAACTTCTAAAAACATTGGATCAAAATAGGATGCTGCATCAAAAATAGCAATTATATTTTCAATTTTGAAAAAGCAGTATAAGCTTTCGTTAGTACTATTTGTAAAGGCGTCGGAAAAGGCATAGATGGCAACTTTTTGATTAAAATAATCTGTGTACAAAAAATCATCATTGAAGTTATAATTTGTACCATCAATGACATAACGGTCGTTTTCCACATATCCAAAGAATAAATAATTATTATCGCCAACAAAGATATCGGCTTTTTTCGCATTTAGTTGATTTAATAAATCATCATTAGGGTTTAGATTATCAATGATATCAGCTAATTTATCATAGTCATAATTCATTTTTAAATCAACGTTGAGGGCAATTTTTTGATTGATGTAAAGCATATTATCCTGAGCTTTTTGATCAATAAAATTACTTGCAATAAAATAATAAGCGCCATAGGCAACCAAAGCGACAATGGCTAAGATTGTAGAAAATAAAATCGATATTTTAATCGTATATGACTTCATCGCATGGCTCCTTTTCGTTTTTAGTAATTTAATTATACACTATTTGTTAGTAAATGCAAGTTGTCTTTCAACATGAAAAATTGTTTCCTGATTAAAATTGTTGAATTAAGGATTGTTTTTTGTTATAATATCCTCAAGAAAATGCTCCTATAGTTTAGTGGTAAAACAAAGCAATGGTAATGCTTAGATCCAAGTTCGATTCTTAGTAGGAGCACCATTAAAAAAATAGCCAAAAAATGGCTATTTTTTTATTTATGTTCAATTGATATTTCTTGAGCTTTTTTAAGAGTTATTTTGGTAATAATCGGCCCAGTTAATTCATATACTAAAGTTGCAGCTAAAACAATCGTTCTAATTTGTGACCCCATCGTTGGATTTAAAATTTGTGTTGCTATCAAACTAAGTCCAATAGCTACCCCCGCTTGAGGGATCAAGGTGTAACCCAAATATTTCGCAATTTTTGGCTCGGCATGAGTAATCTTGCTTCCAAACCACGACCCAAATATTTTCCCAAAAACTCTTGTGAAAATGTATACAATTCCAATCGCACCAACAACAAATATCAAGGACAATTTTAGTTCAGCTCCACTCAATACAAAAAACATAATAAATATTGGCGGAGTTATATAATAAGTCAATTTGCTTATTTCATCATAGTCTTTACTAATGTTTGCAAATAATCCACCAAGTGCCATACAAGCAAGGAGAACCGATCCTCCAAAGTAATTAGTAAGAAAAATTGTTAAGAAGATGAAAGCCAATGTTAATGAAATGCGATTACCACGATTAGAGTACCATTTACAAGCAAAGTTCAAAACTATCGCAAATATTCCCCCAATACCTAAAGAAAAGATGATTTCCCAAATTGGTTTTAAGATCTGAACAAAAAGTGAAGTATCACCATTTCCTCCTAAACCATTGGAAATCGCTACATTGATCCCAAAAAGGATAAGAGCGACAGAATCATCCAAAGCGACAACGCTCATTAACATATCGGTTAAGGAACCCGCAGCCCGATACTGCCTAACAACCATTAATGTTGCTGCAGGGGCAGTAGCCGCGGCAATTGCCGACAAAACAAGTGAAAATCGAATATTTGTTAAACTTAAATCACCTTTGATTGCAAAAAAGACAATTAAACCTACAAATACAAATAGGACTGCAAACAATGATTCAAAGACAGCAATTACAATCGGTCTTGTTCCAACTTTTTTAAAATAACTAAGTTTCAATTCGTTACCAATGGAAAAGGCAATAAAGCCCAGAGCAACATGTGAAACTAAATTCATAGAAATAAGGTTGTCTTCACTGACGATTCCTAGAACACTCGGACCAATGATTAAACCACCAACTAAATACCCAGTTACATTCGGTAAATGAGTATACTTTGCTAATTTTCCAAAAAGAAGGCCGGTAACTAAAACGATACCGGCATAAAGTAATATATCCATAATTGTGCCTTCTACTTCTTATAACCTTTTATTAATTCAATATTGAGAGTAAACAAAATCCCTGAGTTAGGTTTTGATAAATCACCAGCTAAACGATCAATTATATCGATTGCGACATTGACTTGTTCATCTTCCAAAGCCATCAGAATAACTTTAGAATCCGTCCTCGGTGTATCAAATAGTGCTTTTAACGATCCGATAATATCAAAATCATCACTTTCGACTAATTTTCTTCCCATCCCCGTACTGTTGATAATCGTTGCTCCTTTAATCTGTGCATCTTTTAATTCATGGACAAAACGGTCTAAAAGGTTGACATCATTCATAACGTAAACAAGTAGTTTCATAGTTACCTCTCTTTTATCGATATATTATACTCCTTTTATTGAATAATTACAATAAAAAAATCACTGCTTTTGCAGTGATTTTAAATATTATTAATCTAAATTAAGTGATGGCTCATGAAATTTTCGTTCTTTTAATTCCTTGTTGATAGCAAATAAGCTTCCACTTTGCTTGCCAAAGCTGTCAAAAGCTAAAATCAAGTTTTCAGCATTCATTTCTTCTTCGCCTTGTTCTTTCACAAACCAGTTCAAAAATTCCATCGTTCGGAAATCTTTTACTGATAAAGCAACATCATAAATATTATGAATAGATGCTGTGACATATTGTTCGTGTTCTAATGCTCCAACAAGTGGTTCTCTTACCTCTTTATATACGAGGTGCGGTTTTGCAATTGCTTCTAAAGTGACAGCAAATCCATTGTTTTGTAAATATTTTGTAAATAACATCGCATGGCTTTGTTCTTCTAATGCTTGAACATTAAACCAATTGGCAAATCCATCTAATCCTTTGTTGGCATAAAAATTAGCCATATCTAAATATAAATAAGCTGAATAAAATTCTTTATTAATTTGTTCGTTTAATAATTTTGTTACTTTTTCGTTTAACATATCTTATATCCTCACATTTTCTATAAGGTTATACCTTATGTCAACATTATAACATAACTATTTTATTTATTACAAGTCAAATGCTTTTTAACTCCAAATAAACCAAATTAGTAAATAACCAGTTATAACTGCCGAGAGCGTAAAGGGAATACCAATTTTAAAGAAATCGGAGTTTTTTACTTCATAACCAGCTTTTCGCAATATGCCAATTCCCGTAATGTTTGCGGAAGCCCCAATAGGAGTAAAATTACCTCCCAATGTAGCACCAACTAACAAACCAAAATAAAGAATGTATGGTTCAACACCAAGTTGACTAGCAATGGCTGCAACAACTGGAAGCATTGTAGCCACATATGGGATATTATCAATAAAAGCTGAGAATAAAACAGAAGCCCATAAAATTAATGTATAAATTAAGAATAAATTATTGCCACTTGCTTTTACAAATAATTGACTTATCGCATTCACTACCCCAGCTTCTGTAATGCCACCAATGACAATAAATAAGCCGATTAATAATAATAAGGTCGTATAATCGATTTCTTTTAATGCTTCGATAAATGGTTTTACATCTTTTTTCACAAGCATTTTTCTTGTGATACCAATAATAAATAAAGATACGCAAATAATCCCATTAATTAATCCACCTGTTGCAATTGAAATTTCTGGGAAAAACGATGCAATTATTAGTAAGACAATAACTCCAAGTAATAAAAATGTTGGGAAATAGTCTTTAACTTCTGTTCTTGTAACTTCGTCAATCTTTTCTGTATCTTTTCTAAATATCCAAAACAGGATGAAGGCAGAAGCTACAGCACCAGCTTGAACAACCCAAAAAATGCCGATTTTCCCTTGAAAAAAGAAGAAATCAAGAAAATCCATTTGCGCTGCTCCACCTAATAAAATGGAAGTGGTGTCACCAACCAAGGTGGCAGCTCCTTGCAAATTAGAAGAAACTGCAATTGCAATAACCATTGATACAGGAGAGATTTTCAATTTTTTCGCAATATTTAAAGCTACAGGAGCAATCATTAAAACAGTCGCAACATTATCAATAAATGCGGAAATGATTCCGGCAAATAGGGCTAAAATGACAATTGTCCATTTTACATTGGGCATTTTTTCGATAATTAGGTCTGCTAAGCGTGAAGGCATTTTTGATTCAATAAATAAACCAACAACACCCATTGTACCAAAGATCATCATGATGACATTCCAATCAATGGCACCAAAAACCTTTTCTAAAGGTATAATCCCTAAAATGGTAAATATCGCCGCAGAAGTAAGAGCGACATATGCTCGATATTTTGGTAAAGCTAATAATAATACATAAGTACAAGCAAATAGAATAATTGCTAAAGTCATTTCATCACCTCATATTTAGTATAAAAAATCCTTTTTATTGTAACACAAAGCCCTCAAAAATTCAACACTTTTTGAGGGTACGTAGGTTAAGCTTTTTTAGTTCGTAAACGGAAAATAGAAATGAGATAAAACAAAAATCCCGTTGCTAATAAAATGATGACGGATAAAACAGGTGTAATCGTTATTCCTGAAACTTGAATATCGATACCCATACTTAACACAAAATCATTGACAAGATTTTCTGGAGCTTGATTAAAGGCAATTCCCATGGGCTTATCCATAATAATATTTCGGAATAAGGATACAGAATAAGATCCAGGAAATATTTTCACAATTTTTTGAACATAAACTGGTAAATTCCCGACAGGAACATAAATCCCCATCAAAAAACCAATAACTGTTCCAATAATTGTCGAGAAGGTCCCAAAAGCACTTTGACTTCGAATAAAAGAAATAATTAAAAATAAGATTGCTGAATTTGCAAATGTGGAAAGAACAATAACTCCCAAAACCTTTATTAGATCAAATAAACTTAATAATTGACCACCATTAACGATTATGTAAATTTCTCCAAGAACTAGTGTTAAGCATGACATTATGATACCTATCGAAAAAGAACTAATGAGGTAACCGCCGATTAAAGTGGATTTTTTTAAAGGAGCAGAATACAAATCTTTGATAACGTTTTTGGTATAATCATCAACAATAATCCCCAAAGCCCCTAAAGTTGCTGTGACACTTGAAGAAGCAACTAATCCAGCTACAATCCAACTATCAATCAAAAAGCGAGCTTCCGGCGTTTCACCCATGGAACCAGCAATCATGTCTCCTAAAAAAAGAACATATAAGCCAATTATGAGGATAACACTTAGAGAAGAGAAAAAAACAGCTGTCCGGTCTCTAAAAAACAAACGGATATTTCTTTTCGCAATTTCAATCATAATCTTCCATACCCTTCCCTGTTATAGATAAAAAAGCATCATCCATTGAACCATTTACAACAGAAAAACTAACAATATTTTCTTGATATTGATTTATTAATGGGATAGCTTCCACACTACTTTTTAAATTTATTTTCACAAAATCTGCTATAACTTCATATTCAACTTTTTCATTCGTAAGTTGTTCTAATAATGTTTCAATTTTCTTAGGTTTAATCATTAAAGTATCATGGGAGTACCCGTTTTTTAATTCCGTTGGTGTCCCACTGGCAGCAATATTACCTTCCACAATAACCACAACATAATCAGCATTGTCTGCTTCTTCCATATAATGTGTTGTTAAAAAAATGGTCATTCCATAGTCTTTTCGCAATTTTTCAATGGTTCGCCAAATTTGTTGCCGACTCATCGGATCAAGCCCCGTTGTCGGTTCATCTAAAAATAATATTTTAGGAATATTAATCAATGCTCGAGCAATGTCTACCCGTCGTTTTTGACCACCGCTTAAGGTTTTATAACGGCGATTTTTAATAGTTTCTAAATTCGTCATTTTTAAAGCGTGATTGACACGCTCTTCTAATTCAGTGGGGATTAACCCATATAAAGTCCCTCGAAACAATAAATTTTCTTTTACTGTCAAAAGTTCGTCTAAAACTTTATCCTGAAAAACAACACCAATGATTTTTTTAATATCAAAATCTTTCTTACCAATTTCCATTCCATCAATAATGATTTCTCCTTGATCACGATCTAGGATTGTGGTTAGAATGTCAATTGTAGTTGATTTTCCTGCACCATTGGGGCCTAAAAAAGCAAATAAGTCACCTTTATTAACATAGAAATTTATGCCTTTAACGGCATGAACGTCTTTATAACTTTTGTGCAAATTAGTGACTTGAATAATTTTTTCACTATTCATGATGTTCATCTTCTTTCTTCTGTAAACGAATGTTTCTAATTCTGCCTAAATAAATTAAGATAAAAATCAAACAAAAAACAAGCGTAAACCATTTTAATATCGTAAAGGCACTTGCTAAGTACCCTAAAGCACCTGTTTCGTTTGGGTAATTACTAAAAACGATAATAAGGGAGATATTTTCCAAGATATCAAAAATAAAAGCTAATATAGGTAGAAGCAAAGCTCCCCGATATTGCTTCAAAATTTGATATAAATGAAGCATAATAATCATTAAAGAAAACAAATAAGCTAATGGCCAAATTATATCCAATGTATATTTGGATAAAATATAGGCTTCAATCCCTGCTTCTTTATAGACACTTGCTAAATTATATAAAATAGTTGGCGAATAAAAAATCATTGTATCAGGAATTAGTGGCGTATTTAAAACCTTAGATAAATACCCGCTATAAATTGGTAGTATAAAAATAAGAAAAATTCCTAGAATAGATAATGCAATGATAACCCAAATGCCTGTAATTTTTTCAAATAGTTTTTTCATAATTTCACCTTTTTGCTAATTTTATCACAAGATGACTATAATCACAACAAAAAAAAGCAGTGAAAAAATCACTACTTTTTCATCTCTTCTTCCATCATTTCTACAAATAAAATTGCTAAGTTAGGGTCAAATTGATGACCAGCATTTTCTTTAATTTCCAATAAAGCTTCTTCAACTGATTTTGTAGTGCGATAAAAGCGAGTATTTGTCATGGCGTCATATGCATCAACAATACTAATGATACGTGATAAAAGAGGAATATCCTGCCCTTTTAATCCTTGAGGATAACCTTTCCCATCCCATCTTTCGTGATGTGATAAAACATAGTCAGCGATAGAACTTAGTTCTGGGGAAGCTTTGGTAATGCGATACCCAATTTCTGGATGTTTTTTGATTTCAACCCATTCTAAATCAGTTAACTTATCTGGCTTATTCAAGATGTTTCGATCAATGCTTACTTTACCAATATCATGAAGAGTAGCTAATAATGCTAATTCATCTAAATCTTTTTGATGAAGGCCTAATTTTTTTCCAACTTTAATTGATAAAATGCGCATTCGTTCGGCATGTTCTTCTGTTTCTTGACTTTTTTCAAACATGGTAGCTGTTATTGACGAAATAAATGAACTGTGCAAACTGCTTCTTTCTAATAATTTACGCTTATACATAAAATCTTCAGCTGTTTTTTGAATATAATT
>JBFXJT010000029.1:0-2008 GCA_050174575.1 Bacilli bacterium
GAAAAAGGTTATTCTCAGGCATCAACCAATTTAATTGCTGAAAAAGCCCAAGTTTCCAAAGGGTTGATTTTTAAATATTTTCCGAAAAAAAGCGATTTGTATTTAGCTTTATTTCACAAGCATCTAAAAGAGATGGTTGCGGAATTATCGCTTCTGTCATTTAACTCACAAGATCCCATCGACAAAATCGTCGATCTCATTTTTTGGAAAGTCAAGTATGCAAGTGAGCACGAACAAGCAACAACCCTGTTGCTAGCGGCCCTCTCCGATCCACCAAAAGTCATCGCTGCTGACATTAAGGCAAGTTTAACGACTTTAGCGGGTTTTAGTTTTCATCAGTTTTTTGATGATATTGATTATACGCGTTATGAACGACGTTTTTCGAAAAGTCAGGTTCAGAAAAACATTGAATTAGCGATTGAAGGTTTACAAGCTTCAGTTTTAAAAAAGGGTTTGACCCTAGAAAAACTAACAGCGATTAAAGAAGAAAGTATCCAATTTTTAAAAATAGTCTTAAAAGGAATGGAAGATTAACATGAAAAACGCATTTGAAATTAGCAATTTAGAGTATCAATATCCTAAAAGTCACAACAAAACAATTAATAATATTTCTTTTGTTGTAGAAGAAGGCTCCATTTTTGGCATTTTAGGCCCAAGCGGAGCAGGGAAATCAACTACCCAAAAAATCCTCACTAAACTAATTACTGGTTATTCTGGTGAAATATTGTATATGGGGAAAAATTTACAAAGTTATAAAAAAGATTTTTATGAAACAATCGGAGTCGGTTTTGAAATGCCCGTTCATTTCAATAAGCTGACTGCTGTAGAAAACTTAAGTTATTTTGCAAGCCTTTATCATACGAACATTGATTATTTAGCATTATTAAAGACTGTGGGATTATATGATTCCAAAGATATGGAAGTCGGGCAATTTTCTAAAGGTATGAAAGTTAGACTAAACTTTGTTAGAGCAATGCTTAATGATCCTAAAGTATTATTCTTGGATGAACCGACAAACGGACTTGATCCGAAAAATGCGAAAATCATTAAGGAATTAATTCTTGATTTTCAAAAGCGAGGAGGTACCGTTGTAATTACGACCCATTTAATGGGTGATGTAGAACAACTGTGTGATCAGGTTGTCTTTATGACAAACGGGAAATTATCCAATATGTCTTCACCTCGTGATTTAAAACTAAAATATGGCAAAAAAGAAGTTCAAGTGGAATATTTAAACGCTCATCAATTAGAGAAAAAAACATTCCCGATGCAAGATCTTGGCCATAATGAAGCCTTTTTACATATTCTTAACCATGAAAATATTGAAACAATTCATAGTGGTGAAACGCCTTTAGAAGAAATCTTTATATTAGTTACAGGAGAAAAAGCTAATGAAACAAATGATTAATCTTCTAAAAGGGGAATTAGTTCGTTTATATAAATATAAAGTCCTGATAACAAGCCTATTTGTCTCTGTTATCTGGGTTGTTGTTGTTGCTTTGGCTGATAAGGCAGCTGCTTTAATGTTATCACCAATGCTCATTTGGATGGATGGAGCGATGATGAGTATTTTGTTTATTGCTGCTTCCTACTATTTTGAAAAACAAGAACAAACAATAAAATCGTTACTTGTTTCCCCTGTTTCCATTAGCCAAATCCTTATCAGCAAAGTCATCGCTTCTTTATTAATGGG
This sequence comes from Bacilli bacterium, assembly GCA_050174575.1. GTDB lineage: Bacteria > Bacillota_I > Bacilli_A > ML615J-28 > CAG-698 > UBA2253. The sequence goes on from JBFXJT010000029.1 coordinate 1,694, forward strand.
ATTAATTTCCGGCGTGTTTGTTGTTTCTTATTCGATGCTTGTTTATCATCTTGAAGTGAAACTTGTGCTGTTATTTATTTATATTTTGATTGTTGTTGCCAGCCATACAGCTTTTGGCTTCTTAATCACTTTATATAGCAAAGACTTTGGAGCAATGCTTGTTAACTATATTTTGTTTGCTTTTTTAACAGTTGTTCCATCAATGTTATTAACAGCAAACATTATTCCCGAAAGTTTTTCCACAATCATGTTAATATCACCTACACACGCGGGGAAGATGCTCATTGAAAGTGCCTTTACATCCCATCCGATTGG
>JBFXJT010000029.1:2108-15524 GCA_050174575.1 Bacilli bacterium
AATAAAATTGAAGGATTTGCGATTGTGAAAATGGGAGGATTATTAGTGATGCTTCCGGGACTTACTTTACTTCCTGCTTTTACCGATTCCCTTCAATATGTTCTTGGGATTATTCCTAATTTTTGGTCATTAAAAGCTATGCTTAATGTTGCCACTGCTAGCCAAAACAGTGCGAATTTATCTTTTGCTTGGTATATGATTATCGGCGTTATTTATCAGAGTGTGATTACCGTTATTTCATTAAAATTGTTGGTCAGAAAAACCGTTTAAAGGAGGTTAATATGTACTGGTATCATTGGGTTTTGATTGGTGTTGGTGTTATTGGTGTTGGTGTTTTAAAAGTCATTTATTTCAACAAGTGGCAAGCTAAAAAAACAAACAAAAACAAACATACTGATGAAGAAAATGACGAGGATTAATAGGAAAATATTAATAAACTAAAATTATTGTTAAGTAAAAAAAGTCACTCATTTTGTGACTTTTTTTCATTCTTGACTTCGTTATGTTGCGAAATAAAAGCGAGCATGCTATAATAAATTGAATTTGTTAGAATTGGAAAGGAGAAACTATGACCAAATCAAACACAATTTCTAAATTGCTTTTAATCTTACTTGCTTTTGTCCTAACCTTCGGGTTAGTAGGTTGCTTTGAATCAGCTGATGAAAAAGCAGCAAAAGCTGTCGATGAAGCGATTTTAGCATTACCAGAAACAGTTGCAATCACGGATAATGATGTGATTGTTGCTGCTCGAACAGCTTATGATGCCCTTACGGAAGACCAAAAAGGTCTTGTAGAAAACCTGACTGCTTTAGAAACAAAGGAAACAGCGTTAGCTGCTTTAAAAGATGCCGCCAGTGCTTTAGCGGTTGATAACTTGATTGCTGCTTTGCCTGCAGTTGTCACTTTACTTGCAGAAGACGATGTCATTGCTGCTCGGACAGCTTATGATGCCCTAACAGCAACGCAAAAAGCTTTGGTGACGAAATTAGCTGATCTTATAGCTAAAGAAGAATCCATTGCATCGTTAAATGCAGACAAAAATGCGGCAACATTAGTTATAAATAAAATAGAAGCTCTCCCAGATGTTATCGCATTGACTTCTGAAGCGGCAATTAATTTTGCCCGTGCTTCTTATGATCTCTTAACAACTGTCCAAAAAGCCTTAGTAACTAATTTGGCGGCTTTGGAAACTGCTGAAGCAACCCTTGCCTCATTGAAAGAAGTTGCTGCGGTTGAAGCTTTGATTACAGCTCTTCCAGCAACAATTGCTTTGACCGATGAAGAACAGGTATTGGCTGCAAGAGCGGCTTACGATGCTCTTACAAGCGACCAAAAAGCAACAGTTCTCGATTATGCAACATTAACTGCTGCCGAAGCAGCCATTGTGCAAATTAAAGCAACGATTGCTGATCAAGAAGCAGCCGCTGCCGTTGATCTTTTAATTGTTTCATTACCAGCAACAATTGAAATAACTGATAAGGATGCTATCGTCGCTGCTCGGACAGCTTACGATGCTTTAACAGAAACAAGAAAAGCTTTAGTTACAGCTCTTTCTATTCTTGTTGCGAAAGAAGAACGCCTTGCCAATTTAGAGGCAGCTGCCGTCGTAGTTACTTTGATTACGGATATTCCTGATACACTGGTTTTAGCCGATGAATCAAAGATCACTGCTGCCCGCACTGCTTACGATGCTCTAACGGAAGCTCAAAAAGACATGGTTACCAATTATGATCGTCTTCTTGAAAAAGAAGAAGATATGGCGATTGTGAAAAACCCTGATTTAGCCGTTTTATTGCCAGTTATTAAAGAAGTCCCAAGTCAAATTATTGTTGATTTTGTTCTACCAACAACTAATGGAGTTGTTTGGTCCTATAAAACTGGTGAAGACACAAGTTTCTTTGATTTAGAAACTGGTGAATTATTACAGACAACCTACGCTTATGAACCAACTGTTTTGGTTGCAACATACAATACAACTTCCAAAGAAGTTGTGGTTAACTTCGGTCTTGTTGAAGAAGGCCAAAAAGCTATTTTCTATTCTGGACAAACTAAACCAGAAGCCGGCAATACTTGGGATGGCTTTGGAACATATGAAACCCAAATGGAAGCTGCCGGTTTTGGTGGATATAAAATTGTTGTTGGCACTAATGTTTACTTTATTTCAAAGGATGCTTATATTCCAATTAGCGGAACAACTGCCAACGAAGTTATTTCTCGCACAACTTTACGTCCATATGGTTTGGATGCCCAAACTGATTATAACAATATTGGTTTAAAAAATGGTGTTGCCGTTGCTTACAGTGGTGCTGCAGCCCTTTATCAAAATACTGGTTCTGTCGCTGTTACTTTTGATGCCAGCGATACTTATGGCCGATGCAATGTACCGAATTTAGGTTTTGGGAAAATCATGTTTACCAAGAATGCTGACGGAACATACACGGTTGCGAAATACTTAGCTGATCACGGTGGTGAATTAGGTGGAAATTCCATTGGTTCAACCGGTGTTTTAATGGTTACGCTTAACCCTGGTGATTTCTTATGGACACCACACAGCTGGGAAGTTGACTACAGCAATATCGGTTATGGAACAAGACTTTGCCAGATGAATAATGGTGTTCTAGTTGAAGGAACAATCATTGCCATTTCTTCATACAAATTACCGGATTTAGTTAAAAAAATGATTAGTGATATTAACGCATTACCAAATCCTGTTACATTAACTGATGAAGAACAAGTAATTGCTATCCGCACAGCCTATGATGGTTTCACAGCTGAAGAACAAGCCTTAATTACCAATTATGCCTTATTACAAGCAGCCGAAGCTGAAATAGTTGGTTTAAAAGCTGCTGCCCAATTAGTTGCTGATATTAGTGCTCTTCCAGCAGTTACCGAAATTACCTTGGATAACGAAACAGCAATTGCTAATTTGTTACAAAGTTACGCCAATTTATTACCAGCTCATCAATTGTTGGTCACAAACATTGCCACATTGGAAGCTGCTGAAGTCAAGATTCTTGAATTAAAAGGAATGTATCAAATCATTTATGTTCTTGATGGTGGAGCTTTTGTTGGTGATTATCCAACAATATATGATATTACAAAATTGCCACAACCATTAGTCGATCCAATTAAAGAAGGCTATGACTTTATGGGTTGGTTTGCTGCTTCTGATTTTTCCGGTTCACCAATCATGGCTGTACCGCTAGAATCAACAGGTGCCAAAACTTACTATGCAAAATGGCAGTTAACCCCTATTTCCGTTGCTGAGGTTTTAACAGTTATGGATACTAATCCTGGTCAGAAAGTAGCTTTTGAAGGCATTATCATCGGAACTACGTTAGATAATTTTTTCTTCGTTGCTGATGAAACAGGTGCAGTTTATGTTCGCTTTGCTGTCGGAACATTCCAAGTTGGTGACAATGTGCGTGTTGACGGAACAGCAAATGTTTATCTTGAAAGCAATAAACAATATACACGCCAAGTTAGTTCTGTTACAAGTGTCATAAAATTAGATGAACTTGTTTATGATAATCCATTGGCAACAACAACTGCCCAAATCGCTGATCTTCAGCCTGTGGGAACAACAGAAGTATTGACAGCTGAAGAAATTGCTGCTGTCAAAGCTAATACGTTATATGGAAAATACATAAGCGTTACTGGTTATGTTACTATTCAAGGGACTTTTAGCAATGTTTATCTAGCAACAACTTTAGAAGTTGGTGCACCAAAACTTTATGTTTACTATCAGTCTCGCGGCCAAGATGAATTAAAATTCTTAGTTGGCAAACAAGTAACTTTATTTGGAACGATTTATAATTATGACGGAAATGATAAATGGGCACTTACTTACTTGGGTGATTTAGATATCACATTAACAGATTTAGAAAAAGAAGCGATGATGCAAGAAGAAATCGAAGGAGTCATCTCTGAAGGTCAAGAAGTTATGGGCAATTTAGCCTTCTTCACTGCTTCTAAATATCAAAATACCTTCCCTGGAGTAACTGTCGCATTTACATCAAACAATACTGCAGTCATTTCGGATAACGGAACATTTACCAAACCTGCTACAAATACACCGGTTGTCATTACTGTGACTGTTACTTTTAGCCCAACTCACAGCAAAGTTTATACTTATAATGTAACTGCCAGTTCATTAACACAGTTATATGCGCAAAACTTTGAAACTGGGTTTACACCAAGTTCAACTTATAACAACACAACACCGAAATCCGATGGTCCTGAAGGTTATAAGTGGAGCTTCTATTATGGAACAATCGCGACAACAAGTGCAATTTCGGGTAGTAACTCAATTCAAAACCGTTGGTATACAAGTGCTCCTGCTAACTTAGGTTATGCTGTAACAGAATTTACAGTTGCTAATTTAACACGAGTTGTTTTCAAAGCAGCAGCAACATATGGTCTCAATGTTACTGTATCTTATTCCACGGACGGAACAACTTATGTTGGCGAAGAAACATTCACATTAGACACGTTAGCTGATACGTATATCTATAATTTACCATCAGCTCAAACAGCTTATGTGAAATTCCAAATTACTTTACCAGAAACAAATCCGACATCAACATCGAATATTCGCATTGATGATGTTACATTCTACGGATAAATTGTTTGTTAGGTGTCATGGAAACATGACACCTTTTTTTATAATCATCTATTTTAAAATTGCTATTTATTTTAAGGTATGATAAAATTATTCCAGTCCAACGATTGTTGGTAAGGTGCCTCCGTAGCTCAGTTGGTTAGAGCACATGACTGTTAATCATGGGGTCATAGGTTCAAGTCCTATTGGGGGCGCCATTTTTTTATGCTTTTTCATTTTGGTTTGGGATTGCAAAGCCCAAGTTGTTATGGTATAATTATACAGGTTTGCCAATCTTGAAGGCGGAGGATTAAAATGGATGAAAAAAAATTAACTTACATTGTATTAAGCGTCGCCGCTTTCGCAATTCTTTTAGTAATTATGCTCTCAATCCCTTGGGGTGGAGATAAATCACGCATTGATAAGGAGTATGACAGTCTTGATGGACGCGATCACGTGTTCACCACGATTTCTTATGATGACGTTATGACGAAAATTGCTAGTGGCGAAACTTTCCAAGTTTACATCGGCGCAGCTTCGTTAACACAAGCTGAACAATTTGTTTTTGAAACTAACAAACTTGCGAAAAGTTTGGATGTTGACACAATTTATTACTTACATTATGATGAATTAACCGATGATCAAGTCACGAAAATCAAAATTGAGTCAAGTATGGCCATTACTTTTCCAACTTTGATCTATTGGGAAAACGATGGTGCCACGAGCACAGCTTTCAATATCAGTAGTTTGAAAGATTTTTCAGGAAGTTACCAATCTAATTGGTCAATTTTACTAACCGAATATTTTAATGATTGTTACGAATAAATAGGAGAACTAAATAAAATGAAATCTAAAGGATTTACCAATCTGGTGAAGTGGGCAAAGCCCTATGGCTTGCTTGTCATCTTCATCTCGTTGACAACAGTTATAAATCCTTTGTTATATTCCTATGTACCGCAATTCATTAAGTACGTTGTTGATGTTATTTTTGAAGGTACGACAGAAGGGAGCATCACGCTCCCTTCTTTTTTAACGAATTATTACGCTTCATTTTCTAACCAATTAACAGCTGTCTTAGCAGTTGGAATGAGTTTATTGTTATTCCAAATTTTCCGCGGTTCAATTATGTTTTATGATGGATATAATAAAGGAAAATTAGCCGAAAATATTGCCTACGATATGCGCAATAAAATGTATTCCCATATTCAACAGTTGCCATTTTCTTACCATAGCAACGTTGATACTGGCGATTTAATTCAAAGATGCACTTCGGACATTGATACGATTAAAAGTTTCTTAAGTTCGCAGTTGCCCCAAATCTTATACATCATCGGGAACTTTTTAGCCGGTGCTTTCCAGATGGGAAAAATCAGTTTTCCCCTCATGTTAGTGACGCTAGGAGTTGTTCCGATTAGTACTTTTGCCTCAATTATCTATTTCCGGTATGTGAAAAAGAAGTTTGAGGAAATCGAAGAAGTCGAAGCAAAAATGACAACGGCGCTCCAGGAGAATGTTAACGGAGTCCGTGTTGTGAAAGCTTTCGCAAACGAAGTTTTTGAAATTAACAAATTTCGTAAACAAAATGAAAATTACATGCGTGAAAACCGCAAATTAAACACAGCGATTGCCCGTTATTGGGGAGCTAGTGATTTTCTTACAACGATGCAATATGCCGTAACCATGGCCGTAGCAATTGTTCTTGCGCAAAAAGGTGATGTGTCTTCAGGAGATATTATTGCTGCCCTAATGTACATCGGCATGCTCGTTTGGCCAATCCGTGGTTTAGGAAGAATCATCGGTGATTTTGGGAAAGCGACAGTTGCCGCTAACCGTATCGATGAGATCTTAAAAATTCCATCAGAATATAACAATGATGGGACAGAAACACCGGAAGTAACCGGTGACATCGTATTTGAAGATGTTAACTTTAAGTTTTCCGATACGGAAAAACACTTACTTAGTGGTGTCAATTTCCATATCAACTCCGGGGAAACAGTGGCCATTATCGGTAAAACCGGCAGTGGGAAGTCGACAATTGCCAACTTATTGGTTAGAATGCTTGATTATGATTCAGGAAGTATTCGCATCAATGGCGTTGAATTAAAAACAATTAAAAAACAGTGGATAAGACAGCAAATAGGCATCATCTTACAAGATCCGTTCCTATATGCGACAACTGTTTATGAAAATATCAAAATCGGTATCAAAGATATTGAACCTGAAAAAGTGTACAATGCTGCAAAAACAGCTTCCATTCATAAAGACATCAGTCAGTTTGATGAAGGCTATAATACATTAGTCGGCGAAAAAGGTGTAACCTTATCCGGTGGTCAAAAACAACGGATTGCCATTGCTCGTATGCTTATTTTAGATAAACCGGTGATGATTTTTGATGATTCCTTAAGTGCTGTTGATACAACAACGGACTTAATGATTAGAAATGCTCTTAAAGAAAAGAATAAAAAATTAACTTCCATTATAATTACCCACCGTATTACCACAGCCAAAGAAGCCGACAAAATTATCGTCTTAGAAAATGGTGTTGTGACTGCCATTGGTAATCATGAACAACTTGCGCACCAAGAAGGTTTATACCAAAAACTTTGGTCAATTCAAGGTGTCCTTGAAAGTGAATTTGTGAAGATTGTGGAAAGGGGGGATAAGCATGAATAATAAGTTTGAAGAAAAAGATTTTAGCGATGAGAAGTTCAGTGTCCGCATTTGGAAGAAAATTCTAAAAATTGTCTTAAAAAAGAAGAAGAACTTAATCGTTATGGTCATTTCCGTTATCGGATTAACCCTTTTGGACCTCGCTTATCCTTTACTTAATGCATATGCCATCGAAAACTATTTTAAAGCAGTCAATCCTGATTTTTCAAACAGATACTTGTTTTTGGGGGCTTATGTTTTAATTGCCATTGGTTATGGGGTAACAGTTTTTGGTTTTATTAAAGCTGCGGGAGAGGTTGAAGTCGAAGTTGGTTATGAACTGCGTGATGAAGCTTTCTACCGTTTACAACAATTACCATTCTCATATTACGATAAGACGCCATCTGGATGGATTATGGCGCGCTTGACATCCGACTCTCGTCGGCTTGCAACCATTCTTTCCTGGGGTTTAGTCGATATGATTTGGGGCGGCTTGTCGATGATTGGCATATTAATTGTTCTTTTTATCGTCAATTGGAAACTTGCCTTTATTATTTTAGGGTTATTGCCAATTTTATTTGTTGTCAGCATGTATTTCCGTAAGAAAATCCTTGTTGCCTACCGCGATGTTCGAAAAACAAATTCGAAAATCACCGCTTCTTACAACGAAGGGATTATGGGTAACAAGACGACAAAGACTTTGGTATTGGAAGATATCAAACTCCATGAATTTGACGGTCTATGCGTTGATATGCGTAAACAATCGATTAAAGCCATTATCAATTCGTCGATTTTCTTCCCAATTGTTTTGGTATTGAGTTATTTCGCCATTGCCCTTATTTTAAGAATTGGTGGCGGGATGATTCTAGATCCTGTGATGCCGTTTACCGTTGTCACATTGTATTTATTCATTAGTTATACAACCCAGTTTTTTGAACCTGTCATGCAAATTGCGAGGGTTCTTGCAGAATTGCAACAAGCCCAAGCATCAGCAGAACGATTATTATCGCTCATTGAAACAAATCCCGATATTTTTGATACACCATCGGTCATTGAAAAATATGGAACGATGGAAAATCCGAAAAAAGAGAATTGGGAATCATTAACTGGTGATGTTACTTTTAAAAATGTATCATTCCATTATAAAGAACAAGAATCCGTCCTCGATGATTTTAGTTTACATGTTCCAAAAGGAACATCGGTTGCTTTAGTTGGGGAAACAGGTTCTGGGAAAAGCACAATTGTGAACCTTATTTGCCGTTTTTATGAACCAATTACCGGTGAAATCCTTATTGATGGCAGAAATTACAAAGAACGTTCACTTGGTTGGTTACATTCCCACCTTGGTTATGTTTTACAAACACCGCATTTATTCAATGGAACGATTATGGAAAACATTCGTTATGGGCGCTTAACAGCAACGGATGATGAAGTCATCGAAGCTGCTGTTGCTGTTGGTGTTGATCAGTTTGCTTTAGATTTCCCTGAAGGTTATGCAACCAATGTTGGGGAAAACGGATCGAAATTATCAGTTGGGCAACGCCAATTGGTGTCTTTCGCCCGTGCTTTAATTGCTGATCCAAGCATTTTGATCCTTGATGAAGCAACTTCATCCATCGATACCAAGACCGAACAGTTAATTCAAGGGGTTATCGACAAACTGCTTAAAGGACGCACGAGTTTTATTGTTGCGCACCGCTTATCCACGATTGTGAAAGCAGATTTAATTTTAGTTATCTCTGAAGGAAAGATTGTGGAAAAAGGCAGTCACCGTGAGCTGTTAAATCTTCATGGTGAATACTATAATTTGTATAAAAACCAATTTATTAATGAAGCTATTGAAAAGTCTAAAGAAGCTAATTAGTCCTAGTTTTTTTGGACTTTTCTTCTTTTATTAATTAACTTGTAATGATAGCCCCTATTGGGACGATTAATTTTACTGGGAGATAGTGAAAGTCGATTAAAAAGGAAATTTAAGGTCAAATGAGCCCTTAAAAACGTTGTCATTTAAAAAAATAGTTTCTTGCCTTGAAAAAGGGCGATGAATGTTTTATAATAGACAAAGGGAGATGATGCTAGTGAAATGTATTTTTTTATATAATCCCAAAAGCGGGAAAGGTGCATTAAGCACCAAACTCGATTATATTAAACAACAACTACAAACAAAGTTTGATGAAGTCACGATTTATGAAACTTTGAGTGCCGAAGATACCGTTGAACAAGCCAAGAAAGCTTGCTATTTATATGATGCAATCCTTTTTTCGGGTGGCGATGGCACATTCAATGATGTTGCATGTGGGGTAGCAACACAGTCCGTTCGCCCTGTTTTAGGGTATATTCCTTCAGGAACAGTCAACGATATTGCCAGAAACTTAAAAATTCCTAGAAATTTTAAGAAAGCTATCCAAGTAATCCTTGATGGTGAGACTGTTTTTCATGATGTTGGCAAAATAAACGACCGTTTTTTCATATATGTGGCAGCTTTAGGCACTTTTTCAGGTGTTAGTTATCGAACAACCCACGATGCGAAAAAGCTTTTAGGTCGTTTAGCATATGCTTTTGACGGTTTAAAAGAAATTTCAAACCCGACACTTTCCAAAATTCATTTAAAAACCGAAGCCGACGATGTAGAAATCGACACTCCGTTAGTGTTGATCTTAAATTCAGTATCCGTTGGTGGTGTTCCCTTCAATAAAAATGGTCACTTAAATGACGGACGGTTTGATATTTTGATTGTGAAAAAAGGAGCATACAGTGGCCTTTTAAATATCATTAAATTATTTATTTTAGGGATATTAAGATTAAGAAGAAGTCATGTGACTTACCATTTTAAATCTTCTAATTTCACAATTGATGTTTTAAACGAACCAACATGGTGTATCGATGGTGAAGCAGGTAATAAAGGAACAGTTAAGATTGAAAATCTTCACAACTATTTAGAGATTTATATCCCGAAAAAAGCCAATAAAAAGACAAAATCGAAATTATTCAAATAACAAATAATTTGATTATTTAATAATTTCAAGAAAGGTCAAGCACGATTGTGCTGATACGATTATGATTGAAGAAGCAAAAGCTTTAGCCATTTGGCACAAAGAAATCGGCAATAAAGAATATGCCTATGATTTTTCAGGCAGAAAGATCAAACAAAGCGACTATCTTAAGAATAACCAGGTAGGGTGGGTTGTTTCTTATTTGCGACCTTTAAATCAGGGTGGCAAAGATAACGATGGCAATGTTATTATCATGCATCATCGAACTGCTGAAGAAAAAGGGCAAAAGTTTCCTGATTTTTCCATTGAAGATCGCCAATATCATATCGAATATGATAGTAAGGGTGATTATTATTATGTGGAAAAAGTAATTGATACTGATGATGATGATGAGGAAAGCTTAATTTAATTATGCGCATTATTGCTGGTAAATATAAAGGAAGAACGCTTAATACTTTAGAAGGAATGAATACTCGTCCTATGATGGATCGGATGAAAGAATCCGTTTTTAACATTTTAGGACCGTATTTTGAAGGCCAAAAAGTGTTGGACTTGTTTGGAGGAAGTGGAGCTCTAAGTTTAGAAGCACTAAGCAGGGGATGTATTCATTCGGACATTGTTGATGCTTCGAAAGAAGCGATGAATATTATTGAATCCAATGTCAACAAACTAAAAGCCAACGAATTAGTATCATTATTTTTAATGGATTATCAACAAGCCCTTAAGTTGCTTAGTAAACGGCAAGATAGTTATGACATCATTTTTTTGGACCCTCCTTACCGTTTAAATATAATCGATGAAATTCTCATTTATTTAGTGGACCATCATATGATAAATGATGAGGCTTATGTTATCTGCCAATCACAAAAACAGACATACGAACCAAAAGAATTTACTAATGAAAAGGGAAATTTGAAGCTTGTGAAAAACTATCATTATGCTATTAGTGAAATTACGATATATCAATATCAAAAAACTATAAAAGAATAATATGGGTGTAACTCATATTTTTTCTTTACTTTTTAGGGATTTTAAGATATAATCATTATGCTCCAAATGTCCTGATAGCTCAGCTGGATAGAGCAACGGCCTTCTAAGCCGTCGGTCGGAGGTTCAAATCCTCTTCAGGACGCCATATAGAAATCATCAAACACTCTAGTTTAGAAAATTAGGGTGTTTTTTATTTCTAATTGTTATTTATATTATTTGTCGGCAAAAAAAGCATAGCAATGATATAATAGTTGACAAAAAATGATAAAGAGGTTATAATACGATTAGAAGGAGGATTATTTTATGTATATTAAAAGAAACATAGAAAATAAGATAATCGATGCATCAAAACAATTTGCTTCAATCACAATTTATGGAGCAAGGCAAGTTGGTAAATCAACATTATTATCGTTTATATTTCCTTATATTAAGGCAATAACATTAGATGATATTGAGATAAGGGATTATGCTTTGAGAGACCCCAAAGGGTTTATTAGATATTACTCTTTTCCACTCATCATTGATGAAATTCAAAAAGCACCATCACTTCTTGAGTATATCAAAGAAGAAATTGATAATAAGAAAAACGAATGGTTAAAGCGAGGGAATCAAGTCGAACTTCTTTATATACTATCAGGATCTAATCAATTTGAACTTCAACAAGCAGTAACTGAATCGTTGGCAGGAAGAACATGTGTTTTTAATCTAGGTTCTTTGTCTTTTAATGAAATAAAAAGAAGACAAAAATCATCTTATTTTAATCCTTCAATTGAAGTATTACGAGATAAAGAAAAGTTATTAAATGACGACTATAGATCTAGAAGAGAAATTTTTGGAGATATTTTTATTGGTGGAATGCCGGAATTTGTCGCATCAAATTTGAATAGAGAAATGTTTTTTAAGTCATATATATCAACTTACATTGAAAAAGATGTTAAAAAGATAATTTCCACAAGTAAAGAAACAACATTTTTAAATTTCATAAAATATATTTCTTTAAGAACTGCTTGTCAAGTAGACTATAATGATATTTCAAGAAATATTGGTATAGATGCAAGGACAGCGAAAGATTGGCTTTCTATTTTGGAAACTTCAGGAATCATTAAATTTTTACATCCATATGCATCCAATCTTTCTGATAGAATCATAAAAAGTAATAAGTTGTATTTTATGGATACTGGTTTATGTTCTTATTTGTGCGGAATACCAACTTCAGAAATTCTTGAAAATAGCGCTTTTGCTGGACAATTCTACGAAACATATGTTGTTTCAGAAATCATCAAATCACACTATAATGCTTATCAAAACGTTGATAATATTTATTATTATCGTGATAGAGATCAATATGAAGTGGATTTAATTATCGATTCCTTTGATTCAATTTACCCTATCGAAATCAAAAAAGGAATTAACCCAGTTAGTCATTCAAAAAAATTTACTGTTTTGAAAAAGTATAAGAAAAGAGTGAATGTTGGACTAATCATCGATTCATCAGATAAAGTGTTTCCGATAAATGATGAGGTATATTATTGCCCAATTGATATTATTGGATTATAATATAAAATTTCCATTAAAAAAACATGTATAAAATTTTCTCTAAGCTAGATAAGAGTTCCTGAATTAAAGAAGCAAAATCACCTTAAACATTGAAGATTGGTTATTAAATAAAGTAGATATTACATTATCGTAAGTGTTACAAAAATCAAATAATTCCTAATTTGTAACACATTTTTGTTAGTAGTGTTTTGCTAGACATATGTTGTTACTTAAATGACAGGGTAAGAAAATAGTGCCTTTTTGATTTGGTACGCAATCCATAAAGGATTTTCTTCTTTTTATACGTTTCCCCTTTTTAAGAATGAATATTAAATTCAATTCCCTTCTAAGCCGTCGGTCGGAGGTTCAAATCCTCTTCAGGACGCCATATAGAAAATTAGGGTCTGTCAAAAATTCTAATGATAAATGAAAAAAAGAAATTAAAATAAAGGCGATAAATCGCCCCTGTCAAGAATTCTAGTGATGGAATCCTGTCAAAAAGTCTAATGAAAAAGTTCTAGTGAATGAACTGCACCCCAAATATTGGACATACAAAATTAGTATGTTATAATATTTTAAAAGGGGTGCTTTTTATATGGGAAGACCAAAAGACGGAAAAAATCGCCATTATTCACCGGAATTTAAACT
>JBFXJT010000030.1:0-5811 GCA_050174575.1 Bacilli bacterium
ATTTTTTGCGTGTTGTTTAAACTTGAAAAAAGCCCTTATTACTAGGGGGACACATTCCCCCTAACCCCTTTGTTTCTATTCTTCTTTTTTTGATTTATTTAGTCTCATATCATTTACAATTCATCAAAACATTTAAAAAGTTCCAACATTAAGTTGGAACTTATGATTGAAAATAACGTATTAATTCATAAGGTTCATCAATGAGATTTATTGCTCCCGCTTTTATTAACTGATCTTTAGTACGAAACCCCCATGTGACACCAATAAATGGTAATTTAGCATTTTTTGCAGTTTGAATATCCGTCTCAGAATCTCCAACATAAATAATAAAGTCTGTTTGCGAGAGGCCAAGGTCGGCAATTGCTTTTAAAACACTATCTGGATGAGGCTTTAAAGCTAACCCTAATTGATCCCCAATTGCAACGTCCACCCAATTAGAAAAAAACAACTGCTTTAATTCTGTTACTCCAGACTGAATTTTATTAGACACAATCGCCATTTTGATATGCAAACGTTGTAATTCTTCTAATAAAACATTTATTCCTTCGTAGGGCTTTGTTTTTATAAGCAAATGTTCTTGATAATACTTTTTAAAATAATCTAAACAATTTTGATAAATCATTAAATCTACTTTTAAAGGAAGAATCCTTTGCACTAAAACATCTAACCCATTACCCACAAAAGTGCGAACTTCGTCGATTGTTCTTGGAGGAAAATGAAAGTTAATTAAAGTCGCATTGACAGCATCCGTTAAATCTTCTAAAGTATTTAGAAGCGTCCCATCCAAATCAAAAATAATGGCATTTGGTAGTTTCTTCACAAATTAATCCTTATTCTTTTTGAGAATTTACATAATGGTTAAATTTTGCAATTTTTGAAGTTGCACCAAAAACATAAATATGATCGTTTGGCATGATATAATCACTACCTTTAGGAAGAAGAGAAATATGATCACGCTCAATAAATAATAGGTTGACATCAAAACGGTTGCGAGGATTTAATTCTTGAATATTTAATGGTGAAATATCGTTCTCAATCGAGATTTCAGCCACAGAAAATTCTGAATTGATATTAAAATAATCAACAAAAGTATCGGAAACAATTTTGTTGGCAAGACGAATACCCGCTATTTTTTGTGGAGAAACGATATCTGTTGCTCCAAGTTTTTTTATTACGGGAACATAAAATTCATCGTCAACACGAACTGTAATTTTAGGAATTCCCAATTCTTTTAAAATAATTGTTGTTAATATAGTGTTTTGCAAATTGGATCCAAAAGCAATAATGGCATGATCGACGTTGCCAACGCCTAATTCTTTTAATGCTGCTTCATTTGTAGAATCACAAACAAAAGCGTTACTAACGAATTCGCTAGCTTTTACAACATTTTCTTCTACAACATCGACAGCAATAATATCAACATTATGAATGCTTAATTCTTCAATTAATTTTAGACCAAAACGACCTAAGCCCAACACAGCAAATGATTTTTTCATATAATCCTCCAAGCATTAACTAAAATGATTAGCCAATGATAATTCTTTCTTCAATGTACTTGATTCCTTTATTAGAATCAACATTCCAGTTACGGTTCCAAGCACTAATAATTGTAATCGGGCCTAAACGGCCAAAAAACATTGTTAAACACAAAATTAATTTACTACCCCAAGTTAAGTTTGGTGTTATACCCATAGAATTTCCTACTGTACCAAAAGCAGAAAAGACTTCAAAAACGATTCTTTCTAAATTATCGGTTGTGGATACAGCTAATAAATGATTTTGTTCTGTTAATGTCATAGCAAAGATTGCAATAATGATGAACGTTAAAGAAAACACCACTAAAATAAAGGCTTTGATCACGCTACCACTGGCAATCTTACGATGAAACGATATCGGAGAACGCCCTCTGGCAAAAGAACCCAAGTATTTAAAAACAGTATAAAACGTTGTTGTTTTTACACCACCACCAGTTGATGATGGAGATGCTCCTATATACATTAATCCCATAACTATGATTAATGCGCCACTGCTAAATAAATTAAAATCAACAACACTGAATCCGGCAGTTCTCGCAGCGACACTTGTAAAATAAGCTTGTAACCAACTAATATTGTCCCATTCAAGTAATTTAATAATCAGCATTCCTGAGGCAATCAACCATAATGATGTTTTTAAAACAATTTTCGTATGGATTGATAATTTTTTCCAACTTTTATGGGTTATGATATCATTAATGACGATGAACCCAATACCACCAATGATAATCAAAAATGATGTGTTGAGGATAAGTATAGGGTTTTGATAAGGAATGAGTGACTGTGCTTCCGTAAACAAATCAAACCCAGCATTATTGAATGCGGATACAGCATGAAAAATGCTTATTCCAAATGCATCCCAAAAATCAAAATAGCTTTTAAATACAAAAAAATTAATCGTTGCTCCAGCAGTTTGAACAATTAGAGTAATGAACACAGCAAAACGAACTAGCTTTACCATCCCTTTTAATGAATTTTGATTTAACGATTCTTTGATTAAAAAGCGATCTTGCATTCCGATTTTTAAACCAAGTAATGAAAAGAGAAATATAACAATTGTTACAAATCCTAAACCACCGATTTCAATTAATGTACCAATTACTATTTTCCCAAATAAAGTATAAGTCCCCGCCAATGTTGGAACAGATGTTAAGCCTGTTACACAAACGGCACTGGTAGCTGTAAAAAGGGCATCGATAAAAGATAATGAGATGTGATCATGTGTCGCAAATGGTAATAAAAGTAACAATGATCCAATAAAAATTACAGCAATAAACCCTATAATAATGACAATATAGGGCGATATTTTTCTATTATTCATAAATTCACCATGAAAAGGTTAATAGTTCTTCTTTTCTATATATATATTATACTCCGAATTTTTCATTTTTGCAATGAGAGGTTTTTGGCAAACGTTTTTAAATAAAAAAGGGTCGCAAGCGACCCTGAACAATTATCCTACTTTTACATTATTAACCATTGTATTAATTGAAGAGAGATAATCACGTGTTAAATTAGTTAGTGGAGTGCCTTTGAACTGAACTGGATCGGTAGGAAGCGGTTTTGGATAGTATTTTAAATTAGCATCTGCCCAAGCATTCAACCAAGCATCATCTCCTTGGTATTCCACAATTTGATCATATGCTGCTAAAACAGGAGTGCAATATCCCACAACGCTTGCATTTAGATAGGCCATTTCTGGTCGTAACATAAAATCAATAAACTTATGGGCTAATTCCACATTTCTAGCATTTTTAGGAATTGCTAAGCCGTCCATAAAAGCAATTGTATCTTCCGGAATATAAATATCAAAAGTTACTTTACTTGGATCAGGATCAACGTCTAATTGTTGATAATAAACATCCAAAAAGTCGCCCGTCCAAACAAACGCTAAGTCTAAGTTGTTTGCAACAATCGCTTTTTTCAAAGTATCAGTACCCCATTCCGAAAACTCTCGCATTCTTAAAGTAGTCTCTGCAAGTTCTAGAGCACTAGTAGATTCTTCATTGACACTGAGGCCATTATAAAGCATTGCTGCAGCATAAGCATAACGAGGAATGTTATACATCCCGACACGTGTTCCCGTAGGAACTTTATCTTCTTCAAAGAAAGCATTCCATCCATGAGTTGTGATGGCTTCTTCTAATCCTGCTTTTTGTTTGTTGTACATTATACCCCATGTGCCCCAGAAATAAGGAACCGCATATTCTTCATTTCCTGCAAACATTTCACTTTGAATGCCTAAAACACCGGGCATTAAAGGATTATTTACAGCATCATAATTTGTTAATTTTGTTAAATCAATTTTTTGTAATAAATCATCTTGTTGCATTTTTTCAATCATATACTCTGATGGTACAACAATATCAAAAATAGTTGTCGAATTATCTACTTTTTCGTAAAATCCTTCGTTATTCTCTACATATGTCGGAACTACTTGAACATTGTATTCTTGTTCAAATAAAGTTACAACCTCATCATTAATGTATTCACCCCAGTTTAATAGCATTAATTTTTCGCGACCAGTACATCCTGATGCTACTACTAACATCCAACCTAAAATAATAAAAACACTAAATTTTTTCATTTTTATTTTTACCTTTCTTTCTGTCAATAAAATTTAGAATCAACAAAATGCCCAATGTAAACATTGTTAACAAAGTGCTAAAAGCATAAACGGCTGGTGTTAAGCTTCTTCTGCCAATACTTGCATAAATCCATATTGACAAATTATCAAACCCATTTCCGGTTGTGAAATAACTAACAACAAAATCATCAATCGACATCGTGAAAGCAAGTAACATTCCTGAGAAGATACCCGCTTTGATGGCAGGAACAATAACTTTAACCAATGCGCGATAAGGTCTTACACCTAAATCAAGCGCAGCATCCATTAAATTCGGATCGATTTCTTTTAATTTTGGAAGAACACTTAAAATAACATAAGGAAATGTAAAGAATAAGTGTGCCAAAATTAATGTGGGTAATCCAAAAATATAAGGATAAATATTGATTAAAAACGAAAAAACTAACATTAAACTTATACCTGTAACGATATCAGCATTTAATAATGGAATATTATTCAGTAAAAGTAAACGTTGGCGTTTTTTTGTTTCTAGAGAATTAATCCCAATAGCTACAAATGTCCCTAATACTGTTGATAAAAGGGTCGCACTAATACTAACGATAAAAGTATTCTTAATGGCTGGAGCTAAAGTGGGGTGACTAAATATTTTCGTATACCAAGATAAAGTAAATGAATTAAAAACATTTAACTGGGTACTTGAGTTGACTGATTGAATGGCAATCAAAGCAATCGGTAAATAAAGAGCAATAATAATCAAAATAACAATAATTAGTTTGATGATTTTAAATGCTTTTTTCCAAGCATGGTAATTTTTATAACCATATTCTTCAACAGTTGCTATCGGGTATTCCATCATAATAATGTTTCTCCTTCCTTATCAACTTTACTTACTACAAAAATCGAGCCTAAAATCAAAACAAGTAAAATGATAGCTAAAAGTGAACCCAAATTATAATGTGTATGTAAGAATGATTGTTCAATGATATTACCAACTAAAACAATATTTCCTTTACCCAAAATTAAAGGAATGGCAAAACCAGACATTGAAGGTAAGAAAACCATAATGGATCCCGTTATTAAACCTTTAAATGAAAGGGGGAAAACAACACGCCAAAATTTTTGCATGTCGCTTGCTCCAAGGTCAATTGCCGCTTCTTCAAGTGAATAATCAATTTTTTCAAGAGCAGTATAAATAGGTAAAATCATAAATGGAAGGTACGTAACAACCAAGCCAAGCAATACTGCTAATTGATGTCCTTCTTTATTGCCCCAATCAAGTGCATAAATATTGATGTTGATATTAATATTTATTCGGCTTAACAAGTCTTGAATCATATTATTTGGTTCAAGCATGTTTCTTAAAGCTTCATTTCTTAATAAGATACTTGACCACATCGGTAAAATCAAAATCGTTAAAATAAGAAATTTATTATTGAATTTTGAACGAAAAACTTGATAAGCGACTAAATAGCCCAAAACCCAACAAATGACCATCGTTAAGAAAGCAAATTTAAAACTATTGGCAAAAGCCTCTAAAGTAGATGGTTCTAGTAAAAAGGAAAAGTTTTTAAATGTAAAGGATGCTTGATCAAATTTAATCCCAGGAATATCTAAAAACACTAGCAGTAGCATGATAAAAACCGGGAATAATGCTAATATATATAACCAAACTGAATAAGGATGAGCCAT
>JBFXJT010000030.1:5911-15186 GCA_050174575.1 Bacilli bacterium
GGACGATTGACAAGGGCTCTTGCTAAAGCAACACGTTGCTGTTGTCCGCCACTTAGTTGATTAACTTTTCTTTTTTCGAAACCTTTTAGTTTTACTAGACCAAGAGCATTTTCAACAGCATCACTGATTCGATCATTAATTACCTTTTTTAAGTCTTTTTTTGTAATTTTGTATGGTTCAGGAAGTCCTAAACTTTTTTTATTGGCCTTAATCTCATTGGTGATATGTTCTTCATTAAAGAATTTTAATAAGTAATCCAATCCACGATTATGAAGGCCAAATGCCACATTATCAAATACATTCAAATGGGGAAACAAAGCATAGCGCTGAAAAACAGTATTAATTGGTCGAACATATGGTGGTAGGTCATTGATGACTTTGCCATCGATAATAATTTGTCCAGCATTTGGCGTTTCAAAGCCAGCAATCATTCGAATAGTCGTTGTTTTTCCACAACCCGATGGACCTAAAAGAGTCAAGAATTCATTTTCATAAATCTTGAGATTGAGGTCGTCAACAATCACATCATCATCAAATTTCTTTGATATGTTCTTAAGTTCAATTAAAACCTTTTTCACTAGTTTTCCTCCATATTCTTAGTGATAAAACAATTATATATTAATTATTTAGAAATACAAGTTTAAATTTGGATATTTTTTTTATTTTTAAACTTTGTTTTTTTCTCAATATAAAAAAGCCAGTAAATGACTGACCTATTAATTTTGGAGCAGGTAGCGAGGATCGAACTCGTATCTTCGCCTTGGGAAGGCGACATAATAACCATTATACGATACCTGCGTTCGTTATTTTTTTACGAATGTTATTTTAACACAATTGTTGTCGTTTTTCAATTATTATTGTGATAATTTTTTAGGGGAAAAATAAAACTTTTTCCCCTAAGATTATTTATGAATATAGGAGTATGCAAAAGGAACAATAACCGCTCCTCCAATAATATTTCCTAATGTTACAGGTAACAAATTCATGAGCATTTGTCCGATTGTAATCTGACTACCAAGTATTTTCGCATATGGAAGTAAAAATAAGTTAGCAACACTATGCTCATAACCACTAATAACAAACAAAGCAACTGGCAAAATGGCACCTGCCATTTTCCCACCAACTGTTTTAGCTGCAAAAGTTAAATAAACAGCCAAACTAACAAGAATATTACATAAAATTCCTCTTGCAAAAGCTTCAATGAAAGTCAAATCAACTTTAGCTTGAGCTAAATCCAAGACATACATTTGGACACTTCCAGTGATTACTTTTGAAGAAAATAACAATGATACCAAAAATAACGCACCAACAAAATTTCCTAAAAAGACAATTCCCCAATTTTTCAAAATGCTCTTAAATCGATACTTTTTCGCAAGCCAACCAAAGGTCAACAAACAATTTCCTGTAAAAAGATCGCCTCCAGCAATAATGATTAACACTAACCCAATAGGAAAAACAAATGCACCAATTGCCTTACCTACATAAGGTAGGGCAGAAACGGAACCACCAGCTAATACTAAATATCCAAAGTAACCGAGGCCAATAAAAAAACCTGCCAATATAGCGGAAACAAGCACTTTTCCAAATGATTTTTGAATTTTTGCTTCGCCTACTTTGATCGCTTCATTAACCATATCTTTTGGTGAAATCATTACTTTTCCTTCTTCCTTCATTTCCATAAATCATTGACCATATCGAGGGCCTGTTTGGCCATTGCTCGTCCATCTTCTTCTAATTTTTTGGCTTGATTTAAATAATTGCTAGCAATCAAAGGATCGCTAAAACCTGCCATATTTGTTCTAACATTTAAAACAGCGCCAACAAGTCCTGCTTCAAGCATCATAATTCCAACACCAAAATCGGAACCCGCACTTTTTACAATTAATGGAAACAAAGGTAAAGCTAATTTTATTGCAAAATAAGCTTTTTTTGCAGATAAAAGGGGCACAATTGTTGCTTGTATCGTTGCTTCATCAATAACCTGTTTCCGATATTTTATTTGTTCTTCGGTTTCTTTTGGAAGGCGATAAGCATCCATAATAACATTATAAGCCATGGAGTCACGATCAACTAATTCCAATGCTTCCTTTTTTAAACATGCAAGTTCTTTTATTTGATTGGAAAATGCTTGTTTAACAGGTTCTTCTAATTGGAGGAATTTTTTCTTGGCCATCGTTAGCTGACCGACCATTCCTAATAAACCGATTCCCATTGCAATACCTAGAGCTGAGACACTTCCTCCTCCAGGAATAGCTGTTGGGGCATCAACCTCCTGCAAAAAAGTTGTAATTGGCATATCTATTAAATTCATTTTATTCTCCTCTTAAAATAATTTAGGAAATATTCATTTGTAAAATAAACCGTTTTCCCGTGGTTAATAAACTTTCTCACCCTTTAAATAGACGTTTTGCACATGATTTATGCCAAAATGATATAGCATATATGCTAAATTAGGCGCATTCAAAACGACAAAATCAGCATCTTTTCCAACAACAATTGATCCTTTTCTTTGTTCTAAACCAAGGCTAACTGCTGCATTAATCGTAACAGCCGTTATTATTTCTTCCGGCGTCAGCTTACCCCTCAGAAAAACCATTTGCATGGCAAGTTGAAGGTTTTCTGAAGGACTTGTTCCAGGATTATAATCAGTCGCAATCGCAATGCCACAATTTTTATCAATCATCATCCGCGCATTGGCCATTGGTTTATTTAAATAAAATGAAGTCAGTGGCAAAATTGTTGCAACAACTTTGTTTTTCGCAATCTCTTCCATATCGTTTTCGCTTGTAGCTAATAAATGATCAACCGAATGGCATTTTAGTTCAGAAGCCAAAGCCGCGCCACCAATTGAAACCATTTCATCAGCATGCATTTTCAAACCAAAGCCTAAACTTTTAGCTTTTTCTAAAATTGTTCTTGTTTGTTTGAGAGAAAAAACTCCTTCTTCACAAAAAACATCACAAAAAGAAGCAAGCTTTTCGTTTTGAATAACTTCCATCCATTTGATTAATTCTTGGATATAATTATCTTCTTTCCCAACATATTCTTGAGGGATAACATGGGCTCCCATGAATGTATTGACAATTGTTTGTTTATGCAATTCATTTAAAGCTTTTCCAACCTGTAATTGTTTCAATTCTGCTTCTAAATTAAGCCCATAACCACTTTTTGCTTCAACAGTTGTTACACCATAAGACAGCATCAAATCTAAACTTTTTTTAGCTTTTAAAAATAGTTGTTCAAAAGTCGCATTTTGGGTTTTCTGAACAGTTTCGTGAATTCCGCCACCACTTTTTAAAATATCTAAATAGGTTTCCCCTTGGGATTGTCGTTTTAAATCATTTTCCCGTGATCCAAAATGAACAAGGTGCGTGTGAGAATCAATTAATCCTGGGATAACTGTCATGCCCTGACCACTTATTTTAGTTCCAGAAAATGCTAAATAGTCATTCCCCTGACCAACAGCGATAAACTTGCCATCCGAAACAACAATAAAACCATCTTCGATAATCCCCGCATCCCGCATTTGTAACCCTTGACGAAGAGTATTTGGCCCAAAGACAGTCACTAATTGGCTGATATTGTGAACAATTAATGTTTTCATGTTTCGTCCCTTGTTCTTTTTGCAATAATCGTTTTTAAATATTGATCATCAGTTAAATAAGGAATTGTGAAATGATCCTTTGTGTTGTGATTGTGGGCAATCGCTGTTTCTAAGGCATGAGGATTGCGGGACCATGAACGTCTAGCAACACCAGCCATAACATCCCAAGAAATAGCTTTTTCAATTATTTCATCGACTTCTTTTGAGCCATCAAGAACAAGCCCAAAGCCACCATTAATCGCTTTACCGATTCCGACTCCGCCACCATTATGCAAGGCAACCATTGTCATTCCTCGAGCAGCGTTACCCGCAAAGACGGCAGTAGCCATATCAGCCATGATATTGGAACCGTCTTTAATATTGGCCGTTTCCCTATAAGGTGAATCCGTCCCTCCAGCATCATGATGATCACGACCAATCATAATTGGACCTACTTTCTTATCACGAACTAAAGCATTAAAAGCTTTTGCAATCGCAATTCGTCCATAAGCATCTTGATAGAGAATTCGCGCCTTGGTTCCGACAACTAAATTGTTCTTTTTAGCATCTCTTACCCAATTGTAATTATCTAAATCTTGAAAGCGATGCTTTTTGTCAATACATTTTAAAGCAGTATCATCAGTCAGGTCTAAATCACTTTGTTTTCCAGACAAACAAACCCAACGGAATGGACCATAACCATAATCAAAAAGGAGTGGTCCCATGATATCTTCTACATAACTTGGCCAAATGAAACCGTCTTCCGTATTATTTTTGTTCTTACAAATTTCTGTTACTCCTGCATCAAAAACAGCTTTCATAAAACTATTGCCATAATCAAAAAAATAAGTACCGTTATTGACTAATGAAGAAATTAAAGAAAAATGTCGTTTTAAACTTGCGTCAACCAATTGACAAAAATAACTCTTATTTGTTTTTAAAAGTGTAGTTCGTTCTTCAAAACTAATCTCGGCTGGACAATAACCACCATCATAAGCGTTGTGACATGAGGTTTGATCACTTAATAAATCAATTTTATAATTGTTATCAACAGCATATTGAAGCAAATCAATAATATTCCCTTCAAATGCAATTGCTGCCGGTTTTTTGTTAATTTGATATTTTTGTGCAATTAAAAATGCTTCTTGAGGACTTTTAACCCAATCAGTAACCCATCCTTGTGAATAACGTGTTGCAATACGAGAAGCATCCACTTCCGCAATGATCGAAACACCGGAAGCAATGACGCACGCCTTTCCTTGAGCCCCACTCATTCCTCCTAACCCGCTACTGACAAATAATTTCCCTGCTAAATTGCCGTTTTCTTTTAATCCCAACTTTAGTCTACCAGCATTAATCAAAGTCGAATAAGTTCCATGGACAATTCCTTGGGGACCAATATACATCCATCCTCCAGCAGTCATTTGCCCATAAGAAGCTACTCCTAAACTAGCTGCTTTGTTCCAATGAGCCAAATCATCAAACATGCCCACCATTAAGCCATTAGTGATAATAACACGGGGTGCATGTTTGGAAGATGAAAATAAACCAAGAGGATGTCCTGAAGCAACGACTAATGTTTGTTCGTCGGTCATCACTTCTAAATACTTATGAATGAGATGGTATTGCATCCAATTTTGCATTACTGCTCCTGTTTCCCCATATGTAATTAGTTCATATGGATAAAGAGCAAGATCAAAATCAAGATTATTGTCAATCATTACCCGAATTGCTTTTGTAGAAACAAGTTTCCCAGAGTATTCATCAATTGGTTTTCCATGAATGCGACTATTGGGGTAAAAACGATATCCATAAATTCTGCCTCTTGTTAATAATTCATCTAAAAATTCATCAGCCAATTCACCCTGCCATGCTTCAGGAATATAACGTAAAGCATTTTTCAAAGCAAGCAATATCTCTTCTTCGGATAAATTGATTTCACGCATTGGTGCACGACGAATGTCTTCATCAAAAAAAGGATGTGATGGCAGTTTTGGAAAAATGGCATCAAGTTTAATTGTCATAGCATGGGAAATAGAAAGATTATTCATAATACCTCACTTATAATTGACCAATTAATTGTTCAATCTGTTTTATTAATACTTCACCTCTAGTTATTTCAAAGGCTTTATTTAATAAGTAATACATTATTTCATCTTCTGTTACAAAATGGATTTCTTTTCTAACCCAGTCATAAGCTAATCTTGTTCCTTTTCCTAATTGTTTTTTTGCTCTGAAATCAAGCGCTTGACATGCTGTTAATAATTCCATAGCGATTATTTTGGATACATTTTCAAGAATAGTAGTTGCACCTCTTGCGGCAGTTGTTCCCATAGAAACATGATCTTCTTGGTTAGCCGATGAAGGTATTGAGTCAACACTCGCAGGATGGGATAATATTTTATTCTCACTTACTAATGAAGCCGCACTATATTGGACTATCATAAAACCGGAATTGAGGCCTGGTTTGGATGCGAGAAAAGCTGGCAATCCTCCATTTAATTGAGGATTAACTAGACGTTCAATCCGCCTTTCACTAATGCTTCCAAGTTCACAAAGAGCAATTTTTAAGAAATCAAACGGCAAGGCTACCGGTTGACCATGAAAATTTCCTCCTGAAATGACTTTATCTTCTCCAAAAATCAAGGGATTATCCGTCGCAGCATTCATTTCAATTTCGACTTTTTCTTTAATGTACGCTAATGCATCTCTACTTGCTCCATGTACTTGGGAAATGCAACGTAAAGAATATGCATCTTGAACTCTTATTTGTCCTTGCGTGGTTAAGTAAGTACTTTCTTCACATAATTTGCGAATATTCGAAGCAACTTTTATTTGCCCTTGTTGTCCACGAACTTGATGGATTAAATCATCAAAAGCATCTTTTACTCCTAACAGAGCTTCAAGCGTTAAAGCACTAGCAATATCCGCAAGTTTTGCAAGATTAATCGCATCATATAAAGCGATTGCCCCGATGGCCATCATGGCTTGTGTACCATTGATTAAGGATAATCCTTCTTTTGCTTCTAAATTAGGAAGTGGCTTTAGCCCCACCAATGATAGCGCATCTTTTGTTGCCATTATTTGTTTTTTATAATAAACTTCACCCAACCCAACTAATGTTAATCCCATGTGCGATAACTGAGCTAAATCACCACTTGCACCTAGTGATCCTTGCTCAGGAATAACGGGGATGATGTGATAATTTAAATAATCCATTATTTGCTCTAATACTGTTAAACGAATTCCGGAATATCCTTTCGCAAGCGCATTAATTCTAAGGAGCATTAATCCTCTTACAGCTTCTTCAGGAAAATGTTTACCGACCCCACAAGCGTGCGATTTAAGCAACTTAATTTGTAAAGCTTCCAAGTTGTCTTTTGAAATAATCACATCACTCATTTTGCCGAAACCAGTATTAATTCCATATACGGTTTCGTTTTTTGCAACAATAGATTTAATCCATTGATTAGATTTGTTAATCCGAACAATAGCATCTTCTGATAAAGAAACTTGTTCGTTTTCACGAACGACTTTCATGAAATCAATTAATGATAAATCGTTCCCGGTAATTATAACCATAGAAAACTCCTTTTTTATTCATTTATATTTTACTATAAACGGTTCATTATAGCAAGGTTGCTTGTACGTTTAAAGAGGAAGAATATTATTCTTCCTGCTTATTTGTATATAATGCTTGACCAATAAAATCGCCGGACACTTCGCAAACCATCGGGCCTGATAAAAACTTCTTTTTCCCTTCTACTTCGATGATAACAAAATAAGGATTATACATATATTGATCAATGATAAAAGCATTCAAAGGGTCAAAACCAACTATGGAAAAGTCTAATAGCTGTTTTTCATGAATTAAAACAAAGTCATCAATGGTTTGCTTCTTTTCTTGGTAATTATTTTTTATTAATTGGTTTATTTCTTCATCAACGTCAATAATTAGTGGTTCTCCATCAATTTCTTTTGATATCTGAGAAAAAACAGTTTGGTCGTTTTCATTGATTTGTGTTGTAAAACTGATGTGTTGATTTTTTAATATAAACAAAATAATCGCCCCGACATCATAAGAAAGATGTCTTATTTTTAAAAGACGGCTTTTGTCCTTTGTTCTCATAATTAAACGATTGATTTGTTCATAATAATGCAAAGAATGTAATTGTTCTAAAACTTGGATTTCTACAAATTGGGCCATTCCTTCGATAACTTCAATTTTTGTTTCATAATCAACTTGTCTTGGGAATAATAAAGCCCGGCTTTGTCGTAGTTTAAGAAATTTCTCCCATTTTTTATAAGAAAATCGATCAATTAAATCAGCCAATAGCATATCTTCCTGATACTTAGCTGTTAAATTGAGTGGATCATTTCCATATTGCAACCCTTGAAATTCGTTGGGGAAACGTTTTTCTTGGCTTTCAAACTGAAAGGCGTGAAACATTTCATGAACAATCTTTGCAGTAAACAAATCAAGATCAGCAACCATTGATTCTTTCACATTCCATATTGCTAACCAATGATTCTGATATTTGATTGCTGTATTTCCCATAAATTCGAAAGAGTAAGGGATTGTTTGATTGCCCATTTCCACATTAACATCATCATAAAGAGCAAACGGGCATTGATGGAATCCCGGCCATAAGTTAAAAAAATTGATATTATTTAAACGAGCAGTTATTGCTTCGTGTAATGTATGCAAATTATTCATTTTTATAATCCTTTAAAAACATTTTTACTTCATTCATTGTTGGATAGGACTGAAGGACATGGGATTTTGTAACACTCATAGCCGCAACAACATTGGCATATTTGATAGCTTCCTTTAGTGGTATTTGCTTCGTTAATTGATCAACTAAGGCTGCATTGAAAGCATCACCAGCTCCTGTTGAATCTATGCATTTTACAATAGGTGCAGGAATCAATTCTTCTTCATTATGATCAATAATGTATGCTCCCTTATTTCCCATAGTAACAATAATTGTTTTTTGAAGTTTTTTAAGTAGTGAAACAACATTTTCCCAAACGTCATGCTCATTTAAACCAACCATTAACCGTGCTTCGTTCTCATTAGGAGTTAATATTGTAGTATGTTGGAAGACATATTCAGGAATTGATCGATACGGGGCAGGATTCAAAACGATTAATTTTGGTGATTTTTGCGCAATTTCCACGGCCTTGATGAGAACTTCATCGGAAACTTCCATCTGTAGCAACAAAGCATCACTTTCCATAATCATTTTTGCAAATAACATTTCATCATCTAATGCTAATTGAGCTCCAGGAAATACAGTTACTTTTGTATCACCGTTAATATCTGTAATAATGCAGGCCTTTGCTGTCGATTCATTTTCTTTAATAACTAAATAAGGTTTAATATTAAAGTCTTTTAGTGTCTGTTCACATTTATTCCCATAGTCATCATTGCCAACAGCTGATAGAAAAGCAACATTGGCAGATAATTTTGCTAAAGCAACCGCTTGATTAAACCCTTTCCCTCCAGGTTCTACAAATAGTTCATCACTGATGATTGTTTCGCCAGGCTTGTGAAAATGATTAACATGGAAAAAAAGCGATTCTCCACTTAATCCAATGATTGCTATTAAGGGTTTTTTGTCCATAAGTTTTACCTCTTCTATATTTTAACCGTTTCGGTCATTTATTACAAGAAAAAACCCCTTTTTGA
>JBFXJT010000031.1:0-13830 GCA_050174575.1 Bacilli bacterium
CGAGTTTAAATTCCGGTGAATAATGGCGATTTTTTCCGTCTTTTGGTCTTCCCATATAAAAAGCACCCCTTTTAAAATATTATAACATACTAATTTTGTATGTCCAATATTTGGGGTGCAGTTCATTGGCCGGAGCTATTTTTATCGGTATTTTAATTGTTCTTCGTACGTTTCTAGTTTAGTAGTCATTTGCCTCAAGAAATCAGCATTTGTGAAAGTGGCCATTTGGAAATTAATGTTTGCCGCCATCATTTGACGATACGATTGTGCTGAAACATTATTTGTTCCGACCAATTCAGTATTAATTGGTGTGTAATAAGTTGTAATTGCTGTTTTTTGAGCTAATGTTAAACCATCAGTTGTAGAATCTTCAATATATAATTTGATTTGTTCAAGTGTTGGAATATATTTATTAACTTCCCAACCAGTTAAAGCATAGCTTTCTAAATTAACATAAACATGGTAACCAAACTCAGAAATAATGTAGGACCAAACACCATTAAGGGTTGGATTTAATCCGTAAACAGTTGGTGTTGTAGACGTTGGATCAGCTTTCCATAAAGTACGGACAGCATCCGAGAATTCATCAACCATTGTGCCGTTTGCGAAAGTACCTAAGTCTTGATACATAATTGTTAAGCCGGCTGTTTTATATTTAGAAATCTCCATTCCTTTAAATGTATAATCGATTCCATCAATAACATCTTGCCCAGCAGTTGTTTGTGGCTTTCCAGCTACAAATATCGGTGCTTTTGTGAAAGCAAGTTCAAGTGCTTGAAGTTTTTCAATATATGTTCCTGTTTCCGTTTCTAAATAGTTCATGATGGCACGATAGAATTCTTCAGCCATGGCTGTTTGGTTTTCCGTCCAATCTTGAGGATTAACCATTGTTGAACCTTCATACTTAGCAATTAGTAAGTGAACGCCTTTTACTTTGTAATAGTCATCAACTACTTTTTGCATCTGTGTTTGATAGAATAACCAAAGTGGTGAAGTTTCATCATCATCGCTTAAATCACCTAAAGTAGCTGTAAAGCGATCACGAATCTCTAAATATAAATAGTATTGAGCTAGTTCGTCTTCAGAGTTAACGCTATAGATGTCTTGTAAAAAATTTGTCCAACCATAAGATTTAGGATAGCCATAATCAGCATAAACATCATTGTTAAAATTAGCTTTTTCATCTTTAACTTGTTGTAAAATAACATCCCAAGCTGTTTGATCTAAAACAGTGCTTGTTTTAATATCATAAATATTATTGAAAGAACGGCTGTTAATTAAGCGCAAATAATCAAGTTCACTAATGGAAATGTTAATTCCATAGCGGCGGTTCATCTGTTCAAATAAGTCATCAGCCGAATAAGATTTGACACTTGTTTCACAAACGATATGATCACTTGTTTTTTTAGTCGTATCAAATGTTAATTTTGCTGTTTCAACTTTTGTGACATAAGTTGTTTCAAGTAAATTATCATAAATTTTGAAGCCGTTGTCAGCACGTAAATTAATCGTTTCGGCCTCAATCGAAGTTGTCGTAACTGCGCCTTTAATTAATTTTTCACGAATCTCAGCTTTAACACTATCAAAAGTTGGTTGTTCTTCAGCAATCTTCATCGCTAATAAATAACGAGAACCGTTTTTATAAATTTTTGGTGTTGCTGTATAGAAATTTGCTTCCGGGTAACTTCCCATTTTATCAAACAAATTAATAAGTTCTACTTGATAATTGTTAAGTTCAGCATAAGTATAATTTAATTCATCAATTTTATCTAAAGCAAATTCAATTGTTCCTGTTGTAGAAGAATATTCTTCTCCGTCAACAAGACTTAAAGTATCAACTGGATAAGTTGAAATTTCGGAAGAATGTTGGTTATTGTATAATGCAATTAACAACGCAACAACTTCTTGATTGGTTAACGGTGTTTGGGTAGAAGCATTTTGCCAAACTCCACCAACAATTTCTGTCCCTAATTGTAATAAGGCTTCTTCCATTGTTTTTTGGGTTGGATATGTAACAATAATGGCATAATTGCTAGTTTTATAGTTGTTATTGTAAGTTGTCTCATAATCTGTATCTGAAAAATCTTCTTCTTCATAACGAGCTCGAACAACATCTTCAACATATAGTTTTTTTGCAAGTGTCAAATGATAATAATCTTGAATGTCGGACAAATCAAGTAATCCGGAATTCAAAAGCAATGAATTATAATGATCAGCTAATTGTTCGCTAATCTCTTCATCAGTTAATCCTTCTTTACCGGCTGTGAACACAGCTTCATCGATAGCATCGGAAATTTGTTCTTCTGTGATCGCATTCCAATAATTGGAATCACCTTTAGCAGTTGCTTTCAGTAAATCAATGTCGACCATATCAAGCATTGTTGTTAAACCAACTTGGTTTTTTAAACGATTATAAATAGTCTCTCGAGATGTGGAATAAGTTAATCCACCTTCTACAACTGTAAAATAATCACTTTGAGGATTGGAAATTGATGGTAAATTGTCATTTTCATCGCCACAGCCAACGCTAATGGTAACAACGAATAATAACATCAGGATAAAAAGTATTTTTTTCATAGGTGTTCTCCTTGCCTTTATTTAAATTATAATTCATAAACTTTAGAAGCTTCCCATTGTGAAGCAATGGCAACTTCTAATTGGTCTTTTTGGGGGATGATATCTAAGATATCCCGTTTTATGATGTCTTGATCATTACATTCTTCACTAATATGAGCGAGTAATATCACCCGATGGCGATCGTTAATAATGGCACTTAAAATTTGTTGACAAATAAAGTTTGACATATGCCCAGTAGGTGATAGGATTCGTTCTTTCAGTAATGTCGGTCGGCTACTTTCTAGCAACAATTCAACATCATGGTTAGATTCAATCACCAATCCATCTACTTGTTTAATTAAATCAAGATAATGAAGTGGGAAAAAACCAGTATCAGTAACATAGGCCAATCTTTTGTTGTTCTCAATAAAAATAAATCCAAATATATTGGCACTGTCGTGGGACAATTTTAAAGTAAGAAATTCTAAATCTTTAATTTGATAGCGTTTATTTGCTTCAATGAAATGAACTTGAAAATGTGCTAAACGTTTTTGTGTGTCTAAATCCAACTTTTGATAAGAAAGCTCATTAATATATAAATGGGCATGTGTTTTCTTAAGAAAAGTTGCTAGAAATTTAACGTGATCGCCATGTTCGTGCGTAATTAAAACCGCATCTAAATCTTTGAAATCAACGCCTTTACCTGCTACCCTTTTTTCAGCTTCCAGAAAGGAAATACCGGCATCGATGACAATTTTTGTAGAATTTGTGGAAACAAAAGTCATATTTCCTTTTGATCCACTGGCAATCGTACAAAATTTCATATTTGTCCCTCGTTTTTACTCTTAACTATTATACACAAGAATAATGCTTTTTTCAACATTTATTTAAAAAGACCTTGGGTTTCCCCAAGGTCATATTTGCTGTTATTCACCAACGGTGAAATAATCTAAATTATCGTAACTTGAAGCAATTTGTAAGTCTAGATATTGATTAAATTCAGCACTTGTGTAATTCCCCATCTTGAAGGTAATATTCAAGTTTTTCATTTGTGTGAATAATTTGATATTAGGATAATATGAGCCTGTGATTTCTGTTTGTACTGGTGTAAAGAACGTTGTTACTGCTGTTTTCATTTCTGTTGTAAAAGCAACGTCTGTTTCATCGCCATTAGCATCGAGTAAATATTCACTGGCGCTATCTTCTAAGTATGTTTTAACCATTTGTAATGTTGGTAAAACATCACCATTTTCATCATCCCAAGTAGCTATAGCATTAACAGCTGTATTGATATAAGTATGATAACCGTTTTCGGTAACTAAATAAGTCCAAACTCCTAAATTATCAGCTTCATTTAAATAAGCCACATGTTCCGTTGATGGTTTGTCAACAGCGTTGTCCCAAATGGTTTTTGCTGCTTCAACGGGAGCTAATTCCGCTTCATCGGTATTGGTAAATGTTCCTAAGTCACTGTATTCAACATTCAAACCGGCTGTTTTAAATTTGGATACTTCGATTAAGTCACGGAAGATGTACCCAAATCCTGCTGGTTGTGATGCCAAATCTTGAGGTGTTGTTGCTAAGAAACGTGGAGCTTCTTGGAAAGCATCAGCAATAGCTTGGAATTTCTCGGCTGATTCACCAGAAATCTCACTCATATATGTCCAAATCTGTTCATATAATTCTTTTGCAAGTAACGTTTGATGAGCTGTCCAATCAACTGGATCAACACGGTTTCCTTCAGTATCAGTCACACTAATTAGCAATTGTATTCCCGAAACACTATAAAACTCATTAACGATGTTTTGCATTTTTGCAGTGTATGTTGTCCATAAAGCATCGGTATCAATGATGTCGGTAACCTCACCAAGTTTAGTTGAATAATCAGCTTTTACTTTTTGGTATAACAATGAATATAACAATTCACGATCATTGTTGGCACCATAGACATCACGAATGAAGTTTGTCCAACCATAAGTTGAACTAAAGCCATAAGAAGCATATCCGTTGGCAACAAAGTTGTTTTTTAAATTATTCGCTTCAATAATTATGCCTTCCCATTTTTCAGCATCTAAAATGCGGACTTTATCGGATGCATCGGATAAATAGTAATCATAAATTTCATTAAATTCTAAATTGCTAAGCATTCGTTCATAATTGATTTCTGCATAAGCAAGCGTAATTCCATAATATTTATCAATCAAAGCAAATAAGTCATCAGCTGAATATTCGGTATTGCCGATTTTCGCAACCAATGTTGTACTTTCTTCTTTGCTTGGAGTATGTGTTTCTTTAAATGATAATGCTGTTGCAATATAATCTTCTTCTAAATCTGGATCATAGAATAAGATATCATTTTCCGCACGAAGTTTGACCATCGCAGTGGAAACATAAGTATCAGTTAATTCTTTTTCAAATAACGCTTCTTTGATTTCATCGATGACATCTTCTTGATCAGGGGCAACTTCTTCAGCAATCTTTAGAATGTAACAATAAAGTGTTCCTGAATTATAACTGCGAAGGGTTGGTGTATACCAAGTCGAATTCGCACTGATTGTTGTATCAGTAGTTGATTCATAAGAGGTTTTCATCGTTCTCTTAATATAATTCTCAATTTCACTTTGGTAATCAATCATTTCATCATAGGAATAATATAGCATGTTTTTATCTTCATCAGTTTCAGAAATTTCTGTATTGAAAGTAAAGGTTGTTTCTGTCCCAACAATTGCTTCAGTGTATTGCACATCTTTCACAAGTGAAAGTGTATTTACAGGGTAGTTAGCAACTTGATGAGAATAAACAGTGTTATACATATCAATAAAAGCTTTGACAACTTCATTAGGTGTTAACATCGTTTCCACGCCGGCAACATCTTTGAACCAATGACTGAAATCAGCTGTGATATTGGTTTCTTTCTCATGAATAGAATAGCCTAATTGTTTTAAAAGGTTCGTTCCTTCAGCTTCTGTTGTGAAAGGAACAATAATTGTCCAGTAACCATTTTTATAATTGGCATCATAATAAGTCGTTATTTCATCATCGGAGAAATATGGATCAAGTGTTGTATCACTAACTGCTGCAGCATCTGCTTCAGCAATATCTTTCGTCAATTGATCGCGTCCATATAATTTCTTTGCTAGCTGCAATTGATGATATTCACGAACTAAAGCTTCTGTACGTAATCCTTTTGTTGCAGTAAGATTATCATAATATTCATCCGTTTTTTCTTGGATTTCGTCAGCTGTTAGATCATCTTTACCGTCGGGGAAAATAGCATCTTCAATTGCTTGATCAATTTCCGAAGAAGTAATTGCATCCCAATAATTGGTACTATCTTTTGGTAGAGCTTGTAAAAGGTTTTTATCGATATCATCTAACAAAGCTGTTTGACCAAATGTTTTCTTTAATTGTTCATACATTTTTTGCTTTGAAATCGAATAAGTTCGATCTCCTTCGGTGATTGATAAGTATTCACCATTGGCATCGGTAATGGCTGGAACCACATCTTCACGATTTAACACCGTGCAAGAAATGGCAATTCCAATAATTACCAATAGGACTATGACAAGTGGCAGTGTTCTTTTTATTACTGACTTACTATTCATTATTTTTCACTCCTTAAAATTATTACAAAAGTAATTAAATACTCTTTTTTATTACAACATACATATTTTACTACTTTTTCATTTGATTGTAAATGTTTTTTTACTCTTTTCAAAACCCTTATTTTGGATAAGAACTTCTAAAAAAATAACCACACAAAGTGGTTATTCCGAAATTTTGGTTATTTTTAATTCTACGCTCCGAATACGTCTATTTTCGACTTTCTTAACGATGAACTCCAAATCATACTTTATTTCCACTGGGTTTTCTAAATCAATTTCTTCATAGACTGATAGGTAGTGAATTGATTTGCCTTCTATCGGCAGATCTTCACATAATTCATATACAAAACCACCAACTGTTCCATAATTAGACTCCGGCATTTGGCCAAGTTTTAGTGATTCAAATAGCTCTTCTAGTTCCATATTTGCAGAAAGAAGATAATGGTTTTCAGCAATTTGTGAAATAATTAAATCAGCTTCATCATCAAATTCATCATAAATCTCGCCGACTAATTCTTCCAAGGCATCTTCCATTGTTACAATTCCACTTGTGCCACCGTATTCATCAGAAACAATCGCAAAATGTTTTTTCAGTTTTTGCATATCTTTAATTAAATCATTTACTTTTGTTTTTTTCGAAACAAAGTAAGGTTCAGAAATCATTTTTGATAAATCAATTGGTTCTTCTTTAAGTAGGGCAGTAAAAAAATCACGCTCACTTAAAATACCTAAAATATGATCTTTATCTTCGCGATAAACGGGCATTCGAGAAAATTGATGTTCAAAAAATAATTGTTTGATTGATTCAATCGAATCATTGATATCTATGGCAATCACGTCGACACGTGGTGTCATAATATCAAAAACAGCTCGATCATTTAACCCAATCGCACTTTGAATGAGCTCGGCATCTTCTTCATTGATGACGCCTTCTGTTTCCATAACATCGATTATGGATTCTAATTCTTCTTCAGTAACATAAGGGTTGGTTTTATCGCCACGTTTTCCCTTGATTTTTTCATTTAGTTTTGTAAACAAATATGAAATCGGCCATAATATTTTAATTAAAAAATACATGGTACTTGCAGAACGAAGCGCAACTTTTTCCGAACTTGCCTTGCCATAAGATTTTGGTAAAATCTCACCAAAAATTAAGACAATGATTGTCATTAAAATTGTATTGATGACGTTGGCAATTGTTGGATTAGCAATCATTTTTCCTAAAATAAAGGCTCCAATAGTCGTCGCTGAAATGTTTACAAAGTTATTACCAATTAATATAGTTGTTAAAGTAATATCGAATTTTTCCGCAATATAAACAGCTTTTTTTGCGCCTTTCTTTTTTTCTTCCATGTAATTGCGCAAACGAATGATATTAACGCTTGAATAAGCTGTTTCTGTCGACGAAAAAAACGCTGAAGCCATCAATAAGAAAATTAATAAAATCAGCAAGCCGATATTTAAAGCTAAATTATCGGTAAAATAATTAAGAGTCAAGTTCAAGAGCAGGGGCTCGAGCGGTTCCAAAAAGCAACACCTCACATTTTTCCATTTTATTTGGACCTTATTATATCATATAAACAACGTAAAGTCTAGTTCTTAACATGCATTTCTCTTAAATCCAATAAAAAACCCACCAAATAGGTGGGAATTTTATAATTTAGGAATATAAAAGGCTTTGCGATCAAAGGCTAAAATAGGATTTGTGTACTCGCCTTTTTGTGTGCTTGTTGCTTCCTTATCTAATGCAGCCAACCGTGAATCAGCAAAATCAAGCATGTAAAGCAGTGCCGCTTCAGGAATCAAGGGTTCTTTGGGAGAACCATATTCTAAATAACCGTGATGAGAAATAATCAAATGGGAAAGGCTTAAATATTCATCAGTCTCTAAAACATTCAAACTATTGGCAGCATCATAAACAAGATTGGCTCCAATGGTGATGTGCCCTAAAAGATTCCCTGCTTTTGTATATGTTGTCCCCTTTGGTCCACTCAATTCAACCAATTTCCCTAAATCATGAAGAATAATACCACCATAAACTAAACTACGGTTGAGATACGGAAATATCTCTAAATAAGCATCGCTAACTTTAAGCATGGAATAAACATGATAAGCGAGCCCGGAATAATAATTATGATGAACATTCATCGCTGCAGGAAATAAAAAATAATCTAAAAAATATTTTTTGAGTAATTTATACACAATTGACTTAATTATTTCATTGTCAATGCGGTTAACATAATTCACTATTTCCGCTTTTAAAGTTTCTTCGTCAAGTTTTGCATATTCATAAAAGTCTTGACGAACGATTTCTGATTCTAAAGCTAAACGGAAGTCGGAAACATTAAATTGCATTTTCCCTTGATAATCTTTCATTGTTCCGGTGGCTTCATAAATTTCACCGCTTTTTAATATTTGTTTTTTTTCTTCATTAAACGACCACATTTTGACTTCAATTAAGTCATTGCCATCAAACCCAAGCATTGTGGCATATTCAGCATTTGTACTTGTTTTTTTAAATTGGATATCGGAAAATCGTAAAAACAGCGTTGCTTTTTCTGAAACCCCAAAATCTTTAATTTTCTTTGTCATTCTTATCCTCTTTTAAGGTGCGATATTTAGGGTCAACATTTGTAATCAATCCTTTATAAATCTCTTTTAACTCTTTAGACATCATGACTTTCTCACTGTTTTTATCAATGTAATTCATGTCCTTGAGCATTTCTAAATTTTGTCCAACCAAACTGTTAATATCTTGTTCTAACTTTAATTGTAATGCTTGACGTTCTAATTCCTTAATTTTTGCGTCTTTTTCTTGAAGACGTTTTTCTTGTTCATATATTTTTCGTTCAATTTGATCGATTTTTAACTCTGTGTAACTTTGCATAATTGGTTCGGCCTGTTTTAATTCATCGGAAATCCGTTGTTGTTCCTTTGAATAAACGGGTTCTGGTGAATAACTTGGGACTGGTTCAGCTGGCTTTTGCAAAACGGGTTCTTTGTATTCAGGGTTTGGAGCAACAGGCTCAACATTTAAATAAGCTTTAATTGGTTCGGTTTCGAGCACCATCGGTTGTTCACTCGTTGGAAGCGATGGTAAAACACCTGTTTCACGAAGAGAATTGATCGCATAGATTTTTAAAGTATCATAGTCATTCACTAATTCTTTTCGCAAGACTTTTGTAATAATACTTTCTTCTATTTGTTTTGCATAATCGCCTGCTTGTTGGTTTGTCAATTCCATGATGTCTTTTTCGCGATATTTTAATTCTTCGATGACTGTAATCGGTAACAAAGCATAATCTTTTTTAATGCGTTTTTGTAGATTTTTTGCTTTCCCAAGCAAAATATTGACCATATTGGCATCCAAGCATGTTTGTAATCCGTTGTTATATAAAAGAAGGTTATCGTATTTCGATTTTGGTGTTGCTAAAGCAAGGTCGACTGTTTTTCTTAAACTGTTTTCATCAGTCGCTAAACCCGTCCATTCTTCAAAGAAACCACCGTTGCGCACAAAAGCACAACCCAAAAACAAATCCATTGGCAATACTTTAAAGTGATTATCCAAACGTTTCATCTCTTTGCCGATGATTGGAATATAACGATTTAAAGAAATATCAACAAAGTTTTTCAATGCTTTCTTAAAGTATTTCCCTGCAAAAAAACGTTTCAATTCCGGCATCATCACATCAATCGATATTTTGGAAAGCATTTTAGCTTTTGCTCGCATGCCGGATAAAGTTTTTCCATGAATCTTAAACCCTAATTCACTTACTAAGCGAAGGGCTTTTAAGATCAATAACGGTTCTTCTCCAAAACGAATTCTTGGATTTCCGATTGTCTTAATCAGCTTTTTTTGGATATCTTCAAAGCCTTTATAAGCATCTGTTAATTTGCCTGCATGGCTCATTGCGATGGCATTGATTGTGAAATCACGGCAAGCTAGTTCATCATGTAAATCTTTTGAATAATGGATGCGTAAAGGAGAGCGATTATCACGATGTTTTTCAGCAACGCGGAATGTGGAAACAACAAATTCATAGCCGTTATAAAACAATCGGACTCTGCCTTCGGTTTCCGGTTCTACTTTTGCAAGCGAAAAAATTCCCTTGACCATATCGGGAGTAGCATTGGTGGTAATTTCAACTTCTAAAAAGGGTATTTGCATGATGGTATTGCAAACGACATCACCGATTAAATAAGCTTCGCAGCCGTTGTTAATTAATATTTTTAAAACTTCTTTACCTTTATCTAAATATTGTTCCATATTAATCACAGATATCAAAAACTCCTTTTCTATAACATTACTTTAGTTCATTATATAATAAAACCTAATAAATTACTATATTTTTGTTGGATTTTTTAAATGTGGGAAAAAAGACTTTAATTTGTGGCTTATTTTGTTTATAATGGGGTTGGTGAAAATATGAAAACAATCGCAAACGCTCTTTCTTTCGAACAAACAATCAATAAAAGTCGTTTTA
Source organism: Bacilli bacterium (assembly GCA_050174575.1). Taxonomy (GTDB): domain Bacteria; phylum Bacillota_I; class Bacilli_A; order ML615J-28; family CAG-698; genus UBA2253. Next base: position 10,646 of record JBFXJT010000031.1, read on the forward strand.
TTTGCCAATTAATCCCTGTAAATTCTGTATCATTAGCAAAAGAAGCTCTTCAAGCGATTAAAAAGACCCATCATTTAGCAACACACCATTGTTATGCTTATATAATTGGTGAAAATCAGGCTTTGGCTAAGTTCTCCGATGACAATGAACCGAGTAATACGGCAGGAAGTGTCATTTATGGCGTCCTAAACAAGCATGAATTGACAGATATTTTAGCTGTTGTGACCCGTTATTATGGAGGAATCAAATTAGGAGCTGGTGGTTTAGTCCGTGCTTATGGTTCGAGCGTCGCTTTAGCTTTAGAAAACGCCTCTTTTGTGAACATTATTAAGTATCTTATTTTAGAATTAAAATTCGATTATTCCTATCTTCATAATGTGCAAAAAGTCCTCACAAATTATCAAGAAAAAAAGAAATGTTTCGAAACAAAGATTACATTGGAAGTCCTCATCCCAAAAGATGAAGCTGATTTTGTTATCAATCAATTAATAGATCAAACGAAAAATACGATTGAAATTACAAAAAAGGACTATCAATTTTAAAAGGCACCCCTATACCCTCTTAAAATAGCCCAAATTTGCCTTATACTACATTTTAAACCTAAAAGTGTATAAATAAATGTCCCCATGACAAACGCGAAGAAACAAGAAAATTGTGAAAAACCTTAAACAGTAAATTTTAAGGTTTTTTTATTTAAATTCGTTGTTTTTTTGTCTTTTTCCCATGCCATAATTAAACTAATTATTTGCTTTATAACGGTTTTCAGTGTATACTTTAACCATCAAAGGAATAAGGAATTAGGATAATTATGTCAGTTTTAGTTTGCGAAAATGTTACAAAATTATATCGAAAACATCCTTCGGTTATCAATTTCAGTTATAACTTTCTTGATAATCAAATTTATGCGATTATTGGGAAAAGTGATTCTGGAAAAGAGACTCTTTTAAACCTTATTTCTACAAAAACGAAACCAAATGAAGGCCAAGTTTACCTTGATGGCGAGCTTCTTTATAACAATCCGCTTATGGCCAAACGAATTTGCTTTATTTCGAAAAAAACAAGCTTCCCAGGACACCTTTCGATCCGTGAAATTTGCCAATTAATGGCAACTTTCTATCCTAAATGGGATAATGGATATGCATATGAACTAATGGACTTCTTTCAAATGAAACCAAGCACCTTATATTATAAACTTTTCGCAAATAAAAAGGAGTTGCTTTTAGGAATTCTCGGTTTAGCAAGCCGCGCAAATATTACTGTATTTGAAAACCCATTAGATGATGTCGATGCGAAAGACCGCTATGATTTTTTTAATTTCGTTTATTCCCATCATACAAGATATCCTAGAACGTTAATCCTTTCAACGGATTATATCGATGAGATTGAATCAATTGTCCATAAAGTGCTTTTTTTTGATAAAGGTCGTTTGTTTGAAAACTTCACAACCGAAGAAATTAAAAGCAGTTTTAAATATTTAAGTGGCAAAACGGAAGTTTTAAAATCATTAATTACCGGTGTTAAAGTAATCGGTGTTGAGGAACGCGATAACAATTTAACTGTTTGTATCCGTAAAAAGTTGACAAAAGATGAAATTAGAAAATATCAAAAATATTTAATCAAAATTTCAGAAGTTCCTATTCAAAAAGTCTTCATCTATTTGATTAATTTACGCGAAATGAAAGGAATATAGTATGAACTTTTTAAAGCCTTTCAAATTACACTATTTTTCATATCGTAAAATTTACTTTGTTTCTTTCATGTTTTTTGTTTTCGCAACTTTAATTACTGTTTACTTGTTAAAGGACTTCGGTATTTTCTATCACTTTACCATCTTTTTCATCGCTTTGGTTTTGTTATTGTCGTTTGCGGTGGGATTTTACGAATATTATCATTTGTGTGACCACTATTTAAATTTAAAAACAAATCGATTTAGTTTTTTCTTAAGCAGTTTGAGTTTTGGATTCATTAATGCCTTAATAAAAACGGGTTTTGCTGCTTTTGTTTTTTGGCTTTTGTCCATTTCCAAAGAATCTTATCACGGGACACTAATCGTGTATGTTTCTTTATTCCCTTACTTAAAAATATCAACTTTTTTGCTTTTATTCACCCTGAATGTTTTGATTTACTTAATTGCTAATTTTTTTGCTCTATTATTAAGAAAAATTCGCTTTGGGAGAGTATTACTTAACTTTCTAATTCTAATTACAATTAGCATTTATTTTCAAAAAATAGTTTTATTTTTATATGAGAATACCACTGTGTTTTTCACATCGCCATCATTAACTATTTATTTGCCGTTTTTATGGTTTATAATTATTGTTTTTTCCTTATTGGTGACTTGGCAAGCCAGTATTATTGATTTAAAAAAATAATCTTCCCTTGCGGGAAGATTTTTTAAAAGAGCGAACGAATATATTCCATTGTGGTTAACATGGCAAAAGCTACTAAAAAAGCAAAAACAATGCTAATAATGCCAACGATAAATTTTATTTGCCATTGTGAATTTCTTTGAAACAGCTGGGAAAAATCAAGAGCCATCAAAGCTTTATAATTAATGGGAATTAAGCCTAAGAAAATTATTAAATAAGCCATAAATAATAATTTTTCAAACATTATTCTACGCTCCTTGCAAGCACATATAATAAATCTGAAAAACGATTCAAATAACTTAATAAAACAGGTGAAGTTTCTTCTTTTAAAGCATAAGTAACTAAAGCGCGTTCTAACCTTCGGGCAACCGTTCTTGAAATATGGATATTGGCGTTAGCCTTTGTTGTTCCCGGTAATAGAAACCCTGTTTGCTTGGGAATAGTTAATGATATTTCATCAATCAATGTTTCTAATTCTTTAACGTGTTCTTGCGTAAGACGCATTTTCCCAACTTTAAGTAAATCAGCACTGAAGGAAAATAAATCCGTCGCCAACTTCTTAAACAAAACTTGTTTGTTTTGATCGACATAATGGGTACACAGCATTAAATGAGCTTGTAATTCGTCGATTGTGCCTAAACATTCTACCAGAGCATCATTTTTATATACGCGTTTTGTAATAACGCTTGTTTGCATTTCGTCGCCTGTTCGTGTATATATTTTCATAACATCACTCCTTAACTAACGTGATTATATCACTTTTTTAGGGTTAATGCAATTTGCATACAAAAAGCCAAGAGTATTCTTGGCTTTAAT
>JBFXJT010000032.1:0-13563 GCA_050174575.1 Bacilli bacterium
AGGGCAATTCAAAAAATTGGCACCTAACCAAGAACCAAAGGCAAACTTTACACTTGCTGATGAAAAGTTAGTGGCTGTTTATGAATATTGCAATCTTCATGGTTTGTGGGTTTACGAAGCAAAATAAAAAAAAGTGATTCATATATTTTATGAATCACTTTTTTTACTTAAATCAATTAAGCATTATTTTTTAGAATTGTTAAGATAGCATCTTTTGGTTTGTAACCCATTGTTTTTGAAACTACTTTTCCATCTTTAATTAGAACTAAAGTAGGGATTGCGGAAATTTGAAATCTTCTAGCTAATTCAAATTCTTCATCAACATCAACTTTTAAAACTTTTACTTTTCCCTCAAGTTCTTTGTTCAAACTTTCAATCACTGGCGTCATCATTTTGCAAGGTCCACACCAAACAGCATGAAAATCGACTAACACTAAATGATTACTTGCTACAGCAGCATCAAAATTGGCTTTATTTGTATTCTCCATTATTATTTATCTCCTTTTTTTAAATAGTATACTACAAATCAAAAATATTTTCTAGTTTTTTGCTTTCTTTTAAATATTGGAAAAATAAATAATTAATGTTATAATAAATAGAAATTAATTATTAAAGGAGCTTTATGGATTGTTTTAATAAACCCATTTCTAGATTAAATACTTCGTCCTCAAAATGGAACTTTGCTGATGAAAACATGTTATCCTTTTCGATAGCAGATTCAGATTATCCGACATCAAAAGCCATTATTAAAATTATGAAAAAACGTTGCGATCATGGTATTTTTGGTTATACCATCATTGATGATGAATATCGTAGCATCATTGCTAACTGGGTGAAAAAACGTTATAACTATTCAATTAACAAAGAATGGATTGTTCCGACTGCAGGAATTGTTCCTTCGATTGCCTTGGCCATTGATACTTTTACAAAAGAAGGAGATTATGTCGTCATTCAGCCACCTGTTTATAATCCTTTTTATGCAGTTATTGAAAACACTAAAAGACAGGTTTTATTAAATAAATTAATCTGTAATAATAATCATTATGAAATGGATTTTGTTGATTTAGAGCAACATTTTAAAAATGGTGCAAAAATGATGATTCTTTGCAGCCCACACAACCCTGTAGGCCGTGTCTGGAAAAAAGAAGAATTGGATAAATTAGTTGAATTATGTCATCAATACCAAGTTTTTTTATTTAGTGATGAAATTCATTGTGATTTTATTTTATATGAACAACCTTTTATATCTTTAGGACAATATATAGGCCAGTTAGACCACTTAATCATTGGAACTGCCCCAAGTAAAACGTTCAATTTGGCAGGCTTAAAAACTTCCAATCTAATTATTGGTAACCAAGAAGTTAGGCAAAAATATCTTGAACAAATGACAAGACATTTTTCATCATCACCGAATTTGATGGGTATCGTTGCATGCAAAGCTGCCTATTCACACGGTGAAGCTTGGCTTGAAAAGCAATTAGACCATTTAAGAAAAAATCACAGGTTTGCAACAATTTTCTTGCAAACATATCTTCCACAAATTGCAATTGCGAAACTTGAAGGAACATATTTATTATGGCTTGACCTACGCTTTTTAAAAATGAAAGGTACAGAAATATGCGATGGCTTGAAAGCATTAGGTATGATAGTAAACGAAGGCCAAAACTACGGTAAAGAATGTAATGGATTCATAAGAGTAAACATTGCTTGTCCACAATCTTATTTGGAAAAGGGCTTGAAAATCCTCCAAAACTTTATTCTATTACAAGAAAAACAAAATTAGTCAATTATTGGATAGTTCATATTCACCCTAGTTTTCACTTATATCAAACACAATAATTTATGCGACAAACTACCGAAAAAGGAGCCAGAGAGAAATTTAAGGTGAAATTAGCTAATTTGTGCAATGTAGCTGGTTTTTTTGTAAAATTTGTCTTAACTAAATAACATTTGATAAAATTTTATTAAAAGTGTATAATTTATAAAAAAGGAGAATAATTATGTCGATAAAAAATAAAATTGTTGCGATAACTCCGTTCATATGTTTAATAGCTTTTTTTCTATTAGGCTATTTTACAAAAAAATGGCATCCATCATGGATGGTTTTCTTGTTAATTCCTTTAATGCCATTCATTGTTGGGGAGAAAAAAATTCGTTTTTCGATGCCTTTCATTATTGCTAGTATTTATGTTGTTGCTAGTTTATTTACAGGATTATGGCATCCATTATGGGTAATTTTATTGTTAATCCCTGTTTTCCACATTATTTTAACACCGACTAAAAATGAACCAAAAAACGATTAAAAGATGAATTTAAGAAAAGAGATAAAATCTCTTAAGAGATGAAATCTCTTTTTTAATTAGTGAGGATTTATGAATTATTGGGAAATAATTATTATAGGAATTGGTTTATCCATGGATGCAGCAGCTGTTTCACTATGTAATGGATTGATGGATAAAAAAATGAAAATTGGGAAAGCTCTTTTAATAGCCACTTTATTTGGTGTTTTTCAAGGAATGATGCCGATTTTGGGATATTATCTTGGATCGTTATTTAATGGTTTTTTAAAAAATATAACAATTTTTATTTCATCAGGAATTCTCGTTTTTTTAGGAATCAAAATGGTTTTTGAAGAATTGAAACATAAAAACGATCTTTGTATGGTTTCCACAACACCGATGCTTTTTTGGCAAGCTTTTGCTACCAGTATGGATGCTTTTTTAGTCGGTTTGACATTTGTTTTAATGTCAGTACCTATTTATGATTCATCAATTATTATAGCTTTAGTTACAATCGGAATTTGTTTTATAGCAATCTTGCTTGGTCGACGGTTTGGCAACATTTTGAAAAATAAAGCAATTTTGTTTGGTGGAGTAATCCTGATGGGCATTGGGATTAAAATTCTTGTTGAAGGTTTATTTTTTTAGGAGGAAGTATGAAAATAGGTTTTATTGGAGTTGGTGTCATGGGCAGTTCCATGGTAAAAAATCTTATAAAAAAGGGTTATGATGTGGAAATATACGCGAGAAATCCACAAAAGGTTTCTGATGTGATTAATTTTGGAGCAACTTTAATATCCGACATCGCTACTTTAAGCAAACAAAACGATTTGATTATTACGATGGTTGGTTTTCCCAATGATGTGGAAAGTGTTTATTTTGATGAGGATAAAATATTAAGTAACGCATTACCGGGAACTATTTTAATGGATATGACGACATCATCACCTTCTTTGGCAATAAAAATTTATCAAGCAGCAAAATCCAAGGGTTTATTCAGTTTAGATTGTCCTGTAACAGGTGGGGATATTGGTGCAAGAGAAGGTACTTTAACAATTTTTGGTGGTGGTGATCAAGCCATTTATGAAAGAACCTTACCTGTGCTTCAAGCAATGGGAAAAACAATCGTTTATGTTGGCCAAGCAGGTATGGGACAACATGCGAAATTAACAAATCAAATCGGTGTTGCCGGAGCCATTGCTGCAGTTGCTGAAATGATGGCATATGGAAAAGCAAATGGATTGGACTTAGAAAAGTTAATACCAATTTGGAATACGGGTAGTGCAGCAAGTACGCAATTAAAAGTATCTGCACCACGAGCTCTTTCAGGAAATATGCAACCAGGTTTTTTTATAAAACATTTTATTAAGGATATGAAATTAGCTATCCAAGAAACAGAAAATAAAAAAATAGATTTAAAAATGTTACACACTGTTTTAAAGATGTATGAAGAATTAGCTAAAGATGGAAAAGAAGATTTTGGGACTCAAGCTTTAGTAAAATTTTACGAGTGAGGATGCCATGAGTAAGAAAATTGTTTTATTGATTAGTAAAATATTAATAATCGTTATTATCATGCTTGTTTTGATTGTCGGTGGTTATGTTGGCTATGTAACGACGCAATATTATCGCCTTGATGATGAACTTACTGTGGAAATTGAAAAGAATAATACTAATATCGTTGATACCAATAATGATTATGTTATCATGACTTATAATATTGGCTTTGGCGCATACAACCATGATTTTTCTTTTTTTATGGATTCTGGGGAGATGCTGACTGGTGAAAAAGTTCAAGGGACTTTGGCAAAAGCTGTTAGTAAAGAAGTTGTAGAAACAAACACTTCTGGAGCAATTGATTTAATTCAATCCCATGATCCACACTTTGTATTTATTCAGGAAATTGATGTATCGGCAAATCGTAGTCATTTTATAAATCAATATGCTTCATTTAAAGATGAATTGACTGATTTTACTGCAGCAATTGCTTTAAATTTTCATTCCGCATTTTTATATTTTCCTTTTAATGACCCGATTGGCAAGACGACTGCGGGCATTAGCACTTTTTCCAAATATGAAATTAGCGAAGCAGTTCGTTATCAATTGCCAATTGACAACTCATTCCCTAATCGTTTTTTTGACCTTGATCGTTGTTTTCTAGTCACAAAAATCAAGACAAATACGGATAAAGACTTAGTGTTAATTAATGTCCATTTGTCTGCTTATGATGAGGGAGGGCTCATAAGAGCTTTACAATTAGAAAAATTAAAAGAAATTATGATCCAAGAAAAGGACAATTATGTTATTGTTGGTGGCGATTTTAATCACGATATAGGTAACAGTCTTAATTTGTTTGCAACAACACAAAAAGTCCCAAATTGGGTTTTTGTATTCCCTAATGATATCCTTCCGACAGGCTACCAAATCGTTGAATCTAATAATGTCGGAACATGCAGAAGCACGGATATGGCTTATACAGCTGGTGTCAATTATACTGTTGTAATTGATGGATTTATTATTAATGATCTTATATCGGTGACATCGGTTACAAATATTGATAATGATTTTGTTTTTAGTGATCACAATCCTGTTAAATTAACTTTTGGGTTTAATGACTGATATGGTTGCAACATTAGTAAATGGTTTGGCTGTTGTTATCGGTGGAATCATTGGTTTATTATTTCGAAAAATAATTAAACCCCACATTTTTGATGCTGTTTTAAAAGTTGTTGGGATTGTTGTCCTCATTATTGGTCTTGGTGGAGTATTAAAGGAAATGCTTGTCATTGATAATAATACAATTAGTACTCAGAATGAATTATTATTGCTTATTAGTTTAGCTTTAGGTACCTTTATTGGAGAATTATTAAAAATCGATAATCATTTAAACCACTTTGGTGAATTTTTAGAAAAGAAAATCAACCGTGGGAAATTTTCTGAAGGTTTTATTTCTGCTTCGTTAATTTTTTGCATCGGAGCGATGGCTATCGTCGGCAGTATTCATGCAGCTTTAAATGATCCTTCAATTATTTATTTAAAAGCAATTATAGATGGGATTACGGCTATTGTTCTTGCATCGACACTAGGTTTTGGTGTTATTTTTTCCGCAATCCCTGTTCTAATCTATCAAGGACTCATTACAGGTTTAGGGTTGATTTTTGGTGATTTTATGCCTACTGATTTTATTTCCGCTTTTAGTATGGTAGGGTATGCTGTCGTTGCTTGTATTGGTTTAAATTTTTTTAGGACGGAAAAAATAAAACTTGCAAACATGTTGCCAAGTTTGATTGTCGTAATCGTTTATTATTTATTTATGCAAATATAAAGGAGTATTTTATGCAAAAAGCCATCTTGCTGTTACATGGATTTTTATCAAATCAAAGCGATTTTGATGAAATCATACCTGATTTACAAATAAGATACAATCATATTGAACGATTTGTGTATCCAGGGCATCACGATGGCGAACAATATGGACACTTTAATGATGCTGAAACCTTTTTTTTGTTAGAAAAATGTTTTCAAACTCTTTTAAAAACTTATGATGTAATTGATGTTATGGGCTATTCCATGGGCGGAGCTCTAGGGGTTTATTTAAGTCAGAAATATGTTTTCCGAAAACTGGTATTACTGGCTCCTGCCAATAAGTATTTTAACATCTTTCTTCCATATGCGAAATTAAAACATTATGCCCGTAACTTTGTCTTTTTAGAAAAGGCTGTAATCGAAAAAAAAGATCAAGAACAAAATAGTTATCGAGTCATCTTGACACATACTTTAGAAGAAGATAAAGATAGTTTACGTTTTTTATATGAGCGTTATTTGCACTCATATTTTTGGGGTGCCTTTAAAAATTTCCGTAATTTGATAAAAAAAGCAAATGACCAAATAAGTGAAATTAAAAATCCTTGTTTTATTGCTTGGGGAGAAGTTGATCAACTTGTTCCCAAAAAAACAGTTACTTTTTTAGCAAGCAAATGTACCAACGAAAAAAGCGAATGGCGAATTTATGATCATGTGTCCCACTTGATGCTTAAATCTGCTTTTAACCATCAATTAAAAAGAGATATTTTAACTTTTCTCGATGCTTAGGAGGTTGTCTTGAACAAAATATTGCAAGAAAAAATAAAGGAATCCCTCCAAGCAATCTTGCCTGTGGCCTTTATTATTTTAGTAATTAGCATAATTATGGGGATTGAGTTGTCTTTAATCATTAGTTTTCTAATTGGTGTTTTATTGCTTATTTCCGGATTAATCCTTTTTAGCATCGGGTCTTCATCATCAATGATGCCAATTGCAGAAGGAATTGGCAAATACATCACTAAAAGAAAAAGCTTAATATTAATGATTATTGTTGCTTTCATCATCGGGTTTTTGATTACGGCTGCAGAACCTGACCTATGGGTGTTAGCTGATCAGTTTGTTGCTATTCCCACAGTAACCTTAATTCTTGCGGTTGCTTGCGGCGTTGGATTATTTTTAGTTTTAGCTTTATTAAGGATTGTTTTTCAAATAAAATTATCCATTTTATTGCTTATTAGTTATACAATAGTCTTTATTTTAGCGTTCATTGTTCAGAAATCTTTTATCCCGATTGCTTTTGATTTTGGTGGAGCTTCCACTGGACCCATTACAGTTCCATTCATCATGGCATTAGGACTTGGTGTCGCTTCAGCACGTGGTGATGCAAATGCTCAAGACGAAAGTTTTGGGCTTGTAGGATTATGTTCTTTAGGACCAATCTTTGCAGTTCTTATTTTAGGATTGGTACGAAATCCTGAATTCCATGGGGAAGAAGTGACGCTTAATTTTTTTGGTTATTTTAAATCTTTCTCTATTTCAATTGGTTTAGCACTATTACCTTTTTTGCTATTTTTTATTATTTTTCAGGTGTTGGTCATCAAAACATCAAAAAGAGAAGTAATCAAAATTCTTATTGGATTTGTTTTTACATTTATCGGACTAGTTTTATTTTTAACTGGTGCAAATTATGGCTTATTAGATTTAGGTGGACAAATTGGCGAAACAATTGTAAAATCAAGTGATTCTTGGTTATTCATTCCGATGGGGATGATTTTAGGATTTGTTATTGTTGCTGCTGAACCAGCTGTTGGTGTTCTTACAAAACAAGTAGAAGAAATGACCAGTGGGGCCATTCCTAAAAGAATGTTGACAATTACCCTATCAATTGGAATTGCGATTGCTGTTGGGTTGGCTGCCTTACGCATTTTAACTGGTTGGCCATTACTTTATTTTTTGCTTCCTGGTTATTTAATTGCACTTTTACTAACTTTTAAAGTTCCTGACCGTTTTACGGCAATTGCTTTTGACTCGGGAGGTGCGGCTTCGGGAGCCATGACAGCATCATTTTTGGTTCCTCTTGGTTTAGGAGCATCACTCGCAATTCCTAACAGTAATCCATTAACTGATGCCTTTGGATTAGTTGCTCTTGTAGCGATGACGCCACTTGTAACAATTCAAATATTAGGTTTAATTTTCCACCAAAAAGCATATCAACTTCGTGAAAAAGCTGAAAACGAAGAAATTATTAATGTTAGCGAGGGAAACGATGAAATTATTGATAACCATCATTGATCGGCCATTGTGTAATCAAGTCTTAAAAATTTATGAACAAAATGGTCTTAGCTATCAAGTGGAAACACTTGGAAAAGGTACAGCAAATAGTGAGTTGCTTGATTATCTAAGTCTTGGGAAAAAAGAAAAGACTTTGATTTTCGGATTTGCTTTAAATAACGAAGTCGAGAGTATCCTACCTGCTTTAAAAAAGCATCTCGAATTTGATAAAAAAGGTGCTGGTGTTGCTTTCACCATTCCTATAACAAGCATTGGAAAAAATGCGATGAAATTATTAATGGGAGAACAAGATGTATAATTTTGAATTAATATTAACGATTTGTAATCATGGTTTTGCAGAAGCAGTTATGGAAACAGCTAAACAGAATGGAGCACGTGGAGGAACAATTTTACATGCTCGAGGAAGTGCGATGGGTGAAGTAAGCAAGTTTTTTGGGATCTCCATTCATCCCGAAAAAGATATTTTAATGATTGTAACTCAAACAACAACAAAAGCAGCAATCATGAAAGGGATTGTGGAAGCACATGGGGTTAAGACGCCTGCTCATGGTATTTGTTTTTCGGTTCCTGTTGAAGATGCCATTGGCTTTAATTTTTAATTAAAGCCTTTTTTTATAGAAAAATTTTTTAAAATAAGTTATAATAAAATAAAGACAAATAGGTGAAATATGAAAAAAATATTATTAGACTTTGCTAGAGGAATATTGATTGGTGTTGCAATCGTCATTCCTGGTTTTAGTGCCGGAGGTATGTCCGTTGTTTTAGATATTTATGAACGTTTTATCAATGCTTTCAGCAATTTATTACAAAAGCCGATAAAAACGCTTAAAGATATGTGGGCATTATTCATTGGGATGGCCATCGGAGTAGTAGCTTCGATAAAATTACTAGTTTGGCTGTTAACTGTTGCACCAATTCCGACAGCATTATTCTTTATAGGGTTAATTATTGGAGCCCTCCCGAAAACATTTCACCATGCGAAGAAAAACAAATTTAGATTAATTGATGGCATTGTTTTTATTTTAGGCATGACAATAGTTGTTGCTTTACCGTTTATACGTACTGATTCTGTTACGAATTATCAATTTGATTTTTCTATGGCTGTGATAATTTTCTTATTAACAATGCTCGCTTCGACGGCCAATGTCGTTCCAGGGGTTAGTGGTTCAATGATTTTATTAGCTCTTGGTTATTATGAAATAATTTGGGTCAATGTAGTTGGTAATTTTTTTGATGCTGTACTAGCTTTTAACTTTCCATTAATTTTGCATACAATTATTCCGGTTATTCCTTTTGGATTAGGAGTAATTATTGGCATGGTATTATTTTCTAAATTAATTGCGTGGCTTTTAAGAAAAACAACACAAGCTTTTTATTATACGATTTTAGGATTATTGAGCGCTTCCCCATTTGCTATTTTATTCAGTGTTTATCAGGAATATCAAGAAGTCTTTGTTAATTCCGGAATAATTAGTTGGATTATTGGCATCATCTTAATGATTCTGGGAGCTTATATTGTCATTAATTTACAAAAACATGAAAAAGAGGAAAACAATGTCTAAACCTTTTCGAGTAACAACAAAAGCTTTTGGTATGGATGATTTTGGTATGGGGTTAATTAAAGTTGGAAAAAACGTTTATCCTGTTGCCAATTTACTTCCTAAAGAAGAAGGGATTGTAGAAATAAACGAGGAATTAATTTACCAAAAAGCCAAATTAATCAAAGTAACAAAACCTGTTTCTTTTAGGCAAGATCCTGGTTGTGAAATATATCACAAATGCGGTGGTTGCCAATTGCTTCACATGAATTATTCCATGCAAGTCGAGTTTAAAAAGAATTACATCATTAATGCTTTTAAAAACGAAAAAATGCTTGTAAAAATTGATGAATTCATTAGCGCAGATTTAAAAACGGGTTATCGCAACAAAATGCAAATTGGTTATCGTTTTCGTGAAAACAAGATTATTTATGGCTTTTATGAAGAAGAATCCCACCGTTTGACACCACTAAATGCTTGTCCCGTCCAAACGCCAATCCAAAACGCCATTGCTTCTGGAATTGCGAAAATAATGATGCAAATGAAAATCCCCGCTTATAATGAAGATAAAAGAAGTGGACTCATTCGCTTTGTTGTCATAAAAGAAGGTTTCAAAACCAAGGAAGTTCTCGTTGTTATTGTCACACAATCCGAAGTATTTCCTGGAAGAAATGAATTTGTGAAGCGGCTAAAGATGCAATTTCCGGAAATAACATCCATTGTTCAAAACATTAATTCTCGACAAACAAGTATTATTCTTGGTGAACAAGAGCGTGTTTTATATGGCTTAGGATTTATTTGGGAAGAATTATTAGGAATGCGGTTTAAAATATCTTCTAAAACTTTTTTTCAAATTAATCCCGAACAAGCCAGAAATTTACTTCAAAAAGTCATTGATTATGGGTCTTTTCAAAATACAGATAATGTTTTAGATGCATATTGTGGAGTTGGAACAATTGGAATGGTCATAAGTCCTTTTGTGAAACAAGTTATAGGTGTTGAATCAAATAAACAATCAGTAATAAATGCAGTTGAAAATTTAAAAGAAAATCATCTTAAAAACATTCAATTTATTCACGAAGATGCGACAGAATTTATTGAGAAATGGGCAACTACACCAAAGAAGATTGATGTTGTAGTTATGGATCCACCAAGAAGTGGATCAACAGAGAAATTTTTAAAAGCTGTTTTAACATTACAACCACGAACAATCATCTATGTGTCTTGTGAAGCACAAACTTTGGCTCGGGATATAAAATTTATCAATCAACAATATGAAATAAAAAAATTTGCTGCTGTTGATATGTTTGTTGGGACTTATCATGTGGAAAGCGTGGTTTGCCTTAATAAAAAAGAGGTATAAACTTAGTGGTAATTAAAGAATCTTGTAAAAATGATCTTGCTCATATTCAATCATTGTGGTCCGATGGTGATGTGATGAAATATGTTGGTTTTCCCAACGGTTTAAACAAAAACGATGAAGATATGATTAAATGGCTTTGTTGGATAGAAAAGTCCCGACCTGCAATTAATCATTATTCGATTTATGATGAAGGAAGATACTGTGGAGAAACTTTTTATAATATTGATAAAAGCACAAAAAGAGCTGCTTTAGATATCAAATTATTTTCTTTTGCGAGAGAAAAAGGGATAGCATTTAGAGCTTTAAAATTTGCAATAGGTGAAGCATTTAAAAACGGTGCTAAATGTTGTTATGGTGATCCCAATCCACAAAACGAAAAAGCAATTAATCTATATAAAAGGATTGGGATGGTTCAAAAACAAATTCCGAATGATTTGGATGACACTAATTATCCTGGATTTTTATATTTTGAGATTGAAAAAGATTCTATTTTACAAAACAAAGAATAATATTAATGTAAAGGCAATTTATGAAGAAAATTGACATTATTGGCGATAATTTTTTTGGCCATAGTTCAAAAGAAAGAGTAGCCTGTAGAGGGATTGTTATCAATAACAATCAAATACTGTTATCATTTGAAACTAAAACTGGATTGTGGATGATTCCTGGTGGCGGTATTGATATTGGAGAAACAGAAGAAGCATGTTGTGTTAGAGAATTAACGGAAGAAACCGGCATGATTGTCAAACCAGTTAAACAGTTTCTCGTTATAAATGAGTTTTATGAAGAATGGCATTTTATCACTAATTATTTTATTTGTGAAATAATTGGTGAAACTAGGAGAAATCTTACAATTGGCGAAACACGCGTTGGGATGGAGCCAAGATGGATTTTACTTGAAGAAGCAAAAAATATTTTTTCTAAACATCAAGATTATACAAATTTTGATGAAGAAAAACGGGGACTTTATTTAAGGGAATACAAAGCATTAGAATGTTTAAAAATGAACTAAGTAATGAGAGCAATTAAATAACGATTTTTCTTAATTCTAAAGATTTCTCGACAAAATAAAATTGTTGTTCTTTTAAAAGTGCTGTTTATATAACTAATATTTATTATGGGGGTAATTTATGGAAATAAAAAACAATGAATATGATGTTATTGTTGTAGGTGCGGGCATAGCAGGATTAATTGCAACTGCTTATTTAACGAAATACCACTATCATCCTTTATTACTTGAACAAAGCAACCAAATAGGGGGCTTAGTTCACTCTTTTACAAACCAAGGGTTTACGTTTGATACGGGAATTCGCGCTTTTGAAAATTCAGGCATTATATTTCCAATGCTAAAACAATTGGGAATAAAAATCGATTTTGTAAAAAGTCCGGCATGTTTAAAAATCGGCAATGAATTTGTCTATTTTAACTCTAAAGACAGTTTAAATGACTATCAAAAATTACTTGAAAAACACTTTCCTAATGAAATAAATAACATTTCACAAATAATCGAAGAGATCAAAAAGATTATGAAGTATATGGAAGTCATTTATGGAATTGATAATCCTTTATTTCTTGATTCCTTTAAAGATAAAGAGTATGTTTTTAAAACTCTAATCCCATGGCTAATCAAATATCAAAAAAACATTAAAAAAGCGATGAAATTAAGCGAACCAGTAAATGATTTTTTAAGAAGATTTACTCAAAATCAAGCGCTTATTGATATTATTTCGCAACACTTTTTCCAAAACACACCGACATTTTTTGCACTTTCGTACTTTGGTCTTTACCCAGATTACAGTTATCCGATTGGTGGTACAGAAGTGCTTCCCCAAAAGATTGCCGAGTTTATCGAAAACAATCAAGGGGAAATTAAAACAAACAGTCAAGTTGTAAGAATAGATGTTGATAAAAAACAAGTAATACTTGAAAACAATGAAATTTTCGGATATAAAAAATTAATTTGGGCTTGTGATCTAAACACTTTATATAGAATCATTGAATTTGACAAGAATAAAAGTCTTCGTCTTGTTATTAAACAAAGAAAACTTTTACATCAAAACAAAGGTGGAGATTCTATTTTTTCGTTATTTTTAGAAACAAATTTCGATAAAAGTTATTTTGAAAAATGTAGTGGTGCTCATTGTTTTTATACTCCGACTATTGAAGGCATCACAAAGTTTGGAAAACCAAACAATTGTTCTCTAAAACAAGAAAAAATCAAGTGGGTCGAATCTTATCTAAAAAATACTACTTATGAGATTTCTATTCCATCTTTACGAGATCCAAATCTTGCACCACCCAATAAAACAGGTGTAATAATCAGCACGTTGATGGATTATTCATTTGTTAAGAAGATTTTTGATGAGGGTTGGTATGAAGAATTTAAATATCTTTGTAAAGAAATCATTATCAACATTTTAAGTTCGACAATTTTTCCAGAGTTAGAAGACAAAATTCTTTTATATCAGAGTTCAACTCCTTTGACAATTGCTAGAATAACGAAAAATAGTGATGGTGCTATTACGGGATGGGCTTTTTCAAATAATAAACTTCCTTCAGAATCGCGGATGCCAAAAATTGCTCGCTCAATTTTGACACCGATTCCCCATGTTTTTCAAGCAGGTCAATGGTCATTTAGTCCTTCAGGAGTTCCCATTAGTATTTTAACTGGGAAGTTAGCAGCTGACAAAATAAAAAAACAATTAAAATAAATATTTTTACATTAAATTAAATTTAATACTCATAAATTGCCAATGAATACAAATCGATAGCGATTCATTGAAAATTT
>JBFXJT010000033.1:0-13416 GCA_050174575.1 Bacilli bacterium
GGATTGACTTTCCCCTTTTTGTTTACTTAGAGTTGATAAAATGCTATAATTACTAATAAAAGGAGTAGCAAGATGAAAGTGTTTAAAAAATTAATCTTAATAATGCTTATAATGATAAATGTCCTAGTGTTGGGAGGATTGGTTGGTGTTGATGCCGTTGATCTTGTTCCCATACCTAAAAGCAGCGGTGGGAATGTTACTTATCGATCAACATCGATTGAAGTCAAAATGCCCAGTGCTTATATTCCCCAAGAATCTGATTTCCGTGCAGTATGGATCAGCCCTTTAGTCGGCGATTTATCTGCTTTTGGAAGTGTTTCGCAGTTTAAAAACCAAATGTATATCGTTTTTGATACTTTAGAATATTTCAATATGAACGCCATGATTTTTCATATGCGGTTAAATAACGATGCTCTTTACAAATCTAGTTTAAATCCTCTAGCTTCCGTTTTTCGAAATGTCAACTTTGATGAGTTTGATCCGATTAATTGGACTATTAATGAATGCCACAAAAGAGGGATTGAATTCCATGCTTGGCTCAACCCCTATCGTTTAGGTTCAAGCACTTTAGGGATGACAATCGAAGATTATGCGAAAACATTTCCTTCATATAACATTGCATCAAATCCTGATTATATTTTAAAAGGGACATCAGGAGTCATTTTAAATCCGGGTGAAGTTTCTGTTAGAAAGTTTATCGTGGACACATGTATGGAAATTATTGAAAATTACGATGTCGATGCTATTCACTTTGATGACTATTTTTATATTGGTGGAGTCGATGATGCCGTTACAAGAGCCAAATATAATCTCAATAATTTAACAATAGCTGATTTTCGTCGCCAACAAGTCGATTTATTCGTTGAAGCACTTTCTTCAAAAATGCGAGAATATAATACTTTAAATAATCGCCATGTGCAATTAGGTATTTCGCCAACGGGTATTTATCGTAATGGTTCATATCAAGCAACACCAGTCTATGATGCCAATGGTTCGTTAATAACACCAGTTGGGTCAAACACAGTTGGATTTCAACATTATGGTGATTATTTATATTGTGATACTAAAAAATGGGTTGACAACGAATGGATAGATTATATCCTTCCTCAAAGCTATTGGTCTTTTGAAGATACAGCAGCAGCTTATGCCGATGTGATGGATTGGTGGGTCAAAGTTGTCCGTAACAAAAATGTTAATTTATATTCTGGAATGGGTATTTATCAAGCAATTGAAGCAAATCGTGGATCTTGGAATACAAATGTCAATGAAGCTGGCAACCAAGTGCAATATGCCAGCCAATATCCTGAAATAAAAGGGCATTGTGTTTTTAGTTATTCACAAGTACAATCTGCTTACCTTACAAAATCAGGTGTTTTCTATAATAATTTAAGCCGAGTAAAAGAATTAATGTGGAACAATAAAGCAGTGCTGCCTGAAATTAAAACTTATACAGCCATTAATCTACCAAAAATAAGTAATTTGGCGATAAGTAAAAACGATTATGGTTTCCGCCTTGATTTTGATAAAATGGAAAGTGCAAAATCATACGTCATTTATCGAAGCAGTAATCCGATTACTTATGCTCCAACAGAAGTGATTGATATTGTTGGGAATGAATTTTCAACTAACAAAATAAGTTACTTTGACAAAGTCAATCCGACACAAGTTTATTATTATGCAATAAAGCCTCAATCAGCAACGAATACTCTTGGTGAGGGAACAAACGTTAACTCGACAGAAGCTACTTCTGGAGCACAAATGCTAACGATTGAACCATTTGAAAATGTATTTTTTAGTGATTACAACTACTTTAACGGCTTTTTAACTGTCCGTTGGGATGAAATTCATCCATTGTTTGGTAATGAACCAAGTTATGAAGTTTACTATTCAACAAACAATGTTGATTTTAATAAGTTGAATACAACAACATATCCGATTATCGAAAGTGGAGGTTATTTCCAAACTCGTATTCCTTTAGATAGTTCTCCTTTAGTTTATGTTTACTTAAAAGCACAAAATGACTATGGAAACAATCAAAGCTCCGTTGAAACGATTTCCGTATCAAAACGGATTGGCAATATTTACAATTTCACTTATCGTGGGACCGCTTATACAAATGAATTGATTACATTCATGTGGAACAAACTGAAAGCAGAAGATGCCACATACGTCGTTCAATATTCTAGTGATGGAGTAGAATGGGAAGATATCACCTCAGAAAACAACCCAATTGTTTTTGAAGGACAGAATTGTTATCAACCATTTATTCTACCAAGCAATCCTTCAACATTAAGTTTTCGAGTTGTTGCGACCAATCCATTAGGATTTGCTATTTCGCAATTACTATCGATTGATATTCCTTCATATTTAGGTGATTTAGAGCTATTAGTCAATGGGTTACCTTATGAAGGACCGATTACTGCTACTGAAGAGGAACAAATAACGATAACATGGAATGATTTATCGACATCATTACAAACTGTCAATTATAAAACGCAGATGTCCGCAAACCTTGTTAATTGGTCACTTTCGACTTCGTTTTATTCATCTAATAAAGCCGTGATTGGGACAAGTCAAGTACTAGAAATGGGCTTTCAACATTACCGTGTTTTTTATCGAGTTGAAGCTTCTACAAGTGAAGGAAACAGCATCTCACAAATCATTGAAATCAATGTTTATGTATCCGATGTTCAACTAACACAATTTTTAAAATATATGGATGTATCGAAAGCAATCTTTTTTGAACAAATGAATATTTACAAATAAAAAAATGTAACCATTGGATGATATCCGTCTACTTGTTGGATGTCTTATCATCTTGGTTACATTTTTTTAAAAAAGTCATTTAAATAATGGTAAACACCATTTTCAGCAACAGAAGTTGTTTGATAGTTAGCAACAGTCAATAAATCAGGATGGCCACCACTCATAGCAACGCCAAATTGGGCATATTTGATCATTTCAATATCATTATGGGCATCTCCAATAGCAATGATGCGTTCTTGGGGAATATGGTAGTAATTGGCAATTTTGGCGATAGCATTGCCCTTTGAGGTCAAAGGATTATAGATTTCGGCAATGGCCAATGATTCGTTATACCAAAACCTAATAAGAACTTGATTGGGAAATTTTGTCTCTAAATATTGTTTTAGACGGTCCTCACTGCCTAATTTTGCAATAATTATGGCACCGTTGGGATCACCGTGTAAAATTAAATCAAAATTGCCAACTTGCAATTTTCCACCTGAAATGTGCAGATAGGGAACTATTTCACTCGTTTGTTTCCACAAAAAGATGTCATCTTCAATTTCACAAAAGATATTGATTAAAATATCCTCATTGTCAGCAATCAATGACCGAATGATATTACGATCAATCGTAATCATTGTCTTTGGAAATAGGCGATCATGAGGATTCTGCACTAATGCGCCATTATAATTGACAATCGGTGTCTTTAGTTTCAATAAATCATAATAATAAATTGATGATCGATAAGGTCGTCCAGTTGCTATAACAACATAATGCTCTTTAGCCAATGTTTCTAGCAATTGGAAGCTTTTTTTATCATAATTATCGAAATTTGTAATTAATGTTCCATCGAGATCGACAGCAATCAAATAGGGTTTATTCATATGTTTTTCCTTTAGAGTATTTTATCATAATTATGAGTAATTGTCTAGAAAATCACTAAAGCTTGGTTGCAAAAAAAGGGCTTTTGTAGTAAAATGAACTAGTATTATATGGGGAAGGAGTATTTATGATTTTAAATTTTTTTATTAATCTTAAAAGGTTCTTTTCCCAGTTATTTCAAAAGTTAACGATTGAAAATTTTGATGTTCTTTTTTTCGGCATAATTTTAGGCTTTTTGCTTTGCTTTTTATTCTATCTATTTATTGTTGTTAGTTCAATGCGACCACGAAAAGACTTGCCCAAATTAGATGAAAAAGATGTCGATGAACAAATTCTAAAATTAATAACTAGTGCTAAAAACGAATATTCCGAGGAGTTTTCAACAAAACCTTTAAAAGAAAAAGCACCCGCTTTAAAAGAAATCTCTTGGAATTTAATTAATGCGATTGCGAAAATTTACTATCCTGATTCCAATTTTCCGATTTACGAATTAAGTATTGATGAATTGCTTGTGTTAAATCATTATATTACTAATCGGATTGATTCTCTCTTTAAAGGGAAAGTATTAAATGCTATTAAAAAAGTTAGGATTGCCTACATATTAAAAATCATTGAAATGAAGAAGAAAATTGACAACAGTAAACCAGTAAAAGTTGCCAATAAAACACAGATTTCAGGCTTTCTTAAAGTAGCTACCGGTATTTTTAATGTATTCAATCCACTTTATTGGGTAAAAAAATTAATGATTGGGACGACGATGACCATTGCAACTAATAAGATTGCCCTCACAATTATCGATATTGTAGGTGAAGAAACTAATAAAGTTTATAACCGCAGTGTCTTTAACTCGGAAAAAGAAAGTAATCTGCAATTAGAACAAACAATTTACGAAATAGAAACGATGATGGATAAAGAAGGAGAAAAGTAATGGCACCTAAAAATTTTTATATTGCGAAAATAGATGAAGAAACATCTTCCACAAAACCAATAGATAACCATGAGAAACCCCAAGTTGAATCCAAAGTAGAAGGGTTTGTTTCTCCTTATTATGGTCGGAAAGTAAAAGATAAAACAACTTACCCCTATATTCAATATGGAAATCAAGGGATGCAATATCAAGGCCTTCGCGAACAAGCCGATGAACAGGTTGATGCAAATCCTGTAGTTGAAGTTATCCAACCGACAGTGAAAAAGAACCGCATTCCAGATTATCTAATGCGCGAAGATATCACGCCAAGAAAACAAAAACCAACAACCGTGCCTTTAGAACCAATCAAAAAGGAAGAACCAAAGGTTGTAGAAAACTTTGATTTTAATGAAGAAGAACAACCTAATTCCCTAGATGAATTGGCCGAATTACCCGAACTAAATGAATACTTCTCAGAACCTAAACTTAAAAAAGAGTTGCCAATTGAGCCCAAAACGATTAATGAAACAAGACCAACTACGGAAAAAACGGTTATTAATTATGATACAAGGTTAGTCAAACAAGCGACTTTCACAAAAAAGAAGAACCGCACTAAATATGTTGCTCCTCCTCTTTCTCTTCTAAAAAGAGGACAAGCAATCAAACAAAATGACTTTTCCAGTGTCAACTATCAAAAAGAAGTTATTGATAAGACCCTAAAAGATTTTAAAATCGGTGGTCGTGTTGTTCATTTTACTAAAGGCCCAACTGTTACTCAGTTTGAAATTAAACTAGATGACGGTGTTAAAGTTGAACGCGTTAAAAATATTTCCCGAAATTTACAAATGAATCTTGAAGGCAAATCAATTCGTATTGAGGCCCCTATTCCTGGGAAAGCAACAATTGGAATCGAAGTTCCTAACATCGTTCAAGATAAAGTGCTTTTTGGCGAATTATTAGCAAATCCTGACTATTTGAATGACCCTAATCCTTTAAATGTTATTTTAGGGTTGGATATTAGTGGTCGAAGTGTTCCTTTAGATATTACTGCGATGCCCCATGCTTTAATTGCAGGAACAACGGGTAGTGGTAAAAGTGTCTGCATTAATTGTATCATCAATAGCATTTTGTACAAAGCTCATCCCGATGATGTCAAACTAGTTTTAATTGATCCAAAATTGATTGAATTTTCTAGCTATGAGGATATCCCTCATTTAGCAACCCCTGTCATTAATGATCCTAAACTAGCTACGACTGCTCTTAAATGGGCGGTTGATGAAATGCAAAATCGTTATGAATTATTTAAAGCGTGTCGTCGCCGTGATTTCAATTCCTACAATGAATTAGCTGCTAATGACCCTAATTTGAAGGAAATTCCTTACATTGTCATAATCATCGATGAATTAGCTGATTTAATGTTTATTGCTTCTTCATCCGTGGAAGAATATATTCAAAGATTGGCTCAAAAAGCTCGGGCAGCCGGAATTCACTTAATTATGGCAACGCAAAGACCATCAACGGATGTCATCAAAGGCACAATTAAAGCCAATATTCAAACACGAATTGCATTTGCTGTTAATTCCCAAGTCGATTCCATGACGATATTAGATAAAACAGGAGCTGATAAATTACTTGGTAAGGGCGATATGCTTTATAGCGATGGCGTCAGTGAAGCTCGTGTTCAAGGTGCCTTTATTTCCCTTGAAGAAATTATTGCAGTAACCGATCACATTAAAGCCAATTATGCACCAAACTTTATGTTCTCGAAAGAGGATTTAGAGCAAAAAATGAATTATGAAGAGCAAATGACATTGGATCCACGAGAAGATGAATATTTTGACATCATTGCTAAGTTTGTTGTAGAGAATGATAGTGCTTCAATTAATCGCATTCAAAAGAAGTTTGGAATTGGGTTCAATCGTGCTCAAAGCATTATGAACGGTTTGGAAGAATTAGGTGTTGTTTCTGAAGGATTATCTGGAAGACCACGACGAGTATTAGTAACGGTTGAAGAATTAGAAAGTTTATTAGAAGAATAAAAAAGGAAATTATATGGAAATCACAAAGAAAAAAATGATTAATAAAATCATATCATTACTTGTTGCGGTTTTATTGCTAGCTGTTTTTATGGCACTTGATGTTATGAAAGTTGCTATCGTTAATCCAAAATATGTAATTGCTGTCATTATTTTATCAGTCTTGTTTTCAAGTTTTTCTTTGTTTTCTAAATATTTTTTGTTAACTTCTAAAATAAATTATTATTTATATCAAGTATTAGATTTTTTTATGATGATGAGTTTTGCTCTCTTCATTTTACAAATCTTTTTTATGGTTGGCTATTTTCCAGCCACTGTTCATAAGAGTTCGATGTTTCCTACTTTAGTTGAAGGCGATGAGCTTATCGTCAGAAGTACGGATGATGCACAGCGCTTTGATATTGTTGTTTTAAAAGTTGATGGAAACATCAATGATTTAACTTTTTCATCGGGTGTTTTAGATGATGAGTTATTAGTTAAACGGGTAATTGCTGTCGGTGGAGAGTATTTTGCTTTTGTGGACGGTAATCTATATATAAATCAAGTATTAATTGATGAACCTTTTTTAGATTTATCCTATCCTGAATTTGATTTATTTCTCGAAGATGTATGTAAAATAAAGGGTGTTAATCAATGCACATCACAAAGCGATTGCCTCATTCCTGAAGATTATTTCTTTGTTTTAGGTGACAATCGCTCATCAAGCATTGATAGCCGAGCTTTAGGTTTGTTTCATCAATCGCAAATTATTGGGGTTGTGAAATACAAAAAAGAAGGTTGGCTGGATTGGGGGAAATTATGATCCAATGGTACCCTGGTCATATGGCCAAAGCCAAAAAAGAAATAGAAGAACGATTAAGAATCATTGACATCGTTTTTGAACTTGTTGATGCTCGAATACCATATTCATCGAAAAATCCTGAAATTGAAAAATTGATGCGTACTAAACCCAAATTATTGTTACTTACAAAAGCTGATTTAGCAGATGCATCGGAAACAAAAAAATGGGCACGTTTTTTTCAAAACAAAGGGTATCAAGTATTAGAAATTGATGCAATTTCTGGATTTAATATAAAAAGAATTGTGAAATGGGCAAAAGAGGTTTTAGCTGACAAACTTGCGAAAGAAAAGGCCAAAGGAATGCTAGAAAGACCATTGAGAGCCATGATTGTTGGTATTCCCAATGTTGGGAAATCCACTTTAATTAATACTTTGGTTAGAAAAAAATCAACAATGGTCGGTGATAAACCGGGAGTAACAAAAAATCAGCAATGGGTTCGTATTAATCAAGATTTGGATTTGCTTGATACTCCAGGAGTTTTATGGCCGAAATTTGATGATGAAACAGTTGGACTTCATTTAGCCTTAACAGGAGCCATAAAAGATGAAATTCTTGATTCTTATAAATTAGGGGAATATTTGATTTCTTTTTTACAAGCTCATTATCCATACATTTTAAAAGAAAAATGGGATATTAATCAAGAAATGCCCTTTCATCTAATCTTAGAAGAAATAGCTAAGAAAAGGGGCTTGGTTACAAACGATTATCAAGAGAGGACGATTGATTTAATCATCAAAGAATTTCGAAATGGTCGATTTGGAAAAATCACGTTAGATCGTTTATCACAATTTAGTCTGATTCATGCAGACGATAATGAATTATGATGAAAATCATAATTCTTTTTTATTGATTTATGAAGGTTTATGATACAATAGTATCGTTTTAAAGGAATATTATGAATAAAAATTTGGATATGTATGAAAACCAACTACAATTGGATGGATATCACTGGATTGTAGGGACGGATGAAGTTGGCAGAGGGCCGATGGCTGGACCATTAGTTGCTTGTGCCATCATGCTTCCCTATCCTTATCGTTTAGAAGGGTTAGATGATTCAAAAAAATTATCTGCAAAAAAGCGAGAACAATTATACGCTCAATTAATTATTGATGCGATTGAATACCATCTTGAATTTATATCATGTCAAGAAGTTGACCGTTTGAACGTTTATCAGGCTAGTAAACTGGCAATGCTTCGGTGTTTATCACAATTTAAAACGCCAATTGATGCCGTTTTAACAGACGCCATGCCACTTGATGTTCCCTATTTATGCATCGACATTATTAAAGGAGATCAGAAAAGTGCTTCCATTGCTGCAGCGAGTATTATTGCGAAAGTGACAAGGGACCATTATATGGAAGAAATGGATCTTGTATATCCCCAATATGGATTTAAAAAACATAAAGGGTATGTAACAAAATTCCATCGGATGATGTTAGAGCAATATGGCCCTTGTCCAATTCATCGAACTAGTTTTCAACCAGTTAAAGATGTTATCGAGAAAAAATGAGGAGAATTTTATGTTACAAAAACCGATTGAAGTAAAAAATTTACGCGGTGGTTTAGGGAGTGTTTTTATAGAAAAAAACGATTTGCTCCCAATTCACTGTAAATTATACGCAAAAATAACAATTCCTTCTGGATGTTCTATTGGCCCTCATGCTCATCTAGATGATGAGGAAATGATTTATTGCTTATCCGGTGTTGGCAAGGTGTTAATTGATGAGCAATTTTTCCCTTTTGAGGCTGGAATGACGAATTATACTCCTAAAGGTCATAAGCATTCACTTATTAACGATAATAACCAACCTTTAGTTATTTTAGCAGCAATTTTTGAATAAAAAACATATTGTTTGACATATTGAATTTATCAGTGCTATAATCAAGTCCACCAAAGGAGTAAATCATGGAGAAAAACTTAGTAATTGTGGAAAGTCCAGCAAAATCACAAACGATAGCTAAATATTTAGGTGAAAACTTTACTGTTGTTTCAAGTAAAGGCCACATCCGTGATTTAGTTACTCGTGGTTATGGTGGTTTTGGAGTTGATATTGAAAACAACTTCACTCCCATGTATAGTACCATCAGTGGGAAAGCTGCATTAATCAAAGAATTAAAAAAACAAACAAAAGATGCCACAAAAGTTTTTTTAGCAACTGACCCAGACCGCGAAGGTGAAGCCATATCTTGGCATCTATACGATGCTTTAGATTTGCAAAACAAGCCATATGAACGTGTCGTTTTTCATGAAATTACTAAAAATGCTGTCACAAAAGCATTGGAAAACGGCCGATTGATTGATATGGATATTGTTCATTCTCAAGAATCAAGACGAATTTTAGATCGCATTATTGGTTTTTCCCTATCAAAATTGTTACAAAAAAAGATTGGGTCTCGTTCAGCAGGACGTGTTCAATCGGTAGCTTTAAAACTAATTTGTGATCGCGAAAAAGAAATCCAAGCATTTATTGCTGAAGAATATTGGGAAGTCTTTTTAGAATTTCTTAAAAAAAATAAAAAGTACAAAGCTAAATTAGTTAGTGACCAAACGGGGAAAATTTCCCTTGTCAATGAAAGTGAAACCAACCAAGTTCTTAACCAGCTGGTCAATGATTATGTTGTTTCGGACATCATCACAAAGAATCGAAAAAAAGCACCAAAACCTCCGTTTATAACATCAACTCTCCAACAAGAAGCTGCTAATTCTTTGAATTTTCATGCAAAGAAAACAATGATGATTGCTCAAAAATTATATGAAGGTGTTGAACTTTCAGCAGAACGTGTTGGTCTAATCACCTATATGCGAACTGATTCGATTCGTTTAGCAAATGAATTTGTTTTAGAAGCCAAAGAATTCATAACAAAGGAATTTGGAAAAGATTATTTCCATGGGCATTTAGAAAGCAATCCTAAAGGTAAAAATGTTCAGGATGCTCATGAAGCAATTCGTCCGTCATCTTTAAAATATCATCCAGAAGCAATTAAAAGTTTTTTAACGAGTGATGAATATAAATTATATAAACTTATTTATAATCGAGCGCTAGCTTCACAAATGAGTGATGCCCTTATAGAAGATACAAAAATAAAAATCACTAATTCAGGTTTCATTTTTGAACTTAGTGGGGACAAAGTATTGTTTGATGGGTACTTAAAACTAGGAAAAGACGATGACGAAATTCATCAATTACCAGAATTCACCATTGGTGAAGTCCTTAATCAGCTAGAAGTTACTTCAGAACAAAAATTTACATCACCCCCTTTACGCTATTCAGAAGCTCGTTTAATTAAAAAAATGGAAGAACTGGGTATTGGTCGTCCTTCCACATACGCTATTACTGTTGATACATTGAAACAACGTTATTATGCTGTTTTAGATAAAAAAATGTTTGTGCCTACAGAACAAGGTCTTCTTACATCAAACAAACTAGATGAGTATTTTAGCGGAATCATCAATGCAAAATACACAGCTGCGATGGAAGTTATTCTCGATCAAATTTCTGAAGGGAAAATAATATGGTACCAAGAGCTTGCGAAATTCTATCAACAGTTCATGCCACTTTTGGATTTCGCAAATACGAACATGGAAAAGATTTACCCTGTTTATGTTGATGAACTATGCCCACTGTGTGGGAGCCGATTAGTTCAGAGAAATGGGCGCTATGGTCGTTTCCTTGCTTGCTCAGCTTTTCCTAAATGTCGTTATATCAAAAAAGAACAAAAAGAAGAGCCAGTAAATACTGGTGTTAAATGTCCCAGCTGCAATGAAGGATTTTTGGTAGAGCGGATTTCTAAAAAAGGAAAATTCCGTGGACAAAAATTTTATGCTTGCAATCGTTATCCTAAATGTAAAACAGTATTAACAAAATTGCCTTAAAAAATCGTATTCATGTACGGTTTTTTTCTTTTTTTTGGTCTTGGATAAAAATTGATTTGTCCTTTTATTTTATAGCTATCTATGGTATAATAAGCGAAAGATTAATTATAAAAAAAGAGGTAAAAATGGGCTTTTTTGATATATTTAAAAGTAAACAAAAGCGTCAAGAAGCGGAAAAATACCGCGTTGGGATGGAGAAAACCAGAAAAAATTCTTTATCAAAATTAAAAAGGCTGTTTACTAACTACAATGAAATAACTGAAGATTTATTTGATGAACTTGAAGAAATATTTGTGATGGCAGATATTGGTGTTGAAACAGTCATTAAATTTATTGATCAATTAAAAGAAGATGTGCGCACAAAAAAAATCTCTTCTGCAAAAGATTTACAACCAATTATCGTTGATAAAATGTTTGATATTTATTTAAAAGGAGAAATCGTCAATTCCAATTTGCGTTTTAATGCTTCCGGTGTTACGGTATTTTTGTTTGTTGGTGTCAATGGAGTAGGCAAAACAACAACGATTGCAAAAATTGCTTATAAATTAATGAATGAAAGCAAAAAGGTGTTAATTGCTGCTGGGGATACTTTCAGAGCAGGTGCATTTGAGCAATTACAAGTTTGGGGACAACGTGTATCATGTCCAGTTGTTTCAAAACCTGAAGGAAGCGATCCTTCAAGTGTAATTTATGATGCCATTATTAAAGCAAAAGAAGAACATTTCGATGTTTTATTATGTGATACTGCTGGCCGGTTACAAACAAAAATTAACTTAATGAAAGAACTTGAAAAAATAAAAAAAGTCATTTCGCGTGAAATTCCTGATGCACCTCAAGACACATTGCTTGTTATCGATGCAACCACTGGTCAGAATGGGTTAAATCAGGCTAGAGCATTTATTGAAGCGACGCAAGTGTCGGGGATTGTTCTAACAAAACTTGACGGGACAGCTAAAGGTGGGATTGTTTTAGCAATTCGTGAAAAATATAATATCCCAATCAAATTTGTTTGTTTAGGCGAAAAATTAGAAGATATTGATTATTTTGATCTTGAAAAATATGTTTATGGTTTATTTGCTGAAATGATTGATGAGGAATAAAATGGATATTTTAGAAAAACATCACCATTATATTTTACTATTTGATTTTTATAGTGTCATTTTGACTCAAAAGCAGCAGGATTATTTTAGTGATTATTACTTTAAAGATGCCTCTTTGGCGGAGATTGCAAAAGAAAATGGTATTAGTCGGGCAGCTGTTTTTGACCAACTTCATCGAGTTCATCAATTGTTAGATGAATATGAGGCAAAATTAAAATTATATGAGAAATTTGTCCAACGAAACAATGTGTTCGATCAATTTTCTCAAACTTCCAATCCGCAAATTTTACAATTAATAGAGAAATTAAAAGAAATAGAGTAGGTACATTTATGCCCTTTGAAAGTTTATCTGAAAGAATTCAAATGTCATTACGCCGGATTACCGGACGTGGTAAATTAAATGAAAATGACATTGAAGAAATGATGAAAGAAGTTCGGCTCTCATTATTAGAAGCCGATGTAAATTATAAAGTAGTAAAAAGCTTCACTGCTGAATTAAAACAAAAAGCTTTAGGTGAAAAAATTCTCCAGTCTTTGACACCTGGAGAAATGGTTGTAAAAGTCGTTCATGATGAACTAAAAAGGCTCATGGGCGACGAGGCTGTTTTAGTTAATTATAAAGAATCTGGACCATCCGTTTTCATGCTTGTTGGTTTACAAGGTTCAGGAAAAACAACACAAGCTGGTAAGTTAGCCCAATTATTAAGAAAAAAAGACGGAAAGAAACCTTTGCTGATAGCTGGTGACATTTATCGTCCTGCGGCAATCAATCAATTAGAAACAATTGGCAAACAATTAGGGATTGAAGTATTCCAAATGGGGACACAAGCAAAAGTCGTCGACATTGTTGCCAAGGGAATAGCATATGCAAAAGCAAAAAGCTATGACTTAGTAATCATTGATACAGCTGGTCGTTTGCATATCAATGAAGAATTGATGTTGGAATTGGATGAAATCCAAAAAATGGCTAAACCTGAAGAGGTCTTATTGGTCATCGATGCGATGATGGGGCAAGATGCTTTAAATGT
>JBFXJT010000034.1:0-12114 GCA_050174575.1 Bacilli bacterium
ATTTTTCCACAATGGATGTTAACGTCATTCGCAATGCTTATGGCCGTCAATTAGGAAGTTTTAATGTCGATGCTTTGTTTAATGGTCAAATGATTCCGATGGTTTTTATCAGAGCTCCTTATATTAAGGAAGTTGGACCACAAGGAAAGGTTTTAGCAACTGTAGATAATAAAATTGTGGCTGCCCAAGTTGGAAACCAACTAGCAACAGCTTTTCATCCAGAACTCACAAATTGCAATATTGTTCATCAATATTTTGTTGATATTATTAAAAATCGTTAATTATAAAACACCGATAATGTTGATTAAATCAATTTTTATCGGTGTTTTTTTTAATTCTGGATACCAGAAAAGTCGAAATCAATTGTTTCAAATGGAAGTTTGTAATCACGCTTTAAAAAAGTAATCATGTAAATCGGATAATAAATTCGGTTTCCTTTAACCATTAAATTCTCATTTTGAAAAACAAATGCTTTTTTTATTTCAAATTTTGGATTTTCCAATAAGTTTGATAAGGCATTATGGCGTTCATAATCTTTACCAGATTTTACTTCAATTGGTATAATTCCCTCTTCGTTTTCGATTAGAAAATCAACTTCCCCTTGAGTTTTACTATTCAAAAAATACAATCGTTCAAAACCATGAGAATACAATTCCTTTGCAACCACATTTTCATAATATGCCCCGAAATTGATGGTTTTTTCTTTTGTCAATAATTTGATTTGGATACTCGGGTCCATACTCATATTTATAAGCATTCCACAATCGATATGGAACAATTTAAACAAGGTTCGTTTTTTGCTGATGAGCAAAGGAATAACTGGGTTATCTACATTGTAGACAGGGATAGTAACTCCCGCTTTAGACAGCCAAATAAAACTTTGTTCATATTTCTTAAATTTCACGTTTTCATTCAATTTCTTTAGAATAAAACGTTTGTTTTTGCTGTTCAGTTCTGAAGGAATTAAATCATAAATCTCTTCAATAAATAACTTATTGCTTTGGTTGTACTGACTGATGTCCTTTTTATACAACATATTGATGTCATTAATTGTTTCATTAACCTTTTGCATGTTTTTGGTTTCCAAATATGTTACCACAGCCTGCGGCATTCCACCGATGATTAAATACAATCTAAACAAATCCATTATTTTTTGATGAATAAAAGCATCAACTGGCGTCAATTCTAGAAAAGACGTTCGCAAGTTGCAAATAATCTGTTCGTTGGTATTAAAAGCCCACATAAATTCCTCAAAATCCAAAGGATGCATTTTGATGATTTTCATATATCCAGTAGGCCATGATTGTACATTTTGCAGTTCAACTCCTAATAATGAACCACTTAATACAAAGCGATATTTGGTTTGAGCGGCAATAAACTTACTTAAAGTAATAATATCATTTTCCTTAATCGTTTGAATCTCGTCAAGAAAAATAAAAGTTTTTCCACTTTCAATCGGAGTTGATGTCAATAACGATAATTTAAGGATGAAATCATCAACACTTTTTATTTCCTTAAAGAGTGTCCGAGCTTCTAATGAAGAAAATAGGTTAATTTCAATATAATTTTGATAATTTTGTTTCCCAAACTCTCTAATAATGAAGCTTTTTCCCACTTGTCTCGGGCCGTCGATTAAAAGTACTTTATTATCAAAATTTTTATCCCATTCAACAATTTCATCATAAACTTTTCTTTTTAACATAATAATCCTCCCTTTTACTATATTTTATCACATACTATCCGTTTTTCCAAGCCTTTTTTTCGCTTTTTAGTCGTTTTTCCAAGCCTTTTTTTCGTTTTTTTGCCGTTTTTCCAAGTCTTTTTTTCGCATTTTTGCCGTTTTTCCAAGAAAATTAAAAACCATATTGAGTTAAACCCAATATGGTTATATTTATTTAATCCCAAGAGTTTCCACATTCCCAACAGGAACAGTGAACATAAATCCAGCTTGTCTTTGTTTGTCCACAATAAAGATCTCATTGATTGCTACCAATGTTTGTTGTAATAGTTCTTCTTCTTTGATGACTGTAAAAATTGTTTTGTTATAGGGGTTAGAACCTGAAAGCAAATTTTTAAGTGATCCAAATAAAGGAATGCTTTCAATTTCTCCATGTACGATGGCTGCTCCCATCCCTTGGCTGTCAATGATTGTTGCCCCACTAACTCCTAGGTGGACTAGTTTTCCTAATACATCTTCTAAATATTCTTCACGATTTAAAACAATAAATAAAGCAACCATAATTTCTCCTTTTTCTCTACTATACATTATTCCACCCCTTGTTGCAACGTTAAATTAGCTTTTTCGTTAACAACCACTTCTTTTACTTCTTGTTTATCGGCACCATCCATTTCGCCTGCTTTCTTAATAGCAATTTTTGCGAAAATGGGTCCTGTAGTTTCATAGATTAACACACTGAACATAATAATGGTTGTAATTGCTAATGCGTACTGGGGTAATTGTTGCCTAACTAAAACCGACAAGCCAATGGAAATACCTCCCTGAGGAAGCATGGCCAATCCTAAGTATTTTTGAACAGTTCGTTCTGATTTTGTCACTTTTGCGCCAACATAACTTCCCAAAAATTTCCCACCAGCTCTAGCAAAAATATATGCAACTCCCACTAACCCGACACTTGTCAGAATCGATAAATCGAGGCTTGCTCCTGCTACTGTAAAGAAAATAACAAAGAACAATGAAGCAAAATCATTGACTGAACTAAAAATTCGGTTGGAATTACGAACTGTATTGACAACAACTGTTCCTAAAACAATGTTTGTAAGTAAAGGTGAAAACCCAAGCCATTTTGATAAGCCAGCAGCAATACCAATCATTGCTAAACTTAAGACTTGATGATCATCCCGATTTTCTGCTTTTTTCGAAACCCAAGCCAAGATTAAGCCTAACACAAAGCCTAAAATTAATGATCCACCAATTTCCATTAACGGTTTAAAAATCATATCACTTATTTGCACAACTTCTTGGGAAACAGTTAACTTGGCGAGGGCCAAAGCCAGCCCAAAGGCCATAATTCCAAAAACATCATCAAGTGCTACAACAGGTAAAATCGTTTTTGTTAGGGGACCATTGGCCCGGTATTGCCTAATGACTAATAATGTTGCTGCTGGAGCAGTTGCTGCCGACATTGATGCAATAACAATGGAAAAGGCAAATGGTTGTTTAAACAAAACAAACATAACTAGAAAAACAACTAAAACAGCACCAATTACTTCTAACAGAGTAATCCAAAAAATCTTTTTCCCAACTTTAAGCATATCCTTCATAATGAATTCCGATCCAATAGAAAACGCAATGATGGATAATGCAATTTCACTTAAAATTGAAAATTGATCAACATCACTCGAAGAAACCAACTTAAAAAACGACGGTCCCAACAATAAGCCAGCTAACAAATAACCCGATACACTTGGTAGTTTTACAAGTTTTGCAAGTTTACCACCAATAAATCCAACAATCACAATAATGCCCAGTTTAATTAATACGTCCACGCACTTCTTCTCCTCTTTTTCTTCTTAAAGTGTGGCTTTTTCGTTTTTTGGGTAAAACAAAAAGCGCATACGACTTTAAAGTCTTATACGCTTGGTAAACTCCTATGAGGTTAGCTGACGGATTCGGGCGACCAAGTTGCCCTACTTGATTAGTATCAAGATTCACCCCATTAGTTGGGTCCCCCACTATAAAATATTCGGAGATATCTTGGAATATTTTACCACTTTTTACTTGAAAAGTAAAGAAAAAACGGTTAAACATTTTAACCGTTTTTAGATCGTTATTTAAGGCCTTTTACATCAATCCCGTAACATTCCCATCATCATCCATATCAATTTTTGTTGCTTGTGGTTCTTTGTTTAAACCAGGCATTGTCATGATTGTCCCAGTCAAACATACCAAAAATTTGGATCCCGTTGCTAAACGGACTTCTTTGATGTGAATTGTATGATTTTTCGGAACACCAATTATTTTAGGATTATCTGTAACCGAAGTCTGCGCTTTAGCCATACATACATAGAAATCATGGTAAGGTCCTTGGTTGTATTTGCTAATTTGTTCAAAAACTTCAGGTGCATATTCAATATTAGTAGCATGGTAAATTTCAACACAAATGCGTTCAATCTTTGTAAATAAAGATTCCGAAACATCATATAGTGGATGATATTTACGACGAGGAGCGATATTCTTTAACACTTTGTTAACTAAATCTTCACCACCAGCAGAACCCTTCGCAAACACTTCACTCAAAGCAACATCGACTTCATGGGCTTTTCCCCATTCCATAATAAAGTTTAGTTCTTCTTCACTATCGGATGCAAACCGATTTAAAGCAACAACAACCGGCAAATTAAATTTTCGCACTGTTTCTAAATGTCTGCCTAAATTAGCTATACCTTTTTTAAGGGCATCAACATTCGGATTTTTTAACTCCGCAATGTCCATTCCACCATGATATTTTAAAGCACGGACAGTAGCAACAATGACGACCAAGCTCGGATTTAAATTGGCTTCTTGACATTTAATGTCTAAGAATTTTTCAGCTCCTAAATCAACACCGAAACCAGCTTCCGTTACAACATAATCGGCTAGTTTTAAAGCAAGTTTGGTTGCTAAAATGGAATTGCAACCATGGGCGATATTAGCAAATGGACCCCCATGGCAAATAACTAAGTTATTTTCCAATGTTTGAATTAAATTTGGTTTTAAAGCATTTTTCAGTAAAACTAGTAAAGAACCAGTAATCTTCAAATCTTTAATCGTAATTGGTTGATCAGATATATTATAAGCAACAATCATACGGTCAAGACGTTCTCGCAAATCATGATAATTATTGGATAAACATAAACTTGCCATAATTTCCGAAGCAACAGTAATATTAAAGCCATCTTCCCGAGGTGTTTCTTTTTTCGATTCTTGGGCGACAGTTACTTTTCGCAAAGCGCGATCATTTAAATCAATGCAACGTTTCCAAACAATCTTCTTTGAATCAATTTGTAATTCATTGCCTTGAAAAATATGATTGTCAATGACAGCACTAACTAAATTATTGGCTGTTGTAATAGCGTGTAAATCACCAGTAAAATGGAGATTTAGGTCAACCATCGGGTTAAGCTGAGCATAGCCGCCACCGGCTGCTCCACCTTTGACACCAAAAACAGGACCTAAAGATGGTTCACGAATCGCCCCCACACTCTTTTTCCCCATTTTGTTCAAGGAATCAACTAAACCAATGGTCGTCGTACTTTTCCCTTCACCTGCAGGAGTTGGCGTTATTGCTGAAACAAGAATTAGTTTTCCGTCTTTTTTATTTTTTAATCGTTCAAAAGCATTAAATTCCACTTTCGCAAGATGTTTACCGATTAAATAAAGTTCATCTTCTTTTAAACCGTTTTTCTTCGCAATTTTTTTCATGTCGACTAACGTCGCTTGGTTGATAATTTCAATATCTGATAACATTAAATCTAATCCTTTCTATTTAATTACTGCTTCAGTGATGTATTTCATAATCGTTTTAATTTCTGATTTCCCACTAAATTCAAAATGAAGATTAGGGGTGCCAAAATATCCTAAATCCAGCACTGCATGGCTTTCAAGATCTTTGGACGAGGACAAAACAAAAGTAGTGACCCGATTGTAAGGGTATGAAATAAACTGGCGTTTTTTACCAAAGGCTCCGGATACAACAATAATTATCACTCTTTTATTGGTAAAAACGAGACCTTCTTTAACAGATTTAAAAGAATCAATGGTCTGTTCACCTTCAATTAACAATTCACCTAAATAATCAAGAAACTTTGGTTCTTGAACTAACCGTGGATAGTTTTTTAAATTGGCATCGGTTAATTTTTTTGACATTAAATAACTCCTTGAGCTTTCATCGCTTCATAGACTTTGAGGAACCCTGCAATATTGGCACCAATAACCAAATTACCTGGTTGATTGACTTTCACAGAAGTTTGATAAACATTATGAAAAATGTTTTTCATAATTTCTTTTAAACGGTTATCGACTTCTTCAAAAGTCCAAGAAAAACGCATTGAGTTTTGGCTCATTTCTAAGCCACTGGTAGCAACACCGCCAGCATTAGCAGCTTTTCCTGGGGCAAATAAAACACCATGTTCCATTAAATATTTCATCGCTTCCATTGTTGTTGGCATGTTAGCCCCTTCACAAACTAAAAGCGTTTGATTATAAACTAGTTTTTTGGCTTCTTCCATGCCAATTTCATTTTGGGTAGCGCAAGGGAAAACTAAATCACAAGGAATATCCCAAATATCTTTTAAATTACTTGAAAATTTAACTTCAGGATGGGTTTTCGCATAAGCATCTAAATTGAGATGCTTTGTTTTTAAATCAACTATTAAATCAACATCCAACCCATTTGGA
This sequence comes from Bacilli bacterium, assembly GCA_050174575.1. Classification (GTDB taxonomy): domain Bacteria; phylum Bacillota_I; class Bacilli_A; order ML615J-28; family CAG-698; genus UBA2253. The sequence continues at coordinate 6,398 of JBFXJT010000034.1, forward strand.
TCATAAACCATTCCTGAAATATCATTCATGGCAATAACCTTCCCGCCTAAAGCTTTAGCTTTAACAGCGCAGTAACTACCAACATTACCACTACCAGTTACCATGACCTTTTTATTATTAAAACTATCAGCTTTTAAATTAATAAGCATTTCCGAAGCAAAATAACAAACACCAAAGCCTGTGGCTTGTGGTCTAACTAAACTGCCACCGAAACTTAATCCTTTTCCCGTAAAAACTCCGGTAAATTCATTGCGCAACTTTTTATAATAACCAAACATAAACCCTACTTCACGCGCACCAACACCAAAATCGCCTGCAGGAACATCGGTATTTTCACCTAAATGGCGATAAAGTTCTGCCATAAAGCTCTGGCAAAAGCGCATAATCTCATTATTGCTTTTTCCAGCGGGATCAAAGTCGGCTCCACCTTTTCCTCCACCCATTGGAAGTCCAGTTAAAGAGTTTTTAAATGTTTGTTCAAATCCTAAAAATTTGATAATTGATTGATTAACAGAGCGATCAAAACGAATTCCACCTTTGTAAGGACCAATTGCAGAATTGTACTGAACGCGAAATCCTCGATTGACTTGGATTTTCCCTTGATCATCCACCCATGGGACTCGAAAAATAATCAATCTTTCCGGTTCAATGACTCGCTCGATAATCCCTAAACGTTCGATTTCGGGATCATTTCCAACTAACAAATCCATGGAATCGAGAAATTCGGCAACAGCTTGCAAAAATTCAGGTTCATGGCCACTTTTAATTAATAAATCTTGATAAACTCGATTTAAATAAGAACTATTAAACATTTATAATTCCTTTCTACATGATTTATTTTATCACAAAAAGAAACCGTTTACAATATGAAAATGGTAAAGGAATGACAAAAAAGGTGGAATAAATTTCCACCTTTAAGATTAATTTTGCATGTTTTTGATATAATTGACAATTTCTGAAACAGTTGATAGTTTTCCCCAAGCAACCGCTTTCCCATTAATCGCGATTCCTGGAGTTGACATTACTCCCAATTTCGCAATTTCATTATAATCCGTTACATTTATAACTTCTTCACTTATGTTACATAATTTTGCTGCTTGTTTTGCATTTTCATAATTTTGCATGCTTTTTTTACAGCAACCACCTAAAGCTTTAATTTCCATAAATAATCCTCCTAAAATAAAAATTGTAAAAAATTGAATAAATAACCTATCCCAATAATCCCGACAACAACAATTCCAAAAAATAACGCTAATAATTTTGGTTTTACTGCTTTACTTAATAAAACTAAAGAAGGAATCGATAAAGCAGTCACACTCATCATAAATGCTAAAATCGTGCCAACACCGACGCCTTTCGCAAACAATGATTCAGCAATCGGGATGGTTCCAAAAATATCGGCATACATCGGAGTCCCAATGGCTGTTGCAATCACTACAGAAAAAGGATTGGACTGTCCTAAAACTGTTTCAACCCAAGTAACAGGAATCCAGTTATGAATAACAGCACCAATAAGAATGCCGATAACTAAATATAGCACAACTTTTTTATAAGTTGCTAGTGCTTGATTTATTGCATAATGCATTCGTTCTTGCTTACTCAGTTGTTGTTCTTCGATAGAAACAAGGTCTTCACCTCGAACAAAGTCTTGATATTCTTCACCTAACCCCGATTTTTCAATCAGTGTTCCGCCGATGACTGCTAAAATTAAGCCACTGATTACATAGGCAACGGCAACAGGAAATCCAAAAATACTGATCAATAATACTAAAGCTCCTAAATCAACTAGCGGACTAGAAATAAGAAACGAAAAAGTCACACCTGTGGGAATGCTTGCTCTTGTAAAACCAATAAATAAAGGAATGGACGAACAAGAACAAAACGGCGTAATTGTCCCTAGTAATGCCCCTAAAATATTGGCAAAAATACCATGGTGACGACTCAAAATTTGCTTTGTTCTTTGGGGTGGAAAATATGATTGAATATACGATACAATAAAGATTAACAACAATAATAAAACACTAATTTTGATAAAGTCATAAAAAAAGAATTGCAAGGATAAACCTAAACGACTTTCAAGAAAGCTTTGTGAAAACAAAGACTGAATCAAAAAACCAATTAAATCATTTAACCATTTCATTCCCAGCAATTGTTCTGTAATAAAACCCCATATTGTTTTAAATATCATTAAATACCTTCTTGGCAAGCACAAACTAAATCGCCAACATCCAGAAAATCAAAAAACAGCAACATCTTGGCAATCACTTCTTTATTAAGCGAATAGTGAATCCATTTGCCTTCTTTTTGTCCTGTAATAATGTTTGCTTCTGTTAACATTTTTAAATGATGGGAAGCAGTTGGTTGTGATACACCCAGTTGTTTATAAAACTGGCAAGCACAAATTGTTTTTTGTGATAACATTAATAAGATTTGCACTCTGCTTGGATCACTAAGTGCTTTAAATACTTTTGCATATTCATGAGAATCCATAATAACCTCCAAAACTAGAAATATTATATACTATATATCGATACTTGTCAATATATAAAAAGCAAGTCAATTTGACTTGCTTTAATTATATATATTTTTCAATTTCCCAATCAGATACTAATAAACGGTATTCGTCCCATTCTAATTCTTTAGCTTTGATGTATTTTCTAAATATGTGCTCTCCTAAAGTCTTCCTCATTAATTCACTGCTTTTTAATTCTTTTACGGCATCTTTTAAATTTTCTGGAAGATTTAAAATGCCATGTTGCTCTCGTTCTTCACGGGAGTATTCAAAAATATTATCATATACTGGCTCAACCAAAGGATAATCATCTTTAATACCTTTCAAACCAGCACTTAAAATGGCTGCAAAAGCTAAATATGGATTAGCACTAGGGTCAACATTTCTTACTTCCGTTCGTGTTGATTTTCCTCTTACCGCAGGGATTCTAATCATGGAGCTTCGGTTGGCATCACTCCAACAAATATAACATGGAGCTTCATATCCAGGAACTAAACGTTTGTATGAATTAACCGTTGGGTTACAAATAGCACTCATTTCTCTTGAATGGTGGATAATCCCACTAATCCATTTTCTACAAATCATGCTTAATTTCATTGGATCGGATTCATCATAAAAGACATTATTCCCATTTTCATCTGCAAGCGAACAATTCACGTGCATCCCATTTCCTGGTTTAAAGGCCACTGGTTTAGGCATAAAGCTGGCATAAAGATTATATCTTCTCGCAACTTGTTTGACAACTTGCTTAAAAGTTTGCACGCGGTCACAAGTTTCAATCACATCGGAATAGGCAAAATTAACTTCATTTTGTCCCGGACCAACTTCGTGATGGCTTACTTCGACAGTATAACCTAATTTCTCGAGTTCTAATACAATATCATGGCGACAATTTTCGCTACCGTCAAGCGGAGCCAAATCAAAATAACTGCCATTGTCATTAAATTCAATAATGGGTTTCCCTTGGTTGTCTTGTTTGAATAAATAAAATTCAGGTTCAACACCAACATTAAAATTTTTAAAGCCTAAAGCTTCCATTTCGCGGACAATCCTTTTTAAATTAGCTCTTGGATCACCCAAAAACAATTCGCCATTAGGAAGATGAACATCACAAAAAAATCTTGCTACTTTTCCATAAGAACTAGATTCCAAAGGTAAGATTAAAAATGTTGACAAATCAGGATGTAAATACATATCGGCTTCTTTGATTCTAACAAAGCCTTCAATACTGGAACCGTCAAACATGACTTTTCCATCAATAGCTGTTTCTAAACGACCAACAGGAATCTCCACACTTTTAATTGTCCCTAACATATCTGTAAATTGCAATTTAATGTACTTTACACACTCTTTTTGGGCAATTTCGAGGATTTGCTTTTTTGTATATTCCATCATCATTCCACCACCTTTTTATTTCATATAACAACAATTCTAGCATAGACTTGTTTTCTTTGCATTGTTTATTTTTAGAAAATGATTTCATAAAAAAACTCAAATATTACATTTGAGTTAATTCATTGACAAGATTATTGACCAATTGGGAAATTTGTTCTTCACGGTTCCTCTTTTTCCATTTAATAGGACCCATAAACTTAAAAGGGCATCCATTTTGATCTAAAATAGCCTTCATAAATTTATTTGATTGATTTGGCCCACACCAATTAAAAGGAAGGAATTGCGTTACAAAACCATAAACTTGTTTGTTTTTTTCTTTGAAATCATCCTTTAAAAACTTTTTAAAGGGAGCAGATAAAGAAAAGCCTCTAATGGGGGAAGCAAATACAAAAGTGTCAAACATAGAAACATCTAAATGATTATTTAAAACAACTTTAGATGGATCCATTTCTTCATTTTGATTTGTTTCAATCCGTAGCAAAGTAACATCCATGTGCTTTTCTTCAAGCTTTTGAAGTAATTTTTGGGAAACCAAAAATGTATTTCCCGTGTATGAGTAAACAATAATTCCTATTTTCATATAACCTCCATATTTATGAAAAAAATAATCTATTTTCTTAATTGACAAACAAAAAAAGAGGAATATACTTATCGCGTAGTAAGTTTTCTATCAAACAAAGGAGGCGAAATACAATGGCAAAAGAAGTTAAAAAGGCTCCAGTAGTAAAACCAACTGAACCAGTAAAACCAGCTCAAAAACCTGTGCAACCAGCTCCTAAGAAAAAATAATTAGGATGTAATAAACCCAATTTATGGATTTTAAGGATTAAAAATCAAAACAGATTTTTAGTCCTTTTTAATTTTAAAAAGACTATTTGCGACCAAGTTTCTAATTGATTATAAATGATTGGTTCTTCTAATTGCTCTTTGTCCATCCATTCGCCACTCATCTTGTTTGTTTCTTTCACAAAGACTTCATCAGTCGTCTCAAGCAAATAAACAATGCCTAAATGAACAAGACTAACATCGGTTGAAAAATCGACTAAAACCCCTAAAAAGAAATTCTTTTGATAATCGAAGGGAAACAATTCCTCGGTCAATTCCCGCATCAATCCCTGTTTTACAATAACGGAAAAATCACCATCTTCAGGGTTTAAATGGCCACCAACCCCGATGGAACGTTTTTCATGAAGACGCGCTTCAGATTGCTTTTTAGTTCTTTTAGTACAAAAGAACTTATTTTTGCTTCTAATTACGATGTAAGGAATAATCTGATAATAATCATAACTTATTTCTGCAATTTCTCTTTTTAAAAACAAACCATGTTTTTTGATAATGTCCAAGATAAATTCTTCGGACACATCATATATTTTTGTTTCTTTAAATTGCTCTTGCAAACAACTTTTAGGTATAACTAATACTTCTTCCAACTATCTCACTCCTATTTTTTGATCTTTAAGCGCTTTTAAAACAAACCATAAAGGAATAATGACAAACAAACCGACAACCCCAGCCATAATAAAGATACCGGCATTCGGAACCAAAACAGTTTCGTTAAACTCATTAATAAATGTGACTTGTGACCCACGAATTGCTAATTCTCCCAGTGTTGGTCCAATTAACATCGGAATAAGCACAACAAAGACTAAACGGACGCCTTGAAATAAGCCCGCTTTCCCAAGAGGTGTTTCATCACGAACAATGGCACCTAAAATGGTAACCAATAAAATATCGCCAGCAAGTAAAACAGTTCCCACAATCATTAACAGGTAATAATCCCGCATCATGGAAATAACAAATAAACTAATGA
>JBFXJT010000035.1:0-11792 GCA_050174575.1 Bacilli bacterium
CATTTAACTTCTACAACTGGCATTGATGCCTTAACACATGCCGTCGAAGCTTATTTAGGGAAGAGCAATACAAAAGAAACAAAGAAGTGTGCCGAAGAAGCCATTGTTTTAATTTTTAAATATTTAGAAAAAGCCTATAACGACGGACAGAATATTGAAGCACGCGAAAAAATGTTATTAGCTTCATACTATGCAGGAATTGCCTTTACAAGAGCATATGTTGGCAATGTTCATGCCATGGCTCATACATTTGGCGGATTTTACCAAGTACCCCATGGATTAGCCAATGCCGTTATTCTTCCTTATGTTTTAAAGTACTATAATAATAAAGCAGTGAAAAAACTAGCAAAACTGGCGGAGTTAGTGGGAATTGGTAATCCTAATGATTTAGATAGTCAAAAAGCTGAAGCCTTCATTGAAGCCATTAAATCAATGAACAAGCGAATGAATATCCCCGATAAAATTACCATTCCAAATCTTGATAATTTAACGGAAATGGTCAATCGCGCTTTTCATGAAGCTAATCCGTTATACCCGGTTCCAATGATATTTAATAAAAAAGATTTTGATGATTTATTTAAACAAGTTATCATTTTAGAAGGAGAAAAACAATGAAAACAATTATAACAGATCAAGCCCCTAAAGCTGTAGGTGCATATAGCCAAGGTTTATTGGTAGGGAAGACTCTTTATGTATCGGGGCAAATTCCTTTTGTCCCGGAAACGATGACTGTCGTCAGCCAGGACATTAAAGACCAAACGAAACAAAGCTTAGAAAATGTTTTGGGGATTGTGAAAGCAGCTGGGATGACCAAAGAAAACATTGTCCGTTGTACAGTTTACATGACAAATTTAAACGACTTTCCGTTAATGAACGAGGTTTATGGTGCTTTCTTTGGTGAACATAAACCAGCACGTGCTGCTGTCGGAATTGTTGCCTTGCCAAAAGGCGTCCAAATTGAAATTGATGCCATTGCCATTAAAGAATAACATTAAAAAAAGATATATTTGCTTTTAAAATATATCTTTTTATTTATCAATAAATATTGATTTCATAATGACAAATATAATGTTTAGTGATAAAATAATATGAAAGAAAAAGGTGGATTATGTTAGAAATAAAAAACTTATCAAAAACTTATTCTGGAGGAAAATTAGCTGTTGATGATATTACATTATCAATAGGTGATGGCGAAATATTTGCGTTTATTGGGCACAATGGTGCTGGGAAAACGACCACTTTAAAATGTGTTGTTGGGATTCTTGATTTTGAAAAAGGCGACATTTTTTTAAACGGGAAATCAATCAAAAAACAACCAATTGCATGTAAACAAGAAATCGCTTATATTCCTGATAATCCTGACCTATATGAACAATTAACGGCTATTCAATACTTAAATTTTATTTGTGATATTTATCGGATTTCCTCCGAAGATCGAAATGATAAAATATCCAAATTTGCAGAAATGTTTGAAATTAAGAAAAACTTGGGTGATTTAATTTCATCTTATTCCCATGGTATGAAACAAAAATTAGCTTTGATTTCCGCATTAGTAAGAAAACCAAAATTATTAGTCCTTGACGAACCTTTTGTTGGTTTGGATCCTAAGGCTGCCTTTCAAGTTAAAGAATTAATGAAAGAATTGTGTGCAGAAGGATCAAGTGTCTTCTTTTCAACTCATGTTTTAGAAGTCGCTGAAAAATTGTGTCACCGTGTTGCCATTATTCAAAAAGGCAAGATTGTTGCTTATGGAACAATGGATGAAGTTAAGGGTAATAAATCCTTAGAAGATGTTTTCTTGGAGCTTGTCAATCATGCGTAATTTTTGGATTTTATTAAAGTATAATTTAATTCATACTTTAAGCTTGAACAAACTTAATTCCAAAACAAAGGAAGGCAAAGTTTCTTTATTGATGGTTATTCTCGTCATCATTGGGGGAATTTTTAGTTTTGGTATTGCCTTCTTATATATGTTTATGTTTGGTTCTGCTTTAAATGAAGGTGGTTTTCCACAGCTCATTTTATTGATGGGAATCGTGGCTGGGTTTATGTTTATTTTGTTAATGACCATAACAAAAGCCAATAGTTCTTTGTTCAGAAGCCGTGATTATGATTTATTAATGAGTTTACCTTTAAAACCGTCAGTCATAATTGCTAGCAAATTAGTTTATATTCTTGCAATCAATTATATGATGTTTGCGATGATTTATTTTCCAACAATTGTTGTGTATGCTATATTCAATCAAACAGGCATTCTGTTTTGGAGTTTGATGCTTCCAACATTTATTCTTGTTCCATTGCTTCCGATTGCTTTTTCATCACTAATTGCTTATTTATTTGGTTTTATCACTCCTAAAATTAAATATAAAAACTTAACTTCAATTTTATTATCGCTGTTTGTTTTGTCTTTATTCATGTATGCCAGCTTTCAGTCATCTGTTATTGAAGAAGATCCTAATGCTTTTGCTTTGATTATGAAAGGAGCACTGGGAAAAATTTATTATCCTGGTCAAATTGCTTTCCAAGGGATGTTAGGGAATATCACGGATTATTTGCTTTTTGTTGCCATTTCCGTTATTCCATTCATCGGTTTTGTCTGGTTGTTAAGTAAAAATTATATGGGTGCTAATTCTCGAGGAAACAGCAGTTATATCAATAAAAATTATGAAATGAAACCAATGCAATCATCGAATCAAAAGAAAGCCATGATTACGAAAGAATTGAAACGTTATTTCGGATCGTCGATTTATGTTCTTAATACGTTGGTTGGACCGATGATGTCTACAATCCTGTTACTTTTTATGATTTTTGGTGAACAATCCCTTTTATCATCGATTCCTGCTGGTGAAGTGACACCCGATGTTTTATCAATGGTTATCGTTGCGGTAGCGACATTTGCTATGGGAATGACATCGACAACAGCAAGTTCTATTTCTATTGAAGGAAAACAATTTTGGATTTTAAAGAGTTTACCTTTATCTCCGCAACAAATTTTTCAGGGAAAATTATTTATCAATTATTTGATCTCCTTCCCGTTTGTTTTCATAAACGGTGTTATTGCTTTAGTAGTCTTTAAATTTTCTCTTTGGAATGCTTTATTTATGGTATTGATTCCAGGTTTAATGGTCATTGTTATGAGTTATGCGGGTCTATATTTCAATTTATTATTGCCGCGTTTTGATTATGATAGTGATGTGAAAGCCGTCAAACAAGGAATGGCCGTGCTAATGACCATGTTAGTTGGTTTTATCAGCTGTGGTTTGGTCATTGCTTCCGGAATTTTAGGAGTTATTTTATTTGCTCCAATCATCGGCTATTTATTTGCTTTCATTACCGCTTTCTTGCTAACTATTACTTTTATTGGTTTATTGCAAAACCATGGGATAAAAATATTTAACCGATTGAACGGTTAAACAAAAACCACTTAGAAATAAGTGGTTTTTATGTTATAATGAACAAAAAGGAGAAAAATATATGAAAAAACGCAATACATTTTGGATAATGATTGGGATTGGTGTATCTTTAGTTATATTGCTCATTTTAATTAGTAGCATCCTTTCCGTTGGGGAAAGGTTAAGGTCAATTTCAAAGTATGTGGAATATGCTTTTTATGGATTGTCTATTTTATTAGTCTATTTCTTGATTATCAATCCTGTTAGAATTATTTTATTTGCTCCAACATTTTCATTAACTGCTGTTTTAGGAAACCAAGAAAAAAATAATCGGCGAATTAAAAAAAGAATAACGCATAATTTAATCAAAAGTGAAGATGTGAAAGCTGAGGACAAACAATTATTGGAACAGGGTTTAAAAGATGAAGCTCTACTTGAAGAACAGTTAAAAACATATTTTCAAAAAACATTGAAACAAGAAATCAATAAAATCATTTTGCACAATGCGAAAACGGTCATGATTTCCACGGCTATCTCGCAAAACGGAAGACTTGATTTGATTACTGTATTAGTTGTCAATTTGAAAATGATAAAAGAAATAGTTTTAAAAAGTGGTTTTCGCCCAAGTTATGCAAAACTAGGGAAATTGTCAGCCAATGTTTTAGGAACGGCTTTAATTGCGGAAGGACTAGAAGGATTAGATTTTAACGACATTTTTCCTGCTTCCACAACCAACTTCTTATCGGAAATTCCTTTAATCAAACCACTAGCATCAAGCATCATCCAGGGTATCTCCAATGCTTTATTAACAATTCGTGTCGGCATTATTACAAGAAAATATTTGTATGCGGAATATAAGAACTTTTCAAAAACAGAAGTTCGCCGTGATTCTATCAAAGAATCCATGAAAATGCTGCCTTTAGTTTTAAAAGATGCACTAACATTCTTGCCAAATCAAATTGCTAAGATTTTTCAAAAACGCAAACTTTCACCTGAAGAACAAGAGGTATATGATGCTATGCAAGCAGATGCTTAGTTTTTTAATAGAGTAAAGAAAACTTCTAAAATGGGGAATAGATTATATTTTTGTTTGCCATTTTAGAAGTTATTTTTGTGAAAAATACTTTTTTTTGATAATTTAAAGAAAGTATATTGATAATCGTTTTTAATAATAAAAGAGCGAAAATACTTGCAAATAATGAAGAATTTTAGTATAATAATTAAGCATAATTAGGGGTATAGTTCAATGGTAGAGCAGCGGTCTCCAAAACCGTAGATGAGGGTTCAAATCCTTCTACCCCTGCCATGGCGGCCGTGGCGAAGTGGTTAACGCATCGGATTGTGGCTCCGACACCTCGTGGGTTCGATTCCCATCGACCGCCCCATATTGAAAGAATAGGTTTGATACAAAATGCACTAGTCAAGATAAAGTAGACATGTATCAACTTTTTAATATTCCCAGTTCAATCTTAAATTGAACTGGGTTTTTATATTTTAAAGCATTAGAAGGCCGCTCACTTGTAATTACCACCGCTCGGGTATAAAAATTAAGTATAACCTACATATTACACCCTAAAGGGATTAATTTTATAATTTATATTGACATTCGTCCCGAAAGGGTGTAGTGTATAGTTATAAGCCATAGGAAAAGGGGAGATTATATGAACAAGATATCTGAATATATCAAGAAACAACGCAAAGCAGCAGGGTTAACGCAAGAACAATTTGCTATTCGATCAGGTCTTGGTATTCGCTTTATACGGGAACTGGAACAAGGGAAGGAAACTGTACGCTTGGACAAAGTTAATGTTGCGCTTTCCATGTTTGATATGGAAACCGTTCCCGGCAAGAAGGAGAAATCATAATGGGTGCTTTCAGAAAAGCGTATGTATATATTCGGGACTGTTTTGCCGGTGTTCTTGAGGAAACTGATGAAGGATATTGTTTTTCTTACGATCCGGACTATATCAAAACTGAAAATGTGGTACCAGTATCACTGACTTTGCCGATTCAAAACGAAAGTTTCACATCAAGGACACTGTTTTCATTTTTTGACGGATTGATCCCAGAGGGGTGGCTTTTGAATGTTGTCACCCGGAACTGGAAGATTCCCGAAAACGATCGCTTTGCCGTATTACTTGTCGCATGTAAGGACCCGATAGGTAATGTCAGTATTAAGGAGGAGAGCATATGAATTGTTTATGCTGCGGAAAAACCTTACGTACGGAAAACGAATCTAGTTGGCATAAGAACTGCATCCGAAAATTTTTTGGAACTTCGCAGATACCCCAAATAGAGTTGAACGACAGCACATTGGAGATGCTTGCCACTGAGAACATCGGCAAGGGCTACACAGTTCCCGGTGTTCAAAAGAAGTTGTCATTGCATTTGATGTTGGAAGGAGGCACGCCAAGACTTACTCTTGTAAACTATCCTACAGGATATATTTTGAAACCTCAGGTAGAGCAATTTAAGGCGTTACCAGAATCCGAACATCTTGTGATGTGCATGGCGAATGCTGTTGGTATTGCAACTGTTCCTCATGCCCTGGTCCCAATCGGAAATACTTATGCGTATATCACAAAAAGGATTGACCGTGTCTTTTACAAAGACCGTGTAGAAAAACTCGCTATGGAGGATTTCTGTCAACTGGGTTTAAGGTTGGCACAAGATAAATATCACGGATCATATGAACAGTGCGGAAAAATCATAAAGCAGTATTCAGAAAGAAGTAAACTTGATTTGTCCGAGTTGTTTATTCGCATTGTTTTTTTCTATATCATTGGAAATTCAGATATGCATCTTAAGAATTTCTCATTGATTGAAACGGCAGTAGGAAGCATGCAATATGTGTTGTCCGCTGCTTATGACCTCCTGCCTGTAAAAGTAATCATGCCTGAAGATGAAGAAGATTTTGCTTTAGCTATGAACGGCAAAAAAAAGAATATCCTCAAGAAAGACTTCTTTTTGTTTGCCGAGAATATGGGTATTTCCAAAGATACAGCACAAAAAATGATATCGAAGTTGGTTGTCCAAAAGGATAAGCTTCAGTCAATGTGTATGGAATCATATCTACCGGAGCATATGAAAAAGTCATTTTCAGAATTGATTGAAAAACGATGCTTTGTATTGATGAACTAAACTAATTTGGTGTTTTGTTATACCGACCATGATAAAATAGATCATATTCGCTCGACATTTATGAATTAAAAAGCATATGACTTTAGCAGCATGTAAGATATTATAATTTTTTTGACAAATAATGCTAATTGGAAAACTTTTCTGATTATGAGTGCGTATTTTTTGCTAGGGGTACGAATTGTATTTAAATAATCACCCTAACACATAATTAAAGTTAAGCTTTGATACCATAACAAATTTGTTTGTTTTGTGATTAAGGCTTTTTTGTTTATAGGACTAAAATAACAATTTATTCTACTATGACTAAGAGCAAAAATTGTTATTCAGTTTATTTCATTAAGGGAACAAAAAGGATACAATCAACAAAGAATGGCTAATAAAATTGGTGTTCTTCGTCAACAAATAACTAGATTTGAAAACATGTCCAATTCTCCAACAATTAGTTTTCTTGTAATATATGCAGCTGCATTAGATACTATACTAGATGTAATTTTAAATGGAGTTGAACTTAAGGAAGTTCCTAATGAATGATACAAAATATGAGATTGTTAAGTTTATTAATAATGATATAGAGCTTGATGTAAATGTGAGTCCAAGTGAAGATATTATTTGGTTAACTAAAAAAGGAAAAAGGTATATTAATTTAATGTATCTATAGATCATATTTCGTTACATATTAAATTTTTTTATTAGAAAAAGAACTTGAAGATTCAACTATCAAGGAATCCTCGGTAGTTCAAACAGAAGGAGAAAGACAAGTAAAAAGAAAGATTAAATTATATAATCTAGATATGATTATATCAGTAGGTTATAGAGTTAAGTCAAAAAATGGAATAATCTTTAGAAGGTGGGCTAATAAACTATTAAAAGAATATTTGTTAAAAGGATTTATCATTAATGAAAATCGAGTTATTGTTTCAAATGAAAATTATGTTGAACTTAAAAATGAGGTAACTTCAATTAATACAAGATTACTCGAAGTAAAAAATAGACTAGATTAAAATTTATTTAATAATAAAATTTATGCAAACACTTTCTTACATTATTAGATAGACTTTTTTTAGATGTTTTGATATACTTTCCTTCGGAAATGATGTTCTTCCTTGTACAAAATAGTACAAAACCGCAATAACACGCTGATGACATCTATGCTTTTTTTGCATAGGTTTCATTAGCTTTTTTTTTGGAGTAAAATATGTTTTTTGTTAGTTTATTCTTAATTCTATTTCTATCAATTATTATTTCGTTTCTATTTACTAAATTAAAATTACCACCTTTAATTGGGTTCATTTTAATTGGCATTTTATTAGGCCCTTATTGCTTAGATTTAATCGACATCAATATATTAAATATTTCCTCTGAATTAAGAAAAATAGCTTTAATTTTAATTTTAATTCGGGCGGGATTGTCCCTTAATCTACAAGATTTAAAAAAGATAGGTTATCCAGCTGTTTTAATGTCGTTTGTTCCAGCTATATTTGAAATCATTGCTGTTGGTTTGTTTGCTCCATTATTATTTGATATTTCATATTTAGATGCTTTTATTTTAGGAAGTGTCCTTGGTGCCGTATCACCAGCAGTTGTTGTTCCAAGAATGATTGAAATGATTGATAAAAAGCAAGGTACAAATAATAGTCTACCCCAATTGGTTATTGCTGGTTCCAGCATTGATGATGTTGTTGTGATTGTTATATTTACTGCATTAACAACAGTCGCTATGGGAAATCAAGTTTCTGTTCTAACCTTTTTAAATGTTCCATCAGCAATCATTTTAGGGATTATAACAGGTTTATTTATGGGATTTTTGTTAGTGAAAATGTTTAAAAAAATTCACATGCGCGATACTATAAAAGTAATTATTATTTGTGGCATCAGTTTTGGCTTTTATGGAATGGAAATATTATTAAGTCCATTTATAGGGTTTTCAGGGTTGTTGGCATCAATGACTTTAGGAATTTCCATTTTATGGAAATATGCCGTTTTAGCAAAACGGTTAGCTAACAAATATGCAAAATTATGGGTTGTTTCGGAAATAATATTGTTTGTTCTTTTGGGTGCAAGCGTTGATATTAATTATTTTTTCACAAATTTCTTTTTTGGCATTATTCTTATGGCATTTAGTCTTTTAATTAGAAGTTTAGGTGTTTTAGTTTCACTTACAAATACGCCGTTTAATAAAAAAGAAAAATGTTTCATCATGGTTTCCTATCTTCCTAAAGCAACTGTTCAAGCTGCAATTGGTGGGTTACCTTTATCAATGGGACTACCAAGCGGAGCATTAATTTTGTCAATTGCTGTTATTTATATTTTAATTACGGCCCCAATTGGTGCATTTGGAATTGATCATTTAAAATACAAATTATTAGGAGTTCCCCTTTCTTAATTTCTTATTAGACTTTTTTGGAATAATATGATATAAAACAAATGAGGTGCAAAATGATAAGAAGAATGCAAATAAAGGATCTTGATGAAGTAACTAAAATGGCATTATTGTTGTGGCCAAATCATACTTATGAATCATTTAGGGAAGAAGTCTCTTTCTTTTATAGAAAGAAGAATATGGTTTATTTTGTTGCCGAGAATCATAAGAAACTTGTTGGCTTTGCTCAGTGTCAAATTAGAAATGATTATGTGGAAGGAACTGATTCCAACAAAGTGGGATATTTAGAGGGCATCTTCATCATACCAGAGTTTCGTAAGCAAAACTACGGAACATCCTTAGTTAATGCCTGCGAAAAGTGGGCAAAAGACAAGAGCTGTTCTGAGTTTGCAAGTGATTGCGAATTGGACAATCATGACAGTTTTCATTTTCACTTAAAATGTGGATTTTCCGAAGCTAACCGGATTATTTGTTTTACAAAGAAGTTATAATGTTTGGTTTTGTAGAAATTGACTTTAAGGGATTATTAGCATATAATTATTAAGGCTTTTTCATTTAGCCTTATGCCGTTATAGCTCAGCTGGAAGAGCAATTGATTCGTAATCAATAGGTCGCAAGTTCGAGTCTTGCTAGCGGCACCATTTTTAATCTGTTTAAAATAAAGGAGGGAAAAATGAAACACTTTGTTGCGAATTTTGAGGCATTTTTGCCAGATACTCCGTTTTTATTTGAACATGAAGGGCAACGGATTCTGCTTGCAAAAAAAGATGACAAAATTTACGCTATTTCGGACAAATGCCCCCACATGGGGACATCATTAATGAAGGGAACAATTCAAGAAGGAGTTGTAACCTGCAAATCCCATAATGCGAAAATCGACATTGTAACAGGAGAAATTTTAGAAAAAGCCCACATTGGCTTTATTAAGATGCCAACTAAAAAAGCAAAAGTTTTTTTGGTAGTTGTTGAAGATGGAAAAGTTTTTGTCGAAATTTAAAGCCTAGCCAATTTGAAAAGTTCATTAATTTGAACTTTTTTATTTTTTCAAGAATTTTAAAACACAATGATTTCCTATATGTGGTAAAATAATAGAAGAACTTATAGCTAATTAATAAGTTTATTTAAAAATATACTATCTTATCAGACAAAATTTACAAATGGAATAAGGAGGAAAGATGCAGTTAGGAGCTTTTTCAATCAGTCTAAATGTGAAAGACATCAAAAAATCACATCAGTTTTATGAAAAATTAGGATTTCATGTCATCGGAGGAAACCGTGATCAATTTTGGTTAATCTTAAAAAATGACGATGCTGTCATTGGATTATTCCAAAACATGATTGATAAAAACACGTTAACCTTTAATCCCGGTTGGAACCAAGAAGGAAATGAAATTGATCCATTTATGGATATTAGAGTAATTAACAATAAACTTACTGAAAATAACATCATCGTTAAAGCGTCGATTGATAGTGATGAAGGACCGGCTTATTTATTTATAGAAGACCCCGATGGTAATCCTATTCTTATTGATCAACATCGTTAAAGGAGGCATATGGATAACGAACGTTTATATAAAATGCCTTTTGCCAATGTATATCCTATGTATGTTGCTAAGGCAACCAAAAAAAACCGCACCCAATCAGAAGTTGATGACATTATTTGCTGGCTTTTAGGTTATTCGAAAGATCAATTACAAGACAAACTGAATAAACGAATTGACATAAGAGAGTTTTTTACACAAGCGCCATCCTTAAATGACCAAGCAAACTTAATTACTGGGATTGTTTGTGGAGTGAGAGTGGAAAATATTACTGATCCATTAATGCGCAAAATCCGCTATTTGGATAAATTAATTGATGAATTGGCAAAAGGAAAACCCATGGAGAAAATTTTGCGTCATCAAAACAACTAAAATAACCGTCATTTATTTGACTTATGTTTATTAATTTGCTATAATTAAATTATCTTAAAACTGCTATAAAAGCAAACACTGACCATTAATTAATCAAAATTGGAAATTTAAAGCAACTTCTTCGATTTCATCTTAGACAATAATTTATAAAAGTTTATTTCAGCGAAATTAAATTTGAACAATCTTGTTTTTATTACGGACGATAACACTTAAAACATTTTTATACTTTTGAAAAAAGCTGTGATATAATATAAACACCATAAAGAGAAAGCGAGAGACAAGCTCGATGACCTTTCAGCAACCTGCCTTTGGTAAGGTGCTAATGCTTGAATGATGGCAATGTATTAGTGCACGGATATGACGCAATCATTATCGATGGCGTTTTTTCTTTTGGTAGAAAGAGAGAAAACATGAAAGATACTTATACAAAATGGTTGTTAACAATCAATGATGAAAGTGAATTAATGATTACACCAAAAGAAACCAGCAAAAATGCGCCCATCAATCGTCTTCTTGACCAAGTCGGCTTTTATTCGTTTGATTGGATGACTGTTAATAAAACACCTTATATAATTGTCTATGATCCGCTTGAAGAACACCTTGTAAAAACAAGAGTTTTGGTTATAAAAACATATAAACATGGAAGAAATGAGGGGATTATTGATTTAGATGATAGCGATAAAAAGAACATGGGTGAAATTGCCAATCTCTATTTAAGAAGTTGATCATTTTTGGATTAACATTAACGTGCACATTATTTTTAAAAAAAACCAATATTATGCATTCTTAGTTCGTATTGTAAGTAGAAAGAAAAATTGGTGATTTTATGAAAAATTTTGTCAAATTGCTATTTTCCATTTTAATGGTTTTATTTTTATTTGGCTGTTCCAACACAGCGGAACTTATTGATGAAATTGATGATGTAAGCGAAATAAACAGCAATTTAACTAATGATTATGAAGATAC
>JBFXJT010000036.1:0-11712 GCA_050174575.1 Bacilli bacterium
CAATGGTTGAAGATGGTACTGCAGGAACCATTTCAACAACATGGTTTAATAAAGATATCTTTTTAAAATGATGGATTATTTCCTAGAAATTATTAACTATTTATCCAAAGGAGCGCTTATATCCATCCTTGTGTTTGGAATAACGCTTCTTTGCTCTTTTCCCATTGCTCTTTTTCTTTCAATGGGGCTTAAACAAAAAGTCTTTCAAAAAATCATCAAACTTTACACATGGTTTTTTAGAGGAACACCACTTATGTTACAATTGTTTTTGTTTATGTATGGTTTACCCGCAATCGGCATTCCTGTTAATCGAATGATGGTTGCTTACATTGCATTTACAATTAATTATAGTGCTTATTTTGTGGAAATAATTAGAGCAGGAATTGAAAGTTTACCAAAGGATCAATTTGAAAGTGCTCAAGTTATGGGAGCGACTTCTTTGCAAACCTATCGGTATGTTATCCTTCCTCAAGCAATTCGAATACAAATTCCCGTTATTACGAGTGAAGTGATTACCTTAATTAAAGATACGGCACTTGTAACTGTTATTGCCATCTCCGACATCATGCGAAATGTGAAGGAAATTGTTTCAAGAGATTTCACAATTTCTCCTTTTATCTTAGCATCTATATTTTACTTGTTCATTAGTTTTTTAATTGTGAAGGGCTTTCGCTATTTAGAAACAAAACTTGATTATTTAGAAACAATTTAAGACATAGGAATAAAAGAAAAAGTATTAGTAACCACTAAAAGATATTAGTGTTTATTAATACTTTTTTGTTATACTTTAGAATAGTAATGGTCACAAACTTTATAGAAAAAGATATGCCACTTACTAATGCCTTAAAAAATGTTATTGAATCGGTTGAATATATTGACTATAATCACTCCAGTATGTAGCAGATTGGTATGCTGTAACACTATCTAAAGGAACATAAATTGTGAAATTGTCTGCAATAGCAAATGAAGAATTATTTTCTAATGTAGGTGGTATAATCGATTGAATTGTAATACTTGATAAATTAGAACAATAAACAAATGCGCCCCATCCAATCTTTGTAATACTACTTGGTAAAACAATCGAAGTTAGTCCTGTACAACCGAAAAATGTGAATTCACCTATCGTTTTCATACCAGTTCCAAAATGAACAGATGTTAATCCTGTACATCCCCAAAATGAATTCCACTTTGTAGAAACAAGGCTATCTGGTAAAATCAATTCAGTTAAACCAATACAATCAGAAAATGCATCACCACCTATTATCGTTACACTTGATCCAAAGGTAACATGGCTTAAATTTGCATCGTATTTAAATGCATAATCATCAATCGTTAATACCTGATTAGAGATAATCACCGACTCAAGCAAATCACATTCACTAAATGCATATTGACCAATTCTAGTTATTCCATCAGGAATTACAACTGTTTTTAATGATTTACATCGGTAAAACATCATATTAGGAATGGTAGTCAAATTAGTCGGCAAAGTAAAACTCTCTAATTTTTGAGCTCCATAAAATAGGCCATCCCCAATAAACGTAACGCTATTTGGTATCACAATATCCACCAATCCAGTTCCAGAAAATGCACCATTTTGAATGGTTTCTAAACTATTCGGCAAATAAATTTTTTCTAAATAAGTAATTCCAGAAAATGCTGAATTTTTGATTATTTTCACATTTTCCATAATACGTATTTGTTCGACAACCAAATTATTCGCAAATGATGCTTCGCCAATTGAAGTTACCATCAACCCTTGATACATAGATGGAATAAGAATAAAACTATTCGTACCTTGATATCCTGATACTTCATAGGTGTTATCTGCAAGCAATGTATAAGTTAAACCTGGTGTTCCAGACTCTAACTCCCATATTGCTTGAATGGTTAAGTGATCTGTGATGCAATCAAAAGCATAATCCCAACCAAGGAAAACAAATCCCGCTTTTACAAACACAGGTTCCATGGCACTTTGTCCATGCAAAATACTTTGTTGTGCATCGCCACTTATCAGTGTTCCACCATCACCATCAAAGACGACATTATAATAAACAGTCGCCAAATCAATCCATTGTGCGGTAAATTGCTTATCCGACGTAATCGATGTAATCGAACCATCAAAACCAGTAAATAAGTATCCTGGTTTTTCATAAACAGGTACCGCTGCAGCATTACCATGAACTATTTCTTGTTGTTCATTTCCATAAAGCAAGGTTCCTCCATTGCCGTTAAATGTTACTTGATATGTGTTAATCTCCCATTTCCCATAAAGCTGGATGTCATTATCTGGCATATTTGTTTGTGTGAATAAAGTAGTGCAAGCTGCATCAACAAACCAATTAACAAATGTATATCCAGATTTAGATGGAATAAGTAAAGAAATGGTAGCATCATAATCGATATTTGATGTTTGCATTAATCCAACCAAATCCATACTACCTTTCGCATTCAATGGTGCAACACTATCATAAATCACACTATCTGTAAATAGTACATTTCCCCACATGTATAAATCGCCTTTTGCTGAAAGACCATAACTTGCCTCCCAGAAAACCATATACTGAGCAATAGTGTCATTGGCAATTTGCATATTGTTTGTTACATCAACAGGATGATATCTTGTTATTTTTGTTCCGTCACCGAGCTGTCCAAACTGATTCAAACCCCAAGTAAAGATCCGATTCGCAGATGTTCTTACCAAACTGTGAGTCCAATTACATGTCATAGAAACAATTGTTTCATTTGTGAAAAGCGAAAATTCCTTAGTGATATCTGTAGGGAACGATGTATCAATGTTTTCTCCTTCTTCATTTTGTAAACCATTTCCCCCACCCCATAAAAGTAATCTATCCTTATTTGTTAATACCATCCCAAAATTGACAGAAATGGATAATTGCTCCACATATTCATTTGGGCCAAGTTCAAACAAAGGTGTAATATCAGTAGGATGCGTAGTTAAAATCGGTGTTCCATCTTTTTCGTGGAACAAATCGTAATGTCCCCAAGCAATGATGCGATGATTTGATGTTAAAATCAAAGTTTGAGCACTGTCAGAAACGACTTGTACTGGGATTTCGCCAGCTTCAAATGGAATAAACGATGTTACATCAATTGGTAGACTACTATCTATCGTCGTTTGATTGCCCAATTGACCTAAGGAATTATCTCCCCATGTGAAAAAGCGATGTTGCGATGTCACTGCTACAGCAGAGTTAAAACCGGCAAACACATCAACAATCGTTTCATTAACATTCAAATTGAAGAAAGAAGTGATCTCACTTGGTGCATGTTTAACCTCGGTCGTTCCATTTCCTAATTGGCCAACATTGTTTATTCCCCAACTAAAAATACGTCCACTAGTAGTCAATAAAATTGTATAATGATTGTGCGTCTCAATTTTCAATACTTTCTCACCAGAAGATAAAGGGAATGCAGCAGTTACATCGATTGGTGTCCCATCATAATTTGGTATATACATTCCTAATTCACAATATCCATTAGCTCCAAAACCAAGAATTCGATCATTGGAAAGCAAAACAAACGAATGGTATTGACCACCAAACAATTGTGTTACATATGCTTCTTGGTAGTAATCTATTTGATGTTGATTAGCCTTCCACTTAGCATATAGAGTGATGTTTTCATCTGGCATGGTTGTAAAGACAAAAGTTTGTGTGAAATTAGCATCTTGGTACCATCCCTCAAATTGATATCCCACCTTTTGTAAAGCTTGTGGTTCGGTAACAATCGCCCCATACGCTTGTGTTATCGCTGGGATGGTTGTATCGTTATTTGTTTGGAAAGAAAGAGTATATTGATTGATTATCCATTGGGCAGTTATTTGTAAGTCGGATGAAATCTGACTGAAATCAATATCAAAACCAGTAAAAGTATGTCCTGCCTTTAGATAAGTTGGAGCCGTAATGGTTTCTCCATGAGTGATAGTATAAGTATTGCTTCCGGTTAATAAGGTTCCCCCATTACTATCAAATGTAATCACATAGGTGTTAATCGTCCATTTGGCTACTATCGTTATATCCGATGTGATATTTGTATAATCATCCAACCATTCAAGATGATAACCAAATTTTTCCAAAGTTGGAGGAATGGCATCTTCACCATGGTTAATTGTTTGACTTAATTGGCCATTGATTACTTGTGCTCCGCTACTATCAAACGTGACAGCATAAGTCTTAATTTGCCATTGTGCAGAAATCGTTAGATTTTCTGTCACAGATTGAAAAGCAAGATCAAATCCAATAAAATTATAGCCTTCACGAGCAAAAATTGGCGCAACAGCTTGTCCTTGATGAACAACCAATTGCATGGTATCTCCGCTAATCAACTCTCCCCCATTTGCATCAAAGACGACTACATGTTGGTTTTCCATCCACTGTCCATAAACAACAACATCATTCTGAGGCATTTGACTTAAATTAACAGGCGTTTCAAATGTCTCATCAGTAAACCATCCGGAAAATACGCCACTTGATGTTTGTGGAACCATCCAGTTTATGGTTTCTTGATAGGCATAGTCTTCAATCGATAACTCTTGACGACTTTGAAATAAAGAGGTGATTTGAATAGGTTTTCTTTGTGTAGTACTCGCTAAATGTCCAATTTGTCCACTGTAGTTGTTTCCCCAGCCAAATATCCTACCTTTTGATGTCATTGCGATTGCATGATATCTTCCAGCAATAATCTTTACAATTTTATCATCGGCACTTGTTACAAACAAAGATGTAATATCGGTTGGAACAGAAATCGCTTGGTCGGTGGAATTTGCTCCTAATTGTCCTGCTGAATTACTTCCAAAAGCAAGCACACGCCCTGAAGACGTTAATACAAGACTATAAGATGCTCCAACAGAAACATCAAGCACAAACTCACTTGTTTGAAGTGATAATTGATTATCCATTTGATAAGGCGTAATCATCGTGGTTTGATATCCCAACTGGGCGTTTTGGTTGTTTCCCCAACTATAAACATGATTTAAGTTAGAAATAGCAAATGTGTGGGAAGAAGATGTATCGATATCTTGGATTATTTCACCATTTGCTAGTGAAAATTGTGAAGTTATGTTCACAGGAAGCAATTGATTTATTTTGTCTCCATTGCCCAATTGTCCATAAAAATTATATCCCCAAGAATATATTACTCCTGATTGCGTTCTTAAAAAATTGTGATTTCCCGCTGAATCAATTTGAGCAATTAAGTCAGAAGAAGAAAAAGCAAAGTTTCCAGTAATATCAGTTGGAAGTAATTTATCGACCGTGGAATTGTCGCCTAACTGACCAAAGTTGTTTTTACCCCAACTAAAGACACGTTGATGAGACGTAATCGCAATGTTGTGTGCTGATCCTACGGCAACATCTATTATGACTTCATTTGCTAACAAATTGAAATACGAAGTAATTTCTATAGGCACTAGTTTTGCATTTTGCGTTCCATCGCCTAATTGTCCACTTGTATTGTTTCCCCAAGCAAACAAACGCCCCTGCGAAGTAAGAGCCATATAATGACCGCTACTAGTTATATCATCATACACTTTGATTGTTGTAATGTATTCGCCAGTATTTAAAGTAAACATCGAGGTTCTGTCTTCTACTATTCCATTATCTTCACCCAAGAACATGACTCGATGGTCTTCTGTAATGAAATAAGATTGGCTCGATCCTAAATAAACATTGGCCATTGCAATCGGATCGAC
Source organism: Bacilli bacterium (assembly GCA_050174575.1). Classification (GTDB taxonomy): domain Bacteria; phylum Bacillota_I; class Bacilli_A; order ML615J-28; family CAG-698; genus UBA2253. The sequence goes on from JBFXJT010000036.1 coordinate 5,714, forward strand.
ATAGCCATAATATATCAAATGATAAGGAGCCATATGTCCCCAAACGACAGGTTGAAAACCATGCCAATCAGAAGGCCAATTTTGTGGCTGGCTAGTTGCTTGTGCATAGATGGTAATTGAAGTACAATCCACAAATGCATATGCTCCCACTTCTAAAACGGTATTAGGTATGAAAATCGAAAGTAAAGAAGATGCTCCAGAAAAAGCATACTCTTGAATCGAGGTCAGAGATGTGGGCAATTGCACGCTCAATAAAGTAGTACAGTCCATAAAAGCATGATCCATAATTGTGGTTACCGGTTTTCCTTCTATTTGTTCAGGAATTGTTAAAGCGGTAAGAGTACTATTTTTTTCTAACCCGATAATCATGACTTCATCATCTTTATTAATGAGGTACCTAATGTCTCCAACTGATCCCATTTTTTTGACACCCCAAATGGTTTTTGGATTAGGTCCACCTAAATACCAATACTCTGACCATGTGCTTGGTCTTTCATCAACATAAATATATACTATTAAATTAGGGCATTCTCCAAATGCAGCTTGTTCAAGCACTGCATCTTTTGGAATATAAATTTCATAAAGGTAATTGCATCCACCAAATGCTGCATTCCCAATTAATTCTAACTGAGAATTTTCAGGAAAGGTAATTGATTCAATTGCTGTTGCAACGTCAAAAGAAGCTCCATATATATATTTTAAACTTGCAGGAAAATGCAGTTGTTTCAATGCTTCACAACGCACAAAAGCATATGACTCAATGGTGTGTAATTGACTATTTTGGCCAAAATGAATGGTAACAAGTTGTGTTGCTTCAAAAAAGGCATATTGATCAATCACTTCAATATTTTCTCCTAGTTGAATCTCAACAAGTTGTGATTGATAAAAAGCATATGGGCTAATAAGCGTCACTTCATATCCATTGATGGAATCAGGAATAACGACATTTAGTGTGTCGTAATTTTCTTCTTGCCCGATGATATTTGCTTCATCACTATTTGAGATAACATAAGCTAATTCATTGTTGACACCATGTTCTTTGATTCCCCAATTAACTTTTTGTGATGGATATGTCCATTCATTGTCCCAATTGGGCAATTTTTCCGTTGCATAGGTATACACAGCATTTTGAAATATTCCTATGCCATGATATCCAATCTGTGTTACTAACGAAGGAAGAATAAAATATTCTAATTCCAACGAATCAAAAGCATGCGTTCCAATTTTCGTTAATTGACTATTGCCTTTAAAATAAAAATACTGCACACTGGAATCAAAAAATCCATAATTTCCAATTTCTAAAATGGTTTCAGGAATAATGACACTATGCAAGTGCTGAGATCCATAAAATTGACTATTATGAACTTTTGTTGCATCATCGGCTAGTTCTAGTGTGATGTTATTGATTGTTGAATTGGTTAAAGTAGGATCAAAGCCACTACTTCCATTGGCAAACTTAATTTTTGATATAGTGTTCGGGACATCACTTAAATTCCCAAAATAATTTGCCAACGTATAAGGTGCTTCACTTGAAATAATTAACGTTTCAAGTTGTGAACATCCATATAGTATTGCCTCTCCAACTTGCGTTGTCTTGCCTGCTAATTCGATTGATTTTAAATTGGCCATGTTTTGAAAAGCAGCATTTTTAATTTGAGCAACATTGGCACCTACTTTTAATGATTGCAATGCCGTATTGTTTTTAAACGCATTTGCTTCAATCACTGTTATCGGAAATGAATCAAGTTCATCAAGAAGAATTAATGTTGTCTCGGTTCCTGAATAACTTAGGATAGTTGCCCGATGATAAAGTGTCTCATAGCTAAATCCATTTTCAGTTTTATGCCATTTTGCAAACAATGTTAAATTGTTTTGTGGCATCAAAGTAAATTCATAGGGTTGATTGCTGTTATCCACGGTAAACCAACCCTCAAATGTATATCCCACTCTTGTTGGTGGTGTTGGTGCAATGACAACACTTCCAATTGGAGCGATAAATGGATCGATTGCAGTATCACAATCGGTTGAAAAGTAAATAAATCTTTCAGGTAATGTGTTAGCTGAAAGGGTAACATCGATAGAAACCGATTGTCCTTGATATTGAATGGTAATAGTATGCGTTCCTAACGTGGATAATTTCGCAAGATCATCGGTGCTAATCATTGTATCATTTAACACAACTGATTCTGTTGTGCCATCACTCATTTCTACAATGATGTGAATGGTTGTTAAGTCAAAATCATCTAAATAGTATTCTCCAGAAAATGTCGATGGATCAACACTAATGTTTGTTACTGTAATGTTCGGTGAAAAAAAATTACATCCTGATACGAATAATAATGTTAACAATCCAAACAAGAGCACAAATCCTTTTTTTAATTTCACTCTTAAATCCCTCCTCGATTATCAAATGTATTTCACATGCATTTTTATGATAGAAAACGCATAAACTAAATTAAAATGTTTTTAAATTTACTTAACTTGTCTTTCATTCATTATTGTATTTTACAGTTCACAAACAACCAACATAAGTTCTGTAATCAAAGTTTCCTTCTTGTTCAATCCATTTTGAATTAAGAAAATCGTTTGTGAGATTATTTTATATACATGAAATGCCTTCACAAACGTCTTATAATTAAAAACCCAACCGCCAAAAAGAAATCCCTTCCTTTTTTGGATCGGTTGGTAGTTGCTAGTGCTGTAATTAATGATCTATTCTTAGCCATTAATGGGGGAGAAAATCCACCACTATTATCAAAAGAGATCATATAATGATTAGGGTTAATCATATTTAAAGCCGTAAAAATTAAGAAATCAATCCCAAATAATGAAAAAAGTTTCTTCACAAAATATTCTCCCTTTATTAACCCGAGACTTTATATTTGCATTGTATCATGGTATCTTCATTTTAACAATATATTTTTTTTGATATATAAAAAACATTTGGCATAAAAAACATCATATTGTGAAATAAAAATGCTTTTTTATTGTTAATTGTGGTTTTTTTCAATAACAAAATGTCCTCATTTGATGCACAAAATTCTTGCTTTCACTTGTCTTACTCCCTTTTACTTGAATAATTTAATCTTGATCCTTTTTAAAAAAACTTATAAATATAAATAAATCACTAATCAAATCTTCTTTTATTAATTTTTATGATGTCTATCAGTAGCATTTTATAGTTTTTTAAGTTGTCATTGTGCTTGCTAACAATAAAAAAATCAACCATCAAGGTTGATTTTTGTTTAGTTCATTTTTTTAATTTTACAATAAATTTCACAAAACTACTTCCGTCAGATTCGACAGCAATTTTTCCATTAAGCTTTTCAACAATCTTTTTCACAATCGACAACCCTATCCCACTTCCCTTGGCTGATCCGGGATTATTGACTGTATAAAACATATCAAAAATATGTGATTGCTGTTCTTGGTCCAATCCGACTCCTTCATTTTTAATGGAAAATTCTATTTCTTGCTCTGTGTCCGATAAAGCAAGTTCGATAACGGATGAATTTGGTGTATACTTAATGGCATTATCAATCAAATTTTTCCAAATATGGTAAGTCAGCTCTTGATTGCTTGTAATTGTTTGGTCGCTTAATTCAACTAACATGTCAATTTGTTTCTTTTCCCATTCTAGATTAAACAGTTTGAGAACTGTTCTAATTTGTTCCGCAACATTAAAATTATCCTGTTGTGAAGTTATGGGGCTAGCTTCAAGAAGAGAAATTTGAATCATGTTTTTCGCAAGATTTGCCAATCGTTCCGACTCTTGACTAATCGTTAATGAATAATCTTTGATTTCTTCTTGGGATAAACCACCTTCATAAATTAAATCGGAATATCCTTTGATTGCGGTAATGGGGGTTTTTAATTCATGGGAGAAATTGCTCACAAATGACTTATTAAAAAACTCATTGGATTTCAGTTCTTCCACCATTAAATTGAAGTTTTCTCCTAACTGGCTGATTTCATCTTTCCCTTTAATCGGAATGAAAACATCAAAATTGCCTTTAGTTACCTGTTCTGCGGCTAGTTTAACTGCTTTAACTCTCTTAACGACAATGGCATTAACAAACATCATAAAGACACCTAAAGCTAATCCAACAACCAACAATAATGGAATAAATAGTTTGTTATCTGTAATCACACCAATGTTTTGATTGTCATAACCAATGATTCTAAAAATAATCCTAGGAATAAGTGTTGTGAAAAAAAACGCTAAAAACAGTGATAAGATAATTTTCATCGATATTTTTTTCATTTTATAATCCCCTTATATCCTATGCCTCTAACAGCAATAATCTCAAAATCATCAACGATGATTTTTTCACGAATACGTTTAATATGGGTGTCAACTGTGCGATCATAACTTTCCGTATCAAATCCCCAAATTTCATTCATGAGTTGTTCTCTTGTGAAAATAATCTGGGGATTGGAAAGTAATTTAAAAAGCAATAAAAACTCCTTGTTTGTTAGTTCTATAGGATTCCCATCCACATATGCTTCATGTTTTTGATAATCAAGAACGGTATGTTTTAATTCGATTTTGTTTTTTCTTGTGATTTGATATCTTTTTAATAAAGCTTGGATTCTTAAATACAATTCGTTTAAGTCAACTGGTTTTACGAGATAATCATCAATTCCGCTTAAATATCCTTTTTCCTTATCCTGGTAACGCTCAAGGGCAGTCAGCATCAAAATAGGAATATCCTGGAATAATTGTCTAGCTTTATAAACTAAGGTATACCCATCCATCACTGGCATCATGATGTCAGTGATGATTAAGTCGACATGATTGTTTTCAATTATTTCATAAGCCATTTTACCGTTTTCAGCTTCGAGCAAATCAAAACCTTTTTTCTTTAAAAATGTCACTATTAGTTTTCTGATAGTAAATTCATCTTCGCAAACTAATATCTTAAACATGATGATCCCTCCTTGGACTTTATTCGGTCTTTACTTTATTATAACGGAATTTCTTCCATAAATATACTATTTTTAAAATTAGATATAATCCGAATGCGATTATATAAGGGTATTGTTCTAAGAGGATAACGTGCAGGAATAATCCAAAATAAACGAAATAAGATAACTTATGTAAAAGTTTCCATGATTTATTAACCATCTTCTTTCTAACAGATATAAACGAAGTGATTGTTAAAGGAATCATCAAGACTAAAGTAATGAGTCCAACGATTTCAACATCTTTATCAAGGATATAATAAGCACTGTGGGAAAAACCAAAAATGAATCCGATTATGGAGTATTCCTTGCGAATGCTTCTTAATCTTTTACCAATCAAGGAACGGTTATTAAATGCCCCAGCATACATCACGACGATAAAAAACCCCATCCCTAGTTCAGCCAATAATTTCATGCTGTTTGTAAATAACAATATAATGGAAAGACTGGTTGCTATTATGTAAGCAACCAGTTCGTGTTTTTTGATTTTTGGGCTTAGGAAATATCCTAATACTCCAACAACTAAGCCTACTATCATAAATTTATTCCATCCTTAGAGCATTAACTGGATCTTTCTTGCTGGCAATCCAACTTGGAATAATACCAGCAATCAAAGTAAGAACGGAACTTAAAGCAATTAAGGTAATGGCATTGAACCATGTTAATACAGATATATTGCTTACTTGGATTAATTTGTCAACGATGTTATTAATCGGGAAGGATAGTAATAACGTTATAATGATTCCAAACAATCCCGAGAACAAACCAATAATAAGGGTTTCTGCATTAAATATATTGGAAATATCCCATTTTCTTGCTCCAAGGCTTCTCATAATTCCAATTTCTTTGGTTCTTTCAATAACGGAAACATAGGTAATAATCCCAATCATTATCGAGGAAACAAGTAAAGAAATACCTGCAAATGCCGCTAAAACAATGGTGATTGTGTTGATTAGGGATGATATAGTTGTGGAAATGGTTTCCGCAACATCGGTATAAATAATCATATCTTCATCAGCTTTGTCAACATTGTA
>JBFXJT010000037.1:0-3013 GCA_050174575.1 Bacilli bacterium
CTTTCATTTTGAAGCTTCGATTGCATCAAATGTTTCAGAACAATCATTTTTGTTTGGTCATGTAAATGTTGATGAGAACATTCATGTATATGTCGGCTTTTTGGTTTTTACAAATGGAGGAACTTCTGTTGGTGATTCCCAAATCGTCATTATTGCAAATGAATCTATGGAAGATATCGTTCGTTGGGTAATCAATGGATCAGTCTTGCAAGAAAATGGTTTTTATTTAAATGAGTTTTCATCCCATATTCTTGTTGACCCAAACATCGGAATTCGTAAAGATTTGACTGTACCTTTGATGAGGGCTTACGTAACTTATGATACGAACTTAAATGTCGGTTATTTGCAGGATAATGTCGGAACCCAATTTGATTCTATAGCTGATACTTATGCTTATGAAGAAAATCTAAGCATCGTTATCTCCGTGAATGATGGTGTATGATATGAAAAAAGTCTTTTTGTTTATATCGCTTTTATTTGTCTTGGGATTTTTAATAGGATGTACAGAACCTGCTTCAGGTAATCAGGATGATGACCCAATCATCACAAATAGTGATGGGATGTTAGATACCGTTTCTGAACAAATTAAAGAAATTTTCAAATTAAAAGTCGCTTAACAGCGGCTTTTATTTTTTTGCTCTTCTTTTCTTGGATGCTAACTTGTATCGTAGTTTACTTGTGTATAAAGCTAAAAAGTATCCCAATATGAGGCTTAACAATAATGAAATTCCCAGAGCAATCCAAAACCCATTTCCCATATCAAGCGGAAGTTCGAAATTCATTCCAAAAAAACTGGCTACAAGCATCGGAATAGTTAATACGATTGTAAGTACAGTTAAAGTTTTCATAATGGAGTTAACGTTGTTAGAAATGACACTGGCATATGTATCCATTGAACCATTTAATATATCACGATGGATAGCACACATTTCAATGGCCTGTTTGTTTTCAATGATGGCATCATCAATTAAAGCCACACCATCGGGAAATTTTCCAAACAATGGATGATTTTTAAGCTTATCAAAAACAATTTGATTAGCATTTAGAGCTGTAGAAAAATACACCAAGGATTTTCCTAAATTCATAAGCTCAAAAAGATCGCTGTTTTTCAGTGCTTCTTGCAATTTTCCTTGGATAAATTCGCTATCCTTATCGACTTCCTTTAACATATTGATGAAAGTTAAGGCATTCCTATATAAAATTTGAATTGTTAACCGAATAGGCTTTTGGGGAGACAAATTTTTACTTGTTTTTAACATATGGGGGATAACGACGTCTTTTTTTGTACAAATCGTAATCGCAAATTCATCAGTTAGTAATGTTGTTAGCGGAATAGTTGTGTAGTGCTCAACTTCAGGGTATTTGGATTCCATCCTTATAATCGGCGTATCAACAACAACAACGGTAACTTTTCCCTCTTCATCAATGTGAGCCGATTCTTCTGAATCAATTTTAGCACGAATCAATGCTTCATTTATTTGTGTCGCTTTTGCAACAAAATTTACTTCATCGTCCGTTGGTTCACGCAAATAAATCCAGCTTTGGGGTTTTATCAGTCCGCTATCAATTGGTTTTTTATCGTTATTTAAATATTTAATCGCATTATCATCATCTAAAAAGCATAAAGTGATCATTATTGTTCTCCTTATTACTTCATTATTATATCACATAAAGAATAAAATAGATTGTAACTATGAAATAGCCTTTGGTTGTACAACAATTTTTTTACGATCAATTAATCGTAGCACAAGATTAACCAACATGGTTGTGAAAAAAGCAACAACTAATTTTATGACAATCAACAACCATGTGATTGAACCAAATGCCGCAAACAAAAGCGTATCTTCAATAATGGCATGGCATAGACATAAAAAGACACTGACTAATAAAACATCTTTTTTGGTCATCTCTTGCTGTTTATAGCTCATCAAAATGACTCCTGCTCCATAGGTAATTCCCGAAATCAAGCCAACAAGCAAAGGAAACGATGCTGACGGCGAAATGCCCAAATGCTTCGTGACAACATATATTTTTTTATTTAACCATTGTAAAACTTTTAGGGCTTTTAAAATTTCAATTGCAACTAAAATAACCGTAATAATTAAAATTATTTTTAAGAGCATTTCTCCTAAAGAAAGCAAAGTTGGTAATAAAAAGTCTTTTAAAAATAGTAGTATTTTATCCATAATTACCGCCAAATCCAGTTCATTAATAGTCCTAAGACAACCATCATTCCCATTCTGATTAATAGTTGGAGCCACCTAGGGACTTGAATCGTTTTTAAAATAGATGTTTCAATAATAAGTGAATGGGATGTTGTTACCATTAGAGCTAGAATCGTGATTTGTTTCGTTGTTAATGTCAGTGCTCCTAAAGCGCCAATCCCTGCATAAATGTTAATACCATTGGATAATAATAAAACAATCGCAGCGGAGCCAGGAAGTCCAAACCATTTCATAATTGGTTCTAAATAAACAGAAATCATCTCAAGAACTTCGAAATAATCTAATAGTTGAACAATAATATAAACTGGAATCATGATTTTAAAGATTTTGATAATGACTTTCCATGATTGTTTTAATCCATTACGGATAGCTTCATTAATTGAAATACGTTCTTCCATAAATACTCCTTAGGAATTTGGTTCTTCGATATATAATAAGTATTTGTTCCTCGTGACACTAAAGGTTTCTGTATCAGCTAAAAGCAAAGCAAATTGCTGTTCTAAAGTATATAAATCTTTAGTAATAAAATCATCACCAGTTAATAAATTCATCGTATTGCGATTTGTAGATGCATTTAAAATGGCAAAATCGTTAGGATACATATCTCTAGCAACATCAACTAAAGCCCATCCTGCTTTTACTGCTGGGAAAGTCTTTCGATCCGTCACATGAACCTGCACACCATGGCATAAAGTATTGGTGTGTTTCGAAAAAGTTGGTGTAAACGATGCTGGTCGAAAAATTACTCCCGGTAAATCAAGCGCATTTAAAGCTAAAGCATAATCCCA
>JBFXJT010000037.1:3113-6013 GCA_050174575.1 Bacilli bacterium
CGATCGATACCAAACTTGACATAAACGTCATCTTCGCTAATTGGTTCGGGAAAAGAAAAAGTTGGACACACACCACCTTCAGGACACACTGGGCATTCTTCACAAGGAAGCGTTGTGGAAGGGATGACAGTAACTTGGTGATGAACAAAAACTGTTTCATCATTTTTTAAAGTCGCAATAATAGTGACATTCCCCTGACTAATTCCATAAACGATCCCTAAATCGTCGACTGTCGCAATCAGTGGGTCCGACGAGCTCCAACTTACTTCGGCGTTTGCTGACAAATGCATTTGGCTGTTAACTTGAACAACTTCATCATTGGTAATTGTTAATGTGAAAGTTGGTTCATCAGTACAACCAATCATAAAGAATAGCAATAAGATTAAAACTGTATAAATGATCTTTTTCATTTTGTAACCTCGAGATCTTTCTTAAGCGGTCTTGCATTTAACCAGACAGTGCCATAAACACCGAGAATGATCAATGCTGCTCCTAGATAATGATAACCAAACAATTGCTCTTGAAGAATTAAAACTCCAGCAATCAGGGCAACAATGGTTGATAAATTGGAATAAATCGATGTGACATGAGCAGGAAGTTGGCCAAGAGCAAAATTAACTAAAAAGTAACCGCCGATAGAAGCAACGATACTTAAATAAACAATTGGTAAGACAATTTCCCAATGACCTAAATTTGTAATATAAGCGGCGATATTGCCATTAATAAGGAGTTGTCCCAAATAGATGGCATTAAAACTAACTGCTCCAGCAAGCATCATAAAATATGTAATTTCCACTGGTTTAAAAACTTGGGATGCTTTGCGCGATAAGATATTAAAGAATCCCGCTGATAAAACAGCTAATAATAACAGGATAATTCCCCAGACATTATTATTTGGATCTGACTCGTTATTCATTAATTGAATCAAAAGCACACCACCGACACTGATAACAATAAAGATGATTTGCATTACGCGGATTGTTTCTTTAAGAAAAATAAAACTGAGAATTGTCACAAAAATGGGAATTAAAGCAATCATCATCCCAGCTTCACCACTAGAAATCATTGTCAGCCCGAACGTTTCAAAGATGAAATATAAAACGGGTTCCATTAATGAGACTTTAACTAGCAAACCAATTTGCTTTTTATTAAAATGAATTTTAATTATTTTTAATAACCGTAATATTTCAAAAGCTATGAAGGCTAATAAAAAGCGGTAAGCAATCAAACCCATCGGGCTAATATAATCCAAAGCGATTTTGGAAAACATGAATGTTAATCCAAAAATGGCGGAGAATAAAACTCCTGCAATATGTGCAAATTTTTTCATAATGTTTAACCTTTATAATCCTTCCCTATTATACAATAAAACCTTAATTAACTAAAGATAAATCGATTAGTTTTTAATCTTGGTTTATAAAAAAAAGCTCACCGTAAAAGTGAGCGAATAAAACCATTGTACCCAGGAAGCGATGTCCAAATAATGATTATCAATAATCCCAATAAAGCCATTCCCATTAAGATTGTACTGATTAAAACACGCGTTGTTTTGGAGAATGTTTGTGTTGTCCACATGTATATTAGACCAATAGGAAAAGAAAGCACAAGCAGTAAAATCGTAATTGCTCGATTTTCTGGCGAATTATAACCTTTATCTTTATTGGTAGATTGATTGCTAGCAAAATCACTTGCTAATAATGCCTGACCACAATTGCCACAAAATTTTTGTTTTGGATAAATAATGTTGCCACAAATTTTACATTTAGTCATTTTTACCTCGTGTTTGCACCACTGCCATCAGTCGAATCACTGACATCAAAAACAAATGGCTCACCACTATAAGTTGGATAATTTGGTGTTCCATAACCGGTGATTGTACTGTAATTCAATAGATAATTTCTTTTCGCAACCATATTGCTAGTATTGCCTTCAATTGTATAAACTTTGACACCATCGGAGGAAATAACTAATCCTGTATGGGATGCTCCATCACTTTTGAAAAAGATAATATCCCCTGCTTTAGGAATATAACTTCCTTTTAGTTTAAATAGTTGATGTTCTTGGAACCATTGCATGCCTAGACTGACACTAGCATATTTTGGAATAATCGTTGTGCTTATTTTTGCTTGGTTGGCACTCCATGAAACAAACATCGCACACCAAGGTTGGTTGGGCATACCATACCAAGTCCCGTATTTTGTATCATTGTTTGTTCCCTCGACATATCCTTCTTCACCAATAGCGATTTCCAAGATTTTCTTCACGTAATCAATGTTTAAAGATGGCTTTACGACTACTCGAAATTTTGTTTCATAACTTCCATTAGAAGCACTAATGATAACCTCTCCAAAAGTTAATGGAACAATTTCCCCTTCTTGGTCGACGGTCGCAATATTGGGATTGCTGCTAGCAAATATTATTCCATCATTAAAAATTAATTTTGGTAAAGTGTCTAAACGGACAACATTACTACCATAAATTTTGGGATAATTTTCAAAATCATCAAGAGATGATAGTTGATTTTCATTGGAACTGTAACCATCAAAATTTTCGCTATGCTCAGTAAGATTGATGGAAAGACCTAATTCATTGCTGTAATAGTTATAATCCATATTGATGGTATTTGGATTGGTGGATACCGAATCAATCGCATTTTTATTGTTTAAATAGTACTGCTTGGGGATTCCCACAAACTGATTATAATTGATTGTCCCGACAAAATGTTCTTGGTTAACAGTCATCGCATTATTTCTAAGCATGATATAATTTGAACAATTTTTAAAGGAATTAAAGCTGATATTAACGTAGGTATATCCCTCTTGATAATTTCTAAAAGAAAGAGCTCCGGAAAACATGGCTTCACTTTGCCCGAGATTTTCAAAATGATTGTGAAAAATAGA
>JBFXJT010000037.1:6113-11287 GCA_050174575.1 Bacilli bacterium
TTGATTGTGGAAAAAGCGTTAATTCCATATTGATAAGCCTTTTGATCAAAAAAGACTGATTCGTTTAAAGAAAGTGAAGCATAATCGTCATCGACAATGTAGGTTTGATCATCAATTGGTAAAGATATGTTAACAATGATTTGCGCCGTGAGAGAACTGTCTTCTATGGAAGCTTGGAAAACAACTTCGCCTTGATCGTAAAAGATTGCTTCCCCCAGTTGATTAATGGAAGCTAAACATTCGTTACTTGTTGACCATATAACGGTTCCTGTGGCTGTATTTGGTGTTAATGTGTACGCATATGTAGCGTGTTCACCAACAACAACACTTGTCTTGCCATCGATAACAATCTCAGTTGGTTCAACTTCTTTTATCTGAACACTTAATATTCCAACATTATATCCTTCAAGTTCTGCAGTAACATTCACAAACCCAACGCTTATGGCTGTTAATAACCCTTGCGCATCGATTATTGCCACTAAAGAGTCATTGGTTGACCAAGTAACATTTAATACTTCACTCAAAACTTGGAAATTGGCTGTTTCACCAACCATCACTTCACTTGGTCCTTGAATGATTAAATCAGGTAATGTTTTAGAGATGACATTAACGGTAATAATCTCGGAAACATCAGTTTGTGACAGACTAACAGTGATGTAAGCAACACCAACAATTTCCCCTGTTATAACCCCTTGGTTATTGACACTAGCTATCTCGCTATTGCTGGTTTCCCAAACAAGTATATAACCTTTTGTGACATTTGGACTAATTGTTATGTCTTCATCAACTTCAATGGAAATGTGATCACTTGCAAGCGTGATTGCTGGATCTTCTGGTTTTGTACAACCATTAAAGATTAATAAGACAATAAAAAGAAAAAAGATAGAATAGCTTTTTTTCATAGACACCTTCATAAAATTTATATTAATTATACCACAAAGCCATGCTTATTCCCACCTTTTTTAGATGTTTGTTGCGCTTTTTTTAAGAAAATAAAAACCTGATTTCTCGTTACAAAATCAGGTTTATTTATTTTACTAAATTAATATATATTAAAAGGTTAACGATGTATCTTCTTGCTCTTCTTCGTCATCGTCGTCTTCATCGGGATCATCTTTCTCGATTTCTTTTTCTTCACCATCTTCATTGATGCGGTATTCATATGTTTCATTGCCATCAATATCAACTACTTTTACAACTTCAACTTCGCCTTTGACGTCATTCATCTCATATTCGAATTTGTAAACATATTCTGTTCCTTCAAGTTCACGCTTAAATTCATAATGGCTTTCGTTTTCACCATTTAATAATTCAAGTTCAATTTTAACTTCGTCGTCTTCTTCTTCAAACTTCATCTTTGTTTCGGAAGCAATGCCATCAATTGATGAGGAAATAAAAAACTTTTGTTCGTCATCCTCTTTTTTAATTTCAACTTTAACGTAATTATTGCTGTCTTCTAACGGGTTTGTTTCAAACCACATTTTTTGCTCAGTGCCATCATTCTCATTTCCACCAGAAATTTGATAACTGACTTCGCCGATGACTAATAGACCGACTAAATTAAACGCTTCTTCTTCGTCCATTTCTTCTTCTTCATTGGCATCGTCTTCAACTTCTTCTTCTTCATTTTCTGATTCTTCCTCATTAGCTTCATCTTCTTCGTCGGTTAAAACGACAGTTGGTTCAACGATTGAGTAATAAATTTTATAAGTTATTTCATCAATGACATAAGTTATTTCATATTCATACTCAACTAACGTTGAGGTTTGTGGAGTAACATTCAAAATTTCTTCCATTCCCCCATCCATGAGCGCTTTTAATTTATCAAAATACTCATTAATCGTATCTAACTCTGATTCAATTTCTAAGTTTGGTGTGTCTTCCGTTAAAGGCACAATTTTCACATTAGAATCATCATTAGAAACACTTGTTGTTGTTTGTGTCGTCGCTGGTAAAAGGGAACTCGCTAAATAAGTTGATATTGCTAGCGAATTGTTGGAACTTAAATTAATCGCGGTCGTCCCATCATTTTGTCCATCTGTACAGCCAACGAAAACAAACATCGATAGCATCATAACTGTTAATAAAGTTTTTCTTAGAGACATCATAAAATCCTCCTATATGGTTTTTCTATATATATAACAATTTAAACAATGATTTGGCCAGTAAAATCATCATGCAACTAAATGTTGCGTGACATTCGAAACACTCCTAAGTATAATATTAAATGTGGAGGTAAAAATGTGATTGATTCATATAAAGTAGGACTTAAAATTTACGAATATCGAAAAAACTTGCAAATGACGCAGGATGATTTGGCCAATCAACTTAACATCACAAGGCAAGCTTTATCTAAATGGGAAAATGGTACTAGTTTACCTTCAATCGATTTACTCTATTCTTTGTGTAAAACCTTTAAAACGGGTTTTGAAGATTTGCTGTGTTTGAATGACAATACTACCGCCGATGATCCCCATAATTTATTTAAAGATCATGACCGTCGCTTCATTATCAACAAAATCATCAGAAATGAGTTAAAAGTCGATATCCCCGATGTTTTTTATCAATTTTCACCATCAGAAAGAATGATGGTTTTAAAAGCCATTAAAGAGAAAAAAATTGCATGTAATTTATTCAATCTTAAATTAAGATTAACACCAAGTGAACAAAAATTTTTATTCAATAAAATATCCATAGGAGGATTTAAAAAATGATTTTAAAAAAAATGATTGTAGACAATCAAGAAATTCATGTCCAAATATCCAAAGACGAAGCTATAAAATGTCATTTAAATCAAGAACCATTAATTTTTACAGATGAGCAAGAAAAACAGGACTTTTATAGCAATTTAAGCAATAAACAAAGCCAAGAAGAATCAAAGCCAAATGAACAAAAGCATTCTTATGAAAATAGGAACTATGAAGAAAAACCAAAAAAGAAAACAATGAAACTGATGCAGATTTTGCCTTTCTTAGATGATGATAACATTCATGATTTGTTTCAAAAAATCATGAAAGATGATGAATCAGTTAAAGACTTGAATTTACCGATGATTCTTCCCTTTCTAGATGAGGAAGATGCTTCTGATTTATTTGAAAAAGCTTTTTATTCGGGAAATTCCAAATATGATCCAATGCTCATCGCTCCTTTTGTCAGTGAAGAAAAACTTGGATTAATTGTTGATCAATATATTGAAGGGAAAATCTCCAGTGAAAAAATTGATCAATTGTATCCTTTCTTAAGTCGCGAAGATTTAAACCGATTATTCAAACATATTATAGCAAACGAAGAATAGCCCTCCCTTAACGCCTTTTTAAGGCGTTTTTTTTATTAATCAAAGGCGTTATCTTTGTCAATATGCGCGAAAATCTCATCAAATGAATGATCGATTAGTAGATAATGGTTCTTAATTTTTTGACAGTTTTCTAAAACCTTTTTGTTTTCTGTTAAAATGTATTCTTTCGTGCAATAAGCATCATTAATTCTTTTTTCAATGATGCTAGCATTCGCTTTTATTTCATCAAAGTGATTTTCAATATACTGTTCGCTCATAATGAAACAATAGTAATCTATTTGTTCTAATTCTTCTTTGGTAAAATCTTGTTTCCAGTTAAATGGGATGTAACATCCTTCTACAATGAGCTTTTGATCGTTTTCTATGGCCGTTTTCACCATTTCTTTTACAATCGGCCATAAATAATCCGTCATTTTGTCATCATCATTGGGTGTCAAATGGGTGTTATGACTCCTAATTAATCCCATTTTTAATAAATCTAAAGAAAATGTCGGGTAATGGAATTTTTCTAACATCTTTTGCGCAAACCATGTTTTTCCCGTATGGGTTGCACCCGTAATCAAAATGATTGTTTTGTTCATGTTTGTCACCTCTTGATAAATCAGAGTATCAACTAGGAAGCTTTATTAATCAAGAAACATCCTTAACTTTGATACTTTGAATCCCACTTTTCATTATAAGTTTTCTAAGAAACGGGTTATAAATAAACATCGACTTAATATTTTTCAAATATAATGTCCATCGCATTTTTTTTGTCAGTTGACGATATTTCTTATTAAAATCTAAATGTTGAGCATTTAAAACATTTGTTAGGGCAACGGCACTATTGATGGCATAACTGATACCTTCTAACGAGCTAGGACTGACAAACCCGGCAGCTTCCCCAACAAGGAAGGCATTGTTTTTCCCCAAAAAGAAATGTTTGAGCAATTTAGGGCGCATTACTAAGCAAGCTTCTGTTTTTACAGGCTTGGATAGAGCAAAAGTATTCGTTGATAATAATTTTTCTTTTTGTCTCTCAAACAACATTCTTGATAGTTTGCTGGGATACGCTCCTCCAAAAAGGAGATAATCATCTTTAGAAACGGTCCAAGAATAACAATCCGTTATCTTTGAATCAAATATGCATGAATAAATCGGCTTCTTATCCGGATTGATAAACCATTGTTGAATAGCTGTATAGTAGCGATATGTTGCTTTAGGGTATAAATAACGCCGTACAATCGAAGATGCTCCATCAGCCCCAATCACGATGTCCGCTGAACAAGTAACAACAATATTTTGCTTGTTTCGGTAATCAATGGTATACTTTCCATCAGCATTAATGTTAACTTTGATAACTGTGCAATCAAATGCTTTGTTCACATGGTCAGGAATGCTTTTCATCAACCATAAATCAAAGGCATGGCGGTTTATATTAATATACATCCGTTGATAATACTTAGTTAGATGATTATCAAAATCAATTGTTTTTACGGAAAATATTTGGGGATCAACAATGACGCTTTTGGGAACAACAAGAGCAAGTTCAGCAAGTGCCTTTTGCGCATCGGGGGCAAGCAACCCCCCACAAGCTTTACTAAATCCCCCATCAAAAACGGTTGGATTCTTTTTATCGATTGCTAAAATAGAATATGTATTTTTTAAACCACTGGCAAGAATGGACCCTGCTGGTCCAAGACCAATGATGACAATATTATAATGCTCCATATCTCACCAATTGCTTTTCTATATATCATATTATACATAGATTCATTTTTAAGTAAACACCTTAAACTTACTTTCAAGGTTTTTTATCATTCTTGATGTTTTTATAAAAACAAAAAAGCCATTTATCATGGCTTAATTAGTAATTAATTTAGAAAACAAATTTTAAATA
>JBFXJT010000038.1:0-9412 GCA_050174575.1 Bacilli bacterium
TCACTAGAACTTTTTCATTAGACTTTTTGACAGGATTCCATCACTAGAATTCTTGACAGGGGCGATTTATCGCCTTTATTTTAATTTCTTTTTTTCATCTATCATTAGAATTTTTGACAGACCCCTTTTTATAAGGTGTGTGGGACTATAAGTCTTTTCTAGTACTCATATGATAATTGTACATCTATATTATCGCATTGTATTGATATATATTTTAACGTCCAAGCACCTTTCTTTCCCACTTCAGAAACCATCAAATGAAATTCATAACCATTATTAATTTTATATAATTCATGATTTAAATATATTGCCATTGATTTTAGTTTATTCCAATTTCCCTCAAGCAAAGCTACTTGACGTTTATCTTTTAAGAATGTAATATTGTCTTCAAACTCTAATATTGCAGCATTTATAAAAGTGATTTTAACAAATTTAGTTTTTATGTTTTCATCATCAATATCGACATAAACAACTAGTTCATAATTATTATTAATCTTTTGAAAGTTTACCAATACACCATCGTGAAGTGGATATGCAAATGATTCAGTTTCTTCTTCATATAGTTTGTCTATCAAATCAAACCACTCATTTTCCTCTTGAGTTAAATTCATTACACCCTTTTGCATCTTGTTATACCAGTATTTAGTTAAATATCTCATTTACTATTCTCCTCTGATTAGTTTCAAACTGAACTCTGGATACTCTCCTGGAGCAATATCATTTGAAATGTCAATTACATCATATCCTTGATTTTGAAATTCTTTTTTAAGTTCATCTTCATTATTATAGATTATCTCTTTTCCATAATATGGTTTATTTGATTGAGGTGTTAATTCTAAATATATCGTTTTATCACTTACATTAAATGTTAATATTGTATGTACTTTATTATTAACTTTTTTATATAGTAACCATATCTTACTTTGTATTTTCTCTTCATCTAATATTTTCTTCATAACAAGTACAACATCATTACAAGTTCCTATTTTTTCTCTCATTGTATCAATTGGATTCTGAACTTTGTATGTTGTTAATAATAAGTTATAAAATTCACTATCAAATCCATTACCCATATTAGGTTTATATTTTTTACCATCACAATAAAAACCATATTCATAATTGTTGTTATATAATTCTTTTCTTAGTAAATCACATACTCGTTTAATTTCCATAATTACTTCTCCAACCTTTCAACAAAGTCAATTATTTCTTTTAAGCTACTTATTTCCCATTCTTTCTTTTCTTTTGCTTTTAACTTGCAACGGTACAATGGAAAGAATACAAATTATAGCAACTATCGAACCTAACAATGTTGTGTAGTCCCCTTTTACAACGCCTGCAGAAATACCAGCAATTAACCCTACTGATGCTGTAATCGCAATACTTATTTCATGTTTGCTAATACACGCTATAATAGCATATATGCCCCAAAATGCAAAAGCAGCTCCTAATATTTCAAACATCTTTTTCACCTTATATTTTTAACATTAATCGTAATCCTTAAGTTTGAAAACAGTGATTACTGCAGTTATAAGACCTACAGCAAATGATACTCCGTCATAAGCTAGGAGTCCCGCTATAGCTTTCATTGCTTTTAATAGCCCAATTACATTTTCACCAGATGCTGCAATCGCATTATCAATTGATTCATAAAGCAAATCGAAAATTACATCTGAAATTACCCATGCTACTATTCCAAAAACAAGAACTTTAATTATTTTTATAACAGCTTCATCCATTGAAACACCACTTTAATCTCACACGAAACTCTACAATATATCCTTTGACCTTTTTATGTACTCCAAAATATAAAAATCCAATTTATCTATCTTATTAACTACTTCAATATTTTCAAACTCTTCAAGATAGTACTTAGTGAATGCGAATGCGTCAAGTTCTATTTCTTGAGCTATGTAGTTACTACCATTTCTATCCATGTTTGAACTATTAATAACACCTTGAAGTTCCTTTTTCCATCTTATGGAACGATCGTTCGAAAATAGGTTCACATAAAATATTTGAAAAACGTGTCGGTATTCATGAGCAATACTTTTTGCACATTCCTCATAATCATTCTCAAACTTTTTATTGATGGCTACATATTCTTCTTTAATATAAAGTCTACTATCATCAATCATTTCTTCAAACCTTATTTCTAGTGGGTGGACCTCTTGTTAGAAATAAACAATAATTAAATAGTGCAAAATCAAACTAGCAATAATTAAATAGTGCAAAATCAAACTAGCAACAATTAAATAGTGCAATATCAAACTAGCAATAATTATATAGTGCAATTTCAAACAAGCAATAATTAAATAGTGCAATCTTAAACTTACAATAATTAAATAGTGCTAAACCAAACTAGCAATAATTAAATAGTGCAACATGAATAATAGCAAAAACTTTGATATTTTTTGTATCAAACCTATGCTTACAATATGGTGGAGAAAAGGAGATTCAAACTCACTTGTCATAATCATTATGATTGATAGACAGAGAAAATGCTATTTCGTTACACCCATATAATAGTTTTGATACATTTTATAAATACATAATAATTATATCACATAAAATATGATATTTCACTGCTTTTTTATAAAATACGAAAATTTCAGTTAAATACAAGTGGACCTCTTGTTAGAAAAAAACAATAATTAAATAGTGCAATTTTAAACGAGCAATAATTAAATAGTGTAAAACCAAACAAACAATAATTAAATAGTGCAATTTCAGATAAGCAATAATTAAATAGTGCAATTTTAAACGAGCAATAATTAAATAGTGTAAAACCAAACAAGCAATAATTAAATTGTGCAATTTCAGATAAGCAATAATTAAATAGTGCAAAATTATACAAGCAATAATTAAATAGTGCAGTCTTAACCAAGCAATAATTAAATAGTGCTACATGAATAAAAGCAAAAAAAGCTCTAATAATCGTCTTTTAACTGATATTAGAACTTTTTCTCTTATTTTAGCCTATTTTTCTCCAAAACAAGCCTATTTAATACAAAAACTTTGATATTTTTTGTATCAAAGTTGGCGTTCTTATATGGTGCCACTAGCCGGATTCGAACCGGCACGCCCGTGAAGGCGCTTGATTTTGAGTCAAGTTTGTCTACCTGTTTCAACACAGTGGCATGCTGAAATATTATACAATAATTTAAGTTTAATTGCAAGCAAAAAATACTTGTAAGCAAAAAAACCGACACCTTTTGGGCATCGGTTTTTAGTAATTAAGTTAATTATTCTTCAACAGGTTTTTCACAATACATGAAGAACTTGTATCCTAATGGAGATGAGAAGAATCCGTCAAGATCAGGACTAATCATATAAAGATCAGTATAATAATAAAGCGGAATGACTGTCCAAGTAGACATCAACAAATCTTCAGCTTCGTGCATTAAGGCAAAACGTTCAACCTGATCAGAGCTTGATTTAATTTGAGAAATTAAAACATCATAAGTTTCTGCCCAAGTTTTGTCATTTGTATCACCATAAATAGCGACTGTAGCATGAGAATCGCGACCAAATTGTGCATCATTATTACCGCTTGTTGAAACCCACATATCTAAGAAAGAAATAGGATCATTGTAATCTGCTAACCAGCCGTTTCTTGCAAGAACGAAATTACCATCTTTACGTGAATTTAAGAATGTTCCCCATTCTTGTTGTTCAATTGTCATTGTAATTCCATAGTTTGCAAATGCAGTTTGCAAATAAGTAGCGATTGCTAAATGACCTGTGCTTGTATTTAGAATGTACTCGAAAGTTGGAAAATCAGTAAATTTTTCAGTTGTTTCATTGAATGTATAACCAACTTCTTTTAATAAAGCAATAGCTTCATCACAGTTGTCAGCATAATCAGCTGCAGCTACACTGTAATAACCAGCTCCATCACCAAGAGGACCATTTTTAGTTACAAATTCAGTTTTGCCATCTGGTTCTGTTAAACCAATTGGAACATAACTATTAGCAGCTTGTTGTCCAGCTTGACCGATGTTTATAGCAATGTGATTACGATCGATAAACAAACTTAAAGCTTTACGAACTTTTACTCTTTCTTCTTCAGTAGTTGCTACAGTTCCGTAAATGGTATCATCAGCAATATTGAAGTTGATGTAATAAGTTCCAAGTTGACCAGCAATAACAAATTCATTTGGATAAGTTGTTCTTAAACTTGCAATTTCTTGATTTGGTACAGAGTCGATTAATTTAAATGTACCGTTTTTGTAGTTAGCAAGAATAGCGCCATCATCATCGGATAGAGCAAATTCAATTCCATTTAATTTAACAGCATCAGCGTTATGATAATTTTCATTCTTTTCATAAACGATTTTGCTGTTTTCAACCCATGAAGTCATCTTGAAAGGACCATTTCCTACATATGTTGCTGGTTTTGTTGCCCATCCTTCTGGATCAGCTTCTACAACAGATTGTTTTACAGGCATATAAGTAGGGAATGCACATAATTCAAAGAAGTAAGGGACAGCATTGTTTAAGACTACTGTTAAAGTTTTGCCATCAGCAGAAGCTGTTACATTTAAATCTTCTTTGTTATCAGTCCCAAAACCATCGATAACATCAAACATATAATTGTAATCTGCAGCTAATTCAGCTGATGCTGCACGTTTCCATGAATATTCGAAATCTTTCGCATCTAAAGTAGATCCGTCGGACCATTTTAACCCATCCTTAATTGTAAATACATATTGAACTTTACCATCAGTAAGCGTAGTTGGAGTTGGCAAAGATGTAGCACAATCAGGAACAAGTTCTAAACCGCCATCTTCATTTTGTTGGTAACCAACAAGTCCTGAAAACGCATGGATAATTAATGTTGCACCGTCAACAGCACTGTTTAATGCAGGATCTATAGTATCAGGATTTGGACCTACACAAACTACTAAATCAGCTTTGAATGATCCGCATGCAGACATTACAAAAAGCGATACTAGAAGTACGATTGCAACAACAAGTTTTTTAAAAACATGTTTCATATTTTTCCTCCTTCAAAGAAAATGTATATAAACTAGACTTTCGTCTAAAGTTTATCTAAGTAAACCAAGGATATTCTTAATCGTTTTTGTTATCATCAAGGTTAGTATGATGACATGAAACAAAATGGTTTTCTTTAATTTCTCTTAATACTGGTGCTTTTTCAGCACATAAGGCGGTCGCTCTTGGACATCTTGTCCTAAAAGCACATCCGGAAGGAACTTTTAATGGGCTTGGCACATCACCTTGAAGAATAATGCGCTTTCTTTTTCTCGCTATGTTTGGGTCGGGTACGGGAACTGCGGATAATAATGATTCCGTATAAGGATGCAAACAATGTTGCACAAGTTCTTCGGAAGATGCTATTTCCACAATCTTTCCCAAATACATAACAGCAATACGGTTAGAAATGTGTTCAACAATATGCAAATCATGTGCAATAAATAAATAAGTCAAACCAAGTTTTTGTTGCAAGTCTTCAAACATATTGATAACTTGGGCTTGAATCGAGACATCTAAAGCCGAAACCGGCTCATCACAAACAATAAATTCTGGATTAACAGCTAATGCTCTAGCAATGCCAATTCTTTGTCTTTGCCCGCCACTAAATTCATGAACATAGCGAGTAGAATGTTCACTAGAAAGACCAACCAAACTCATTAATTCATGAATTTTATCTTTTCTTTCTTGTTTTGTAGAATATAAATGATGTACATCCAATGGTTCACCAATAATATCACCAACAGTCATTCTTGGATTAAGCGATGAATATGGATCCTGAAAAACCATTGAGGCTTTTTTTCGAAACGCTGTAATACTTTCTTTATCACCTATTAACTGACCGTTAAAGATTATTTCCCCTTCTGTTGGTTTGTACAAATGTAGAATAGAACGCCCAACAGTTGTTTTGCCACAACCACTTTCACCAACCAATCCTAAAGTTTCTCCTTTATTGATTGAAAAAGAAACATCATCGACGGCTTTTAAATCCGTATTTTTCATAAACCCTGTGTGGATGGAAAAATATTGTTTTAAATTCTTAACTTCAATTAAAGGAGTAATCATTTTATCTTGCTTTGTTTCATTATTCATGGACTTTTTCCTCGTTTTCTTGAACCAACTTTATTTTTTTTGCTTCAACTTGGTTTTTTATAACCATCCAACATGATGAAAAATGTCCAGGTTCAACTTCTTGTTCGTCTAATTTATCGGTTAAGCATATTTTCATTGCTTTATCGCACCTTGGGCAGAATGCACAACCCTTAGGCATATTTAATAAATCCACGGGTGTTCCAGCAATCGGAATCAACCGCTCTTTTTTATTGACGCTACTTGGAATCGAATGTAATAATCCTTTGGTGTATTCGTGTTGCGGATTATAGAATATTTGATCTGCCAACCCTTTTTCAGCAATTTTCCCGCCGTACATAACAATTATATGGTCACACATGCCTGCGACAACACCTAAATCATGAGTAATAAGAATGGTAGCCATCCCAAGTTGTTTTTGTAAATCTTGGATAATCTCTAATATTTGGGCTTGAATAGTCACATCAAGTGCTGTTGTCGGTTCATCAGCAATTAGAATATCTGGTTCACAAGCTAACGCCATCGCAATCATCACACGTTGACGCATGCCACCGCTTAATTCATGAGGATATTGTGTCAATCTTTTTTTCGGATCATTGACGCCAACCATCGTTAACATTTCTAGAGCACGTTCCTGTGCTTCTTCTTTTGACCGGTTAGTATGTAATAAAATACCTTCTTCGAGTTGATTGCCAATAGTATAAACAGGATTCAAACTCGTCATTGGATCTTGAAAAATCATACTTATGCGA
This sequence comes from Bacilli bacterium, assembly GCA_050174575.1. GTDB lineage: Bacteria > Bacillota_I > Bacilli_A > ML615J-28 > CAG-698 > UBA2253. The sequence continues at coordinate 6,840 of JBFXJT010000038.1, forward strand.
TTGCCACGAATCGTTTTCATGACTTTTTCGCCTGAACCAACCAATTCCTCACCGTCAAATTTAATACTCCCCGAAACAATTTTCCCAGGATTTGTTAAAATTTGCATGATGGAATAAGCCGTTACACTCTTTCCGCTACCTGATTCGCCGACGATTCCTAAAACTTCCCCTTTGTCAATCGAAAATGATAATCCATCAACAGCTTTTACTTCTCCTGAAGGCGTAAAAAACGAGGTTCTTAAGTCTTTAACTTCTAATAAACTCATAAGGCACCTAGTTTCTCAGTTTAGGATCGAATGCATCACGCAAACCATCACCAAACAAATTAAAGGATAGGACTATCAAACAAATGGTTAAAGCAGGAATTACCAAACGATAAGTGTAGGAGTAAATCCCCGAAAGAGCTTCCGAAGCTAGCGAACCTAAACTAGGCATTGGTGCAGAAACACCTAAACCTAAAAAGCTTAAAAAGCTTTCAGTAAAGATTGCGGAAGGAATTTGCAAAGCTGTGGAAATTATAATAACGCTAATACAATTAGGAAGTAAATGCTTTATGATAATTCTTGCAGGCGATGCACCAATGGACATGGCTGCTAAAACAAATTCTTGTTTTTTAACGCTTAAAATTTGTCCTCTAATCAATCGAGCCATTCCTACCCAATAAAGCAATCCGAACACTAAAAAGATACTTATCATATTGGTACCAATCGAAGCCAAAACACCGCCAATCGAACTTAAAGAATTTTTGAGTACGACTGATAATAAGATAATTATTAACATATCTGGAAGAGCATAGATGACATCAACAAAACGCATCATAATTAAATCGGTTTTTCCGCCCATATAGCCAGAAATGGATCCATAAAGCATCCCAATCATTAAAACTAATAAACTGGCAAAGAAGCCAACACCTAAAGAAATTCTTGTTCCATAGACAACACGAATAAAGTAATCACGTCCACTGTCATCCGTCCCAAAAATATGAGGGAAAACTTTTTCGCCATTGGCGATTTTTTCTAATTCTGTTTCACCATAAGTAAATGGTTTAAGATTATTGTATGAAGCATCAACTGTTTCGCCAGGTAAGACGCCAAGTTGCTCGGCATAACCATAAGGGAAAATCATTGGCACAAAAATGGCAATCAATGTTATAAATAATACGATTGAAAAACAAATCATTGCTATTTTATTTTTAGAAAGACGTTTGATTCCATCTTTAAAAAAAGTAGTGCTTTCACGCATGATGTCTTGTTGAGCTTTTTCTTCACTTGTTGCTGGTAGTAATTTTTCAATATTTAATTGAAAACTTAAAGGATTACGTATTATCTTCTGTTTTTCCATCTTCTTACTCCTAACTAAAATCAATTCGTGGGTCAACGACCTTATATAAGATATCCGTTATTAAAGTCATTATGACGACTAAGGAAGCTAAGAAAATTGTTGTTCCCATAATTAATGTATAATCCCGATTGGTAATGCTATTGATAAACGACCTGCCTAATCCAGGAACAGTAAAGATCTTCTCAATAACTAAACTTCCAGTTAAAATATAGGCAATCATTGGACCCATGTAAGTTAAAACGGGAATTAAAGCATTTTTCAATGCGTGTTTATAAATAACCTTTTTCGCTTCAACACCTTTGGCACGAGCTGTTCGAATATAGTCTTGGCCTAAAACATCAAGCATGCTCGAACGGGTCAATCTCGTTATGTAAGACATTGGATACAAACTTAAAGCAATAATTGGCAAAATCAAGCCAACAAAAGTATCACCTCGAGCTGGGAAAATTTCCCAAACCACGCAAAACACAATCAAGAAAAATGAAGCGATTACAAAAGACGGAGTCGCTACAAAAGCAGTTGATAAAACCATGATGGTTTTGTCCGTAACTTTGTTTCGTTTTATGGCCGCTATCGAACCAAGGGTTACGCCAAACATAATAGCTAATAAAGCGGCAATTCCCCCAATTTTTGCGGAATTCTTAAAACCATTTAAAATTATATCAATTACTTCTTTTCCTCTTTGTTCAATGGAAGGACCAAAATCAAACTTTAAAATATCTCCTAAATAAGTAAAATATCGAACCATTATTGGTTTATCTAAACCATATTTTTCTTCAAGTCGAGCTGTAACTTCTGGAGTTACGGCTTTTTCACTTAAAAAAGGGCCTCCAGGAATAGCATTCATGGCAAAAAAAGTAATGGTAATTACTAAAAAAACCGTTGCAAAAGCAAGTAGTATTCGTTTTCCAATGTATATCGCTAATTTTGAATCCATAACAATGCCTCTTTTTCAATAAATAAGTATTTTAGTCCGTATTTTATCACAAAGCTACTGGTGTGTCAAAAGAATTTATAAAAACAGATAAAATAACAACCGTTTTCATTTTCCAATAAAAATAATTATAAATACAATACCCACTTTACTTATATTTTACTCCTATTATGAATAAGTGTAAATGCAATTTGTGCAAATTTTGTAAATTTAATAGACATTATTTTAAAATAAGATGAATATTTATCTGTTTTTTATGAAAAATAAAAAATCTCAAGATAATTCTTGAGATTTTATT
>JBFXJT010000039.1:0-8812 GCA_050174575.1 Bacilli bacterium
TTTCCATCGATCTCTTAACAAGTGAAGGTTTTCAAAGTGATATTGAGGATCATGTAGAAGCCATCAAAAGTATAATTAAGAGGCATCCGATGAACCAATACGAAATAAATGGTTTTCTAGTTAAAAGAAAATGTTCAAATGCTGATGAAATAATGATGAAACTGCAAAACGATTCAAGCGTCGAAATCGTCTCATACCGCAACTACCATACTTACAGATTAAAATAAAAATCCCTTTAAGTGAAGAAGTAACCTTGTTTTTCTTCACTTTTCGTTTTTATGAGTGTATAATGTTAATGAGATTACTAAATTTGAAAAAATAAAAATAATAGTTCCTAATTTTGTATGTATGGAGGGGTGAGTTGGAAGATTTTTTGCATAATGAAAAATCGACTAATCTATTAAAATTAGAGCAATTTAACTTGCTCTTTTTAGGCATTATTAATGCAGATGAATACATACCTCATTGTAAATTAGAAGCATTAAAAAAGGACTGGAATGATTTTTTTGAAGAATTATTGACTTTTAAAAAGAATGATATGCTTCCTTTATTTTGTGAAAAACACGGGATAAAAAATGAATTTATGGAAACTCAATTAGAGAGATTCAATAATTTCCATGATATCATTGAAAAGAAGAATCAGTATTTCATTGAAGACCACCTAGTTAAAGATAAAGAATATTTAGATACCATTTTAAAATCAAGTGATCCAAGCATTTTACTTGATAATAACCAAAGAGAAGTGGTCTTAACAGATGAAGACCACATTTTGGTTGTTGCTGGAGCAGGTAGTGGAAAAACAACGACTATTGAAGCTAAAGTAAAATATTTAGTTGATAAGAAAAACATTGATCCTCATAATATTTTAATCGTTTCTTATACAAGAGAAGCAACAAAAGAATTAGAAAACCGCATAAACACAAAACTGAAAATTGATGCCGAAATTTCGACATTTCATGCCATTGGGAATAAGCTTATCCAGAGTGAAAACAACAAAAGACATGATATCGTTGATTTCGGTTTTTTGGTTTCCACACTACAAGAGTACTTTAACCAAAAAATGGGAGATGAATCATTCATTAAAAAAACATTACTATTTTTTGCATCTTATTTAGAAACCCCTTTTGATGAAACAAACATTAAATTATTATTTAAAAAATTAAATAGTGATGATAATACTACATTAAAGCAAGATTTAAAAGAACAATTCAAGGAACTGACTTTTGATCGTGAAAAATCGAAAAGAACACTTCTAGATGAACGTGTTTTATCAGTTCAAGAAGCAAAAATTGCCAACTTTTTATACATTAATGGTATTGATTATGAATACCAACCTCTATATCCTTATGGCATCAAAGGAACAATAAAACCATACCTTCCTGATTTCCTTTTAAAACAAGGGGATAATGAAGTTTATCTAGAACACTTTGCTTTATCAGAAAGTGGCATCAATAATCGTTTTTCCCAAAAGGATCAAGAATTGTATAAACAACACATTAACGATAAGGTTATTTTACACCGAGAACATAACACAAAATTAATTTATACTTTTTCTCAATATAATGATGAGAGAGATTTAATCATCCACTTGCAAGAACTATTAGAAAAGAATGGTTTTATTTTCAACCGTATTAATGATAAAGAAATTTATAAAAAATTGTTAGAATCGGTAAAAGATCGTTACTTTTTAAAATTTATTTATTTAGTTGGAAACTTTATTAATAAAATAAAAGTCAATGCTTGGAATCAAAGCAAAATTCTGGAGTTAAAAATTCTTGTAAAAGACGAAAGAACAAAGTTATTTTTAGATATAGCTTATGAATGTTTTTTAATTTATGAGCAAAAGCTAAAAGAAAGAAATGCGATTGATTTTGAGGATATGATAAATAATGCCAGCACCATTTTAGATTCTTATATTAAAAATGGTAAAAAACTTCATTATCAATATATATTTATTGATGAGTATCAAGATATTTCTTTACAAAGATTTAATCTTGCTCATAAACTATCTTTAGCTTCAAACGCCAAAATAATTGCTGTTGGGGATGATTGGCAATCAATATTTAAATTTGCCGGAGGAAACATCACTTTATTTACAGAATTTGAAAAGTTTGCAGGTACATCAAAACTAATTACTTTATTAAATACATATCGCAATTCACAGGAGTTAATCGATATTGCTGGCGGATTTGTACAAGTAAATCCTATGCAAATAAAAAAAGAGTTAAAATCCCCTAAATCAATTAAAAACCCTGTAATTTTAATGAGTTATAATGATTCATATGAAAAAGAAGCTAAAAAAACGCCTTTTGTGAATATGTGTGAAGCAATTGAACAAGCTATTGACGATATTGTAAAACGTGATGGTGATAAAAAGGAAATATTATTAATCGGTCGCTTTAATTTCGATGGAAAAATTCTCGAAGGAAGCCATTTATTTTCTTACTATAATGGAAAAGTCGTTTGTAAAAAACATCCACAGACCCCAATTATTTTTTCAACCGCCCATTCTTCCAAAGGATTAGGCTTCAATAATGTAATTATAATAAATGGTAAAGATCATTATATGGGTTTCCCTTCAAAAATCGAAGATGATCCAATTATGAAATTAGTATTAAAAAACAATGAAGAAATCGAATATTCAGAAGAAAGACGCTTATTTTATGTTGCTTTAACAAGAACAAAAAATCGTGTTTTTATTATTGTTCCCCAACATGCTCCATCTAAATTTGTTCTTGAATTAAAAGACAAATTTACAAATGTCGTATTAAATGGCGGAGAACTTGATCCAAAAGAAGAATTTCAACATAAAACCTGCCCTTATTGCGGTTATCCGCTTCAAAAAAGAAAAAACAAGATTTTAGGTGTAGAAATTTACTTATGCTCTAATGAACCAGAAGTTTGTGGGTTCATGACAAATAACATTAAAGGTGGGAAACTTGCTATTTGCAAATGCCCAGAATGTTTAGATGGATATTTGGTTGTGAAACAGATAAAAGGTAAAGAAAACTGGTTTTTATTAGGATGCAATAATTATAAAAATGATGGTACTGGTTGTAATTATATAATTTTAGCTAATGAATTTTCTTTTGATCGAGATAAATTAAAATTTAACAAAGAAATTTTTAAAGAGCATTTTATATATAAAGATTTAGAAATTTATGAAATTTTAAATATAATCTTTAATTGCATTAATAAACTGAATAAGGAATTTCCTAATATGTGTTTTGACGCAATTGGTGTTTCACAAATTTTAAAAGGTGATCATAATAAAATGATAGAATCTTTTAAATTAGAAAATTTTGATTATTTCAATCGTTTTTCTTCGATTCCTAAAAATAAAATTGTTAACATAATAAAATATTTAATTGACTTGAATATTTTTATTGAAGAAATAAAAGGGAAATATAAAACACTACTTCTAGGTAATAAAACGATAATAGATTTAAATAATGATGATGTAAAAAACATTATTAAATTACTAATTTAAAATAAAACTAAAAGATATTAAATCTAATGGAGATAACATATGAGAAAAGATCAGTTAAGCGGGTGGAATTATATAGTATTTACTTTATTAAAAAACAACTTTAAATATTCAACATTTAAATTACATGATTTATATAAATTTGAACCATACTTTAGTAATGTCTATCCTCAAAATTTCCATGTGAAAGAAAAATTAAGACAAACTTTACAAAATTTAAGAGATAAAGGTCTTCTAAAATTTATCAGCAGTGGAGAATATCAACTTTTATCAGCTGAACAAGAGGATTTAAAACAAGATATAAATAAACAGGAGCTAGTTTATTTATTATCAAATGAAAGCATTCCAGGCTGGGTAAAAATAGGTAGAACAAATTCAATAGAAAGACGACTTGATGAACTTTATAATACATCAGTACCGCTTCCTTTTAAAGTAGAAGGAACAATTAATGCTGACTCTCTCTCAACATCACAAACTTTAGAATCATGTATTCATAATATCATAGATACCGTTAATCCTAATTTAAGAAAAAATACTGAAGCAAAAAAACGGGAATTTTTTAAAATGACTCCCGAAGAAGGAAAAACAGTTTTTGTTTTAGTATCTCAAATAATGAGATTAAATGTTGAATACAGTAGAGTTGAATCAATTTATTAAAATAAATGAAATATTAATCATATAAACATTTTGTTTAGTCGTTTCAACTACCAGTTAATTTACATAATCAACATTTTGTTTATAATTAAAATTGAAAAGGGGGTGTTCTTATGATAGGAGAGAACATTAAAAGATTTAGATTGGAAAAGGGGTTGACTCAAAAAGAGTTAGCGGAAAAGTTGTTTGTTACTGCCCAAGCAGTATCAAGATGGGAAAATGGGGAAGTTGAACCTTCAGTATCAACAATTGCTGAAATGGCAAAAATTTTTAATGTTTCAAGTGATGAAATTTTGGGCGTTGGGGGATTTAATCAAAGACAGGAAGTAAAAATAGAAAAGGAGTATGTCTATCAAGATCCGGTTAAACCCGTTTTAGGAGTTTGTGAGATTTGTAATAAACCAATTTATGAACCTAATGATATCGTAAGAATTAATCAAGGAGGAAGGCATCCATCAACACATTTATTTTGTTCATCATGCAATAAAAAAATTATTGAGGAGAAGAAGCAGGGGATAATTATTAATACAAGAAAAAACAGAATTAAATCTTATGTTTGGGGAGGGATTTCTGCAGGAGGATTATTTCTGTCAACTTTTGCTGTAGCAATTACAGAAAAAGATTATTCAAGTACTTCATTTTGGCTAATTATTTCCATTTCTTTATTTACTTTTACTTCTTGTTGCTTATTGCGAAATAATTTTATTGGTGGAATGACAATGGATATTTTTACTTTTGGTTTTTTAAAGTTACCAGGGTTAATTTTTGAATTAAGTTTAGACGGAATACTTTGGTTACTTACTGTTAAATTGTTATTGTGGATATTAAATATATTTTTAGCGATTGGATTTGGAATTTTAGCTATCATCATTGGACTAGCTTTATCAATTGTTGTTTATCCTTTTGCTCTATATAAAAGCTATAATCATCCAGAATTAAGTGAATAATACAAAAAAATAGGAGGGAATATGAAGAAAATATTTTTAATCTTGTCATTTATTACTTTATTTATGTTTTATGGGTGTAGTGGTAAAAGTGAGACGGAATTAACTATTACATTTAATGCTAACGGAGGAATACCTGTAACATCTATTACTGATTTTGAAAATGAAAGCATAACAAAACCCATCGATCCTACAAAAAATGGGTTTATTTTCGATGGATGGTTTCATGATGAAGAACTTAATAGTGCTGTTACATGGCCTCACAAACTTGTTGAAAATGCAACCTTTTATGCAAAATGGAGCGAGGATTCAACTCAAACATTTTTTTCTATTACTTGGGAAGTAAATGGCACTATTGTTGAAACTGATCCAAAGGTGTTAGAGGGAACAGTTCCTGAATTTAATGGAATAGTTCCAACAAAAGAATCAACAAATCAGTTCAATTATGCTTTTAGTGGATGGAGTCCATTAGTTGTTGCTGCAAATAAAAACCAAACCTATGTGGCCATATTTTCCGAAACAGTTCGTGAATTTATTATTGACTTTGATGAAAACGGTGGGTCTTCTGTAGGTTCAATTTCAAAAGAATTTGGAACGCAAATAAGTGCACCATCTGCTCCTGTTCGTGAGGGATATGTTTTTATAAGCTGGTGTTTGGACAACGAGTTAACCCAAGAGGTAACTTGGCCAATTACTGTTGTGGAAAATATAACTATTCATGCGAAATGGAATGAAGTAATTCCTTATGGAGATTATTTAAGTTCATTACTACTAGGATATGAACTAAATCCTTATAATTATATTCCTGCAGCAATGAAAAGAGGTGTGCCATTAATAAATGAACAAATGACAACTTATAATTTATCCAACGCTACTTCGATTTCTAATATTCCTTTTGGTGGTTTTGGAGAACAGTGGCATATGGTAATTACTAACATTGAAGAATCAATCAAATTTTTAAATGTCTTGAATGTGGTTGAAACTATAACTGGATTGTCAATTGTAACTTTTAATAACTATTTAGATGAAAATCCTGCTAATTTTTCGTCTTTTGAATTTGAAGAAGGGATATATAAGGTTACAATTATTTTTGAAGAAGGCATTCTTTATTATGTTCTTGAATATACAACAACAGTACCAATTTTTGGAGAGCAAACCATCCAAATAGCACTTTCTTATGATATTAATACACATGAAACAATTGGAAGAATTCAAATTGGTGATAGCAACGCATTAAGATACCAAATTTTAGAAAATAGTTTTTCGTTTGGAATTAAATATTTAGGGGTTAGAAGGGCTTATTTTGAAGTGTCAAAAGACCAAAATAATAACGTGGAAGGACATATTTTTGAATTTTTGGAATTAGACGGAGTCTATTCTAATTGTAGTACTGCATCGTTCTATATCGAGGATACGTATGCATATGTAGTAGGAAACAAATCGAAATCTATGATTGGATGGGAAGGAACCATAACGGAAGTTTATGAAGCTTCTACTGGGTTACTTTTAGGATATGAGGTTATGGAATCTCTTAATTCAATAATATATAATACTATATGGTTTAATTTAAAAGATGCAAGTGGATTTAGTTCCATAAAAATTGCTGAAGCACCAATTGAAAATAGCAATCCATATTTAATATACATTAATGGGTCTGATTCTGTCTTCCAATCAAAAACAGTCGGTGGGATTAGTGTAAAAACTTTTTCCAGGAGATTCGACGTGGAATTAAGAACACAATACTTTTATTATTTAGATAATGAAGTTACTTATGAAGTTGCTCTCGATATTCCGATGTTATTTGTGCAGGAAGAAAATCTTTCAACAATAATAACAGATTTAACATCAGTTAATCCTGATATTAATTTTAATTTATTAACTTCACAGGATATCCAAGATGAAATAATGGCTGCATATGATGAATTAACTGGACCTTTTATTATAGCAAAAGAAGAAGTTACATCGGATGACATTGTAAATTACATAGGAGATAAATTTTTTCATGTGGAATAAATTTATTTAATCGCAAAAAATAATGATTAAATTAATTGTAAAAGTTTTATAAATTAAAGTATAATATAATAGGAGGAGCAAGATTAGTAATTTTATGGGAAATTCAGTTATTTATTGTAGTATTTGTTTGGCACCGTACCGTAAATGTTATTATTATAAAACGATTGATGAAAAAATTGCTATTGGAGATTTAGTAGTTGTTCCAACTGGAGAAGACAATCAAGAACAATTAGGAATCGTCAAAGAAGTATCCATGTTTCACGTCCAAAATGTTCCATATCCCTTATCAAAAACAAGAGATATTTTGAGGAAGGAGAACATTGAAGCTTTTCCCGATTATTTGTTATATCGTGACATGATTTTAAATGATGACATTGATGTTGAAAAAGAGCTTTACAATAAAATACTGATTAAACAACAAGATTTTCTTGAAACAAAACACATCATATTATGCGATGAAATGCATAATGGTGTTAGTATAAAAGTATGGGCTGAATTACAAAATGGTTGCTTAAATATTTCTGGGCAAGATATTGGTAAAATGGTAGAACATATTGGGTTTGATTCCGATTATGAGTATTTTTATAAATTTGATTTAGCTAATACTGATTTATTGTTCCAAATCCTTAAGTCCGAGTACGGCAATATCACCCATGGTTTACTAACAGAATTTAGTGGTGAATGTGGATGCAAAAAATTGCGCCATTTTTGTGACAAGCATAAAATAAACTATAGCTATTATAGTTATATCTAAACCAACCTTTTGGTTGGTTTTTATTTATTTTTTAAATTTTTAAAAATATGATATAATAAATTTGTTTAAAATAGTTGCTAAAATCAAGGAGGAAAAGATGTACGAAGAAATAATGCTTGACAGAGAAAAAATTATAACCAAAGCCTTTTCATTAATTGATCCAGATCACGAAACCAGAACAGAAAATTATATTGTGAAAAGTCGACGCGATCTTCGTTATTCGATTGATTTTACTTTAGAAGCTATTATTGTTAAAGAAAAGAGCATTTTGATTAATTACTATAAATGGTTGATTGAAACACTTGCGAAATATAACATTTCGAAAGAGCCGCTTATTAAAATGTTTGAAGTGTTAAAAGAATTGTTACAAGAATACTTAAAAGAAGAAGATCGAATCTTTTTGAACAATATTAATAGTGAAGAAATAGCTACGCATGTTGTTAATCAAGAAGATCCCATGCCCTTAAATGATCATGCGGAAACATATTTATCGCTTTTACTTGCGAAAGACCGTCACAAAGCCAATCAATTTATTCAAGACCTTTTGAAAGGAAATGTTTCTATTGATGATATCTACATTAAAATCATCCAAAGTGCTATGGTCAAAGTTGGATATCTGTGGCAACACCGAAAAATCAATGTTGCGGACGAACATATGGCAACCATCATTACCCAATATGTTATGATGGGACTCTATCCCTATATTTTTGATACTAAAAAACACGGAAAGAAGTTAGTTGCCTTATCATTAGGTGATGAACTCCATGAAATTGGTATTAGGATGGTTGCTGATTTGTTTGAATACCATGGTTTTTTCACAAGCTATTTAGGTGCCAATATGCCAATTGAGAGCATCTTAGAACACTTAAGGAAGAACAAACCGCATCTATTAGCCATTAGTGTTACTTTAGGTAACCATTTGTCACAATTAATTACTTTGATTGACCGCGTAAGAAGTGA
>JBFXJT010000040.1:0-8456 GCA_050174575.1 Bacilli bacterium
CCAAAGTCTTCTTTTGGATTATAAGGTAACTGATTGAAAACAGTGATATCGCGGTCACGAATTTCTGTTGAAGATAGTGATGGATTATAAGGAAGCTTTTCTAATAAATATTGTTCTAAAATGTCCGTATCAAAATCTTTGGAAAAAATGTCGACAAAATAACATTGCCTAAACGGGAAGGTGTGAATCGTAATGTGTCCGCCTTCTAAAAAGACAAAAGAACTAATGCCATCGTCTTCTTTAATTTTCCCATAATAATAAGGGATTAATTGCGGTGGTGTAACAGTTACTAATTTTAAAATATAAGGGATTTCATTCATAATTTTGTTGATATAACGAATATCATCTAAGAGGGTTTGCGTTGAGCCATAGCAGTCCAACATAACATGTTTCATTGGTTTTTCTCCTTTAATTGCCATTTTTTTGTAAGTGAAGCAAATACTTCATATAATATTTTTAATGCTGTCCATGAGGTGACATCATTTATGTCTAATTTGGGTGATATTTCCACAATATCAAACACAAAAACAGGGATGGTTAAAACAAAATCGGTAATCATTTTGGTGACTAATGACGGGGAAAGTCCAAATGCTTCCGGTGTTCCCGTTCCAGGAACAAACGATGGATCGATAGCATCAATATCGAAAGACAGATAAACTAAATAACGATCATCAAAATGCGTTTTAAAGTGTTTTATCGCATCCATTCCTTTTTCATTAAGAGTCGACGCATTAATTACTTCTAGTTCAGGATGATGTTTAAAAAGATCAATTTCCTGAAGTTCAAATCCTCTAATACCCAATAATTTCACATCTTCATATTTGTACCCCAATTCGATTGCTCGGAAATTAGGACAAGCGTGGGAAAATTTACTGCCATGATAAACATCACAAATATCGGGATGAGCATCAATATGAATGATTGCGGGGATTTTATTGTTCTCAATACAATATTGATAAAAAGCTTTTTGTAAAGGAATCGCTATGGAATGATCTCCTCCTAAAAAAACCGAAAATTTATTTAAATGATAAATATCGTTAGCTTTTTGTTCGATTTTGGAAAACGAAGTAAAATTATTCCCAATATTGCCTAAGTCCAGTAATTTAATTGCTGTTAAATCAAGACCATCTTTGGAAGCTGGTGGTAAATGTTGGGATAATGTTCTCAGCTTGCGAGGTGCAAATCTGGCTCCTTTACCAACGGAAGCATTGCGGTCAAGCGCAACACTAGCTAAAGCAACATTTGCAAAATCAGGGTTGGTGGTAGTTAAATCACGCCATGGTTTCATTGTCAATCCTTAAACCTTTCATTTTTAATAAAATGCAGTTTATTATATCATTTATTTAAAATATATCAATAATAAATAAAATATTTTTTTGTCACTTTTTATTGAAAAAAGTTCTCAAACAAATAGTGTCTGAGAACTAATAATTAATGTTCTGAATTAGCAACTTGTGCGCGGTAAATGTTGGCATAAACACCATTTGCTTCAAGTAATGAATGATGTGTTCCTTCTTCAACCTTAAGTCCATGATCGAGCACAATTATTCGGTCGGCATTATAAATCGTACTTAATCGATGAGCAATGATGATAACTGTTCTGTTTTCACATACGATTTTTAAAGCTTTCTTAATCATTTCTTCAGTTTCCGTATCGATATGGGAAGTCGCTTCATCCATGATTAGAATCGATGGATCATGAACAATGACTCTTGCTAAACTGATGATTTGTTTTTCACCGCTACTCATATTAACACCAGCACGGCTAATCGGTTGATTGATGCCTTTTTCAAATTTATGGATGATTTTTTCTCCACCCATGGATTTTAAAATTTCAATAATCTGTTCATCGGATACCCCTTCTTTTCCAAAACGGATGTTAGAAGCAATTGTCCCTTTAAAAAGTGTTGGTTCCTGTAAAACAATTCCGATGTGATAACGATATGTTCGTTTAGGAATCGTTGCAATATCCGTACCATCAACATAAATCTTTCCTGATTTTTCGTCAGTTAAGTCATAGAAACGAAGAAGTAAATTCATTAATGAACTTTTACCGCTTCCTGTATGTCCAACTAATCCGACCATTTCTCTATGTTTGATGTTAAAGCTAACACCTTTTAAGACATAATCGTTTTCCACATACGCAAACCAAACATTATCAAACTTAATGTTGCCATAATATCGGTCAATATCACCCTTTGTATTGTCTTCCATTTCGCCTTCGATTAATTTCGAAATACGTTCAACGCGCACCATGGAATGTTGGTATTCACCGACTTGCGTAAAAATAATATTAACTGGTTCGATGATCTTTAATAAGTATTCATTGTAAGCATAAACTAACCCAGCAGTAATAACGATTCCGGAAATGTTCATTTTTTGCCAACCAAAATAAGCAATAATAAAAGTTGTTATTAAACCGCGGATAATATTGATTAAATTCCAACCAGTTGTTAAATGTAATTTAACTTCTTGCATCTGTTCGGTTGTGAAATCCTTATTAATTGTGTTGAACTCTTTAATCGTTTGTTTTTTAAAATTAAAGATTTGTAAGATATTGATGCCATTGATGATTTCGTTGATTTTGGCAGTCATTAAGCTGCGTAGTTCATTAACTTTTTCAGCAATTTTGTGCAAATGTTTTAAAAAGAATCTGACCCAAAGATAGATGAATGGATAAACGATGAAGGTCAGTAATGCTAGTTTAACATCTAGAATAAACATCCCAACATATGCGAAAACGAAACTTAGGATAGCATATGCCATAACATTGACTGTTAATCGATATAAACCAATCATCCCATCGACATCATGGGTGATTCTTGCAGACATTTTGCCCGCTGGTTCTGCTTCAAAATATTTGATTGGTAAACGTTCAATACTGCGCATGGCATCCGTTCTTGCATCTCTCGCAATAAAACTGACAACACGGTTTGTAGATAATCTTTGGGCATACGTCCCAAAGATAACAATGATACTCTTTACAAACAAAAAGATAACCCAAAAAATAAGGTTGTTAACAATTGGCTGATAAAAACTAAACACAGCAACATGATTTAGTTTCGTTGCGTCATATTGGAATGTTGTTCCATTTGGTTGACGAATAACAATTTGGTCGTTTTCAAAAGTACGATTTCCACTTTCTACATGATCATAGACAATGTAAAAGTTTGTTTTATTAATAACGATACTAACAGCTCCTAAAGAAACATCATCGTTATCAAGAAATCGTTCTTGCTTAAACAATCGACCATCATAACTGACTGTTTTCTCATCGGTTGTCGTCACTTCGACCCATGGATATTCGATACCTAAAATGTAATCATCAAGGATTGTTTTCACAATCAAAGGTGTTAAGAATCCTAATACTTGGACAACAACAATTAAAACAATGGAATAAACCAACAGATGATAGCGACCCTTCATGTATTTAAAAACACGCTTAAAGTTCTTCATAGCGATCACCTTTAATTTGATTTATATATTGCATTTTATACCAATTATCATATTTCAACAGTTCTAAATGGGTCCCCACATCGGTAATTTCACCATTTTGGATAACAATGATTTTATCAGCATCTGCAACTGCCGAAAAACGATGAGCAATAATGATATTCGTTTTTCCGCTTCTTGCTTGTTTTAAATTGCGGATAATATTCGTTTCTGTTAAAGAATCAACAGCACTTAGTGAATCATCAAGAATCAAAATCTCTGGATTTTTAACTAAAGCACGAGCAATTGATAACCTTTGCCTTTGCCCACCAGAAAGTGATCCCCCTAGCTCTGCAACCATTGTATCGATTCCAGAAGGCAGTTCTTTCAAATCCTTCTTGAAGTCTGCTAAAGAAACAGCAATATCAATTTCTGAAGGACTGGCTTTCGGATTACCAATCAAAATATTATCATCGACGGATCTCCTAAACAAAACATGGTTTTGGGGAACATAGCCAACTAAATTTCTTGCATCTTCAATTTTTAAATGAGATATGTCTAAACCATCAAAAAGAATCTGTCCACTTGTAATATTAAATTCTCTTAATAATTGACGAATAAGCGTCGATTTTCCTGCTCCCGTTGGACCAACTATACCGATAGTTTCACCGCTGTTAATTGTAAAGGAAATGTTTTTGATAACACAAAAATTATCAAACGGATATTTAAAACTGACATCTTTAAATTGAATTGTCTTAAAAGACAAAATAGGTTTGGCTTGATCCTCATCTTTGACTTCAGGTTGTAAATCCATAACTTCATAGAAACGTTCATCGGAAATAATGATGTTGTTTGTGTTGTTTAAAATGTTACTTAGAGCAACAAGTGGTCCATATAACATACCAACATAAACTAAAAATGTTACTAATTCACCTGTAGATATTTGGGAATTGATGACCATATAGCTGCCATAAGCAATGGCAACAAAGTAGGAAACAGCATAAACCATTTCAAAAAGTGGTCCGTAAATGGATTCAAACTTTAAAATCTTCCACCAAGAATTAATATCAGCATCAATCGCCTTTTTTGTTTTCGCAAAATCTTCATCTTCCTGACCATAAGCCCTGACTGCTTTGACACCTTCAATTGATTCAAGAACCTTTTCTTGCATGTCAGCATAAATTTCATGATGAATTTTATAATAATTACGTTTTTTCTTGCGTTTTTTGTTTAACCAAAAAATAGCAAATGGCATTAACAAAACGCTGGCAACAGTTAAGATTGGATGAATATCTAGCATGATGATAATCGCTGTGATAACCATTCCGCTATTGAAAACAACAGTTTGTAAGAATGATGTGGCTAATACAGTTAAATTTTGTAAATCATTGGTTGCTCGGGAAATTAAATCTCCCTTAGTATATTTTTCATATAGAGCAGCATCGAGTTCAAATAGATGATCGATATATTTTTCACGCAATTGATACGATAATTTATGTCCTAAACGGTTGATATGAAAATGATAAACTATCGCAATAATGTATCTTGCTATAGGAATAAGAGCAAGTGACAAAACTAAAAACATTAAACGGTCCATGCTCAAGGTTCCTGAAGCAATATCATCAATCGCCATGCCTAATAATTTCGATGGTAAAGCTGGAGTAATTGAAAGAACTAGCAATAAAATTGCTAGTAATATATATTTTTTATATTCAATTTTAAAGAACCATTTTAAATGCTTATAAGCATCTTTCATATATTACTCCAAAATGAGAAGGACGTCTTCTATTCTAAAGCCGCCACTACATATTTCACATAAAGATTTCCTGTGCCATCAAGCAATGTTTGCAAACGGGATACATTGGCAGGCGTTGTATAAATAGTAAGCAAATTTGTGCACCAACTAAAAGCCTGTTCACCAATTGTGGAAACACTTTCCGGGATAAAAAGCGTCTTTAATCCGCTATTTCCCCAAAAGCCCCATTTGCCAATTGTAGTAACAGTATCTAAAAGTGTAATGCTTTTTAATCCCGTACAACCAGAAAAGGCTGCTTCGCCAATCGTTGCTGCGCCAATTGTTATTGATGCTAACTTAGAACAAGCATTAAAAGCTTCTACACCAATAATATTCAAAGATTCGGGAAGTAAAACGGTTTTTAATTCGTAACATCCAGAAAAAGCTTGATTTCCAATCATGACAATACCTTCACTGATTGTAACTTTAGTAATCGAATAATTATTATTAAAGGCTTTTTCATAAATGCCAGTAACTGGTACCCCGTTATATGTGGAAGGAATGACAACTTCTAAATTGCTTCCTGTGTATCCATAAACAATATAAGCTTCTCCATCAAGAACATATTCCATCCCATAAGCTTCTTCTTCATACAAAGCTTTGACAGTGAGTGTTCTCGTAACCTTGGTAAATTCTTGATCCCAACCAATAAAATTATATCCTTCTTTTATTGGGGCTGTTGGAGCAGTTGCATCTTCTTCAAATAAAACAGTTTCTTGTTTTAAAACAACGTCATTATCATCAAGAAATGTAACCTGGTAAGATATTTTTTCATATTGGGCGACAACAATAGTGTTCTTAACAATATTGGTAAATGATTGATCCCAACCAATAAAATTGTATCCTTCTTTTATCGGAGCTGTTGGAGCAGTTGCATCTTCTTCAAATAAAACAGTTTCTTGTTTTAAAACAACGTCATTATCATCAAGAAATGTAACCTGGTAAGATATTTTTTCATATTGGGCAACAATAACAGTGTCCTTAATAATATTAGAAAATGATTGATCCCAACCAATAAACTCGTAACCAAGAATGTTTTTAGGCGTTGGAGCAACCAAATTATCCCCATAATTAACGCTTTCTTCTTTGATTAAAGTACCATCTTCATATTCAAATCGGACATTAAAAGTTAAAACTTGCCATTTTGCTGTCAACTGTAAATCGGCTTGTGGAATAACTTCTTGAGGATAAACGGTCTGTTGTTCATCCGCCCATCCCAAAAAAGCAAAACCTTCCTTTGTTGGCGTTGGAAGAATAACACTGGAACCTTCGTTTACAAAAACGTTCTCGAATGTTTCACCACCATCACTATTAAAAGATACTTCCCACTTTTTTTCTTGACAACCACTAATAAAGAATAAAATACTTATTAAGAATAAACCTTTTAAAATCTTTTTCATATTATCTTCCTACTTTTTTAAAACTTTAATCATTATACTATTTTTGCTCGTTTTTTTCAACATATTTGAAAGGATATGTTTCGTAATGTAAAAATCCCATCTTAGGTACCCATACCCACATACTAAGACATGCTTAAGGCTGCTTCAGTCACGACCTGACCTGATTCACCGCTTAATATTGGATATAGGTAACTAAGATGAGATTAATTTATTATAACAAAAATTGTGAAAAAAGACAATATTATTGTTGACGTAATTCCTTAAAAAAACTTTTCATCATTTGAGAGATTTCATCTTGGAATAATCCCTTGGATACTTCGATTTGGTGATTGAACTTTGATTCTTTTGACAAATCTAAGACGCTTCCTAAAGCACCAAACTTTGGTTCTTTCGCTCCATATACAACTTTTTTGATTCGTGATTGAAAGATCGCTCCCGTGCACATTAAACACGGTTCAAGCGTAACATACATCGTCACATCTTCTAAAACCCAGTCATGAAGTTTCTTTGATGCTTTCGCAATTGCTAACATTTCCGCATGAGCCAAACTACTTCTTTTACTTTCTCTTTGGTTATAAGCAGACGCGATGATTTTTCCTTCTTTCACAAGAACACAACCAACGGGAACTTCTTTTTTTGCGTAAGCTTTTTTGGCTTGCAAAATAGCTTTTCGCATGAAATATTCATCATTTTGCATGGGGTTTATCTAAAACAACATGGCAGTGGCGGCAACGAGCTTCATATTGTTCTTTGGCGCCAACTAAAATAATCGGATCAGAGTAATGCGCTGGTTGCCCATTAATAATGCGTTGTGTCCTTGTAGCTTGGGCACCACAAACCTGACAAATAGCATATAATTTTGTAACAAACTCAGCTCTTGCCAACAAATCCGGCATTACACCAAAGGGTTCTCCGCGAAAATCTTTATCTAAGCCCGCAACAATTACTCGGACACCTTTGTCGGCTAAATCTTCACAAACATCAATAATCGACTTTGGCATAAACTGAACTTCATCAAATGCAACGGCATAAGGCAAATGATTGCCTAAATGTTTATAAACATCAAGCGGATCCGTAATATTGATTGATTTTGCACGACCATTATTATGGGAAACGACTTCATCATTGCTATAACGATTATCAATTTGTGGTTTAAAAACAATCACATCTTTTTTCGCATATTCGATTCTTTTGATCCTACGGATTAATTCTTCGGTTTTCCCCGCATACATACTACCGGAAATGACTTCAATCCATCCGTCCTTAATTTGTAAATCCATGTAATTTCACCTCGAAAATATTATACATTATTGACAAAACTTTTTAAAGGTTTTTTTCTTCTAAACTAAACTGTAAACAACAAAGATCAACGATTGCCACAAGGTTAAATAATTATTTCTATTGACTTTCATGTGGTTTTATATTATAATATACGAAGTAAACTTACTATGGGTACAGAACCTATGGCGGAAGGAGATAATGATGAAAAAAGGAATTCACCCAAAATACAATAATGTAACTGTTGTTTGTACAACTTGTGGAAACACTTTTGAAACGGGATCAGTTTTAAAAGAAATGCGTGTTGACACTTGCTCAAAGTGCCATCCATTCTACACAGGTCAACAAAAATTTATTCAAGCAGCTGGTCGTGTTGAAAGATTCAATAAACGTTTAAATCAAAAACAAAACTCAAACTAATAAGTGAACTGCACCCCAAATATTGGACATACAAAATTAGTATGTTATAATATTTTAAAAGGGGTGCTTTTTATATGGGAAGACCAAAAGACGGAAAAAATCGCCATTATTCACCGGAATTTAAACTCGAA
>JBFXJT010000041.1:0-8304 GCA_050174575.1 Bacilli bacterium
TGATCAACAATTACGATCCCAAAAGAATTGTAATTTTTTCCCGGGGCGAGCTTAAGCAATTCGAGATGCAGCAGCAGTTTAGCCAGAACTGCATGCGTTATTTTATCGGGGATGTCAGGGATAAGGAACGCTTATCCATGGCGATGAACGGTATTGATTATGTTATTCATGCGGCTGCCTTAAAACAGGTACCAGCGGCTGAGTACAACCCCATGGAATGCATCAAAACAAATATCTTAGGGGCTGAAAATGTTATCCATGCGGCGTTAAACAATAACATCCAAAAAGTGATCGCACTTTCTACGGACAAAGCCGCCAACCCCATCAATCTATACGGGGCAACAAAGTTATGTTCAGACAAACTTTTTGTTGCGGCCAACAATCTTGCAGGCACAAAAGAAACCATTTTCTCTGTTGTACGGTATGGAAATGTTGTCGGATCCAGGGGGTCGGTTGTGCCTTTTTTCCAAAAACTCATTGATGAAAGAAAAGAGTACCTGCCCATAACCGACAAAAAAATGACCCGGTTCTGGATCACGCTGCAACAAGGTGTTGATTTTGTAATAAAAAACTTTCAGCGCATGTCGGGAGGCGAAATTTATGTACCCAAGATTCCTTCCGTGAGGATCACAGATCTTGCAACCGCAATGGCTCCGGATATGCCACAGGAGGTTATCGGCATTCGACCGGGAGAAAAACTTCATGAGATCATGTGTCCGATGGATGATTCCCATCTTACCGTCGAATTTGAAGATCACTATGTTATTTTGCCGGCAATAAGATTTAGTGCTAAAAAAATCGACAATACCGTTAACAACCTTTTAGAAAGAGGTTTTTTTGTAAAACAAGGTTTTGAATACAGTTCCGGTACAAATCCACATTTTTTATCAACGGATGAAATACTTGAATACAACGGACAAGCTGGAATGTAGCCTGAGTAACTAAAAATGGAAATCTGATGAATATTGCTATTATCCCTGCAAGAGGCGGCAGTAAACGGATACCTCGTAAAAACATTAAATTATTTTGCGGCAAACCCATAATCGCTTACTCAATCATGGCAGCTCAAAAAACAAAACTTTTTGACAGGATAATTGTTTCGACCGATGACCATGAGATTGCACGCATTGCCCTTGAATGGGGGGCTGATGTTCCCTTTATAAGACCTCAAAATCTTGCAGATGATTATACAACTACTATTGACGTGATAAAACATGCTCTTGTCTGGTTAAATAAAAATGATGCTGTTTATGACCATGCGTGTTGTATTTACGCCACAGCGCCTTTTATCCGCATCTCAGATCTAAAAAAAGGATATGAATTATTAAAAAATAAGAACTTTTATTTTTCCTTTCCCGTCACTACATTTCCTTCTTCTATTTTCAGAGCCTTAAAGCTGACCGAAAATAATACCTTAGAAATGTTTTGGCCGGAACATCTTAACACAAGAACGCAGGATTTACCGGAAGCATACCATGATGTTGGACAATTTTATTGGGGAAAAACTGAAGCTTTTTTACAAAACAGTACCTCTTTTATTGAATATTCAGGCTCTGTTATTATTCCCCGATATCTTGCTCAGGACATTGATACACCGGAAGATTGGAAACAAGCGGAATTATTTTACCGAACTTTTCATTCAAAGGAATATAAATGAATAATTTATTCATCCGTTCAGATGCAACTGTCTCATGAGAACCAATATTTTTCATTTCAAACGGCTTTATTTGAAAAAGTAGGCAGATTTTCACTCATAAAAGATAGATGGTTCCTCAATAATCGGTACCCATTCAAATAATCAAATTCCAGCACAAAGGGGTGCCTTTAAAAATATCATTCTTTGCATTTCGACCAAGAATATTTTTTAAATATCGGGTGTGCAAACCATTCCCCGGTCTGATTGACCTAATATTTTGTTCAGTGAATTTTTCTCCTGCTTTGACATCCTGCACAACAAAAAGTGACCGTCGATATAAACTATTTTCCTTTTGTTTTGGGGTAAGCTCATAACAGACCTTCCCAAGAGCCTTCTCTACAGCTCTAATATCTCCTACCATTTGCCTAAACTCATCAGGTTCCATTGAAAAAGCACTATCAGGGCCTTTATCATTGCGTGACAATGTGAAATGTTTTTCAACTATACAGGCTCCAAGAGTAACCGCAGCGATAGCAACAGCACTGCCAAGAGTATGATCAGACAGACCTGCTGGCACTCCAAAAGTTTCTGACAAATGTGGAATAGTATTAAGGTTGGATTCTTCCGGAGGAGCAGGATAAGCACTAGTGCATTTTAAAAGTACTATTTTTTGATTACCTTCTCCACGAATCACAGATAAAGCTTCTTCAATCTCAGATAAAGTTGCCATTCCTGTTGACATGATTATAGGCTTGCCTGTTTGTGCAACTTTACGCAATAAAGGTATATCTATAAGCTCAAAAGAGGCTATTTTGTAAATAGCGACATTCATCTCTTCCAAAAAATCAACTGCAGTTAGATCGAAAGGTGTAGAAAAAAAATCCAACTCTAAATCATTGGCTATTTTCTTTAATTTAGGTTGCCATTCCCAAGGAGTATGAGCTTCCTTATAAAGTTGATATAAACTTTTACCTTCCCATATTGTTCCATTGATACAAAAATAATCATTATCACAATTAATTGTAATTGTTTCTGCAGTATAAGTCTGAATTTTTATAGCATCTGCTCCGGCTTTTTTAGCAGCTTCTATAATTTTAACAGCTTGTTTAAAATCTTGATTATGATTAGCCGACATTTCAGCCACAATATAAGTCCCAAATCCTTTACCAATCTTTCGTTCTCCAATAGAGAAAGCGCTTTCCATTCGAATACCTCTTCTGACTATGCCTCAATACTATTCTTAGATTGAAAACAGATAAGCCTGTCCCACGTCAGCCATTTTTCCGTCCCATTTTTAATTAATTCAAGAGTCTGATCAGGACCGATATTTAACAATGCATCAAGTATTGATAAAAAAGGAAAAAAATCGGTTTCAGAACCTATCTGTACATATTTTTCAGGGGTATAATCTTGAAATAAAATTTCGATATCATCAACCGGAAAGATGGCATCTTTTTTCATATATCCGAAAGATCCCTTCGCACAAAGGTATTGAGTTGCCTTTCCCCAGCGTAACAATTCTAAAACTTTATACGATCTGTGAGCTTTTGTTGTAAATTGTGAACTTAATAAAATTTTTGTATCAATTTTTAAAATGCTGCATACAATGTTAATAAATGCAATATTAAAATCTGAAAGAACTTCATTAGAACTTAAAAGCCACTCTTTAATCAATGGCGCTATTTCATTAAAATAGGATGCTTTAGAATAATTTTGTTGAATTCTCTTCCACATCTTAATACGCCATGGGATGTTATTATTTATTACTGTATTATTGATCGTCCCTCCGAACGATGCCTTTTTTCGAACTGGTACTGTATACCAGCCGATTTGCTCTTTATTGACAAATAGTCTATTCCGTTGATGATAACTTTGCACTGAAAATTGAAAATCATCAAGAACAATAAAACAGTCAGATTTGTATAATAATTCAAAAAAACCCTGCCATGGTAAAAAAGCAGGTTGCATCATAGCAATTTTCATTTGGACCTCAAGTTGATATTATTTTTTCCTTTCACTAATTTTTTTTGCTGGACTGCCCACATATATCCCCCAAGGTTCTACATCTTTATTCACAAAACTTGAAGCACCAATTATCGCACCCTCACCAATAGTGATCTCTGGCATTAGAGTGCAGTTTGCGCCAATATATACATCATCTTCAATTATAAGTTTACCATATAAGGCTTTTGTTGAGCCTTCTGGTAAACCATCAACCATTTTTAAGCCTTTGGCATGAGAATATACCGCCGATAAGAGGACTGTTCCAGGACCAACGGAAACCCGATCTCCAATGATTGTTTCTCCGCCGCCCCAAAATACAACATGTGGTTGAATATCTGTATATTGACCAATTTTTACTCCCTCTCCGGCAAAAATAAATACAAAGTCGCGTATACGACAATGATCGCTTAAATCAACAACATGTGGAAAAGCGATTTTTGCCATGGGATAGATACGCACATTATCACCACATGACCTCAGTTTACTCTTTACATTATCACCCATTAATTCAATATCTTGAATTGATTTCATAATCATTTCTCCTTTTTTTATTCATATTATCGTCCCTCTCACACAAGACTTGATACCATCTATAATAAAATTTTCAAAAGAGCATCATCAGGACATATGAGGCTATCTATAATATATAGATATCATGACATATCATATATTCTTAAACATTTGTTTTCTTTTTTTAACAAGAAATTCAAATCTTCCAAGTTCCATTTCATTTTTATAGTCAACCATCATCTGATCAAATGAATATTTTGGAATCCATTTCAACTCTCGTTTAACCTTACTAATATCATATACATAAGACTCAATTGAATTATCTTTTTCCGGCAAATATTTAATCTCAGGAATAATATCATCAGGAGAAAATATTTTTGCGATGATTCTGACTTGTTCCTCCAATGTTAATAATCTTCCAGAAGCAACATTATATAGACCATTGGCTGTATTGCTTTTTATTGATAAAAGCATTGCTGACACGACATCCTTGACATAAATAATATCTCTCCCGTTTTGAGGATTTCCCCACACCTCAAGGGGTTTTCCTGCCAATGCTTTTTCAATAAATATTTGCAACCCTGTTGTTAAAGGCTTCCCCTCTTTATAAATTTCTGTATGAGGCCCATAGCCATATACAGGCGGAATTCTTAATATTATGCCCTGGATTCCATATTGTTGGCTGTAATGCATAACACTTTCAGATGCAGCTGTTTCCGAAATACTGAACATAGAATATTCACCCGTATATTTAATTGAAATCCCATCTTCTTCGCTTATGGGTCCCTCAGCATCCGCCCACAACCCTTGGGTATTTCTCAGGGAACACATATAAATAATTTTAGAAACTCCAATATTTTTACAATAGTCCAATACATTCAGGGTTCCTATTACATTTACTTTAAAAAAATCAGTTGATTTATAAACATTATGCCGCATATTTGCAGGTTGCAGACATGCAAGATTAACAACAGATTTTATATTCTTTGTGGGAAGTTTATTTATTTCTTTTTCTGAAGTAATATCGCAGTTAATAAAAGGGATCCCCATGTCATTATAATATTCTTCTCCTATGTTACATTTGTCCACAGCCAAAACATCAAATCCATCATTAACAAGCTGATCAACAAAATAAGTTCCAATAAAACCTGCTGCCCCAAAAACGACTATCATATCCTTCCTTCAATTATCTGAAGTAATATTGAATTAAAACAAAATAAGTTCCATTTTTTTAGTCTTCCCAAACAGCGTAACCAAAACCTGTTTTCCCATATGAATTACCACAATACAACATATACTTAATTCCTTTATTTTTAAAAACATACGGGTAACAAACCATTTCAGAATCCCAGCCAGCATCAGACAAATTTATCCCTGATTCCTCATCTTTTCTGTCCCAATTTATGCCGTCAGTGGAAACAGCATATCCCATCCTGTACCCCCCGCTACCCATCGCATAACAAAACCACATTTTATAAATACCATCCTCTTTTAAAACACTTGCTCTGGACACTCTGGTCTCATCAGAGTCTTTAAAATTAATCGCGGTTTGACCTGTCATATTCCAATTTATTCCATCCGTAGACTCTGCATATTTAATATTATAACTAGGCAAATCTTTATTTAACCATACATTGGCAGAATCATACCACATTTTCCACACCCCATCCTCTATCAATATACATGATATAACTAATATTGAGTAAGGCTCACTATCTGTTCTGTGAAGAATCGGTGCCCGGGAAAATCGCTTAAACGTTTCACCATTATCTTCACTTATTGCCAATCCTGTAACTTCCGCAGCACGAACTGTTGATCCCATATTCCAGCCCATATAGTAAAAATATTTTTTCCCCTCATAATTTACTATAAAAGTTGGGGACACACCATTATCATCAAAACAACCTAGTGATCCTAAGCTTAGCACCGGCTCTTCTGTGATTCTTAATATTTTTTTAGGTTCATTGATATTAATATCAACAGCACCTATTAATGATCGATTTTTATTATCGCGTCCAGAAAAATAAATACGATAAATATCTTCATTTATTCGATCCGCAACTGGAAGCATTGCATGTGTTTTAACCCAGTAAAACTGTCCATGGGGCTCAAATATCAACCCTTTTTTAATCCAATTCATAATTTATTCCACCTTAATATTATTTTTAAGTTTTTGGAAAATATTTTTGTTTTAATATCAGCAGATTATATTACTCGACGATCAATTTTTTTTAACATACTAATATAATTGGTTTTAATTCAATATGCCATGTTTGTAGCATGGTTTTTTTAAAACAAATAATATCAATATGTTATGGTTTTTGACGGAAAAAATCTTGTAAAATCACATCATTTACACCCTAATATTTACAAGGGTTGAGAAAAAACTTGATCATCGAGTATTACGCTTTATTAGGGTGCAAACAGATCAGGCCAAAACCTAAATTATTGAATTGCACCCCTTTATTCTTGTTTTAATATAATATCAACTTGTTAAGCTTTTTGGTGGATTTGCATTGTTTTTTTTAAGTTTGCGGCGTAATTTTTGATTCTGCTTGAATTGAAAACAAATTACCTATATTTAAAGGCCTTATAAGCACATGTGCCATAATTTTTACAGGTTGATATCTTAGATCCTACATTTCGCTCTTTAATTTATAACTATTTGAATTTATTAATAGCGGAGTTAAAGTTGAGTGAGAATGCATAATTTTATTTCTTATAAATTAAAATAGTTACAGAAACAAGCGAAATGTAGGTTAGATATTATTAATAATATCAATTAAATGCATTAATGATAACAGGGAGAAACTTTTATCCTGCTACTTAAAAGTCGGGTCAAAATTCATGCCACAACCAATTAAAGTTGATGACTTTTTTCCGAAAACTCAAGTATTATTTAATGAAAGAAGGTTCATTAGACAGAATTTGATTCACGCTCTCTTTTCAAGTACATCTATTACTAAATTAACAATCCTGATCAGACCTTTTGCATCGACTCTATTCATACCATTTTTCGATAATTGCTCACGGAACTTTTTGTTATTTAATAATTTATTGACACAAAATGGAATATCACTCTCATTTAAATTGTCGCAAAGCCCTGCATCTAAGCAAAATCCATACTCGATAAGTCGATTTTTAGTAAACTCATCACTATTATGTGCTATTGCAACAAAAGGCAAACCAACACATGCCATCTCATATGCAGTGATTCCATAATGAACAATACCTATGTCTGCTTGTGTCATTAAATTTAATAACTGATCAACATTTACATTTTTATATAAAAAAACTTTGTGCTTACTTTCCCTGATACACTGTTCAAGTTCAGTATGATAACGATATCCGACTCCGGTAATAATTTTTATCTCCAAATGATTTTTAATTTTTTGAATATCTTTTAATGCCCTAATAGTTAAATTCGCAGGATCGCTCCCACCCATCGTGATAAGAATTTTTAAACCATCATTATTTATTATCCTATAAGACGCTTTTACTCTGTGCAAAAAAAACTCATCCCGAAGTATTAAATATTCAGGCCCATATATATAACCCTTGTTACCCAAAAGTCTAGTAAAAGTTTTATATGTAACATGAATCAAATAATCAGCATGAATACATCCCCCCCCCCCATCATCATAATTTATGGTGGGGCACAGTGTTTTTATTTTTTCCATGTACTCTACTGAAGAACAAGGCAAATCATTAACAATAATATGAGGATTGTATTCATACAATATATTATAAACTTCATCCGTTTCGTTATGAAAATATACCTTAAAAGGAAAATTATCTTTTTCAATAAGGGAAATAATTTCAGAACTATTGTTTATGATAAATAATATATTTACAGAAATTCTCTTATTAAGCTCTCGTGCAACTGCCAAACAACGGACAACATGCCCTATACCCAAATGATGTCCGCCCTCTAATCTGAAAGCGACTTTATATGTTGCTCTTTCATAAATAAACTTATCCAAATTATCTTTTTACTCTTTTCAAATAGCATATATTTTTTTACAATTTAAATATTTTGAATAACAGCCTTCCGTCTCATACAAACTAATATTGGGTTAACCTCAAAAAAAATGTATGCTGTTCTATATAAGAGGTCAAGGACATTTTGGCAATCCAAAGTCATAGTTTATTTG
>JBFXJT010000042.1:0-7418 GCA_050174575.1 Bacilli bacterium
AGCTTTATATCCTGTACCCTGGATTTCCATGGTTTTAGAAAACTCGTTGGTCACACCTTCTACCATATTGTGTAAAAGAGCTCTTGTTGTTCCGTGAAGGGTTCGATGCTCAATGGAATCACTAGGACGGCTAACATGAATTGTTCCTTCTTTGACTTCGATGATCATTTCTGGACGAAAATCATAAGCAATGTGTCCTTTTGGTCCTTTGACTTCAACATGATTGTTGGCGCCTAAAGTAACCGTTGTTCCTTGAGCGATTTTTATCGTTTTATTTCCAACACGTGACATTTTAATCCTCCTTAATTACCAAACAAACGCTATAACTTCGCCGCCAATATTATTTTGACGAGCTTCTTTATCCGTCATAACGCCATTTGATGTTGATACAATCGCCATACCTAAACCATTTAAGACTTTTGGCATTTCGTTTGCTTTTGCGTAAAGACGTAGCCCAGGTTTAGAAATTCTTTTTAAACCTTTGATTACTCTTTGTTTTTTCTCAGTATATTTCATTGTTACTTTTAAAACACCTTGCTTATCATTAGGGATAAGCTCAACGTCAAAAATATAACCTTCGCGTTTAATAACATTCAAAATCTCTAACTTAATTCTTGATGCAGGGATTTCCACATACTCGTGCTTCATTTGATTTGCATTACGAATGCGAGTAAGCATATCCGCAATTGGATCAGTCATTACCATTTAGATGGCCTCCTTCCAACATATGTTACCAGCTCGCTTTAGTAACGCCAGGGATTTGTCCCTTGTTGGCTAATTCTCTAAAGCAAATGCGGCATAATTTAAATTTGCGATATACGGCATGTGGACGACCACAGCGTTCACAACGAGTGTATTCACGTACTGCAAATTTTTGTTTTTGTTTACTTCTAAAAACGATTGATTTCTTTGCCATAAATCCTCCTTACTTCTTAAAAGGCATACCCAATTGGGTTAATAGTTCTCTGCCTTCTTCATCTGATTTAGCAGTGGTAACGATAACAATATCCATTCCTCGTACTTTCAACACCTTATCGTAGTTGATTTCTGGGAAAATTAATTGTTCTTTAATCCCAATTGTATAATTGCCTCTTCCATCAAAGGAGTCTTTACTTAAACCCCGGAAGTCACGAACACGTGGTAAGGAAATCGAAATAAGTTTATCAAAGAAATGATACATTCTTTCCCCACGAAGAGTTACTTTGCATCCAATAGCAACATTTTCACGAAGTTTGAAGGCCGCGATAGCTTTTTTGGATTTCGTAATTATCGGTTTTTGACCAGAAATAGTTGTTAGGTCTTCAACGGCAGCATCCAATAATTTAGAATTATTGATGGCTTCGCCAACACCCATGTTGACAACTATTTTTTCAAGTTTGGGAACTTGCATGATGGAAGTGTAGCCAAATTTTTTCATCATAGCTGGTTTTACAACATCGATATAATCTTTTTGTACTCGATTCATCGTCTTCCTCCTACTTATCTAATGCGTTGCCAGTTTTTTTGGCGACTCTTACTTTTTTGCCATCAATGACTTTATGAGCAATTTTTGAAGACACATTGGCTTTTGTATCAAAAACTTGGACATTTGAAAGGTCGATTGCAGCTTCTTTTTTTATAATTCCGCCATCGGGATGCGCATTTGAAGGTTTTGTGTGGCGTGATACGACAGCAATGCCTTCAACCACAACTTTGTTCTCTTTAGGAAGCACTTGTAAAACTTTACCAGTTTTACCCTTGCTGTTTCCTGCAATAATTTTTACGGTATCGCCTTTTTTAATATTCATGAGGTCCTCCTTATAGAACCTCAGGAGCTAGAGAAATAATTTTCATAAACTCACTTTCACGTAGTTCGCGGGCAACGGGGCCAAAAATTCGTGTTCCTCTTGGGGTTTTGTCATCACGAATTAAAACGGCGGCATTGTCATCAAACTTGATGTAAGTTCCATCATTTCTTCTTAATCCTGATTTGGTTCTAACAATTACTGCTTTTACTACTTCACCTTTTTTAACAGCACTACCTGGAGTTGCTGATTTAACAGCGGCAACGATAACGTCGCCAATGTTAGCATAATGGTGCGATGTTCCACCTAAAATCTTGATCGTCAGTATTTCTTTAGCGCCGGAATTATCGGCAACCTTTAATCTTGTTTCCTGTTGAATCATGATTTCCCTCCTTAAACATTATCGGCATGCTCAATAATCTCAAGCAAGCGGAAATGTTTTGTTTTTGAAAGCGGTCTTGTTTCAACAATGCGAACTAAGTCGCCAACTTTAGCTTCATTTTTTTCATCATGAGCTGTTAAGTTTTTCGAAACTTCTACACGTTTTCCATATAAAGGGTGGCGATGAAAGCTTGTATAAAGCACTTTTATAGTTTTATCTTCTTTATCAGATACAACTCTTCCAATATATTCTCTGTGAATCTTTTTTTCAGTTGTTTCCATGTGTTTTCTCCTATCTCAAAGCCTTAGCACGTTCGGTTAAAACGGTTTTCATGCGGGCAATTTGCTTTTTGGTTTTACCAAGTTGTGCCGTATTTTCTAGCTTGCCGACAGCGGCCTGAAAACGCAAATTGAATAATTCTTGTTTTAATTCCAAGATTGATTTATTAATAGTGGCTTCATCCATTTTACGGATTTTAGCAGTTTCGGAATCACGAACTGTTGCTTCAACAGCAACTGCTTTTTTTTCTTTTTTAGCCATTATTACTCACCACTTTCCTTCGACACGATTTTTGTAGTAATCGGAAGTTTGTGTGATGCTAAACGAAGAGCTTCACGAGCTGTCGCTTCATCAACGCCACCGACTTCAAACATTATTGTGCCTCTTTTTACAACAGCAACATAGTGATCAGGAGCACCTTTACCACCACCCATACGTACTTCAAGCGGTTTATGTGAAACACCGATATGTGGGAAAATACGAATCCACACATTCCCGGCACGTTTCATATAACGGGTCATAGCAATACGAGCTGCTTCGATTTGTTGCGACGTAATCCATGTTCCGATATCAGCACGAAGGCCAAATTCACCGAAACTTATTTCTTTTCCGCCTTTAGCTTTACCTTCATAACTTACGCGATGAGGACGACGGAATTTTGTTCTTTTAGGCATTAACATGATTATTTATCCTCCTGCTTGTTCTTCTTTTCTGGTAAAACTTCACCCAAGCAGATCCAAACCTTAACACCTAATTTCCCGTAAGTTGTTACAGCTTCATCAACAGCATAATCAATGTCTGCACGAAGTGTATGAAGTGGAACAGTACCTTCACTGTAACCTTCTTCACGCGCCATTTCAGCACCACCTAAGCGGCCAGCAATTTTGGTTTTGATCCCTTTTGCACCAGCACGCATTGATTTTTGAATTGCCATTTTTTGAACACGACGGAATGATGCACGATTTTCTAATTGCTCAGCAATATTGCGAGCAACTAAAGTTGCATCTAAGTCAGGGTTCTTGATTTCCACAACACTTAGGAAAATTGTTTTTCCTGTTAATTTTTGTAATTCTTCTACAGCTTGAGTTTTTGTTGAGCCTTCACGACCAATAACCACACCAGGTTTAGCAGTATAAATCGTTAACATGATTTTGGTTTTAGTGCGTTCGATTTCTACTTTAGATACATAGGCTTTTTTATAAAAATCTTTTAGATATTTACGAATTTTCAAGTCTTCATGTAATAAGGCAGGTACTTCTAATTTATTAGCGTACCATTTTGAATCCCAATCACGAATGATACCGACTCTTAAGCCAATTGGATTAACTTTTTGTCCCATGAGATTCCTCCTTATTCTTTCTCAGCAACAACTAAGGTGATGTGGCTTGTTCGTTTTAAGATTGCTGCCGCACTTCCTTTAGCTCTTGGTAAAAATCTTTTCATCGTTGGTCCTTCGTTAACATAAGCTTCTTTAACGAATAACTTTGCTTGTTCCATTTTTAAATTATTAACAGCATTTGCTGTAGCTGATTTTAAAACTTTTTCGATAACAACGCTTGCTGCTCTTGGCGTCAAACGTAAAATCGCTGTTGCTTCCGCAACCTTCTTCCCTCGTACTAGATCAACAACTAAGCGAACTTTACGAGGAGCGATTCGAACGGTTTTAGCGATTGCTTTTGCTTCCATTTTCTTCCTCCTTATTTGCTTTCAGACGCTTTTTTGTCTTTTCCGTGTCCACGGAATGTTCTAGTTGGGGCAAATTCTCCTAATTTATGTCCAACCATATCTTCTGTTACATAAACAGGAATATGGGATTTCCCATTGTAAACACCAATTGTTAAGCCGATGAATTCAGGGAAAACGGTTGAACGACGTGACCATGTTTGAATAACTTTTTTACTTGTTGCTGATTGATTAGCAACTTTTTTCATCAAATGATCATCGCAGAATGGGCCTTTTTTTAATGAACGTGCCATAAACTATTTCCTCCTAATTGCTTACTCGTCGTCTAATGATTAAATTAGAAGACTTTTTCTTAGTGTTTCTTGTCTTAACACCCATAGCGTTTTTACCCCATGGAGTTAACGGTGCTTTACGTCCAATTGGAGCACGACCTTCACCACCACCATGAGGGTGATCGTTAGGGTTCATTGCGGAACCACGGACAGTTGGGCGAATTCCCAAATAACGTGTTCTTCCGGCTTTACCAATGTTGACAAGTTCATGATCGGAGTTGCCGACTTCACCGATTGATGCACGGCAAACACTTAAAATCTTACGAACTTCACCACTAGTTAAGCGGATAATGACATATTTATCTTCACGACCCAAAATTTGGGCGCTTGTTCCGGCAGCGCGGACTAATTGTCCACCACGTCCCGGAGTCATTTCAATATTATGAATAAATGTACCAACAGGAATTTTTCCAAGTGGCATATTATTGCCAACAAGAATATCGACATCATTTCCAGAAACAACTTTTGTTCCAACAGTTAATCCTTTTGGTGCAAGAATATAACGTTTTTCGCCATCAGCGTAATTAATTAACGCGATGTTTGCGGAACGGTTTGGATCGTATTCAATGGTAGCAACACGGCCGATAATTCCGTCTTTATTGCGTTTAAAATCAATAATACGGTATTTACGTTTGTGTCCACCACCTTGATGACGAACGGTAATGCGTCCTAAGTTATTTCTTCCACCATTTTTGGACAATGAAGTAACTAAACTTTTTTCAGGAGTTGTTGTCGTAATTTCTTGGAATGAAAGCACGGTCATGCCGCGTCGTCCGTTGGTTGTGGGATTATATTTTTTTATTGGCATATTGTTTTCCTCCAGTTATTAGACTTCAAATACGTCTAAAGTCTGACCTTTCTGCAGAGTTACAATGGCTTTACGTACAGCTGGACGAAGCCCAGTGTATTTTCCAACTTTGCGTTCTTTTTTACGAACCGAAATAATATTGACTTTTACAACATTAACTTTGAAAGCTTGTTCAATCGCATTAGCAACTTCAATTTTGTTAACGCCTTGCATAACTTCAAAAGTATATTTTCCTTGTTCAACTAGTTTAGTCGATTTTTCGGTGATGAGTGGACGCTTGATGACTTCATAAGGATTTTTTGCTGATCCGTTCATTATTTCAAATCCTCCTCATATTTTTTCAATGCTGCTTCAGTAGCAACATAGGTATCGGCATTAATTAAATCGTATACGCTTAAATGTTGTTTTGTTTGAACATAAACGTTTGGAATGTTGCGACTTGCCATGAATAGATTGTAATCTTCTTCAGTAGTAATAAAAATTGTTTTGCCAACAATTTTTAAATTGTCTAAAACATTTACAAAACTTTTAGTTCGAAAATCTGCTAATTCAATCTTATCTAAAACGATAATATTCTTGTTTTTAAAGCGGTCAGAAAGTAATGATTTTACAGCCAATTGCATAACTTTACGATTGACTTTCACATTATATTTCCTTGGTGTTGGCCCAAAAACGACACCACCACCACGCCATTGTGGAGCACGAATGCTTCCTTGACGGGCACGGCCAGTTCCTTTTTGACGCCACGGTTTACGTCCACCACCTCTTACCTCAGTGCGGTCTTTGGTTTTGCTAGTCCCCTGTCGCATTGCAGCTCGTTCGGCGTTGACAACGTCATATACCGCTTGCATGTTGGGTTCAATTGCGAAAACATTCTTGTTAAGGTTTACTTTACCTATTTCTTCACCCAATTGATTATGTACTACGATACTTGGCATATGTTTCTCCTCTCTTACGCTAATGCATCAGGATTAACTTCTGGAGTGCGTGCTTTAACGCCGTTACTAACAACGACATAAGAACGATTTGCACCTGGGACGTTACCTTTAATTAACATAACATTTTTTTCTAAATCGATTTTGACGATTTCTAAGTTTTGGATAGTAACTTGTTCACCACCCATACGTCCTGCCATCTTCTTGCCTTTTTTAACACGAAGAGCGGTACGTTCACCCATAGATCCAATACCACGATGGTATCCAGAACCATGAGCCATAGGGCCTCTTTGGAAATTGTGACGTTTGATTCCGCCTGAGTAACCTTTACCTTTGCTGGTTCCAGTTACATCAACAATTTCGCCTTCCTTGAATATATTTGCTTTTACCTCTTGACCGACCTCAAAGAAATTCATTTCCTCCCCAGCGATTTCTTTAATGAAGCGCTTAGGGTTGGCATTTGCTTTTGAGGCATGTCCGATTTCAGGTTTAGTGGCAAGTCTTTGTGGCTTGTCGCTATAACCTAATTGAACAGATTGATAACCATCTGTTTCAACTGTCTTCTTCTGTAGTACCACGTTTGGAGTAACTTCAACTACTGTTACGGGGATTAAAGTTCCTTCAGTGGAGAAGATTTGTGTCATTCCGACTTTTTTACCTAAGATTCCTTTGGCCATGAGTTTCACCTCCTACTTTACTCATTATTTTAGGATAATATCAACACCGGCTGGAATCTCCAAGTGGATTAATGCATCCATTGTTTTTGGAGTTGTTTCGACGATGTCGATTAAACGTTTGTGAGTTCTTCTTTCAAATTGTTCACGACTATCTTTGTACTTATGAGGTGAACGAATGACTGTGAATACCTCTTTTTCTGTTGGTAGCGGAATCGGTCCCGAAACAACTGCTCCGGTCTTTTTCGCTGCATCAACAATTTTTTTTGCTGATTGATCTAACAATCTGTGATCATAAGAAACTAATTTGATTCTTAGTGCTTGCTTTGCCATTTTTGGTCCTCCTTTTGCGTCCATTTAAAATGTAGCTTGGCTCCATGCGAATTACCTGATGTTTACGGTATTGGCAACGCAACCGTGAGTATCAGCAACCTCGCATATCTTTGCCTCTCTAAAAGCCTTGTATATATTACCAAAACATCGCTTTAATGTCAAGAAGTTTATTCTTTTTTTCTTGATTAAACTCTTTCTTATTAAAAAA
>JBFXJT010000043.1:0-6800 GCA_050174575.1 Bacilli bacterium
CCAAGACGTGGGACAAGTTTTAACACTCGTGTATATCCACCTTTGCGTTCTTTATATCTCAAGGCGATATCGGAAAATAGTTTTTGAATCGCATATTGTTCTTGTTTTTCATCCACAAATTCAAAGCGAATCATTTGTGCAGCTTTTACACGTGATGATAAAGTATTAGCTTTACCAAGAGTAACCATTTTATCCGCTAACCTTTGAAGTTCCTTGGCTTTATGATATGTTGTTTCAATCTTTTCGTTAATGATTAAATCCGTAACCAGATCACGAAGCAAAGCTTTGCGTTGTGCTGAATTACGTCCTAATCGACGATATCCTAATGCCATGTTAGTTTCCTCCTTCAGGAATAGTTTTTAGTTTATGTCGTCTGACGAATCTTCTACATCATCGTCAAAATCGGAATAGTCGTAATCAGAATCATATGAACGGCGTAAGTCAAGACCAATCTCACGAAGCTTTTGTACAACTTCTTTCAGAGATTTACGTCCCAAATTACGAACTCTCATCATTTCTTCTTCAGTTTTTTGGGCTAATTCGCCTACCGTATTAATACCTGCACGTTTTAAGCAGTTGTAAGAACGAACCGATAAATCAAGCTCTTCAATCTTCTTTTCAAGTTTTTTGTTACTAACTTTTTCTTCACGTTCGTACATGTAATCTTGTTCAACAACAATTTCATTTAATCCGGCAACAACAGCAAAATGATCGATTAAAAACTTGGAAGCTAATGAAGCAGCATTGGCTGGAGTAATGGACTTATTGGTCCATACTTCCAATGTTAATTTTTCATAATCAACATTTTCATCAACACGTGTTTTTTCCACATCATATCTTACTTTTGTAACTGGAGTATAAATGGCATCAATCGCGATTCGGCTAATGATGGTATTGCCATTTTTGTCTTTGCAAAAAACTTTATTATCTTCTGCTCCAACATAGCCAATACCACGACGAACAAAAAATTTAGCTTTAAAGTGAGCATTTTTTTCTAAGTTCGCAATGACTTGGTCGGGATTAACGATTGTATATTCACTACTGATCTCTAAATCACCAGCAGTAATAACACGTTCTCCCTCAGCAACGATGCTTAACTCAATTAAATCTTGAGGGTCATGAGGCATTGGTTTAAATAATTTGTCTTCTGAAACTGTAATAACAATGTTTTTTAAATTTAAAATGATTTCAGTGACATCTTCACGAATTCCGTCAATAGCCATAAATTCATGTTCTACGCCTTCAATTTCGATGGCGACAATCGCCATTCCAGGCATCGATGACAATAAAACACGACGCAAAGCATTACCTAGTGTAATTCCGAAACCTCTTTCAAGAGGCATAATCGTGAATTTACCATAGCCTTCGGGTTCATTACCTTCAACAATTGTCTGAGGTTTAATAAATTCGAATTTTCTCAATTCGTTTCCTCCTTATTGATTTTAAAATGTTTTATCCGCGAGGTCGTTTTGGTGGACGGCATCCATTATGAGGAATTGGTGTTACATCTTTGATTGATGTGATTTCCAATCCAGCGATTTGCAGAGATCTAATTGCGGCTTCACGTCCTGGACCTGGACCACGAACGGAAACTTCAATTTTAATCATACCTTGTGCTAAAGCAGCTTTTGCAGCGGCTTCTGAAGCCATTTGGGCAGCAAAAGGAGTTGACTTTTTACTTCCACGGAAACCAAGGGCACCCGCACTGCTCCAAGCAATGGCGTTTCCTACGGCATCAGTGATTGTAATAATTGTGTTATTGAAAGTAGAATGAATATGAGCTGCGCCGTTTGGTATATTCTTTCTAACTTTACGTTTTGTACGTACTTTAGTTGCCATTATGCGTTCTCCCTTCTACTTTTTCTTGTTAGCCACAGTTTTGGCTTTGCCTTTTCGGGTACGAGCATTGCAACGTGTGTTTTGTCCACGAACTGGCAAACCACGACGATGACGAATACCTCGGTAGCACCCGATTTCCATTAATCGTTTAATATTTAAGGCGATTTCACGACGTAAATCTCCTTCAACTTTATAGCTTGCTACTTCTTTACGAATTGCAGCTAATTCTTCTTCGGTCAAATCCTTTACGCGTTTTTCAGGATTGACGTTGGCTTTTTTTAATAATTCTATTGCGGTTGGTCTTCCAATACCATAAATGTATGTTAATGAGACATCAACATGTTTATCTCTTGGAATATCAACACCAGCTATACGTGCCATTTGCTTTGCACCTCCTATTAGCCTTGTCTTTGCTTATGCTTCGGGTTCTTGCATATAATCATGACACGACCCTTGCGATTGATCACTTTACATTGATCACAAATTGGTTTGACTGATGGTCTTACTTTCATTATGAATTTCCTCCTAATAATTGGAAAACTTACTTATGACGGTAAGTAATGCGGCCACGTGTTAAATCATATGGCGACAATTCAACAGTTACTTTATCACCTGGTAAAATTGTGATGAAGTTCATCCGTATTTTACCAGAAACGTGGGCCACTATTTGATGTCCGTTTTCTAACTGCACTTTAAATACTGTGTTTGGCAGGGCATCAATAACTGTTCCTTTTAATTCTATGACATCATTTTTAGACACGAATTAAGCCTCCTTTGTTAATATCGTGTATCCGGTTTCTGTAATCACAATAGTATGCTCAAAATGAGCACTATCGGATCCATCAACGGTTACAGTTGTCCAGTCATCTCTTAAGATACGGACAGCCTCGCCTCCAACATTAACCATTGGTTCAATGGCAAGTGTCATTCCTGGTTTTAAAATTGGTCCATAACCTGCTTTCCCATAATTAGGAATCATCGGGTCTTCATGTAAATTGGTCCCAATTCCGTGTCCAGTAAAATCTTTTACAACACTAAAGCCAAAGGACAAAACATATTGTTCAACGGCATGAGAAATATCGGATAAACGATTTAATGGTTTCGCAAATTCTAAGCCCGCAAAGAGGGATTGTTTGGTTACATCCAGTAATTGTTTACGGATTTCACTAATTTCACCGACTCCATGCGTCATAGCGCTATCACCATGGTAGCCTTGATAACAAGCTCCAATATCGATAGCAATAATATCGCCATGTTTTAAAATAATTTTTTTGCTCGGTATACCATGAACGACGACTTGATTTATCGAAGCACAAATCGACCCTGGAAAGCCGTTATAACCTTTAAATGATGGTGTAGCACCACTTTCTCTAATGGTCTTTTCAGCAATCATATCGAGCTCATAAGTTGATATTCCGGGAACAATTGCTTCTTGGACTTTTCGATGAGCCAAAGCAACAATTCTTCCCGCTTCTTTCATCAACTCAATTTCCCTAGGACTTTTAATGGAAATCATGTATGCCTCCTAATAAAGTTTTTACTTGATTAAATGTATCAGCAATATCTTTTGTTCCATTAATGTTATGCAATAAACTTGTTTTTGCATAATAGTCCAACAGGGGCTGTGTTTGGTTGTAATAAACAGCTAAACGATTAGCTACTGTTTCTAAACTGTCATCTTTTCGTTGGTAAAGTGGTCCTCCACAGACATCACAAACATCTTTCACTTTTGGTGGAATGTTGACGATGTGATATGAAGCTCCACAATGACGGCACATCCGACGGCCAGTCATTCGTTGAATGAGGATGTCATCGGGTACGGAAATATTTATTACCGCATCTAGGCTAATGTTCATTTCTTTCAAAATTTCATCTAGTGCCTTGGCCTGAGCAATGGTTCTTGGAAAACCATCGAGCAAGAATCCCGGTTGGCAATCTGATTCACGAAGTCGTTCTTTGACCATATCGATGGTCACTCGATCGGGAACTAGTTCGCCTTTATCGGTAAACTCTTTCGCATGGATTCCTAACGGCGTTCCCTGTTTAATCGCTTCGCGAAACATATCGCCAGTCGAAATATGGGGGATACCGTATGTTTTTTTAATCAGTGGTGCTTGGCTTCCTTTGCCAGCACCGGGGGGTCCCATGATTAACAAACGCATGTTTATACCTTAATCAATGAAACCACGGTATTGTTTTTCTTGACTTTGGGTCTTAAGTTGTTTAGCAGTTTCAATGGCAACACCAACAACGATGATTAAACTTGTTCCACCAACTTCAACTGATGCTGGAAGATCAAAAATAAAGCCCATAATTATTGGTAATGAAGCAACGATCGCTAAATAAGTAGCCCCAACCATCGTGATTTTAAACAATACACGGGAAATATATGATGCTGTTTCTGCTCCTGGGCGAATACCCGGAACATAAGCATTTTGCTTTTGCAAGTTTTCGGCCATCTTCTCTGGGTTCATTTGTAAGAACGAATAGAAGAACGAGAAGACAAAAATAAGCACGATATAAAGAGCAAAGCCAATTGGATTTGTATAATTAAATACTTGGCCAATCCAATAAACCAAATTATTACTTTGGTCAAGGAAGTTGACAATGGTCGTTGGTAGACTCATTAATGTACTTGCAAAAATAACGGGGATAACGGATGCGGAATTAAGTTTGATTGGAATATTCGATTCTGATTTTCCACGGAATGTTGCCGCTGCTGGACGATTAGCATATTGAATAGGAATTTTTCTTTGAGCAGCTTCCATAAAAACGATTCCTACAACGATAGCAATCATTAACAAAAGTACACCAAAGAAGATGAAAATATCGCCAACCGAATTTCCTTCTTCAGCTGCAATAAAAGCGTTGATTAAATCAGTAATCATTTGTGGGAAACTGGCTACGATACCGGCAACGATAAACATTGATGTCCCGTTTCCAATCCCTTTTAAAGTAATTTTTTCAGCAAGCCATAATACAAAAGCTGTACCAGCAGTCATAACTAAAGCGAGATAAACATATGTGAAGAGATTGACTTCAACACCTAGTTTGAAAATATCGCCATAGTAAGCTGCGATTCCTAAAGTAATGGTTAATGATTGTACAAAGGCTAAACCTAAAGCTAAATATCTAGTAAGTTGGTTTAATTTTCTTTTTCCTGTTTCGCCTTCTTCAGCCCATTCCTTTAATGTTGGAACGACATCCATTTGCAATAATTGAATTACGATAGAAGCTGTAATGTATGGTGAAATACCAAGAGCAACAATCGAATAATTTGCTAACGCACCACCACTAAACACGTTTAGGAAACCAAAAATGGAATTTTCTGTTCCTAAGAAATCACGGTTAATAAGTGGCAATTGGATATGGAAAGCCAGACGCCAGATTAATAAAATCAAAGCGGTAAACAATAGCATTTTAATTACTTTTGTATTTTTTAATGCCAATTAAATCACCTCGATTTTTCCGCCGGCGTTTACAATCCCTTTTTCAGCAGCTTCAGAAAATTTATTAGCAACAACTGTTAACTTTACAGTCAACGAACCATTTCCTAAAATTTTTACAATGCTTTCTTTCTTATCAATTAATCCTTGCTTAAATAATTTATCAGGGTTAACAGTTGTTCCTTCTTTAAACACATTTAATTGTGATAGATTAACAACTTCGTATTCGATGCGACCATGATTGGTAAATCCACGTTTTGGGAAGCGTTTGAATAATGGTGTTTGTCCACCTTCATAACCAGGGCGAACCCCTCCTCCTGAACGAGAATTTTGACCTTTAGAACCACGGCCACTTGTTTTTCCATTACCGCTTGATGTACCACGGCCAACAATGTTTTTGCTGTGGCGAGCACCTGGTACTGGTTTTAATTCATGTAGTTTCATGCCATCCTCCTATTGAATCTCAACCAAATGAGCAACAGTCGCAATCATGCCACGAATGGCATCGTTGTCTTCTTTAATGACGATTTGGTTTATCTTAGTTAAGCCGAGGGCTTTCAATGTTCTGCCTTGATGTGGTTTACGGCCAAAAGGACTTTTAACTAACTTGATTTTAATTTCTTTAGTATTCATATTATCCTAAAATCTCCTCAGGTGTTTTATTACGAATGGCACTTACTTGTTCGACAGTGCGCAATTCTTGTAAGCCTTTAAGCGTAGCTCTGACGATATTTATTGGAGTCGATGATCCTAATGATTTCGATAAAATGTTTTGGATACCTGCTAATTCCACAACCGCACGAACAGGGCCACCGGCAATAATACCAGTACCATCTTTGGCAGGTTTAAGGAATACACGGCCGGCACCATGGACACCGGTGATTTCATGAGGAATGGTCATGTTAACAACTTGAACATCGATCATGTTTTTCTTGGCATCTTCTACTGCTTTTTTAATTGCATCGGGAACTTCAATAGCTTTGCCGGTACCTAAACCAACACGACCTTTTTTATTCCCAACAATAACAACCGCACTGAAGCGATAACGACGGCCGCCTTTTACAACTTTAGCAACGTGATTGATGCTGACAACGCGCTCTTCGAATTCTTTTACAACTTCAACTGGCGCTTCTCTTCTTGGTTTTCTTGGTTCTTGACGCATTCAATACCTCCTAAAATTTTAAGCCCGCAGCTCGTGCAGCTTCGGCTAATGCTTTAACTCGTCCGTGATATAAATATCCACCGCGGTCAAAGACAACTTTTTCAATTTTGTTTTCTAATGCTCGTTTTGCAACTAGTGTTCCCACTTGCGTTGCCGCTTCAATGTTTGAACCATTAGTTAACTTTAATTCTTTATCAATGCTTGAAGCGGCAACTAATGTAATTCCCGCAACATCATCGATAATTTGTGCATAAATGTGAGCGTTTGAACGAAACACATTTAATCGAGGTGAGGTCGGCGTTCCCGAAATGTTCTTGCGAATGCGTAAATGGCGAACCATGCGCATATCGTTG
>JBFXJT010000044.1:0-6677 GCA_050174575.1 Bacilli bacterium
GTACTGTAAGTTCCTGTTAATGTTCCAAACAAAGACAAAAATGATTCTTCCACATATCCAGGGAAACAATATTTCGATGCTTTATAGACATAGATGTATGTCACAGAAGTACCAACAATACAAATCAATATTAAAGGAAGTAATAATCCTTTTAATACAGAAATTTGGATGGCACCGATTCCTGCTAACATCATAAAATCAAAACAGAATCCACTAATACGGTTTAATAAATAATTGTTAGGATAATCTCTTGTCATTAAATTAGTCTTTTTAAAGGCATCAAATGCTTTTTTCACAAGAATTGCAAAGAAAGTACCAATTAAGAAGTTAAAGCCAACAATCATCGGTTTAACTGTTTTCTCAAAGAAATTACCCGCATCCATTTTCACAAATCCCATTGTCACAAGAAATGTTAAAAAGTAAACAAGGATGATTAAAGCCATTTGAATGGTAAAACGGTCAACTGATTCTGTTAATGGTACATCGTTAGGGGAAGTGAATTCGTCAAGTTTGACCAAAGCATCGCTTTGATCAACAATGACAATTTTTCCCCGTTTCTTTTGCACAATAATATGCACAAGTCCAAACAAACAAGCTACTAAGAATCCAATAGCCGCAACAGTTAAGCCAAAACTTGCTCCACCGGTAAAGCCCCATTCTGTTTCATAAATAGCTCCCCAAGATAATGCTTGACCGGAACCTTGACCAAATCCCAAAGGAAGCAGTAACCCTGAAGCCGGAAGTAATCCACTCATAAACGTTGCTGCTAATACAGCTGTGATTAAACCACCAAAGATACCTTGAATCAAATAGGAATTAACAGTGATTAACCCAGCATTCATGATTTCTTTATTTCGCTCTTTAACCTTCCCTTTTGGACTAG
This sequence comes from Bacilli bacterium, assembly GCA_050174575.1. Classification (GTDB taxonomy): domain Bacteria; phylum Bacillota_I; class Bacilli_A; order ML615J-28; family CAG-698; genus UBA2253. The sequence continues at coordinate 884 of JBFXJT010000044.1, forward strand.
ATTTAAGTGCTAAGGCAATTGTTCCAAGTCCAAGGGCATGGTAAGTGATGGCTTCCATAAAATCATTAGATAATATATTACGAAAATAAGGAATTATTTTAAGTAATAAAATGATGACACCACCAATAATGGATGTTGGCACTAACGATTTTCGGATAAAACCGACTTTTCGTCTAATCATGTTGCCAATTAAAAAAGCAACAATCAATATTCCTAGTTGCAGCATCATTTGATCGATGCCAATACTAAATTCCCAAAAACCTTGCCAAATCTCCATTTTTTACTCCTTTTTTTTCGTTTTTAATACGAAAATATAATTGCATATATTTTAATGCATTAAAGCGGGGGGATGCTTTAATTTGAAAAATAGCTTTGCCTAAATAAATATTGAGTTTGTTCTGTCCCATGACTGCCATGGAAATAATATCATCAATTGGAAAAGTAATTGTTTTTTCACCATTAGTAACTTTAATATGCAAATAATCCATAATTAACCGACCAGTTAACAATTTATTTTTATAACGGTTTTTAATGACTTCTTTTAAGGTTACTTTTTCATCTCGAAAGAGTTCACGGTTTTCGCTTAAATCTAGTTGTAAGAGATAATCCTTCTGATACTCTAACCATTCCCATAAGTATTGGAATTTAAACATTGGATTATTATTAGTCAACTGTAGGTTTTCGTTATAAACAACTTCTAACCCACAATGGTCGCACGTGATTTTATCACGGTGGGAATGAAGCGTTGATACTCGTTTACAAACAGGACAAAAGAAAACGGCTCGTTCCATGTATTCCGCACGATGGGAACTTTTAAACAATTGATCGGATGAAAATTCATCAACATTTAAAGTCGAGACAATTTCTTGGTACAGTTCATCATTTGATAATTGGGCGATGTCCTGTTCATCCAAGTATTTCGCAACTTCGCCCGTCATCCTTCCTTTTCTCACATAGGGTGAAAAACGAGGGCTGACTCCAAATCCGTTTTTAATCGTATATAAACAAAGAGGAATGTTTAAATGTTTGATCAGTTTCACAATTGCTGGGTCAACATTGCACAATTTGCCATCGTAAGTACGATTACCTTCCGGTGAAAGGGAAATAACTCCACCTTCCTCGGCTACTGTAATGACATTTTTAATGGCCTGAAAGTCACGATATGATTTGCTTTTTGGAATAGGTGCAACCAAGTACCGGATAATCGGTGATAATATTCTTAATGAAAAGATGTCATCAGTTGCAAGGAAATAGATTGGGCAATTAAAAGACATGGAAACCATAAATGGATCAAAACTTGTTTGATGGTTAAATAAAATTAAAAAAGGCTTTTTTGTAATGGGAAATTTCTTAGCATGGAATCCATAATGCCAACGTAAAAAGAGCCGAAAAAACGGCTTAAGGATGGCAAATACTGCTTTGTGTCGAAATTTAGTCCACATAATTATCCTCTGTCTACATCAATTATATGGTTTTTTAAAGCAAAAGTCAAACATAACCCACTGTACAAATCGTCTAAATGTGTTTATTATTATAAACCATCTAAAAAACACATTAATACTTAAACTTAAAAGCAAAATAACAACATTTTCCTAAAACAAAAAATCGCTTGTAATCATCGTTCCTTAATCCGTGATAATTCTCCAACTGTTCCCCTCTAAAGCATCATGTGCGGTTTAATGGTCATAAAATGGTGTTTAATAGATACTTCTTTGTTATCTTTGTAAAAAAGGTTGCTAGAACGTTTTCAAACCAAACTTTTAGATAATTATTGATTAAAACAAATTATTGTTTAGCTTAATACGTCTTTAATGCCTTTTATAACAAATGTTCTTCTATAAAAAAATCCCTTAACATTTCAGTTAAGGGATGAATTTTTATTGGCTCACTTCAATCATAAATGATTAAGGTAATGCCTTAGCTTAAACAACTAAATTGATTGTTTATTTTCTTTTTAAGCTTCCATGTGTTAATAGTATTTTGGAAAGTGATTTTGTTTTATCAAAAAAGATTTGTCCAATATCTCGGTTAATGGCAATAATGATGCCTTCACCAAATTGATCATGAATGACTTTATCACCAACGCGGTATTCATTCATGGATATTTTCATGTCATCTTTTACTTGATTAGCGATAATACCTTGTGGCTCTTCGCTAACAACATCATTCATAACTTCAGTTTGAATGTCTCCATTTATCCGATTGATACCAGCAAATTCCAATACAAAACGAGATGTTTTGTTGGAAAACCGCTCTCCATATAAAAGGCGTGTTTTTGTGCTTAACAGATAGAGACGCTTTTTCGCTCTTGTGAAAGCTACATAGGCAATCCTTCGTTCTTCTTCGAGTTCTGATTCTTGTGCAAAACGATAAACATTCGGAAAAATGTTCTCTTCTAAACCAATAACGAAGACATAATCAAATTCCAACCCTTTAACCGAATGAATTGTCGATAAAGTAATGCCGTCTTTGTTTTGTTTTTGATTTTGCAGTTTATCATCGGATAATATAGCTTCATCAAAAGCTGCTTGAAGGCGTTCTTTACGTGACATATTAAAAGCTGTTTCTTCAATTTGCATTAAGATACTTTTAAATTCTTGGATGTTTTCCCAACGTTCTTCGTAATCTTCATCTTCTTTTAAGTACTCTTCATATTTGATTCGTTCAAGTAACTCATCAAAGATTGATAACAAAGAATCAGTTTCTAATTTTAAAGAAAATTCATTGATTAAATTTTTAAATTCCATTAAAGCAGCATAACGCTTGTCGGAAACAAGGGTCTGGCAAGCTTCAATGGCTTGCGATAAGGGCAAGCGATATTTCTTTTTGATTTCTAACACTTTCGCAATCGTTGCTTCCCCTAATGATCTTGTAGGTACATTAATTATTCGTTGAAAACTATAAGTATCATCGGGATTGACTAAAAGTTTAAAATAAGCAATAACATCTTTAACTTCACGACGACGTAAATAAGAAATGCCACCAAAGACTTGATACGGTAATCCCATTTGTATAATGCCTAATTCTAAATTGCGAAGTAAACTGCTGTTTCGGTATAAAACAGCTATTTTGGAATAATCAACACCTCGAAGTTTCAAAGAAAAGATGCGGTCAAGTAAGTAATCGACTTCTTCTTTTTCATTGAATGCCTGATAAATTTGGACATCTTCAGGTTCCCCTATTTCTTCGGAAAACAATTTTTTAGGTTCACGATTTTGATTATTGCTAATTAAGAGATTGCATCCATCTAAAATGTGTTGTGTTGAACGATAATTTTGCGTTAAGAAAAACATTTTATATTCAGGGAAGTCCTTTTTAAACAAGTTCATGTTTTCATAATTTGTTCCCCGAAAACTATAAATACTTTGATCATCATCACCAACAACAAATAGATTGCGGCTTTCATGCGTCAACATCTTCATTAGTTCGTACTGAACTAAATTGGTATCCTGAAATTCATCGACTAAAACATATTGAAAATAGTTTTGGTATTTTTTTAAAACATCGGGAAACTCTGTAAACAATTGATGAGTTTTTAAAAGCAAATCTTCAAAGTCCAATAAGTTTAAAGATTTCATCTTTGTTTCATACCAATCCATGATTTTTTGATCAAACAAAAACTCTGGTTTTTGCATGAAACATTTTGTGAAATTAATGGTTTTTTGCACAGTTTTTGCGGAATATTGTTTGCGATCAACATTATTTTCTTTAAGAACATCTGCAATAATCTTCAGTTGTTCTTCTTCATCTAAAATGGAGAAACTGCGATCATACTCAAGAGCAGGGATCTCTTTTCGCAATATGCGAGCACAAAAAGCATGGAAAGTTGAAATAGTAATGTCATGTGATGCTATCCCAATTAATTTATAAAGCCTTTCGCGCATTTCATTAGTAGCTTTATTTGTGAAAGTAATAGCTAAAATGTGGGAAGGCTTAATATTTTCGTTAGAAATCATATAAGCGATTCGGTATGTAAGTGTTCTTGTTTTACCACTTCCCGCTCCAGCAAAAACCATCACAGGACCTTTTGTTTCTAGTACAGCGGCTTTTTGTTGGTCATTTAAACTACTAAGCATAAATCACCTATTTGCCCGTCTTTAAGGAAGTAATCCGGTTAAAAAGCAAATGGTTGGGTTTAGAAAGCTTGTCAACGGCATAATAGCCATCACGAATAAATTGGAATTTATCGCCTTCATTAAACGGTTCTTGGTAATTTTCAATAACACCATTTACTTTAGTCCAAGAAAGAGGGTTTATACGGTCTAAGAAACTCTTTGTTTCATCATCATCGATGATTAACGGTTCGAACAAATTAAAGGTAGCAGGTAGGGCTGTTGTTGCCTCAACAAAATGGATTGTTCCATTTGGTTTTCGTTCATTGAAACCAGAGTTACTCTTGGTTGCCACATCATAAGTGCAATGAACTAGAACAATATTTCCCTCTTCATCATAGTCGACACTGTTAGCTTTAATAAAATAGGCATGATACAAACGTACTTCTAACCCTAGAGCTAAACGTTTATAATGTTTATCCGGTTTTTCTAAAGAAAAATCATTCTTTTCAATATACAAATATTTCGAAAAAGCAATTTTTCTAGTTCCCAAAGCTTCATTTTCTGCGTTATTGACAGCATCCAAATACTCCATTTGGCCTTCTTCATAATTATCAATGACAACTTTTAAAGGATTAATGACGGCCATTAAACGCTTTGCTAGTAATTTCAAATCTTCACGCAAAAAGTGTTCCAACATCGATCCTTCGATTGTGGAATTGATGCGTGATAGACCCGAAGCTAAAATAAACTTTTTAATTGCTTCTGATGTATAACCACGTCTACGAAGACCAACTAATGTTGGCATCCTTGGATCGTCAAATCCTTCAACTTTGCCTTTTTCCACAAGTTCTTTTAAATATCGTTTACTCATAATTGTGTTTGTGATATTTAATCGTCCAAATTCAATTTGTTGTGGAAAATCATGCTTGCCAAAACAATTGTCAACAACCCAATCATAAAGGATTCGATGATTATCGTATTCTAAGCTACACAAAGAATGGGTAATTCCTTCAATGGCATCTTGAATCGGATGAGCAAAATCATACATGGGAAAAATGCACCATTTATCGCCTTGGCGATGATGGTGGATATATAAAATACGATATAAAACAGGATCCCGCATATTAATATTCGGGTGGGTCATATCGATTTTAGCTCGTAAAACTTTTGCCCCTTCAGGATATTTCCCGGCTTTCATGTCTTGAAATAACGCAAGATTCACAGAAACATTACGATTGCGATATGGAGATTCTTTGCCTGGTTCGTTTAAATTGCCACGGTATAAACGAATATCATCTTGGGATAGATCATCAACATAAGCTAAACCGCGATTAATCAGTTCAATGGCTAATTCATATGTTTTTTCAAAATAATCGGAGCCAAAGAAAATATTGGCTGGTTTGTAACCCAACCATTCAATGTCTTTAATAATTGCATCCACAAATTCAGCATCTTCTTTTGCGGGATTTGTATCATCAAACCGTAAGTTTGTGTGACCTCCAAGTTCTTTTGCAAGTTCAAAATTAGTTACAAGTGCCCTTGCATGCCCAATGTGTAAGTAAGCATTGGGTTCTGGTGGAAAACGAGTCACAATTGTTGTTGCCTTGCCCGTTTCCAAATCATTCTTCATGACTGTTTTAATAAAATTTGATATTTCTTCCATAATTATTCCTCAATAGATGTTCTCTTAACATCTAACTCTCTAATGTTATTTCCCCCAGCATATTTTGTAAACAAAT
>JBFXJT010000045.1:0-5986 GCA_050174575.1 Bacilli bacterium
CTTAGGGCAAGTCGTAAAACAGAATAAACGGCACCCGCTTTAACTTGTAACATTTCACTTGTTTTCACAATACTAGCATGAAGATTTTCTTCATTCCAAACATCACAATTATTTAAGACGTCAATGGCTTGAATAATTACTTCTTTCGCAAGCGTTGCATCAATTTTAAACCTTTTATTTTCATACATTTCAGGTGGAATTTGTGAAAATTGATCAATGAAAGCAACTTTTTCAGGTATTTCACTAAAAATTTCAATGCGGCTTTGCAATAATTTCCCAAATTTCGTATAGTCATAACGATCTTTTATGGATGATTTTTCAAAGAAAGGTAATGCATATTCCATAAAATCGTCAAAGTTTAATTCTTTGATGTATTCTCCATTTAGCCACTTCATTTTGTTTTCATCAAAAATACTGCTCGACTTTGATAAACCAGCTATACTAAATTTTTCAATCAACTGCTCCATAGTAAACTTTTCTTCAGTTGATTTTGGACTCCAACCAAGTAAAGCAATATAATTGACAATGGCATGACTTAAATAACCTTTATTGATAAAATCATCAAAATTGGCATCACCGTGGCGTTTGCTTAATTTTCTGGTCTCATCCTTCATGATTGGTGTTAAATGCATGTATTGAGGGATTTCCCAACCAAATGCTTTATATAAGAGATTATATTTAGGCGTACTGCTTAAATATTCATTGCCTCGAATAACATGGGTAATGCCCATTAAATGGTCATCAACGACATTTGCGAAGTTATATGTCGGCATGCCATCGGATTTAATAAGAATATGATCTTCAAGCTCACTGTTTTCAATTTCGATGTGTCCAAAAACCAAATCTTCAAAAGAACTAATTCCCGTTGTTGGCATGTTTTGACGAATAACATATTTTTCACCTCTTGCAAGGCGCAAATTGACTTCTTCGGAAGATAGATGCAAGCAATGCTTGTCATAACGGGCAACACCCATCTCATCTTTTAAAGTATCTAAACGCTCTTTTGTACAAAAACAATAATAAGCGTCCTTTGATTCAATTAACTTTTTCGCATAATCAAGATATATTTGTTTTCGCTCCGACTGAACATAAGGTCCACAATTCCCACCTTCATTTGGTCCTTCATCAAAAGTAATACCAGCTTGTTTTAAAGTATTGTAAATGACATCTACAGCCCCAGGAACAAAGCGTTCTAAGTCCGTATCTTCAATCCTTAAAATGAAGCTTCCGCTGTTTTGACGGGCAAACAAAAAGCCATAAAGAGCTGAGCGCAAATTGCCAACATGCATAAATCCCGTAGGGCTTGGTGCAAAACGAGTGCGAACATAATTTTTGGTTAATTTTTCTTCCATATTAATTCCTTTTTCTTAGAAAAAAGCGTCCTAGGACACTTTTATTGCTTTGGTCGTTTTTACTTTTTTTATCATTTTATTAAATTCTGAATCTTTATTTTGTAATAAATCAGGCAATTTTCCATATTCCACTACTTGGCCATTCATTAAAATGATGATTTTATCGCAATTTAACACATTATAAACTTTATCCGACATGATGATAACCATTTTATTTTTTAATTTGTTGACTTCTTTCATAATGGCTTCTTCGCTTCGGATATCTAAATAGCTAGTTGCATCGTTCAATACAAAGATTTTTGAATCTTTATAAAAAGCATTGGCTAATTGTAAACGCTGTAAAAAAGCTTTCGAAAAAGATGCTGATTTAGCAATAACCGTTTGATCTTTTAATTCCAGCTCAGCAATAATTTCTTTTAAACCGCTTCGATTTAAAGCATCATTATATTTATATTCATCAAAAGCAAGAGGAAATGTAATATTATTAGCAATTGTATCTTCATTTAAATACTGATCTGCAGATATCGATGTGATTGTTTCACGCAAATATTGGGTATTCATCTTATTGATATCACAATTATTAATAGAAATAATACCATCTTTAGGTTTAATTAGTTTTGTCAACAATTCAAATAAAATTTGACGGTTTTCCGGTTCATAGGACAGCACGCCCAGTTTTTCATTACGTTTTAATTCAAAAGATACTTGATCAATAGTATTATCTTTTGCTTCATTGTAATAAGAAACACGTTGAAATTTCAGAGACAAAACTTCTTCAAGTTGATTAATTGGCTCGGATTTCATTTCAGTGTGCAGTGATAAAATAAAGTCTAAAGATTTTAATTCCTTTTCTACAATTTTTGAATGGATACTTATATTCATAAGTGACTTAAAACTATGATAGACAAAAGGAATCATAGCGATAAATGCTAATAGTTTCCCAATGGTTGCTTCCATATCCCCACGAATTGTTAAATACCCACCAATGCCAAGAATGACAGCTATCACAGATCCAACAAATAAATCCCCTAATTGCGAATCATACAGTCGTTTCAACATATCTAAAAAACGGTGTTTTCTCATAATCTTGCTGATATCTTTACCGAATTGTTCTTCAGTTGGGATAATGCCGTTTTTTAATTTAATTCCCCGAATTTGTGAGAAAGTATTTTGGGTGTTTTGTTGTAAATTTTGGATTTTTTCAAATGTATCAGCATCAATTTTATTAATAAATTTTTTTAGGCTATGCATAACCATATAAAAAAATGGTAAGACAATAAAGGTAATCAATCCCCATAAAGGAACAATAGCCATCATAGTTGCAAATAATGCTGTTAGGACAATAATTTGTTTCCAAAATTGTACCCAATTTTTGCCAATAAATTGATTGCCGATAACTTCACAATCCTTTGTTGTGGAAACAGCTAAATCAGAAGTAGGAATTTGGGAAATTTCCAAATAATCAGCACGAATGGCATGGGAAAAAACTTCTTTACTTAAAGATTCTGTCACAAACGTCCCAATATTCACAGCTTGAAAATTACTTAAAAAATCAAGTACGACACTAAAAATCATGGCAACAACAAATAATCCGACCCACATACCTAAAGCAGGGTCAAGTGTTGGGTCAAGCGGTAACACTTGGTCAATGATTATTTGTAAAATAAAGGCCATAGAAATTTTAAAAGCAGTTGCTATTAAGATAGTAATTCCTAAGAAAATAAGTGGACCTTTTTTTATGGAAATTGCTTCAGAGACTATCGCTTTTGCTGACATTTCTCATCCCTCTTTTTTCTTCTATATTTATCTTATGATACACTAAATGAGGTTTTTTGTCAAAGGAAAGCGAAAACAATTGCATTCAATAAAAATTTGCTTTATAATAAATTGTGAGGTGAATATGAAAATAGCAGTTTATCCGGGATCTTTTGATCCTGTTTCTAACGGACATTTAGACATCATTGAGCGTGTTTCCAAAATTTTTGATAAAGTTTATGTGCTTGTTTCTTTAAACCCTTACAAAACTTATATTTTTTCTGGTGAAGAGCGAGTTGAGCTTTTGAAGTTTGCCACAAAACATCTTAACAATGTTGAAGTTGAAGCAAGCAATCAATTGGTTTTAAATTATGCAAAACAAAAACAAGCTAAAATTATTATTCGCGGATTAAGAAATTTTATCGATTATCAAAATGAAATAACTTTATTTCAGTTTAATCGATCGATTGATCAGGAAATTGACACTTTTGTACTGTTCCCATCAGCGAATAATCTCTTTTTATCATCATCATCAATTAAAGAATTGGTAATGTTTGGTAGCGATATTAAAGACTATGTTCCTCAAGGGTTAGAAGAGAGAATTAAGGAAAAAATTACTTCTGTTTTAAAAAAGAATCCTAAGTTATAAAAAAATAAAAAGACACAATTGGTAGACTAATAAAGTTAGTTAGCTATCCTATGTGTCTTTTTTTTAATTAGAAATGACAATTAATGGCACTTCCAGTTCAATTTTTGTATAACCCGCATGATGGGCCTTAAATATAAAACTGTTTTTTTCACGATTCCCTTTATATATCAACGTTTTTTTGCCAATAGCAATGCTAACAAAGTCACCAATAAAATCTTTAAATTTGGGGTGTGGATGTACATTGCCAAATATTTCTATTAACTTGGGGTCATCTTTTTCCAACAAAAGAAAATCGTCTTGAAACAATCGGTTAAAAGCATCTTTAAATTGCTGCTTTTTACCTTCTTTTACAAAAAAACTACTAAATCGAGGTTCGATAAAACTTGGTCTGACTAAACAATCGTTAATTTCTTGAATATTACTAATATCAATATGCTCATCGATATCAATAAGACCGTGATCAGCAGTAATAATAATTAAAGTATCTTTCACATCTTGCAAATAATGCTTAATGAGGTACTCCATTTCTGCAATTTTATTCCCTACTTCAATGTCCTTTGTTCCTAATACATGGAGCGAAGAATCGGGCTCAGGGCTATAGGCATAAATATATTTTGAAACATCATCTTTGCATAATTCTCTAACAACTTTTAAAGTTTCTTCAAAATTTTGAGTATAAACCGTTTCAAACGATGCACCCGTTTTTTTAATGGTATCCGGATGAATGACATAGCATTTGGCTTCTTGCTTGTTTGCAATTTGGGAATAGACATCTTCATATTGCAAGATTTCTTTCCCATTGCCCGCTTCTAAAGGAAGGACTTCGTTTGTGAAAGAATCTTGATAAGGAAAAATATCGATATAACGATCCCATTCACGAAAATATAAAGTCCAACCAAGCCATCCATGTTCTTTTGGAAGCAACCCCGACTCTAAAGTATTAATGCTAGCAACGGTTGTTGGTGGAAAAACAGCGCTGATTGTCGCAACTTGCTGCTTTTTTAAAAAACCTCCTGGTAAAAAATAATCAAGAATGCTTTCTCCTAATCCGTCAAGAACTAGTAAAACAACATTTTGCGGTTTTTTATCAAAATAAGGTTGTAATTTGTCGATGGGAAGATGATGGGGTTGCACCTTAAAATAATCTAAAATGGCATTAATTAATCCTAATGAGGAATTTTGATAATCAATCACTTTCAATTTTCACCTTTGCTAAACCACCAAGTGATGTTTCACGGTAGATGGAATTCAAATCCTTTCCTGTTTCTTTTAATGTAGTCACAACGCTGTCAAAATCAATAAAATGTTTTCCATCAGTCAAAAGCGCATATTCACAAGCATCGATGGCTCTTTTTGCAGAAATGGCATTCCTTTCAATACAAGGTATTTGAACATAGCCTAAAACCGGATCACAAGTCATTCCTAAATGATGTTCTAGAGCAATTTCCGCTGCATATTCAATCTGTTGATTGGTTCCTCCATGCAAATAACACAAAGCTGCAGCAGCCATACTGCATGCTGTTCCAATTTCACCTTGGCATCCCACTTCTGCGCCACTTATTGAGGCGTTTTCTTTTACTAAATTGCCAAATAAACCACCTACTAATAGAGCTTTCGCAAGTTTTTGTTTAGCGATTTTTTCCTTAATATGGTAAGCATATAATACTCCTGGGAGCACACCACTTGATCCACATGTTGGTGCTGTTACAATTAAACCACCGCCAGCATTTTCTTCAGAAACGGCTAAAGTAGCAGCAAAAATGAGAGCATTAAAATCGTTTGTTTGCAAATATTTCTCATAAATACTTGAAGCTCGCCTTTTTATTTTTAGTGGCCCCGGAAGAATCGTTTGATTTGCAAAACCCCGTTCAACACTGGCAAACATAACATTGATAACCTCTTCTGCCCAAAGGAGAATATCACTTGGTTCGGACTCTATAACATAATCGATAAATGATAATTTATAAGTCGTTAAATAATGTAAAATATCCTTCATCGTTTTAAAACGATAATAGTGATGCAAAGAAGTTTCACGATCTTCATTGAGTTCTTTTAAAGCACCACCACCAACAGAAAATACTAACCAATCACCTAATAATTGCTCATCCAAATATGCATAAAATTTCATCCCATTGGGATGATATTCGTAAAAAAGTTCTCCCATAAAGCGAACTTCTGTGTTGTTTTCTCCTAGCATTTTTTTAATGATGAAATCCGTTAAATGGCCTTT
>JBFXJT010000046.1:0-4975 GCA_050174575.1 Bacilli bacterium
AATTAAAAGGTATGACCCCTAACGAATACAGGAAATCATACCTTGAAATTTCATCATGAACAAACCGCGTTTTAATACAATTTGTTATTTATTTTAATTTAGTCCAACTTTTTGGGTTCAGTTCAAAGTTTGGGTTTTTTTAATATAATAAAAGCACTCAAGTTTTCTTGAGTGCTTTGTTTATTAGAACTTAACTTTTGGAGCTTCACGTTGCGCTTCATCTTGAACTTCAAAGAATTGAGCGGCCTTAAAACTGAAAATGTTAGCAACAATATTGCTTGGGAACAATTCAATTTTGTTGTTGTATTCCAAAACAGTGTCATTATAAAATTGACGGTTGAAAGAAATCTTATCTTCGGTGTCTTTTAATTGAGCCATTAAATCTTGGAAATTAGTGTTGGCTTTTAATTCAGGATATTGTTCTTGAACCATTAGTAAACGACTTAACGTTCCACCTAAGGATTGATTGGCCTGAGCCATTCCTTCTACATTGTTATTTTGTGATGCTTGTGCATAAAGGCCTCTTGCTTTCGCAAATTCCTCAAAAATACCTTTTTCTAAATTTGCATAACCTTTAGCAGTTTCCATTAAGTTAGGGATTAAATCAAAACGACGTTTTAATTGAACATCGATTTGGCTCCAACCATTGCGAACGCGATTTCGTAAAACAACAAGTTTGTTGTAAATACCAATAACAAAGATAATCAACAAAACAACGACTACGGCAATTACTATGCCAATTATTTCGCCGATTGTTAAAAATAAATAGTTCATAAATTCCTCTCTTTCTATATGATTAATTCTTATCTTCCTCTAAATCCACCACCGCCGCCACCAAATGATCGTCCACCACCAAAGCCACCACCACGGCCAATTCCTGAAGATTTGGCTTGATGAGCAGCAATGGTTGCATGACCATTAGCGCGTGCCGTTGTCACTGATTGATTAATTCTCCCTAGAGCATAACCTAGATGAAATCCATAATATCGATAACCAAAACCCATATATGTCGACTGTTCGGACTCAACAATTTCAGCAGGAAGTTTAACTTCCAATTGTTCCATAACTTTGTCAGCAACTTTAAGAGAGGTTGCATAAACTAAGAAGTGTTCCCAAACAACAACACCGGGAATCGGATAATCTTCCATTCTTCCAAAATCAAGCAAGAATTGCTTGAAAGCTTTCCATTTTGTATATTCTTCATTACCATTAACCGAGCGTTTTTTAATGATCGCAATATAAATTGCAAAAGCAACACCAGCAATACCAACAATCGCTGCTGGCAAAGTATTATCAATCGGTACTTCAAGCGTTGGTCCCATAGCAAAGGCGATAAAGGCAAAGACAAAAGGAATAAACGACCAAGCATATAATTTACCCTTAGCATTATTTAAGGTCTTTTCAAAGAAATCATGGCGACTGCCCGATTGCTTGGCAAGAGTAATAAATTTTGATGCAGCCTTTTCAAAATTAATAGCTGTTTGATAAGATCCTTTTGGATATTGTTCAATTTGTTTAAGCGTAACTTCTTTATCATCGCCAATCAGATCAATAAACCAACTAATGAGATGCTTTTCATGAGGAAGTAAGTCATTTAAATCCATTGTTTGGTTTTTAATGATTTTAAAATTAGGATCCTTATCGTTAATGCCGTTTCCGTTATTATCTAAAATTAAATATTTTCGGCGAACCAAATCGAGTAATGTCGCTGTTACATCTTCGTTTTGAATTTTCTTAAAATAGTACAGATAACTCATTTCTGCTGGCGTATATTCGGCAGGTAATTCACGATAATATTTACCTTTATATTTTGGTTCATATTCACGATCATATTTAATATAAATGCGAATACCAACATATAATGTTAACACAACAATGACAATCCCTAAAGCCCAAATAATATTGGCAATTAAAATGCTTTTATTGGTTTCTTCGGCTAAATTGGTTTCATATTGAACGATTGTATCAAGCATTGGTGTGTTGATAAAATTAATCGGATCAACATTAAAGACATTATCATTAATGAGCACACGGAATTCCAAAGCTTCATCAGGATTAATCCGGTCGATATCTAACAAGACTTGTCCATCACTAATAGTAATAAACCCTTTTGATAAGCCGTGTCCCCATGCTTGGATATTTTCTTCCAAGACATTAGGTATGTTAATCGTAACAAGGGCATCATCGATACCCGATTCAAAATATTCCAATAGAACCCAGTTTAATTCGTTTGTATCTTGATATTTCGTGACAGCACCAATAATTTTGTAGTCATATTTAAAAGTCATTTGGCTTTGCATGCCATCAAATACATGAATAAACAAGGATTCACAGCTTGACCGGTAAGGATAACATTCTATCGGGTAACCAAGTTCATCCGTATCGCCATTAAAAGAATATCCTATTTCATATTCATTGCTCGCAAGAGCTAATCCATTTTCCCCGAAAACCTCAACATCGACACTTGTTGTGTCAAAAAAGGCTTGATTTCCTTCATCTTGAGGAAGGGGATTTTGTTCGTTATATTTTTGATAACCAATATCACGGAACGACACATGCATATCATCGGGCCATTTCACAATCCAAGTCTCCGATACTAACATGTCACCGTTTGTATCAAGAGTAATATCAACATCAAGACCTTTAACACGGATCTCGCTACTAAAGGTTAAGACGGATATCAAAACAAAAAAAACTAGTAATGTCGCAAAAATGATAATTGCTGGTTTAGCTTTATTCATTGTTTATTCTCCCAAAATATTTCCAAATGCCTTCTTTAGGCATGTAATTAAATTGTAATTCTTCTTTTGTTATCGGATGAGCAAATCTTAAGCCCGAACAAACAAGACCCAATTGATTATCATCGTGTTGCCCACGATAACCGTATTTAAAGTCATTAATAATCGGATGCTTAAAATTAGTAAATTGAATGCGTATTTGATTATATCTTCCTGTAATCAAATTTACTTTTACTAAAGAATATTCTTGCTGATCAATTGTTTGTTTTGTGATGGTCTCATACTCTAAAATAGCTTCTTGCCCAAATCCTTCGATAGTTGAAATTATGGCATGCGGACCATTTTTGTTTATTTTATTAACATAATTAACTAGTCTTCCAGAAGAGGGGGTCCCTCCTTGAACAATGGCTAAGTACTCTTTATAAAATTGCCTTTCCCTAATTAACGCTGACATCCTTGAAGCTGCTTTTGATGTTTTCGCAAACACCATTAATCCGCCAACACGACGATCTAAGCGGTGTAAAAGGCCAACAAAAACATTACCCTTTTTTTCATATTTTTCTTTTAAATATTGTTTAACAATATTAATCATATCATCGTCTTGGGTTTCATCAGCCTGCGATAATAAATCTGGTTTTTTTAAAACGACAATCAAATGATTATCTTCATAAAAAACTTGTAAGTCATCAGTTTTCATCATAGCTACGCTCAACTAAATCTTCGACTTTTGTTAAGTCTTTTTGAGAAGTTATTTTATAAGTTTTATATTTGCCGTTTTGTAAGACATTTAGCATTAATGCTTCTTGTTCATATAAATAAGCAAAAGCTTTTATTTTTCGGAAACAAATAAAATTGGCAGTTCTTTCTTCACAAACTTCATCACCCAAGCTAAGAACAAAATCGCTGAATTGTTTTTGCAATTCGTTTAATTTGATAGCATCATCACCATAAATCTTTTTGCTTTGGTAAATCTTTTCTATAACTAAGAACTGTTTTTCAAACAGTTGGTATTTGATTAGTTCCACAACATAGGGCATTTGTTTGATAGCATATTCGTCATATTTGTTGAAATCTTCACCGATGATGATTAAGCGTGGAAAGAAATTTAGCTGTTTTACAAGATCATATCCTAATTTCTCACTAAGAATGCTTTTTACTTTTCCTTGATTATTCATTATATAATCTAAAAACATAAAGCCTTTGGAAACAATCCCACTGAATTTTCCTATACGGTATTCAATAATTGTCAGGCGATAATTTTCATCATACCCAAAGGTTTCGACTTTTTCGGTTATGGTATCGGTTAAGGTAAAATCATTGTCAATTAATGTTATTCCCATTAATCGGTCTAAGTGGCTACCCATCAATTTTTGTAATGACAATTTATCGATTGTTGATTTAGTTTCCAATTGGTCTTTTTTTAAATTAAACAAACGTAAATCGCTCATTATTCCCACCTCGAAAAACGGTCTTTCTTTTTGTCTTCATTCACAGGGGGTTCTTTTTTTGACTTTCCTAGTAAAATCATGCCAAAAATAAAAACTAATGGAAAAAGGATAAACATTGACAAAACTAATTCAAAACCTTGAAGAAGTCCTAACCCAAGAATTAACCCGATTGCCACCCCAATGATAACTATTAAAATAAATAAAAAGATTTTCATAAATCACCCAATGAATTATTTAAATGAGTAAGAACGAACTTTGACTTGATTTGTTGTTAACCACACCTTAAGCTGCTGCCGATCTTGGTCGGATAAGATAAACTTTCCTAAAATCAATGCTTGAGAAGCATTAATATAAAAATAGATGTTTGTTTTTGTTTCACAGACGATGGGAATACTGCTCCAAAAATAAGTTTTCTTTGTTTCTCCCTGAACAAAAGTCATTGATGACTCGGAAAAGAGTAATTGATATTTTAACATCGGAAAATGAAGATCTTTCATAATTTTATTAATCGTTGTGTGAACGACTGAAAGCCACACAGCAATTGTAATAATAGCAATAAAGAAAGAAAAAATGCCAAAATAGCCTTCGTTTTTCGCAATTAGATAAACACCAAATGCCAAGCTCAAAAAAGAAATCCCTAGATAAATATATTTAATCGGGCTTTTTACAAGCATATGAAAACGAAAAAACTGTTTGGCACGTTCTTCACCATATTGACAATTGGCGATGATTTCCACAATTATTCCTTAGGTTCTTCTTGATTGTCAACTTCTTTTGGTTGATCTTCAA
>JBFXJT010000047.1:0-4731 GCA_050174575.1 Bacilli bacterium
GAAGATATAAAACAAGGGAACATTAATATCATTGCGAAAGATCTATTTAATGATTTAGAAGTCGGATCTAGACAATACGATATCAATAAAATAAAACAAGACTTAATGCAATTTGGTGCACTGGGTAGTTCGATGACGGGAAGCGGTTCCGCTATCTATGGTTTTTTCTTCAATGAAAAACAGATTAAAAATGCCCAAGCAAGATTAAAGACAATTTATGAAAAAGCTAATTATCAAATAATTATTTCACGAATCCGATCACAAAGAAAACCTAATTTAGAAGGGTTTACTTGGATCCAACAACCGAAAAAGGCTCAAGTGCTAATTAGTAAGGAGTGTCGCGCAACGGGCTATATCCCTTTAGGATATCATCGTGTTTTAGACCATTATCGCTTGATTGTAACGCCAGTTAGCACACAGAATAACATCATCATTGAAAAATTAAGCACACCTATTTGTGAACTTAAATATGGTGATATCAATATTAAAAACAATTTATATGAGAATATTGCGAAAATAGTTGCGAAAACAGAATTTGGGTTACGCATCATCATTAATGAACGACACCATCATTTGTTTGGTTTAATTAATGATGATCAATACTTAGCAACCATTATTAAAAATCTTGATTTTTGTGGGGTTAAACCCGAAGAAATCTATCCATTGTTTTCCCAACTCATCAAAGCTTACAGCTTTGATCAAACGTTTGAATATGATTCTAAAAATGATTTATATTATTTGCTTGGCGAAGCTATTTTTGGATTTGTCCTAATTGCTTCACTTGATTTAAAAGGTTATGTATCACCAAGGTATACACCACAAGCAGAAGTAAAAAGCTTGGAATTGGATGCTATCAAAAAAGCCATTGCCAACCATAACTTTTATGAAATGGCAGGAAACATTTATAATGGTGTTAGCCATTTTGAAAAAAGGGCAATTCAAGAATTCCGACGTTTTTCCATAATTGATAAAGCAAAAGAACTGAGCCTTCGTTTAGGCGCAAGTGGCTTTTTATTAAGTCACGAAGGACCAAATATTATTTGTTTGTGTCGATACAAAGCACAGGCGGATTCTATTGGCCGCAATTTGCAAAAAAAGTATCGTTTTAACAGTTATTTTATTACAAGTATTCAAAGTACGTTAAAACATGAGCCGATTGTTAGTTTCACTCTTGAAGAAACGCCAATCGTCGATACAGTCAAATATTCACTTGAACAGTATTTGATTCAGGAAGAAGTAAGTAGTCATCAAGATGGGAGTGTTCCCACGTTTGAAGACAACAGTTATTTAGAAGGTAGCCCGTTTGAAAACGAAAGCGTTCAATTGGTTAGCGACGATTTATTAAAGGCAAAAAGCCCCTACAAAAAGGCACCAAAACCTGCTTTTAGAACAACATCATCGGATATTGAAGGGATTCTTTATTTACACAGCGGAGGAAGTTTGTTTAAACAATATGACTTTGTCGATATTGCACATTATTTCCAAAAGTATTTCCAAGGCAAAGCTATTAACATTAATAAAGAAGGAGAAATCATTAAGGTTATCTTTTTCACAAGTTCTCTGCCCCACATTTTGGGGATTCATCTTCTTAACGAAAATGATCCAACCTTAAGAGGCAATCAAGGGTTTCTTCGTTTAATTAATGGCGATATCTCTTATTATCAATTAAAAAAATCAGGACGATATCCTGAAACGATTATTAAAAAGATCTACAATAAAACCCAAAGTTCCGTACTCATTCTCAACGACATATATAACAACAGGCCTTTGAGTTGTTTTGATAAAACGATTGTGAAAAACGAAAACTCTAAAATGGAGAATTTAGAGTTTGCCTTGACAAGACGTTTAACAGAAACAACTTTTCACAAGCAAAACTTATTGGGGATTGGGAAGGACCCACAAACCGATACGTATTTTTTCAACACCTCCTTTTTATGGGAAGTTCCGGCTGATATTGGCAAAAAGGACAGCATAAAAATTGAGATTTCTAGGTAATTTACTAAAACATTTAATATTAGAGTAGAAAGGAAAAAGATTATGAATGTTACTGGGGTAAAAGTTTACAAAATTGAAGGGAAAGACAAATTAAGAGCAACAGCTACAATCACGCTAGATGATGCTTTCATGGTTCACGGATTAAAAATTATTGAGGGAGAAGCTGGGTTGTTCGTAGTTATGCCCGCTGTCAAAAAGAACGGAGCTTTCAAAGACATTGCTCATCCCGTTACTTCGGAAATGCGTAACGCTATCGTTACTGCCGTATTAGATGAGTACAATAAGCAGTAGAGGAATGAATATGACAATTTATGGAATCGTTTTGGCCGCCGGAAAAGGCACAAGAATGCAATCAGAAGAACCAAAATGCGCACATTATATCATTGATAAAACAATGGTTGAATATGTTGTTGATAGTTTAAATAAAGCAAAAATACAAGATATCATAACAATCGTCGGTTACCGTCACGAGATTATTGAAGACATCCTTAAAGGTCGAAGTCGCTTTGCGCTTCAGGAAAAACAATTGGGAACGGCCCATGCTGTAATGATGGCTGAACCATTTTTAAAAGATGAAGTAGGGCTAACGATTATTGCGATTGGGGATATGCCATTGGTATCCAAAGATACTTATGCATCGTTAATCGGCTCCCACATCCAAAGTGGAGCGGACTTAACCGTTTTAACAACCGAGCACCCAACACCTTATGGCTATGGCAGAATAGTAAGAGATGAAAACGACGAAATTGTGGAAATAGTTGAAGAAAAAGATTGCGATGAAATTCAAAAAAACATTACAGAAATCAATTCATCAATTTATGTCGCTGACAACCAAAAACTGTTTAAATATTTGCATTACATAAAAAACAACAACTCACAAAAAGAATATTATTTGACTGATATCGTCAAAGTGTTTAGAGAACAAGGACTTAGTGTTAGAGCCCACAAAACAAACAATTATCAAGAAATAAGCGGAGTCAATGACAAAGTTCAATTAATGCAAATGGAAAGTGATTTGATTGAAAAGATTAATCGGCATCACTTGCAAAACGGTGTATCAATCCATTCTCCACAAACTGTTATTATTGGGACTGATGTTAAATGCCGACCAGGATCTGTTATTATGCCAGGATCAATCATCATTCAAAATTCTATTATTGAAAAAGGAGCCATTGTTGGCCCTTATTCAGAAATAAAAAACTCAATTATTGATGAAAAGGCAATTGTAAAGTTTTCACGTGTGAAAGACTCACATATTAAAGTTGGATCCAAAGTTGGACCATATGTGAACATATTTAAGAATGCTGTTGTCCAAGGAAAATACAACAATCATTTTGAGTAACCGTTTTTACGCGACTTATCATTGAAACAAACATCAAGACGATGTATAATGAGGTTGACATCATAGGAGGATTGAATGGCGGAAATTCATGGAAAAAAAGTCAAGTTTTTCACATTAAACTCAAACCCTGATTTAGCAAAAGAAATTGCCGAGTACATTAACATCCCTTTGGCTGAGTGTTCTTTGACAAGATTTGCTGATGGCGAAGTAAACATCAATATTGCGGAAACAGTTCGTGGGCACAATGTATTTGTACTCCAATCAACATCGGAACCGGTTAATGAAAACTACATGGAACTATTAATCATGATTGATGCTTTAAAAAGAGCATCTGCGCGAACAATTAATGTCATTATGCCTTACTATGGCTATTCGCGCCAAGATCGCAAAGCTTTAGCTCGTCAACCAATTTCAGCGAAACTTGTTGCTGATTTATTGACCGTTGCTGGAGCAACACGGGTGCTATGCATGGATTTGCATGCCGGACAAATCCAAGGGTTCTTCAATATTCCAATCGATAATTTTGAAGCAGCTCCTGTTATGGTTCGTTATATTAAAGAAAAGAAGCTAGAAGATATCGTTGTCGTATCACCCGATCATGGTGGAACAACAAGGGCACGCAAATTTGCTTTAAACTTCAATGCCCCAATTGCCATCATCGATAAACGTCGTCCACGACCAAATGTTGCAGAAGTTATGAACATTATCGGTGAAGTCCAAGACAAAAACTGCATTATTGTTGATGATATTGTTGATACAGCGGGAACGATTACCGTTGCTGCCGATGCCCTAAAAGCTGCCGGAGCCAAAGATGTTTATGTTGTTTCGACACATCCGATTTTATCTGGAGATGCTTGTGATCGCATCCAAAGTTCCCAAATTACCGAACTTTTAACAACGAATTCCATTCGTCTTCCTGAACACAAAAAAGTTCCTAAGATTCACCAATTATCAATTGCCAGAATCATTGGGCAAGGTGTTCTTAACATTATTGATGATAAACCTATCAGCGATTTATTTAATTACAATCCTCTATATAATTTTTAACGATTATTTTATCAAAAAAAGGCGGTCAAAACCGTCTTTTTTTCATGCTCTTCTTCTTAACAAAAAAGCACGAAATTGTTTGACATTAAAGTGCCTTTGTAGTATAATATTGAAGGTTAGAGGCAACTAAAAAGCGTTTTGGTCAAAATGCAATTAAAGTTGTTGACAATAAAGAGCGGATTATAGTATAATAATACCACGCTCTAAATAAGAGTTATGTTAAGGTCTTTGAAAACTAAATAGAACAGGTGGAGCAGGAGATAAACTTATATGAGAGTTTGATCCTGGCTCAGGATGAACGCTGGCGGCATGCCTAATACATGCAAGTCGAACGGTGTTGTAGCAAT
>JBFXJT010000048.1:0-4727 GCA_050174575.1 Bacilli bacterium
CAGACCATTCTTAATGTACTTTTCAATCCGCACTCTTTCGAGTAATGTAAGTCTTTGATATTTAACCATAATACAACAAATTTACGATTTGTAAATCTGTTGCAATAGTTATTTGAATCTAGGGTCGGTGGATTCAAGACCTTAACGCAACAAGGTTTAATTTTTCTCATTAAGTCAAAGTTAGTTTTTTCTTTTTTAAAAACCTTATATTCCTTTACGGAAGGCTTTTAAAAAAGAAAAAATATTTATGGATATTCAAGCTCCATTATTTCAGTAGGAGTTCTATATCCTAGTACCTTTCTGGGTCTATTATTCAGTTTGTTTTGCACTTCTTTTAACTGTCGTTCATCAATTTCATTAAAGTTAGTTCCTTTAGGGAAAAAGCGACGAATCAGTCCATTTGTATTCTCATTGGTTCCTCGTTCCCAAGAAGAATACGGATGGGCAAAATACACCTGTATTCCTGTCTTTTCAGTCAGTAATTTATGCTGAGCCATCTCTAAGCCATTATCATAAGTTAAGGTTTTTTTAAGCTTAACATTCAACTTATTTAATTCTTTAGAAAAGCTTTTTCTGACTGTTGCCGACTTTCGGTCCTTAAGCTTTACAATATAAGTAAATCTGGACTTTCTTTCCACCAAAGTTCCTATTGCACTGGCTTGTTTTACCCCGATTATTAAGTCTCCTTCCCAGTGCCCAATTTCTTTTCTTTCTTCAATATGTTTAGGTCTTTGATCGATGCTTACCTGATCTTTGATTCTTACTCTGCGCTTATTAATTGCATTTGCTCTTTTTCTTCTGGTTTTTTGATAGGGAAGGAGAGCAATCAGTTTACGGTTTAAACTAGCCTGTGGATGCGAATAAATATGCATATAGATTGCTTCATGAGATATACTCATAATAGGATCATTAGGATAGTCATCCTTAATTCTTCCTGCAATTTGTTCAGGCGACCAACTATTAAGAAGCCCTTTATATACATAGAATTTTAGTTTTTTAAAGGTTCCGATTTTGTCAAGATTTCGTTTGTTAAGATAATCGTCTTCAGCATCCCAGTGAGCAAGTTCAGCATTATACTTTTCCCAAGGTTTTTGTACCCACTTATTAATTTCCCTGGTAATTGTAGATCTTGATCGATTTAACCTGAGTGCAATAAAGGATTTTGACTTCTCTTCACCAAGTAAAGTTTCAATAATTACACGTTCCTGAAACGTTAATCTTTTATACTTTTTTCCTTCCATACAACAAATCTATAATTTTTGATTTGTTGCGTTGAGTTATTGAATTCTGCTCATTCTTCATTAATTGCGCACAACGGTTGCGGCTAAGAAAAGTGCGGGTTTTCGCCCTACATTTCAGTCCGCCGTTAATAATGTTTAAAAATAGTAAAAATGTTCGAAAACCACTTCACCCCGCATTTTTTTTGAGCCGCTGTTAACGGTTGTTCAATTTTTCTTCCTGTCTTAAAGAGTCAATGTTAAATACAAGATTTAGAGAATCAAGATTTGGAGCTCTGTCATTTCGCATTGCGTCGGCAAATCTATACAATTCATTACTCCACCAACCTATCAAAATGCCAAGACCAAGTAAAATTAAATATTTTAATATTTTAGTAATAAGTTTTCTCTTTTTCATTTACTTAAAAATAAGATAATTTGGTGTTTCATAAAGCATTCTGTCATATGCTTTGTTTAAACCAGTCTCTTCAGGTACTGAATGTTCAATCTTATATTGCTGTTCAATTAATTCAAAATTTTTCAAGTATTGATATATAGCACCTAAAAAGTCAGAAAGCGAATATTTCCAACCGCAAATTTCATAACCAAAATATTCAATTTTAGAACAACCACTTTTAGAATCCCAGTAAATGTCTTCATAAACAATCGAATCATTTTGAATTAATAATTCTCCTTCATTACCTGCACCCAAAATTATCCATTCCTTTAACTGATTATTTGCTTTTAGAAATACAATTTCTTCTTGTCCAATTTCATATTTAGGTAATCTATTGGCACAAGTCCAATCTTCAAATTTTCTAATCTGTATTGCGTGAAGGTCATATTCTCCTTTTATATATTCTTTAATTAATAAAGTGAAAGTCAATGAGTCTATTCGAACAATTTTCCCTTGAAGTATCAAGTCCGAATCAATTATCAACTGAGGTAATGGTGTCGGGTCGTAATCTGCAAATGACTTTTGCACCCAAAAAAGTAAAATTATTATGATTACTCTAAATCTCATTTCAAAAATTGAATTACCGTTAACGGTCTCGGCATAAAAAAAGTGCGGGTTTTCGCCCTAGTTTCCTTTCCGCCGTTAATAAAGTTTAAAAGTAGTAAAAAAGTTCGAAAACCACTTCACCCCGCATTTTTTTTGATGCCGTGTTATAAAATGTGGTTGTTATTCAGTTTCTTTCTTCAATTTTGAAAGATCTTGTCGAGTGTCAAAAACGGTAACAATATATAATTTCTTATTGTCAAATTTGTAATAAATCGTTGTCTGTTTGGTAACAACGCATCTATGAAGTCCTTTAATAATTTCAGAATTTATAGAACTTTCAGGTCTGTCTTTCAAAATATTCACAGCCCTATCAAACTTCTTAATAAAATTGTCTCTTACCCTTTTCGACCATTTATTTTCTAAGTATTCAAGCAGATGATCTAAGTTTCGGACAGCTCTTTTTGAGATGACAATTTTTCTACTCATTACTTATATTTCTTAATAAAATCGTCGTAGTCAACAATTTCACCATTATCGATTTCTTCAATTGCTTTTAATATTTCTTTCTTCTGATCTGTAGGTAATGTTTCCCAGAAATCTTTCTTTTTTTCAATTTTCAGAATTCTCTTTATTGAGCTAAGAATACTTGGATTATCAGTTTCAAGTATCATTTTCATTAATTCTATTTTCTCTGCTTGAATATTCATAATTCCTTTTTCTGCAAATTTACAATTTTATTTTAGTCAATTCAACAATTTCGCTTCAACAACCATATTTTATAACGGTGCGCGGCTATATTGTGAGCGGGTTTTGGTTCCGTTTCACTTTCAGCCGCTAAAAAGTGAAGGATAGCAAAAATTTGTCAAAATACGATTTTACCCCGCTTGCAATATGAGCCGCTGTTGTAAGCTGGCTGTTATTTTATTTTTGTATCAAAATCAATTTGTTAATATTCAATCCAACAGTCAGGCTAAAATACTTATCATTAATGGCTAATCCACTTGATTCATAGTTTTTTGTAATTGATGGATTGTATTCTAAGTCTAAAAATAATAAGTCTTTATATGAAATCCCAAAACCAAAAACTGCACCCAAATTAAATTTATTGAAATTATCATAAAGTTCGGTGTCCAATTCATATTCTTCTCCTTGAAAATCCACAATTACACTGCGATAATCCATTAAATAATCTCCACGTAATCCAAGAAAAATATATGGTTTGAGATTTTTTTCAAAAGGAATTATCTTTAATGACAAATCCAAAGATAAATCATGAAATACTACTTTGTTATCCTTTATAGCAAGTTCTTCTCCTTCTGCTGTTGTTAATGTAATATCATCAACAAATCCCTTCTGTAGGTATCCTAAAGCTGGTCTAAATGAAATATATTTACCAATATTTTTTTCGGCATAGACTTGTCCAAAAAAACCAATCTTATTGTCTTTCCATCCTGATAAACTTGAAAACATATCATTTTTATAATCCCAATATTGGTTGGATAATCCAGCTCCCAGTTTTAATCCGTAATTATCAATAAATTGTCCATTTGCAGTTAAAAATACTATTGAAATTAATCCAAGTAGTGCTATTTTTTTCATATTTAATTATTGTTATATTAAGGTCTATCCTTATGTTCAGGGGTCTTCACAGCTTGCTTACAACGGTCTCGGCATAGAAAAAGTGCGGGTTTTCGCCCTACATTTCAGTCCGCCGTTAATAAAGTTTAAAAATAGTAAAAAAGTTCGAAAACCACTTCACCCCGCATTTTTTTTGATGCCGTGTTATGGTTTGGTAAAATTAATTATCATTCTGCTGCTGCACCAATAAATATTCTATCCACTTTCAAATTTTCAAAACTAAAAATTATTTCCCCATAAATTGAACCAACAACAATATTTTTTTCACTACTAGTGAATTCGTTGTCAATAAGTTTCGAATATTTATTATAAACTTCTTGATATTCTGATCCAATTTCAATTAACTTAGAAGTTTTCAATGTGCAAGGATTTATAAGAGTTATAGAACAAACAGTTTTTTTTCCTTTTTCAGATTCCATTCCCAGAATAATTCCAATTGATTCCAATTTCCATTCTTGATTAAAAGTTCCTGTTGCTTCCCAATATTCTTCAATTCCTTTTTCACCTGGTTCACCAAGTTTTTTAATTATAATTTTTTCTTCCAATCCTAAGCCTAACCAGCCATCGATTATTTCAGAACTGTCATTTTGTAATATTTCTTCTACTGAATTTTCACTTTCAGTATTTAATTTTTCATTATTACTTTAAGTATTTCCACATGAAAAAGTCATTGTAAAAATTAGAATTCCTAAAAAACTGGTTGTAACTAATTTTTTCATTCCATTGTATTATTTATTTCTAGTGGCGGATTCAAATTTCTATTGCAACAGTTATTAATTTTATTAATATTTCAGAACGAAGTTAGCAAAAAAGATTTTATTTTTTGAATTTTCTCTTCTAAACACAAAGATAATACACAAAAAAGAACC
>JBFXJT010000049.1:0-3937 GCA_050174575.1 Bacilli bacterium
TTTTGATATCTTTTTTAAACTGGCAGGGCTAGGTGGATTTGAACCACCGGAATGACGGAGTCAAAGTCCGTTGCCTTACCGCTTGGCTATAGCCCTAAAAAATATGTCCCAGGGTTTCCTCTGGAATCGTTGAAAAGAATTGAAATGGTGGTGGGGAGTGGATTCGAACCACCGAACTCGGAGAGAGTGGATTTACAGTCCACCGCGTTTAGCCTCTTCGCTACCCCACCAAATAATCATTTTTACTGTCTCAATATTTTACTACAATTTAAGTAAAAAAGCAAGGTTTTTCAACATTTTTCTATGAAAATTAAAAGGCACTCCATTGATGGAATGCCTTAATATTATTGCTTAGGAAGGATAGCTTCAACCATATGAATATTTTCACGCATTATCGAAAAATAGTTCAAGCCCATTTCTTCTTCATCGCTTGTTATTGTTCCTAAATGATGCAAGGATACTTTTGCACTCGATGGTAATCCGAGTTCTGAAAGATATTGATCAACAATAGATGATTCCAATTCATTTTTTGATACAACAATATGCTTTATTCCTAATTGCTCTGCAAGGGCAATTTTTTGTTCAATCTCTTGTGGGACAACATCGGAACTTTCGTTATCGTTTCTTAATTTGATTCGATCAATTCCATATCTGATTGTCCAATAAACATAAGCATCATGGTCAACCATAATTGTTTTGTTAGCTATCTCGGGATTATTTAAAGCAGCAACAAATTCTGTATCGATTAATGCTAATTCAGTTTTTAAGGTGTTGGCATTGTTTGTGAAGAAATCGATATCATCTTGCGTCAATACAAATCGCTCTAAAATATTGTTTAACACCGTATCCGTCATAATAATCATTTTGTTAGGATCAAGCCAAATATGGGGATCATAAAAGACGTTTTCTTCGGTAACATCTCCATGAGTCATTTCAACCAAATCCGTACTATTTAAAAGGACAACAAGGATGTTATGGCTCAAAGCAACAATTGGAACATCTTCTAACGTGGAGTCTTTAGCACGTTCAATAAAGATTTCTAAACCAAGTCCAATATAAAAGATTAATTTGGATTGCGACATTTTAATCAAGTCTTTTGGGTTGGATTCATAATCGTGAACATCCTTACCTCTAGGGTAAACCGATTTCACAGTTAAGCGGTCTTTTACAATTTCTTTGACTAAAAATTCAACTGGGTAAATTGTTGTGTATATATCAACATCCTCATCATCGTTATCACAACCGATGAAAAAAACAGTACCCAGCAATAAAAGTAAAATAAGCCATTTTTTCATATATCCTTTTCCCCTATTCATCAAGTATTTTTTCTTTGAAATTATATTTGCTCACAACTTGGTAATCATAAACTTTTTCGCCTTCTTGAACCAAAGCAATTTCTGATTCATTTAGATACTTTTGAATCTTTTCGGTCGAAGGGTCCAATACGACAACTTTACGGAATTGTTTTTCTTGACTTGGTTGCCATTTTAAAAACGATTCAACTTCCGTCAAATAACGCGAATAAGGATAACGACGCCCAGGCTTTTTGGAAGAACCACCATAATTTAGATGGAAAGTAAAATGGTTGTTGATTGTTAAAGAAGAGTTGCTCGGAATCATCACCATTTTCACAAACACGATTTCTTCATTGTTCTCTAAAACAAAGTCGGCTTTGTTTAAAAAACGCTTTGATAATTTATAGTCATTATCAAAAGTGCAAATTTGTAAGTGTTTATACATTTTTTGATATTGAACAATGGGAATGATAATTTCCCAAACTAAATATAAAATGGCAGCTGTGCCAAAGATAACAATTATGAGCCAAAAATCAGAAAAAAAAGATAAAATATTCATTGTTTTCACCTTGTTGTATTATACAATATTTCACAACTTTATGCAAACGATATCAAAAGTAAATTTTATATGTTATAATGATTTGTAGTAAGTAATTGCAGGAGATTTTTATGTTTGACGATATCATTTTTCCATTGTTTGTCATTTTTTTAATTATTGTTTCGACTTTTTTTATTCTTCTGTTCATTTATATTTTAAAGTATTTAAGAATATCCATTTATCAAAAAGCAAGACAATATTCGGAATTGAATCACCGTGTTCCTGAACGCCAAGTCGTTTTTGTTGGTGATTCTTTAACGGAGTTTTTTAAGATCCATGAATTTTTTCCAAAATTGGGTGTATATAACCGGGGCATTGCTTCCGATACAACTGTTGGGGTTTTAGACCGTTTGCACGATAATGTCATCGTTTTAAATCCACGAAAAGTGTTTGTACAAATAGGCACAAACGATATCCAAGCTGGAACAAAAATTCCTATGATTATCAATAATATTAAAATGATTTTATGCGAGCTTAAATACAAGCTTCCCCAAACAAAAGTGTATTTTTTATCTTTATATCCCATTAATCCTAAAGCAGTTATCTTTTCGCCTTTTTTTGTTTTTCCTAGAAAAAACAAAACAATCATAAAAATTAACGAACAAATAAAAGCTTACTGTGATGAAAATGCTATTCCGTTTATTAACGTTTATGACCATTTAATCGATGATGATGGGAATTTAAAGAAAGATTATACGGTTGAAGGCTTGCATGTCAGTTACAATGGCTACTGCGTAATTGCCAATTTGATTGAACCGCTTTTATGTGACAATGATTGATTTTCATTGTCTTTTTTTATTTTTATGGTATAATAAGTAATCAAAAATAGAGGTGAAATCATGGATAATCAATTAAATTTAACAGATCAAGAACTAGTCCGCCGAATGAAAGCTGAAGAGTTACGAGCACGAGGAATCGAACCTTTCGGTAAAGCTTTTTTACGAACGACAAATTCGAAAGATATAAATAAACAATATCAAGAATATACCAAAGAGCAACTTCATGAGTTGAATAAAACAGCAACTGTTGCTGGTCGAATTATGACACGCCGCGTTAAAGGTAAGGCTGGCTTTATGCATATTCAAGACCGTTTCGGTCAGTTACAAATTTATGTTCGCAGCGATATGGTTTCAGAAGATGAATTTGAAACATTCAAAAAAGGTGACATCGGCGATATCGTTGGTATTGAAGGAATCATAATTAGGACTGATACGGGTGAATTAACTTTAAAAGCGACAAAGTATACGCATCTAACTAAAGCTTTAAAACCTTTACCTGAAAAATTTCATGGTCTTCAAGATAAAGAAGAAGCTCGCCGTCATCGTTACGTCGATCTTATTATGAATGATGATGCAAAAAGAATTGCTTTTTTAAGACCGAAAATTATCCGTGCTTTTCAAAAGTTTTTTGATGAACGGGGATTTGTGGAAGTCGAAACTCCCATTTTACAGCCAATCCTTGGTGGAGCAAATGCTCGTCCGTTCGTTACACATCACAATACATTAGATATGGATTTCTATTTGCGAATTGCAACAGAACTTCCTTTAAAACGTTTAATCGTTGGTGGGATGGAAGCAGTCTATGAAATTGGCCGTTTGTTTAGAAATGAAGGCATGGATGCAACCCACAATCCGGAATTCACAACTGTTGAAGCCTATCTTGCTTATTCCGATATGGCTGGGATGATGGATTTAATCGAAGATTGTTTCCGTTTTCTAACGCAAGAAGTTTTAAATACAATGGTTGTTTCTTATCAAGATAATGAACTTCATTTTGATGCTCCTTTCCGTCGTGTTCACATGGTTGATGCCATAAAAGAACAAACAGGAGTTGACTTCTTTAAAGTAACAACTTTAGAAGAAGCCATGGAACTTGCAAAAAAACATGAGATTGCCTTAACAAAACACGAACAAGCCTTTGGTCATATCATTAATTTGTTCTTCGAAAAATATGTTGAAGAAACATTAATTCAACCTACTTTCGTTTATGGCCATCCAATTGAAATCAGCCCGCTTGCGAAAAAGAGTGTTGACCAACGTTTTAC
>JBFXJT010000050.1:0-3482 GCA_050174575.1 Bacilli bacterium
TAAAAAAACTGACAAACCCCAAAAAAAGAATATTGATAACTCCTCGTTTTATTTGTTTTTGTTGTTCCATATCTTCACCTTTATTGCCTTATTATACTTCTCATTTGTTTTTTTTACAACAAAAAAAAGGAGTTTCCTCCTTTAAAATAAAAGGGCAATCATCACTGTCATAATTCCCGAAAAAACTAATCCAATCCCAGAAATCGCTCCAGCTTCTTCATTGATCTCTAGTGCTTTTGCCGTTCCTAAAGCATGGGAGGTTGTCCCCAAACTAAGTCCAATGATTAAGGGATCTTTAATTTTTAATAATTTTAATAAAGATGGAAGCACAACAGCACCAAAAACAGCTGTCATCGAAGTAACAGCAATCGTAATGGTGTCAAATCCACCGATTTGGTTTGATATTTCCATGGCTATAGCCGCTGTACTGGATTTTGGGATGACTGACATAATGATTGCAAAGTCAACTTGGAAAATTTTGCCGATTGTGAAAACAGAAGCCATGGAAACAATTGACCCAACAGCAACACCAACCAAAATAGGGATAATATGTTTTTTGATTAACAATCGGTTAAGATAAATCGGTAAGGCAAGGGCAACAATCATGGGACCTAAAAATAAGTTGATGCCATTCACAGCGACTAAATATGCTTCCACATCCATCCGAAATACAAGCAAATAAACGATGATGATTACGGAAGCTACCAATAATGGGTTAAACAGGGCAAACTTTGTTTTTTTGTATAAAAAACTACCAATCATATAAGAACCTAAAGTCAATAACATAAAGAATGCTTGCGAACGCCAAATTTCATTCATGGGCTTTTTCTCGCTTTTCCATATATTTTTTTTGGATTAACAACGTCCATTTGACCGAATAAACGATTGCGAAAAAAGACAGCAATGAGCTGACACCAATCATCATAACAATCATCCAAATGTTTTCACTTAATATTTCAAAATGGCGTAATATCGAAACAGTTGCGGGAATAAAGAAAAACCCTAAATTGCTTGTTAAAAAGCTACTCACTTCGCTGATATCAACGATGCGAACAATCTTTAAAATGAGCAATAAAAACAATAAGATCATTCCAATAATCATCCCTGGCATATGAAATGTTGGGATTAACAATTTTATTCCGCGGGCAATGATATCACCCAATATATAGCATATCAAGATAATAAAGATTTGCTTAATTACCTTCATAATTTCTCCTTTTTTCCCCATTATATCATAATTGTGCAATTGTCTTGCTTTAGCACTTCCGCAAATGTTTTCATCAATTTTCCATGAATTGAAAAATTGACACTTTTCTTTTTTTAATTATAATATAAGTGTCTTAGGGCATTTATAAAGGAGAAAATATGAAATATCAAATTGAAGGCGGAAGCCTTCCTGTATTAATGGTTAATTTAGATGTGGGAGAAAAAATAATTACGGAAGCGGGCGCGATGTCATGGATGAGTGGC
This sequence comes from Bacilli bacterium, assembly GCA_050174575.1. Taxonomy (GTDB): domain Bacteria; phylum Bacillota_I; class Bacilli_A; order ML615J-28; family CAG-698; genus UBA2253. The sequence goes on from JBFXJT010000050.1 coordinate 1,471, forward strand.
AACATGAAAATGGATACAACTACTTCTGGCGGTGTTGGCAAAGTTTTTGGAAGAATGTTTACTGGTGAAACATTGTTTCATAATATTTATGAACCCGTGGGCACTGAAGGAATGATTTGTATTGCTGCTAAATTCCCTGGAGCTATCAAGCCATTAGAAATTTCTTCATCGAATCCGATAATTATTCAAAAAAGAGTCTTTCTGGCATGTGAAGAGGGTGTTGAATTATCCGTTCACATCCAAAATAAAATCGGTGTAGGGTTGTTTGGCGGTGAAGGCTTTATCATGCAAAAACTTACAGGAAACGGTTTTGCATTTATTGAGATTAATGGTTATGAAAAAACATATGAATTAGAAGTTGGCGAAGAAATGATCATCAGTACTGGTTATCTTGTCGGCATGACCCTTCTTGTACAATGAATGTAAAAACAGTTGGGACGATGAAAAATGCTTTCTTTGGTGGTGAAGGAATTTTTAATGCTGTTGTAAAAGGACCGGGGACCGTTATTTTACAATCTATGCCAATCAGTAATTTATCCTCTGGTCTTACTTTTAAAAAATAACCCGTTTTTCGGGTTATTTTATTTACTCTTGTGGGCTGTTTTGTTATAATAATTACATCATAGGAGGAACAATGAATTTATTAAATCGATTTTTGAAATATGTAAGTCTGCCAACAACTTCTAATCCAAACTCAAAAACCCATCCTTCTTCCGAACAACAAAAAGTTTTGGGAAGACTGCTTGTAGAAGAAATGAAAGCTTTGGGCATTTCGGATGCTTATATGGATGATCATAGTTATGTCTATGGCACTTTAAAAAGCAATAGTCTAAAGCCAATTGACACCATTGGCTTCATCGCCCATTTGGATACATCATGTGATATGAGCGGTGAAAATATCAAACCACGCATCATTGATCATTATGATGGCGGCGATGTTATTCTAAACAACAATCTTCACATTAAAATGTCTCCCAAAGAGTTCCCTTTTTTAGCTGATTTAAAAGGGCAAACGCTTATCGTTACCGATGGAACGACTTTGTTGGGTGCGGATGACAAAGCGGGGATTGCGGAAATAATGGCAATGATTGAGTTTTTCCAACAACACCAAGAGATAGAACACGGTGATGTAAAAATTGCTTTTACTCCCGATGAAGAAATCGGTGAAGGACCAATGTTTTTTAATATTGATAATTTTAGTGCTAGATGGGCTTATACTGTTGATGGAAGTAAAGAAGGCATCATTAATTATGAAAACTTTAATGCTGCTTCATGCGTTGTAACAATAAAGGGTATCAATATCCACCCTGGTTATGCAAAAGATCACATGAAAAACAGTTTGTTAATAGCCATGGAATTTAATCAGATGTTGCCTGAAGCAATGACTCCAAGCCATACTGACAATTATGAAGGCTTCTATCATTTGAATAATGTAAATGGCGATGTTGAAACAACAACTATGCAATATATTATTCGAAATCATGATCAAAATTTATTTGAAAACCAAAAAGCCCAAATGGAAAAAATAGCCCATTATTTAAATGATGTTTATGGTGAAGGAACCGTTTTTGTTAGCATAAAAGATCAATACTTAAATATGAAGGAAATCGTCAATAAATTCCCATTTATTTTGGATATCGCTACTCAAGCCACAAAAGAGGCTTCTGTAGATGTCGCATTCCATCCAATTAGAGGGGGAACGGACGGTGCCCAGTTAACATATCGTGGTTTAATCTGTCCTAATTTAGGCACAGGTTCTTACAACTTCCATGGGCGATATGAATGTGCAACAGTAGAAGCAATGGAAAAATGTACGGAGATATTAATTAATATTGTAAAATTAGTAGCAAAAAAAGGCAAGTTCTAACTTACCTTTTTATTTTTAATGGCTTTCGTTGCAATAAAACACGGAATATTCAATTCGTGAAGTCTGCCTTCATCATTAATATCTTCATATAGATCAACTAAAGTAAATCCTGCTTTTAATTGTCCTCCGATTTGTTCTTCCATGG
>JBFXJT010000051.1:0-3390 GCA_050174575.1 Bacilli bacterium
CCTGAAACGTTGGAAGTTAAATATCATGGGAAGAATATTGCGGAAGTACTGCAAATGACGGTTACGGAAGCTTTGCCTTTTTTTGATAAGATTCCCCAAATAAAAAACAAACTCCAGACAATGGAAGATGTCGGATTAGGTTATATCCGTTTAGGTCAAAGTGCAACAACACTTTCCGGTGGTGAAGCACAACGAGTAAAACTAGCAAGTGAACTTCATAAAAAGATTACTGACCGAACGATTTATTTACTCGATGAACCAACAACGGGGCTTCATTCCGATGATGTAAAAAAATTATTAGAAGTTATAAATTATATTGTTGATCAAGGAGCAAGCGTTATTATCATTGAACACAATTTAGATGTGATTAAAAACGCTGATTACTTAATTGATCTTGGCCCCGAAGGTGGGAATTACGGTGGAGAAGTTGTTTTTACCGGTACTCCGGAAGAAATAATAAAATGTGAAACATCTTACACCGGACAATATTTAAAAAGAGTGATGAATTAGAAGGAAGGAGACCAAATGAACGAGGATAAGCCAAAAGTACCTGAACCTAAAGATTCTAAACAAGATGAATCGCAAGATCAAATCGATCATTTGGTTGAAGAACTAAAAGATCAATTAGAGGAAAATGAAGAAATCCAATTTGTGAGGATTAATCCGAAAAAGCCATCTTGGAAGTCTATCTTAATAACAACACTTCTTTCCTTTGTTTTTGATTTTTTATTGATTATTAGTATTAATGGATATCTAGAATTTACTGAAAGTAAAATTTTAAACATTATTTTATTAAGTGTTTTGTTTTCGGTAATCGAGTTAATTTTGAAAAGACTGACGACGCGCTATTTTTTCCGTTTCATTATTTCTTCTTTTGGCTTGATATATGTACCAATCATGATTGTTTCATTTATCATCGCATGGTTATTAACGCCAAATTTAGAACCATTTTCTAATGGGAAAGTATTACTGTTTTTCTTAATATTTATAGTAGCTCGTAGCATAATGAGATTTATTTTTTTAAACAAGAACAAAATTATTGAAATAAAGAAGGTAAAAAAATGAAAACAAAACGTTACATCATCTTAACTGTTTTATTGCTAATTTCTCTTTTTTTAGTTGGTTGCAGTATCCGTACTGGTCAAGACACCATTGGCAATGATATTACAATCGTTGATCGAGTCGCTTTCACATTGTTTGGACGCAATATTTATTGGTATGCCGTTTGTATATTAACAGGCATCATGATTGCTTATTTTTATGGAATGAGGGTTGCGAAAAAACTCGGAGTCAAAGAGAATGATTTATTTGATGGCTTTATTTGGGGCGTCTTACTTGGCGTTTTAGGAGCAAGACTTTATTATGTTATTTTCTCATGGAATTCCGGCGGGTTTAGTGATGATCCTTTAAGGATTTTTACCGGTTTTATCAATGAAGAAGGTGGATTAGCTATTCATGGTGCTGTTATTGCTGCTTCCATTTTCGCTGTTATTTTTTGTAAAAGAAGAAAAATGGATATATATGCTGTTTTAGAATTATTATTGCCAGGTTTTTTAATTGGTCAAATTGCAGGAAGATGGGGAAACTTCTTTAATCAAGAAGCCCATGGTGGTCCTATTTCCACATCAATTGTAGAAGGAAGAGCTTTTTTGGAGCGTTTACTTTTGCCTGATTTTATTATTGATCAAATGTATTTAGCTGACAATTGGTATAATGCGCCAATTGATTCACCAATGCGTAATTATATGCACCCAACTTTTTTGTATGAATCAACTTGGAATTTTTTAGGATTAATGATTTTATTAATTACAAGAAAATATTGGAAAAAATATTGGCTTGGCGATGCTGCTTTATTTTATTTAGTATGGTATGGCATTGGACGTTATTTTGTAGAGAGCATCAGAACCGATGCGTTAATGGTAACGATTTTTGGGACTCAATACCGTCAGGCTCAAGTCATTTCCATCATCATGATTGTTGCCGGTGTTGTTCTATTCATCCTTCGTCGTATTTACAAAGTCCATCCAGTCTCTTTTGTAGAACAAGTTAACTTGGTGAAAAATGGTCATAATATTTGATTTAGATGGAACACTGCTTGATTCTTATCCGCTCATTAGGCAAAACTTTGTTGATGTTTTTAACACTTATTTGCCTAATCATCGTTATACGGAATCATTGCTAGAAAGCTTTTTTGGTCCAACGTTAATTGATTCTTTTTTAAGAGTTGTTCATGATGAAGAACTTGCGAAGAAGTTGATTTTGAAATATCGGGAGTTCAGCATTAAAAATACGCCATCTTTTTTACGGGCTTTTCCGGATGCTCAAGCTAGTTTAAAAGCATTAAAAGATCGAGGGTATCATTTGGCTGTTTGCTCAAACAAAGTGAAGGAAGCCATCAAAGAAGGGCTCCTCATTGGCGAATTAGATGCATATATTGATTATATTGTTGGTTTTGATGATGTGAAAAAACCAAAACCAGATCCTGAAGGTGTAAAAATTATCCTTAATCATTTTCAAGAGCCGGGTGTTTTTGTTGGTGATTCCCCAGTTGATATGGAAACGGGGAAGAATGCTCACCTTCCGACAATTGGCGTAACTTGGGCTCTTTTCCAAAAACCAGAGCTTATCAAAAGTGGGGCAAACTATATTGCCCATCAATTTAAAGATTTAATAAAAATTGTGGAGGAAATTCATGTTTGATGTACTAATTATTGGCGCAGGTCCTGCAGGATTAACTGCTGCTATCTATACTGCACGGAATAATTTAAAAGTTGGAATAATTGAACAAAATGTTCCTGGTGGGCAAATGGTCAATACCGCTTTTATTGAAAATTACCCTGGCTTTAAAACAGTTAACGGAGCTGATCTGTCGATGTCCATGTATGATCAAGTCGTCGCTTTAGGTGTTCAATTCTTTTGGTTTTCCGTAAAAGACTTAAAAAAAGAAGACGACCGTTTTATTCTTATTGGAGATGAAACATTGGAAGCTAAAACCGTCATTATTGCAACAGGAACTGTTCATAAAGTATTGGGCGTAAAAGGTGAATCAGAGTTGAGTGGCCGAGGTATTTCTTGGTGTGCCATCTGTGATGGGGCTTTTTATAAAGGTCAGGATGTTGCTGTCATCGGCGGAGGCAATTCGGCTTTTGAAGAAAGTATTTTTCTTTCATCGTTAGTTAGAACAGTCTATTTAATTCATCATCGTGAAGGATTTAGAGCTGATGAAGCCATTATTTCAAAAGTTAAATCGCTTCCCAACATAAAAATGTTATTAAATCAAAAAGTCACGGAGTTTATCGGAAACGGAAAGTTGGAAGCATTACGCTTGTGGAATGTGAAAACAAACGAAGAAACCATTTTACCACTTTCAGGATGTTTTGAGTTTATCGG
>JBFXJT010000052.1:0-3279 GCA_050174575.1 Bacilli bacterium
AGCAATCACAAATATAGGAATAAAACCTATCAAATATTTGAATTGTTGCTTTTTAAAAGATACCATTACCAAAGTATAGAGCGAACTTAAAATCGCCAAAACAACAAGTGTTGCAAATAAATTTGTATAAATATTTCCACCCATAAAAATCATTTGCAAGTTTGTCGCCCCATTAGACTTGAAAAAATCTAACAAAAAATAATTTGCCATAACTATGCACAAAATACTTAAAACTATCATAATTTCTCCCATTCCTTTTTTAAATTTAACATATAAACAGTCAATGCACTCGCAGCTTCACCGCTTATATTTGTTGCAAATAATAAATTATTCTCACTATCGGTTATCGCCAAGTTTTCATATGTGGGGATTGTTGCCGATAATTGCAATCCATTTGTAACTTCCGCAAAACTCGTAACCGCTATCTCCGTGCTGTCACTATGTGCTTTCGTGTCATAAGTACTATACTTACTCGCACTATTCACAAAAATTTTTAAACTCGTTGTCGCCGTGTTAGTGCAAATTCTATTTATTGAAACCGCCCTAGCGTAAACAAGCGTTCCATTTTTGCCGATAAAATCAAATTGTATATTGAATTTAATTTGTTCTCGCAAATCCTTTTGTATAAACCATTGTCCGAAGTTAGCAATTTGTTTTGTTGTGTCACATTCTGTCCATTGTAGTTTATTCGAAGCAGGAAAAGAAAATGTAAAATTTTGATTTCCAACATCACTACCCTTTGGAATATAATTATCCGAAAATACATAACTTGTCGGCGCAACGTTAGATAATTTAAAATTTAAATATTCCGCTTGTTCGTCATAGGCTATATAGGTTTGTGTATTTGCACGATTAGGAAATGTCGAAAATCTTGAATAACTTCTATTGCCCATATTCGCATTGTCATTTGCAGTCCAAGTTATCAATGCAGCTTTACTCAAAGGCAATGAAGCGACTGTCGCCAAAGCATAATTATTACTATTGACATTATCATCGCCACTTATTTCGTCTGTCGATTTCCACGCAATATATGCTAAATCAGGTACTGTTTCAGTTGTATTAAAATCTCGTATTAAAGTATTTCCCAAAGCGGTTAAACTGCCCGTTTCTCTATCGGTCGTGTCTATTACCGTTCCTATTGAGACCTCAATATTTTCCGCATAATGCAAATCCCTATTTGTGATTTTGTCTTCGGGAATTTCCCAAAGCCTTATATTGTTTTGCACCGCCATAAATTCACTTCGGCGATTAAATGGGCTTGTTTGATATAAACTATTTATTTCAACATTATTTATTTCGTGTGTTGCCTCAATAATAATTTCGCCATTTAGCCATTCACCAACCTTATATAATGCCGTTCCCCGATTTACTCGTTTTTGATAAATTGAATACTTGCCCTCCAACCGATTTACAAGCCCATACATATTATCGCCGATCGCCGAACTTGAAACCACATTCGCCGATTGATTGTAAATTTCCATTATCGGTTTTTTAGCATTGTCTTTCCACATTTTGACTTTTGCCGATTCATATGGTATATAAGTCACTTCAATGGAATATCTTTGCGGGCTTACATCTTCCTCAACATTATAAATTAGATAAAACAAACCCGCTAAACGGTTAGTTACGCCAATTCCCGCTGTAAGTTCCATATATAAATTGCTTATTGTATTGTTTCCGAGTTTATAATATAAAACATTGTCTTGCGTATAATCTATTAAACTGCTTACAAACGATGCGGGTAAAGTCTGCCATTTAGTATATTCAGCAATTATGCTTTCAAGTCTAAGTTTTATAGGCGTTCCGTCCCACGCTATATATTGTTTGTCCGTTTCAATGGTATACCCAAATTTATTGCTTTTAAAAATCAGTTTAAGTATTTTTGCTATTGGTCGCCTTACTTTAAATGCAGCTGTCGCATCGGTTATTTCGGTTGTATAAGTTTCCGTTGTAACTGGCATATAGTTGTCTTTACACGGCTCTACAATAGTATTCTCGCCGTTGAGCGACATATTTTGCAGATTTTCCAAATTTCCTACAAGTACATTCGCTTGATTCATTATCGTGGAGTGCTTAGATATGTTGACTAATTCCATATCTTCCCAAGTCGGCGTTGAAAGGTCTTGCCAAAGCCTATAACTTAATATAAATTTTTCAGTTTCGTCATCAAAATCCAAAAATGGGAAACCGCCGATTACTTTGCCTATTTCTACAAAAATCTCGAACAAAGACTTATTTGTAAAAAACATTTCGGGAGCCGTGTTGTCTAGCCAAAACAAACTATTATCCCATATAAAATCAAACGGCAAGTTTTGATAATTCGCCCCTTTGTCCGCTTCGGGTATAGTCCAAAGTTGGTTTCTAATACGACTAAGCATATTTCGTATTGTATGAGTTATTACAACCCCGTCTTCTAGTCCGTTTGAAAAACAAAGGCTGTCGGGGTAAATCTGTTGAGCGAGTGCCGATTGTGCAATTAGTTTTATGTCGACTTGATGAATATTGCCATATTTTGTGTGTCCGAGTGCATCTTGCCCGAATGTAACAATATGACTATCATACTGCGCCAAAACATAATTTTTTATTGTTCCGTCATCGAGCGTTATTTTGCACTTAGTCCACGCTTCAATCGGCAATACATAATCTGCTAAATCAGTATCATAAGTCGTGAAACTTGCTTCGCTCAATTCGTCAGTAAAGCGGTCGTTTATGATTACATTGTTTGTCAATGTATCAATTATTATATTTTGCCCCCAAGCACCGTCTTTCCAAAAATTACAAAAAATCATTTACCACCTATTGTTTGCGCTCAAATCCAGCGCGCCGCTTTAACTCGTCAGATTGTCTTATGTCTTTTACATAGTCGCTTACGGTGGTGTGCAATGCGCTTAACACAGCTACTACTATGGAAGCAATGGTTATTCCACCCGCCGCGCCACCTTTTGCGATTGTTTTTGCTTGTTCTGCCATTGAATTGCCAAGCCCTATTGTCTGTGTGAAAGGTCTTGTATATTTACCAGTAGGCAAACTTGAAAGTAATGAGCTTCCGTCATTAAGTAGTTGTGTCGCCGCAATCGCATCTTTATTTTTTTTCGGTTGACTTGTTTCCGCTGCCGATTCATCGTTTATATTTATATCAACAACTATTGTATTATCTTTACTTTTTACTTCTGCCATATTCTCGCCCCCTATGCTATTTCATATACATATGAACTGTCGGAGGTCGGAGATAGTGATTGTGAAGTTGTTGACGAATATATACCGTCTGTTGCTTGTGAA
>JBFXJT010000053.1:0-3074 GCA_050174575.1 Bacilli bacterium
TCCAACGTATGCGCCAAGGGCTTTTGCAATCGATGGAAAATAAGCTTCTAAAAACATTTGAAATAAAATAACGAATGTTGAGATGACAACCATATAAGTTACCATTCTCACTTTTGCTGGAATGAAATTACGAATGAGTGAAATCATTAATGATGAAGCCATCACAACGAATGTCACCCCAAGTCCCATCGCAATCGCATTTTCAACACGGTTTGTGACTGCAAGTGCACTACAAATACCTAATACAGCAACGACAATCGGATTATTCTTTGAAATTCCATCTTTTAAGATGTTATACCATTTGGTATATTTAATTCTGATCCATCTCATATGAATTCCTCCTACCGATTATCCCAAGCATTCTTATGTGCTTGGTATGATGCATTTAATAAATTCATAAATGCTGTTGAAGTTCCAGTAGCTCCTGTAATTGAATCCACTTCATTGTCTTGGTTAGGACTACTATCTTTAACAATCAGTAATTCTGGGATCATTTTGACTCCAGGAAATTGATCTAGAAAACTTCTTTCAGCAACAATACCACCGAGTCCAGGAGTTTCTTGTTGAACTAATACAGTGATTCTTTCAATCGTATCAAATGTTGAATTTAAAGTAATGATGCCACTAATCGGTCCCCATAATCCATTACCTAAAAATTCATAACTAATGGCTTGTGTTGTTTTATCAATATAAAATGTGTAACTTTCTCCTTCATAACCGACTTCAACTGTTTCCACGTTTTCTTCAAATACATCATGGATGTTTGAAAATGTATAGGAAACACCATACGCATCTAAAATCGTTGATTTTGTTTCTGCAAGTTCATTTTGTTGAATACGGTCATAGGTTAAAACATCCATACCCAATATAAGTCCTGAAGTAATCATCCCCATGATTAATACAAAGAATATTACTTTAAGATTCGAGTTCATGAGTTTCTTCCTCCTTGATCTCTTCTTTTACAAATAAATTATCAATTAGTGGGGAAATTGCATTCATAATCACAATGCTAAATGTTAATCCTTCTGGGAATGTCGCAAAATTACGAATGATAATTGTAAGTAAACCTATACCTACACCATAAATGATTCTTCCCCATGATTTCATGGGCATCGACACAGGATCAGTTGCTACAAAGAATGCCGCAAACATTAATCCACCCACAAATAATGAGTAAACAGGATCGATAAAATGATTAGGTAATGCTAAATTCCCAATCCATGTGAAAACAAATAAAGTCCCAATTAAACTTAATGGGATCCGCCAATCAATGACTTTCAATAAAATTAATAGTAAACCTAAAACTAAGATGCCTAATCTAAATGTTTCACCAATGACACCTGGCACATGACCTAACATCAAATCCATTATTGTATAGTCCATCGGTAAAGATTTATTAAGTGATATGAGTGGTGTGACTGCAGATACCAAATCGGTTTCTGGATTGAGCCATCGTGTATTCATTTGTAAAGGAAATGAAACGGTAACAAATAATACACCCACTAATGCCGGATTGAAGATGTTTTTCCCTTGACCACCAAAAATCATCTTTCCAAAAAATACACCAAATGCTGAACCAACTGCAACAATCCACAAATCCATCGTTACAGGCATCATTAATGCAAAAATTAAAGGTGTAATTAAGAAACTTAATCCCATCTTTTTCTTTCTAATTTTTGCAAATGTGAATTCAACGATAACTGCTGCAACATAAGCAACCAACGCAATCCAAATCGCTTTAAAACCAAACACAATAGTTCCATAAATGAGTAAAACAAAAAGTGCACTTAAAAGGATGATGATATTTCGGTTTGATAATTCATCCTTCTTCAATCCAAATTTTTCCGTCATGTGTTCACCACTTTCATCGATTGAGTTTTTAAATTTTATTACATTGTAATTTCACTTATTATAGCACGAAATTTTTAATAGTTCAAAAATGCAAAAAAAACCTAAGCATAAAATGCTTAAGTGTTTTTATGCGAATTTGATATCAACATTCCCTTTAATTGCTTTTGAATATGGACAAAATTGATAAGCCATTTCAATATATTTCTTTTCAATATCTTTCGTAACGCCCATAATCTTAGCGTTTACTAAAGCTTCAAATTTAAAACCACTGTCTCCATCTTTCACAAGAGATGCTGTAACTGTTACTTCGATATCTTCATAAGCTTGTTTTGAAGATTGAAGTAAAAACTCAATCGAACTAGCAAAACAGCTACTGTACCCCATCGCAAATAATTCTTCAGGATTTGTACCTTTCGCAAGTTTTCCACCCATTTCTTGTGGTTTTGCAAGTTTCAACTCAATGGTTGATTGTGTATCTTTAATGATTCCATCTCTTCCACCAATCGTCGTGGCTTGTCTTTCTAATATTTTCATATGTCATCACTCCTCATTATCTATTATATAAAAGAAAAAGCCCCATAAGGGCTTTAACGCTTTATTACTTAAGTATTTGAAATAACTTAATCTTTTACAGCAATCGCATCAATTTCTACATCAACATCTTTAGGTAATCTCGAAACTTCAACGGCTACTCTTGCGGGTTTATGTTCTTCAAAAAATCGTTGATATGCTTCATTCATTTCAGAGAATTTAGATAAATCTTTCATGAATACCGTACATTTTACAATATCTTCTTTTTTGAATCCGGCTGCTTCAACAATTGCTAAAATATTTTCTAATGATTTTTTTGTTTGATCTTTCACTTCAGGACTAATAAGTGTCATTGTTTCAGCAACAAATGGCAATTGCCCAGATACATAAAGCGTATTTCCAGCTAAAACGCCTTGACTATATGGTCCTACAGCTGCTGGGGCTTTAGGGGTATGGATTTTTTTCATCATTTTTCGCCTACACCGCACATTTTTCGTAAACACAATCTGGATCACTACATTGAATACATCCTTGCTTCTTCACTAAGACGCTTCCACAAAGAGGACAAAGTTCTTTTTCCATTTTTTCTGGAGTTACTCCAGTTTGGTGAACATTAATATGTGTCACATATTCTTTGACTTCGTTTGTACGTTTGTTAACCCATTTTTCTTCCATGTGTACATGAGGAGGTG
>JBFXJT010000054.1:0-2939 GCA_050174575.1 Bacilli bacterium
GCCCCACGCAGGCTTTGGCATGGGGTTTGAGCGGTTTTTAATGATGATTACCGGAATTTCCAATATCCGGGATGTGATTGCCTTTCCCAGAACCCCGGGTTCCATTGATTTTTAGGCCATGCCGGAAGACTGAAAATAAAAATGAGGTTAATCCCCCAATAAGGTTGAATTTAAAAGGGCACTATTCAGATCTGCATAACCTTCAAAATTTTCATGTTATCCCGTTAAATAAGTGGGCATGAAAGATAAACGGAAACCACACAACTACTTGTTCACGGCGGCTCCGCCGCCGTGAATCGCGGTGCTGACTTCGTCCAGCACCTTGTCCCGGCGCCTCTGGCGCCAGAACAAGGTACTGGACCGGACACCGCACACCGATCATTCAGACTGCGTCTGCCTGATCGGCGCACGGCGCCGGTCAGCACCGCGATTATGTGCAAATAAAATAAGAAGAACACAAAAATGGAGATATAAATGAGTATTGAATTGCTCCCAGAATTTATTCTTAAAAATTATGAAACACATGAATGGAAACATGCTTGCGCTATTTTGAAAGAAGACTTCCCAAGTGAATGGGATGATATAATTTCTGTTTTGACAAATTTTAGACTTAACAAAAGTTGGATTGTTAAACCAGGAGGGCGAAAATCAAAAGTGTCTTCATATATTGATGAATTTCTTTATGAGCGAGGTTGGATTGAAAAAGAGTTCGCTACTCAAGTTGTTGTTGATGATAAAACAATGGATACTCCAACACATAAAGTAGATTGTTTTAAAAATAGAATAGCCTTAGAAATCGAATGGAATAACAAAGATCCTTTTTATGATCGTGATTTGAATAATTTTAGGCTACTATTTGATCTGCGTGCAATAAGTGTTGGTATAATCATAACAAGGTGTGATGAACTTCAAGAACTATTCAATGATATAGGCAGAGGCCAATCCTATGGTGCATCAACCACACATATGAGCAAGTTACTTCCCCGGGTTGAGGGCGGAAGTGGCGCAGGTTGCCCTATTGTTGTTTTCGGAATATCAAAATCTCTTTACGTGGAGGATATGTAATTATGAATGCATCTGATGATTTATTAAATTTTATTGGTAAAAGGAAGTTTTCTACAATACTTGCAGATCCTCCTTGGCAATTTCAGAATCGGACAGGGAAAATGGCACCAGAGCATAAACGATTATCACGTTATTCAACAATGAAATTACAAGAAATAAAAGACTTGCCTGTAGAGGCGATTGCTGAAGAAAGAGCTCATCTCTATTTATGGGTTCCAAATGCCCTCTTAGCAGAAGGAATGCAAGTGATGGAAAACTGGGGATTTAAATATAAAACAAATTTAATCTGGTATAAAATTAGAAAGGATGGTGGCCCTGATAGACGAGGGGTTGGATTTTATTTTAGAAATGTTACAGAAATGATTTTATTTGGTGTTCGCGGGAAAAATATTAGAACTTTACAACCAGGAAGAAGTCAGGAAAATATTATATCATCACGGAAAAGAGAACATAGCCGAAAGCCAGATGAACAGTACGATATAATAGAATCTTGCAGCTGGGGGCCATACTTAGAACTTTTTGCAAGAGGATCAAGAAAAGGCTGGGTTAATTGGGGTAACCAATCGGAAGAGTATGCTCCAGATTGGTCAACATATTCAAACCACTCCCAAACAAACAAAGTCATACCATTTAAAAAAGTCAAGATTGGATAAAAAAAATGATAAGCTGAAATTTTTATCTTAAAAACCTATGAGATATTATTTTACTAACGAGTTAAATATTTTTGATTTTAATCAAAATGTTAACATAATTGCTGAAAGTAGTATTTCTCCATTTTATTATGATGTTGCGAATAAAATAAAACTGTATAATTTAGATACATTCTCTTTCTTTCCCAATATACCAGATGATTGTGTTGATTTAATTTTTGCTGATCCACCCTATTTTTTATCATCTGGTGGTATAACTTGCAGTCGTGGGAAAACTGTATGTGTAAATAAAGGAGAGTGGGATAAATCCAGAAATATTGATGACGTGCATAATTTTAATAAGAAATGGTTAAAAGAAAGCAAACGTATTTTAAAAGAAAATGGTTCTATATGGATTTGTGGTACATTTCATAATATGTTTTCAGTTGGTTTTGCCTTACAAGAATTAAATTTCAAAATATTAAATAACATTGTTTGGGAAAAGCAAGACCCCCCTCCAAATTTAACACAAAAATATTTTACCCATGCATCTGAGCACCTTATTTGGGCATCAAAAACAAAATATTCAAAACATACTTTTAATTATGATATCCTTAGAGAAAGTAATAATGGGAAGCCAATAAAGTCGGTATGGCGAGATATATGGAAAATGCCATCTGTTAATAATTCTGAAAAATTTTTTGGTAAACACCCAACACAAAAACCCGAAAGAGTTGTAAAAAGGGCGATAATTGCATCAAGCAATGTATCTGACTTGGTTTTCGACCCATTTTGCGGTAGCGGAACAACTGGAGTCGTATGTAAACAATTAAAGAGAAAGTTTGTTGGTATCGATAACGATAAAAGTATGCTGGAAATTGCTAAAAACAGATTGATAGCAACTGAGAATATTGAAAAAGATGGGAATATGTTGAATGGTAAAAACAGCACATAATCGGGATACATCACAAGTCACGGTAAAGTCACGGGGTCAAACCTTGATTTTTATCCTTACATTTCACCAAGTAAAATGCACCGGATTTCACCAGTGATTTTGGCGCTCTGTCTCAAAACTACCACCTTGACAAGGCGTACGGCATGCCGTACAGTTATGTTGATTTAAGATACAAGGAGGTATATATGAGAATATTATCGGTAACAGAAGCCCGTTCAAATCTCTACAGGCTTATTGATCAGACATCATCATCCCATGAGCCAATTATCATCACAGGAAAGAGAGGGAAT
>JBFXJT010000055.1:0-2900 GCA_050174575.1 Bacilli bacterium
TCAAGGATATATCGAATATACTGTTTTTTGCGAGGACGATAATAGGCAAAAGCTACTTTTGAAAAGAGTATTCCCATAAAAATTCCTCGATTTCTTGTTTATTTTTTAATAGGGCATTATCCGATACTAGCTCAATCAATTTCATACTTTCCAAAACATCAAGCGAACTATCTTTTAATAACGCTTGATGAGAAAAGACAACTCTTGGTGTATCGTTTAAAATGATTTGGCCTTTGGACAAAACAATAACCCGATCAGCGAAAACAGCTTCGTTTAAATTGTGTGTAATCGCAATAATTGTTTTATGACCTTTTAAGGTGTTGATAACATCGGTAACTTCTTTTACGCCTTTAGGATCAAGCATTGAAGTGGCTTCATCAAAAACAATTACTTCGGGATTTGTTGCTAGGACACCAGCGATTGCTACACGTTGTTTTTCACCACCTGATAGATTTTCAGGATTGTATTCCAAATAACGTTCCATATTGACAATTTTCGAATATTTATCGATTAACTCTAACATCGTTTCCCTTGGAAATTGCCGATTTTCAAGCCCGAATGCAATGTCGTCTTTCACTGTGACACCAACGAATTGATTATCAGGGTTTTGAAAAACGATGCCGACTTGTTGACGAATTTCATTAACGTTTTTTTCGTTTAATAATAAATCATTGATATATATTTCGCCACTATCAACACTAAGCAACCCTGTAATCAGTTTCGCAATTGTTGATTTTCCACTACCATTGTGACCTAAAATACAAACAAACTCCCCTTTTTTAATGGAAAAAGAAACATCACGAATGACTGGTTCATTGGGACGGTATGAAAAATTAATGTGTTCTACTTTTATCATGTTATACCTCGATGATGATTTCTTTTGTAACATAACGGACCATAACACCGTTTGTACAAACAATTGGAGAAGGATAAGTTGGACGAAGCTTCATATGAAGACAATATTTGTTCTTACAGTTAGCATGTGTCATCTCAACTAAAGGTTTTGTGATATGGACGATATTGATAATCTCATCATCGGAGCTGATTGGATAAGTCGTCACAACATCACCGACCTTAACTGTTAAAATATTATCCTTCGATGTTATTTCCACAACAACATCGATATCATCGGTAATATCCGTCGAATAGACTATAAAATTACGATAATATACTTCAACAGTCAAATCATCAGTTCGTCCTAATGAGCTGAAATACATGAAATATAAAAAAATCGAAAATAAAAAGACGATTGAGATAACAATTATATCGAATTTCTTCATATTTTTTCACCCTTTGCAATGCTATATTTTACCAAATTTTTCCGTTTTTTACAAGTCAATCGATAAATATAAAAAAATAAGAAGGTTTACTTCTTATTTTTTATCGCGTTTAAACGTTCTTGTTCTTTTATTTGGTAAATGGCTTCAACAGCAAATTGGATTTTTGTAACCACATTCGTTTTTGTTTGGGGAAATAAATAATATGTGTCGTCAAGTGTTGATAAATCCAAACAATCACCTTTGCCAAAATAATTGAATTCAATGTGTAAACTATAGAGTGATAATGCTTGTTTTTCTAAATAGAAATCGGGTTCGTTTTCAAGGTTATTTAAAACAAAACCATTCATATCATGTTTTAAATGAGCCTTCCCTAAACGAATATATCCCTTCGCGTTTGGTAGCGAATCAACGATTACATCGTCTTCGAATGCATATGTTCCTGCTTCGACTTGTTTAATTACTTGAGCACGCTCAAACTCAAACCAATCCGGAATATGGGAAAATTCCGTTTCACCTTCAAGGGCTTTTAACTCTCCATAGACATCCATTTTCCAACGCTTATGGCAGTGTTCACACCAAATCTCATCATTATCAGAATTCATTTGTGATTCTGTTAAGCAATGGGGGCATTGATACAATATTTGGTGTAACCCTTTGGCTCTAAGTGGATAATCAATCTTTATTTGATTATCCTTTTGCCATTTATAATCATCATAAACAAATTTTTCGCGGATAACTTTGTTAATTTCGTCAACAGAAGCTTTTTCAAGCTGTTCGGCAGTAAAAATTTGCGTCATTTCGACTTCCAAACGAACTTTTCGTTTGCTCAAATTCCACACAGGTTGTGACAAATGATTCCCATGTTGAATAAAGGTTACAACAGGAACTTTTAACATTTTCACAAGTTTCCCTAAAGAATCCGGTAAAACAGAATTTGTTCCGGTATACGAATAACGGGCTTCTGGATAAAGCGCTAAAATAGTTTTATTGACATCAAGAGCATATTTCATGTGTTTAATGAGTTGTAAATCTTGGGTGAACTTTCGTTTACAAATACATCCTACTTGTCTTAACAACCATTCGTTGATAAGAAAACCATCAATCGCAACCACATAATTTGCTCGGTGAGGAAAAATAGCTCTTGTTGCTACTTTGAAGTCCACAAATGCCATATGGTTAGATAAAAACAAATACGGTGGTTTTACACCTTTCATATTTGTTTTGATTACTTTTAATTTTCGACTCCAAATTTCCGGAAAACTTAGCAACCAAGCAAGTGGCGTCAAATACCATCTTTGCTTGATGGGCTTTTTTTTCATATCAAAACGAACAACTTCTTTCATATAAACCTCTTCTAATTGGTAATTAATTATACAATTTACTTAATAAATAGACAAGATTTATTTATTTGTTTATTTTTTATAAAAAATAAAAACCCCTAAAAAGGGGTTTATAATCATACAAATTCAATAATTGCCATAGGGGCAGAATCACCAAGACGTGGGACAAGTTTTAACACTCGTGTATATCCACCTTTGCGTTCTTTATATCTCAAGGCGATATCGGAAAATAGTTTTTGAATCGCATATTGTTCTTGTTTTTCATCCACAAATTCAAAGC
>JBFXJT010000056.1:0-2813 GCA_050174575.1 Bacilli bacterium
CGCACCAGTAACGCCTAATTCCTTGCCTAATGATTCACAAGTATATAAATTGCGTTTGCGCAAATCTCTAAATTTTTGATACTTAACTGCCATATTTTTTCTCCTTGTTTAAATTTTGCGGGCGGAACGCAAATAGCGATACAATATCCTAATATTTAACCACGAAACTAAGCAAATTAAGCAGTAGTTTGTTTAAGATGTATACTTTCTAATTGGCTTACTTCCGCCCGACACCTGCTTTGCAACGCACCGAGCCTAAGTCCTATTTATACTCGCTCGGTCGAGTCTTACGTTAAAGGGCGATTTTTTTAAAGGAGAAAGGAAGTCTTTAAAGGAGAAAGGAGGTTATTTTTTATCGCCCTCTAACATAAACTATTAGGTTGTCCTAAGTACACGCTAAGAATAGCACATATAAAAAGGTTTGTCAATAGGTTTTTGAAAAAAAATAAAAAAAAATTAAAGATTTTTAAAAAACGATTAAAAACAACGCATAAAAAAAGGACTTCCGATATAGGAAGCCCTAAAAATGGGGAGATTATTGAGCGTTTTCGACTTTGCACCATTCAATAAATTGTTTCAAATATTCGGTCAAGTCGTGATAATAGTCGCTCGTTTCGTCTGCTATAATGGAATAATGCTTCAAATAACCCCGAAAAGCAAAGACGACCATAATAGCGATTTTTAAAATACATAACGCCCACGCCATAAGGGAACCACCAATCACGGTTGAAGCCACAATACCACCTGCAAAAATGCTGTTAAATATAATGCTCGCTAAGTTTTTTGTGCGAATTTTAGGCACTTTTTTAATGGGCTTTTCATCAACCGCAGACTGCTTGCCTTTCTTTATTTTTTTGCGTTTAATATCGAGCAGTTTGTCGGGATCCAAAACCGTCATTCCGATAGAATTAGCATTTTGGATTGCTATTTTTTCTAGGTCGGTTAGGTCTAGCGATTTTAACTCGTTTTCGGTCAATTTATTATAACCCTTTTGAATGTATATATTATAGTCAATTCCGACTTCGTACAGCTCATTTTGGCGGT
Source organism: Bacilli bacterium (assembly GCA_050174575.1). Classification (GTDB taxonomy): domain Bacteria; phylum Bacillota_I; class Bacilli_A; order ML615J-28; family CAG-698; genus UBA2253. The sequence continues at coordinate 1,045 of JBFXJT010000056.1, forward strand.
CTTGTTGCAATTTTGCTTCTGTCCATTGTTTGCAAAACTTAGATAATAACAAAACGTTTTTATCGGCTTGTATCTGCTTTTTAATCTCTATGTAACTTTCAAACTCTTTTTTGTATTTATCGCTAGCAAATCCCGCTTGTAAACCATAATCACCAAAGTTTATCGAAAACCAAAAAGTGCAAATTGTCAACAAAACCGTATTAGTCGCAAACTCTCGTATTCTTATAAACGGATCAAAATCTACATTGACAAAGTTTAATAAGATAATCGCTAAAATCAACACTCCCCCGACAATACCGAATGAAGCTCGTTTTATTGTGTCAGAAGCATTTGCTGTAAATCGTTTTGTTTTTTCGGCTAAGACTTCTGTTTTTTGGTCGGATTCTTTGTAAAATTCTTTCATTGCATCATTAACTTCACTCATTTACTTTCCTCCAATAATTGCTGTGGACTTTGATATTTTTTGCTAATTTTAAAAAGTACACCGCCCAAAATATTACTCACCGCCCCAAATCCACAAACTATAACTAATTGGTCTACAATCGTTTGAACAATTAAGAATAACCCAAACAAAATTACCCAAATAACCCAAGAAGCGGGCGTTTTTTGGAAAAATTGTTTAATCTGCTTAAAAAGGGGAATAATCGCAATTAGCAATAATACAATCGCCGTTGCCCCCATAGTTTCGGTGCTACCACGCTCAACGAACAAGGGAAAGTATGTAAGAATGACTGTTGCGGGAACGCCAATGCACGAAAGCCACCCAAAAAACTGCAAAGTCAAATATTTTTTCTTATTAGGTGTCATTATAAACACCCCCTATTCATTTATTGTTTTGTTGATTTCGGCGTTAGCAATATTGTATATGTTTGTCGCACAATCTTTGGCTGCTACTGTTAAATTAGATTTTTCGATTAAAAGGCTCATCATTTTCAAGGTAGCATCGGCAGTTATTTGAGCGATTTTCGCCGCTTTTGCGGTTTCGGTGGAATTATGTAGTATGGTTTTATTATTTTCAGTCATTTCTTGGTTAGACACAGTATTTGCATTTACCGCAGTAACAACCGCTTTGTTATTATTAAGCAACCCCAAAGAAAACTTACCATTCTTTTTAAATAAAATAGTAATAACTATCGAAAGTGCCACATAGATTATATTAGTAACCAATGTTGAATTTTCGCCAAACCACGCTCCGATTCTTGTAAAAATAGTTTCTTGAATAATGTCGGTTATCTCATCGGTAGTTTGGGCGTTTTGCAGTTTCGCTAAGATTTCTTGAAGTGCTGTCAATTCCTCTTCCGTCAAAATCGGCTCGTCTGCGGTTTCGGTAGTATCGGGCGTTTCTTCTTCGGAAGTTTGGTCGGTCGTTTCGTCTGTCGTTGTAGTTTCGGAATTGTCGGTCGCTTCGTCTGCAAAGGCTTGTCCTATTGGCAAAAGCATTAAAGGAATTGCCACAATTAAAACCACTAAAAGTATCCATAATCTTTTTTTCATTTTTACTCCTTTTCAAAAATATCAACCCCATAAATGACACGATTGTATTTTTGTATTATTTCTTTTTGATTTTTTTCGAGTTCTGCCATTTTTGTTAGTGCCGTTTGTAGTTGCTCATTGACTTTCATAAGGCGGTCAATATCTCGGCAATATTTAGCTTCAATATCAAGCATTTCAATCATTTCCGTGTCATATGGTTCGGCGAATAATTTTCCGCAATTAAAGCGTTTTGTTTTTGCTACTACAAATATTGTGTTTTCGGGTTTTATATATTC
>JBFXJT010000057.1:0-2724 GCA_050174575.1 Bacilli bacterium
CTTGCTTCCTGATAAAACTTGATTTCATTAGTAAAAGCCTCTTTCGGGATTCCATGATTGTTGCCCGTTAACAAAAGTTTGATTGTCTTTTCATCAAAATTTGTTTGCAAGTTTTTCATAAAATTGGAAGTAAACGCGCTTAATTCCTCGGGCGTTGTCCCAAGAGAAGGAATGGTCAGCTCACCAAGGATGGCTTTTTCTTCTATCCCATATTGTTTAGCGCGTTTGATGATGTTTTCAATAACATCTAGTCCGCCAGTGTATTGAGTTAACAAAATAAATAAATCATTCCGTTTGATTAAACGAAAATATCGCATAAGCGCAACAAAGGTCGGAACATTGGTGCGGTTTTGTTGATTAAATGATGCGATAATGAATTTTAGTTCTGAAATAGATATATTATCGAGATCATTATTAGCAGATACCATTTTGGATGCATCCTCTAAAACGGTTTTCCCAAATAGCAAATCAGCATCTGGTAAGTTTCTATTTTTATAAAATTGTTCAAATAAATCCATTTTCATGGTGTTACCTTTACTTAATCCCTTTCAACTGCCATTATAACGGTTAAAACACTAATTGTAAAGAAAAAAAGATGAGCACAAAACTCACCTTTTCCCATAAAAATTAAATTATTTCTTTTCTTTTTTAAAACATAGGAACCAATCAAGACAATATTTATCTTCGTCTTTGGATTCCATGCGTTCTTTGGCAGTACCGCATGATCCTGCAGTCGGAATGATTGTGTCCTGACCAGGACGCCAGTTAGCTGGTGTTGCAACATGATCACGATCAGCTTTTTGTAATGCTAGGATAATTCGTTTAATTTCGTCAAAGTTACGGCCAATAGCTGCTGGGTAATAAAGGATAGTACGAATGACATTTTGTGGATCAATAAAGAACACTGCACGAACAGCTTGCGTTGTCGATTGACCTTGGATCATCCCAAACTTGTTAGCAACTTCCATCTTAATATCTTCAATCAATGGGAATTTTACTTCCACATGTTTCATGCCATTCCATTCTAATTCATTGACTTTACGAAGCCAAGCAATGTGAGCATACAAAGAGTCAACGCTTAAACCGATTAATTCGGTATTTAACGCTTTAAATTCTTCAGCCATTGAAGCAAAAGTCATAAATTCCGTTGTGCACACTGGTGTAAAATCAGCGGGATGCGAAAACAAAATGACCCATTTTCCTTTAAAATCTTCGGGGAAATTGATCACTCCTTGAGTCGTGACTGCTTGAAAAGCAGGTGCTTGGTCGCCAATTAATGGCATTCGGTTAATTTCGTTCATTTTTTACCTCCTGAACTTTATTTTTATTGCATCGGGCACAGATGCCCTTTAAATAAACAAATTTTTGGTTAATTTTAAAATCAGCAAGTTGCGATAAATTAATTTCTAAACGATCAATGGGAAAATCATAAATTTCGCCACAAACATCACATTGAAAGTGACCATGATCCGTTGTAATAATGTCATATCGCATTTGCCGATCGTCTATCGCCACTTGTTTAACCAATCCAGAAGCAACAAACAAGTTTAATGTGTTGTAAACAGTGGCTTTGGAAATTGTGGAAACTTGGGCTTGTAAATTGGTATAAACTTCTTCCGCCGTAGGATGGTAGTGACTTACCAAGTAAGCTAAAATTTCTATGCGCTGGATGGATGGTTGAATTTTATAGTTAATTAATTGTTCTTGTAAGTGTTTTTGATTATTCATATTTAGACTCATTCCAATTTTAAATTCATTCTAATATCATTATACTATATTATGCTTTCTTGTCAAGTTTGATGCCCCAAATGATTGTTAGCTTTTTTAATGCTTGCTTAATTTTTTCTTCATTTAAGCCTGAATAGCCAATGACCAAAGTTGTTGGATAATGATTAATTCCCTTAAACGAAAATTCATTTAACCCGCGAATAAGAATCCCTTTTTGTTTGGCTGTCTCAGTTAAACGTTTTTCATCAGCTTCTTTCGCAACCATTAAAAAGTGGAGTCCCGCTTCTGTTCCTTGTAAAGTAAACATCGATGAAAAAGCTAATTCATGAAATAATTTTGTGAAAAGATCAAGACGAGTTTTATAAACTTTGCGCATTTGGTTTAAATGGCGCTCAAAATGACCACCCTGCATAAATTTAGTTAACACCAATTGATCAAAATACGACACACTACAATTATGATAACTAAAGTTGTCATTAAAACGTTGTAACAATAACTTAGGAACAACCATATAACTTATTCTTAAAGATGGCGCTAAACTTTTAGAAAAGGAATTCATATAAATGACTTTCCCAAATTGATCTAGCGACTGTAAAGCGGGAATGGGTTTTCCCACATAACGAAATTCACTGTCATAGTCATCTTCAATTATAAAGTGTTTATCACTTTGTTTTGCCCAATTCAATAATTCTAATCGTCTTTGCAAAGGCATGACAATTCCCATTGGGAATTGGTGGGAAGGTGTTACATGAATAACATCTATTTGTTTATTACTTAATTCATCAACCTTTAGCCCTTGATAGTCTAAATTGACATAGGAAAAATGCATTTTCCAATTGTTAAAGATTTGGGAAATTTTGGGATAGCCAGGGTTTTCCATAGCATAATGGCTTGTTGTCCCAACAAGAGGAATCAAGATTGCTAGAAGGGATTCCGTTCCTGCACCAACAATGATTTGTTCTGGTTCACAACTAATTCCCCGAAAACTTTTTAAGT
>JBFXJT010000058.1:0-2606 GCA_050174575.1 Bacilli bacterium
CCTTCCGCAAATTCATGAGCAACAAGACCAATGCCTGAAGCAATTCCTAGAAGCGGACTAACATGGAAAGTAACGGTATAAATAACCCCATCAATAAAGGAATGGATGCCAATCCCAATCAAAGCAGTAATACCAAAGGCCAATTCCTTTTGTTTTGTTTTGGCTTGAATGATGCGGTTGTTTGTAAACATAAACATAAAACCAAGCAATGCCGCAATACCAGCATAAATGTTTTTTGAAACAGCATTAGGGAAAGCCGAAATCAGCGGTGATGCTATCAAGACTCCTGCTGCAAAACACATAAAGTATTCTTTGTTTTTAAGTGTCCAGGCTTTATTTTTAGATAGAACAAAAATGCCTGCAGTATTAACTATCATTGCAGCACCGGAAAAAAGTAAAATAATTTGGAAAGTTGTCATAAAAGAGCTCCTTATTCTTTGTTTATAGGTTGATCGTTAAATAAGGCACCAATGATTTCATCAATGGCATCAAGTTTAAGTTCTTCGATTCTTCCTTCATCATATAATGAAGAAACTAAAGGTTTAATAGGTAATTTTGCTAAAAGAGGAATATTATGCTCGTTGGCAACTTCTTGGATTTTTGAATGGCCAAATATTTCATGCTTTGTATGGCATTTTGGGCATTCAAAATAAGACATATTTTCAATCAAACCGAAAACAGCGACATTCATTTTTTCAGCCATATGGATTGCTTTACTGACAATCATGGATACAAGATCCTGGGGTGAAGTGATAACCACAACACCATTAATTGGAATTGATTGAAACATAGTAATCGCAACGTCGCTTGTTCCAGGAGGAAAGTCCACAAACAAAACATCGATATCACCCCAAATAACATCGGTGTAAAATTTTTTGATTAAATTAGAGATTAAAGGACCCCGCCAGATAAGGGGATTTGTTTCTTGATCCAACATTAAATTAACCGAGACAATTTTAATCCCTGAAGATGTTTCTTCAGGGATTAATCCTTCGTCATTTCCTGTTAACCGAGAATGAAGACCAAAAGCTTGCGGAATTGATGGGCCACTAACATCGGCATCAATAATGCCAACACGAACATTTTGTTTATTGGCATGGGACGCTAATAGCGAAGTTATCGTTGATTTACCAACTCCGCCCTTACCACTAGTAATCCCAATAATTTGTTTAATATGACTTTTTGGATGGGGAAAAACGCGTAACTCAGCTTTTTTCTTATCTTTTTCTTCATCCGTTAATTCATGATCACTTTGTTTCATTATTAATCCTCCGTTTGCTTCATAGAGCTATTATTTTTTGCACAATATTTAAATTCACTTCCATGATGACAAAGGGTGTAGTTGCCACCTTTAATTACTAAAGCCTTTTGATGCATCAATGCATCTGCAATCTTAAAACGGGCAACTTCATAAATAGCTTGGACAGTTGTCCTAGCAACGTTCATCATTAAGGAACATTCTAGTTGGGAAATCTTAGCATAATCAATTAAACGAATCGTTTCATATTCTTCAATCGTTAACTGGACTTTATCATTTATTAGACCCGCTTCAGGGATGAAGGTTTTTTCTTGGTCACAACAAACCGTTCTTGGTTTAACTAGTCTTCCCATATAATAACTCCATTTCTTTATTTAGTGTAATATTATTTATGACATATGTCAACAATATTGCGCTTTTATTATTTAATGTGCTATAATAAGAGCAAAGAAGGTGGGAAAATGGCAGTTAACTATATGGAAGGCTTTGATATGCGAAGTTTAAAGCATTACTGTCCGCCCGGTGCTTTGTTTCCAGCACCCGATGAATATGTTGGTGAACTTGTTGTCCAAAACCAAAAAATGGTTTTGGAAATAAGTCCACGCGACCAAATCGACTATGCTAATCAAAGTATCAGTTTTCGTAGCCAAAAGAGGTATCACGAAAACAACTTGTTAGTCGTTTTAGAAAGCCCTCATCGCTTTGAATATGATGCTAGCGGACAACCGATTGCTTTGATGATGGGAAAAACAGGTCAACTTTTTTTTGACAATTTTGTGTTTAACTTAAGTAATAGTACGATGAAGATAAATGACGGAACATATAATGTAATTGTTTGTAATGCTATCCAATATCAAACCTCTTGTGGATTAAACCCCATTGATCGTAATCTTCGCGATCAAAACTGGTTGGAGATCTATAATGAACATGGTGGAAAACTTGATTTTAAAAACCGTGTATTTTCCATTAAGCCAAAATATACCATCAACCTATGTACGGGGGGAATGAATCCAAATGGTTTAAGGAGCCAAATCTGTCAATCCCTTGACGAATTTGGCCTAAAAAAGGGAAAACATTATACCGAAGGAGATCATTCATCATCTTGGTATGTAAAACGTGAAGCATCCCATTTGTTTATTGTGTAAGAGGAGGAAAACATGAAATTTATTTATGGACCGGTCCCATCAAGACGGCTTGGTTTATCCCTTGGAGTTAGTCCTATTCCCAAAAAAACTTGCAATTTCGCATGTGTTTACTGCCAATTAGGAAGAACTGACCATATGACAAACGAACCCAAGAGTTTTTTTCAAGTTGAAGACATTATTAAAGAATTTGAAGAAGTCTCAAG